>CASYFC010000004.1 GCA_949482135.1 uncultured Clostridia bacterium
AAACGGAAGAAGATGCAAATAATGCAACAACAATTGGGAAAGGTAAAGAAGTAACTAATAATTTTTATGCTTGCATTCAAATGAACACTTGTAAAGCATTAATTTCAAAACTAATAAAAAAGTATTAGATATACAAATTACAATTTGAAAGTGAGATATACTATGGAAGATTTAATACAAAATTTATATAATTTAGATAACAAAGTAGCATATAGTTGTTTAAAAGAGTTAGAGAAAATATCTTATACAAATAATGAAGTATATGAATATTTTGATAAATTTGTAGAAATGTTAGATAATAAAAATTCATATATAAGGACAAGAGGTATTGTTTTAATTTCAAGCAATGCTAAATGGGATGTTGATAACAAAATAAATTCAATAATAGATAAATTTTTAGAACATATTGAAGATGAAAAGCCAATTACTTCAAGGCAATGTATAAAACCATTAGAAAATATAATCAAATATAAAAAAGAACTTATACCAATAATAAAAGAGCGATTATTAAAAGTAAATTATTTAAAATATGAAGATACTATGCAAAGTTTAATTTTTAAAGATGTAGAAAAAATATTAAATTTAATTAAATAAATTACAATTTGTCTTTTTTATAGAATAATAAATTATATTACAACTTATACAAAATTATATATAATTATTTAAAATTATAGTTTTTGTTAGATTTATTGTTAGAATTACAAATTAGAATTCCAGTAATATAGCAATTTTGAAGATATTAGCGAGGTTCACCTCGACCATAAAAGTACTGAAAACAGCGGTTTTCAGTACTTTTTGTTTTTATTCAAAATTATTTAGTAGTATCTCAAAACGCCTCAAAATAGGCATTTTATCATTTAAGATTATTTAAAATTATTTAGACGAATACAGCATTACAACGTTTTTCCTAGACAAGACAAAAAAAGTGTCTAGGAGAAACTAAATTTATGTATCTGTTGTATATCAATAATTACGTAGATTTTTAAAAAAGTTTTTCCTAGACAATTCCTAGACAGTATTATTTAATATTATATATAGTTATTTAAGAATATATAAGGGTATGTATATATCATAAAACGGTATTCTTTAATTAAAGTTTATGATATAATGCTCTTAAACAAATAGTAATTTGGAAGTGAGATGAAGTTTTATGGATTTAAAGAAAATAGAAAAATTTATTGATAAGCAAAAAGTTAGTTTTATATGTTCTATTGATAATGAAAATTATCCTAATGTAAAAGCTATGCTAAAACCTAGAAAGAGAAATGGATTAAAAGAGTTCTATTTTTCTACTAATACTTCATCTATGAGAGTAAAGCAATATCAAAAAAATTCTAATGCTAGTATATACTTTTATCATAAGGGACTAATTAAATATATCGGTGTTATGTTAAAAGGAACAATGGAAGTATTAACAGACCAAGAAACTAAAAATATGATTTGGAAAACAGGCGATACATTGTTTTATAAAAAAGGTGTAACTGATCCAGATTATTGTGTTTTAAAATTTACTGCTAAAAGTGGTAGATATTATTGTGATTTAAAGACAGAAAGTTTTGATATAAAATAATACAAATTACAATATATAGAGGAGATAGTTTAATTGCTATCTCCTTTTGAAATATAGAAATTATTAAATATATTTGATAATTGTTGAGGTGTTTCTTTAAAATTATTTTTAATCCAATAATAATAAAGGTTATATAAACCTCCAGAAATAAAAGCATAATAATATGTTTCATTACAGTTTTTTGCTTTTGCTAAAAATATTCTATCAAATTCATCTTTTAAATAATGTATCATATTAGCTTTATATAGCAAAATAGCAATATCTTTATTTTTTTCTAAATGAGTAAATAATTTAATAATATAACTTGAAAAGTCATTTGGAGTATATACTATTTTGCTTGTTTTTATAAAAGTATTTGTAATATTATTTAAATAATACTTTATAATATCATCTTTACTATTGAAATGACGATAAATTGTAATATGTGATAAACCTGCTTTATCAGTAATATTCTTATTAGTTATAGAAGAAAATTTTTTCTTTTTCATTAAAGAAATTAAACTTTCTGCTATAACTTTTTTTGTTTCTTCCATTCTTGTATCCATTTGTTATAAAACCTCGATTTTTCTAACATTTCTTTAAAATGTATTGTAGTTTTTTATAATATTTTATATAATACTTTTGTTAGAAATATAACATTATTTTATAAATAAGTCAAGGAGGTTAAAATATGTTTGATAAAAAAAGAATTATTTTTCTTGTTGTTATTGCAGTTGTTGGAATTATTATAGGTCGTTTAGCAGTTCGAGCATTTATGAATATGCTAGTAGGTGGAACATTGTTTGGGGGTAATATCTTATGAGAGAAAAGAAAAGAGGAAAAGGAATGTTTATATTTATTTGTATATTAGTATTTTTATTTTCAATTATAATTGGTATTGTTTCAAAATTTGCGATTCAACCATCATGGGCAAAAAAATATTCAGTACAATGGAGTGATGATTTAGGAACACTTCATAATGATATTTCTTATGGAGAAGGAGAAGCAAATAAATTTGATCTGTATTTGCCAAAAGATAATAGTAAGAAAACTTATGGATTAGTAGTTTATCTTCATGCAGGTGGTTTTGCGTCTGGAGATAAAATAGAAGATAAGAATACACTTGCATGGTTATGCTCAAAAGGCTATGTAGCTTGTGGTATCAATTATACATTAAGAAATGAAACAAATGAAAAATCAGTTTTATTGCAGTCAAATGAAATTAAACAAGCTATTCCTATTGTTATCGAAAAGGCAAAAGAATATGGATATAATATAAATGAAATGGGAATAGCTGGTGGATCAGCAGGACATTGTTTAGCAATGATTTATGCCTATAGAGATGTTCAAGAATCGCCTGTACCAGTAAAATTATTATTTGGAGCAGTTGGACCTTCAAGTTTTTATGCAGAAGATTGGGATGTTTATGGTTTTGACAAAGATACAGATGAATCAAGAAAAGGTGCAGCTGAGCTACTAGGAATTATGGGTGGAGTAGAATTAACTCCAGAAATGATTAAAGATGACTCTTACATAGAAAAGTTAAAACCTATATCAGCAGTAATGTGGATAGATGAAAATACAATTCCAAGTGTAGTGGCTTATGGAAAATATGATAAAGTCCAACCATTCAAAGGTTCACAAAGATTATTAGAAACATATAAAAAATATAATATAGATTATAAATATTTTGAACTATCACATTCAGGACATGGATTGCAAAATGATAATAAAGTTTATCAAGAATGGATGGAAACAGTAGAAAAATACTTGAATAAATATATGCCAGTAAAATAAAGAAAGGTAATAGAATGAAAAAAATATTAAAAATAATTGGAATAATAATTTTAATACCTATTATATTAGTTATTACACTTTTAGTCATAATATCATTTATACCAATGACACCCATTAACTATACTAAAGAAGTAAAAACAGGTGGAGATATTGAAACCAAATATTTATCAATGGGAGATTATAAAGTTAAGAATATAAAAAAAGATGGATCAGAAATAACAAAAAAATATTACATTTATTATCCAAAAGAATTAAAGAATAACAATAAAAAATATCCAGTAGTAGTTATATTAAATGGTACTGGAGTTTTGCCTAAAAAATATAAAGCATTATTCAAACATTTAGCTTCTTGGGGATTTGTGATTATTGGTAATGATGATGGTAGTACAGGATTTGGCAAGTCTGCTGACGAAACAATGGATTTAATTATGTCTGAAAATAGTAATCGTAACAGTATTTTTTATGGCAAATTAGATTTAAATAACATAGGTATAACAGGACATTCACAAGGTGGAGCAGGAGTGTTTACAGCAATTTCTATTATGGAGCATAAGGACAAATACCAAACAGCAGTAGCTTTATCTCCAACACACGAAGAAACTGCACATCAATTTGGATGGAAATATGATTTAACTAAAATAAATATACCAACATTGTTGATAGTAGGAACTAATGGAGAATTTGAAACACAAGCAGTAATTCCTATTGAAAAAATGCTTGAAATGTATAATAGAATACCATCATCAAAGGTAATGTTAAGAAGAATTGGAGCAGAACACGGACAGATGTTATATTCAGCAGATGGATATGTAACAGCTTGGTTTATGTGGCAATTACAAGGAGATGAAGAAGCAGGAAAAGCATTTACTGGAGATAGTCCAGAAATAAGAAATAACAAATTATATCAAGATATTCAACTATCAGTGGAATAGTAAAAGAAAAAATGCTATTTGACTAATAGAAGTAGCAAGTCAAATGATTTGCTACTTTTTAAAATTTATAGTATAATCATCTCGAGAAATTACAATTTATACTATTATATAAATAAATATAATAGTATAAATTTAGATATAATAATTGGTATACAAAAAATACTAGATATATTGACAAATTAAAGTTTTAGAGGTTCACATCGACCAATTCTTATAGTAGCACCGTATTTCTTAATGAATATATTAAATAGGAGAATATATGAAAGATTTAAAAGAATTAGTAAAATTATTTAAAGAAAATCCAATACTAATAGTTACAACATTAATAGCAATGGTTATAGGGGCAATCTTAGGCGTAATAGCATTTTATAATGGTTGGCTAGGATAAAAATAAATGAGATTTTAGATGTTAATAAAAATAGCAAAATTGTAAAAGATACTTGGTAGAAAAAAACAGATAAAAGTTATACACTTAATTTGGAGGTGGATAAAATGGGTTTAGGAAATAATTTATTTCAGGCAATAAAAAAAGTAGGATTATCACAAGAAACAGTTGCCGAAAAATTAGGCGTAAGTAGACAAACAGTTTCAAAATGGGAAACTGATGAAACTGTACCAGATATTTAGCAAGCAAAGAGGTTAACAAAATTATATAATTTAACTTTGGATGAACTAATAGAATTTGATATTGATGTTAAAGAGATAGAAGACATTATAAAAAATACTGATAAAGATAAAGAAAAAGAAAAAGAAACTAAAGTTAACTGGACTAATGCTTGGAGCAAAAAATACTCTGTACTTGCAACATATACTTGAAGAAGCACTATGCTTTGGATGGATTGATGGACAAATGCAAAGTATTAAAGAACGAGATCTTATGACTGAATTTGGCAGAAGGAAAATAGAAGAAGATATATTTTATGAAAAAGAAAGTAATATATGAAGATGGTATTATACTTGCAATATTAGGAATAAAAGTATCAGTTAAAAAATAAAAATTATAAGGAGTTAATTGTTATGACTGAAAAGAAACTAAAAAATACTTCGATTCACTATTGGATTAATGATACCAAAGTTGGAAGTACGATAATATTTATCCATCCTGCTTTTGCAAATCATACTTGTTTTGATTCTCAATTAGATTACTTTAGAGATTATAGAATTATTACAATAGATTTAATAGGACATGGTAAATCAATAGGAAAAGGATCAATCGAAGATACTGCTTTATATATAAATCAAATTATGGAAACAGAAAAAATTGATAAAATCAATTTAGTTGGAGTGTCTATTGGAGCCGTATTAGTTCAAGATTTTGCAAATAAATATCCAAACAAAGTATCTTCTCTAACTTGTATAGGTGGATATGATAATAATAATTTCGATAAAGCTTTACAAAAAGGTAATACAAAACAGCAAATGAAAATGATGTTAAAAGCAATGTTTTCTATAAAAGCATTTGCTGAAGACAATAAAAAAATATCAGCATATACAAATGATGCACAGGAGAAATTTTACCAAATGAATTTACAATTTAAAAAAAGCTCCTTTAGATATTTTGCAACACTTAATAAATTAGTTAATAAATATAAAACATCAAAAAGGGATTATCCTCTTTTAATAGGAGTTGGCAAATATGATAATGAAATGGCTAAAAAAGCATCTGCTATTTGGCATGAATCAGAGCCAGATAGTAAATATGTGGAATTTTCTGGGGCAGGTCATATAGTTAATATGGATACCCCAGAACAATTTAATAAAGTTTTAAAAGAGGTAATTATATAACTAATTATAAAAAAAGAGAGCGCTCAGCATTTGCTGAGCGCCTTCTTTTTTTCTCTACTTCTCTTCCATTAGCTTGCTTTCTTGATATTCTCAGTAATTTCCTGGAAATACTCCTCCAGAAATTCCAAGTTCTCCTCAGCATTGCCAACGGTCAATCCGCAAAGCAACTCTCTAACCAGAGAATCGAATTCCATTTTCACCTCATTTTCCTGTGGAGTAAGAATCTTTTTCTTCTTTCCCGTCTGGGCACTAAAACTACCCATGGGATAACGTTTCTCAACCTCCTTCATAAACAGATACTGCAGAGCCTCGCGCGTATTGCTTGTCGCCTTCCCCTCATCATCCAACAGTTCAAAAGAAACTGTCTTCTTTTTCAGGGTAATGCAACCATACGCAAGAATTGGCTCATCGCCATACCCACCTTTGTTCATGGTAAGCTCGATTGTACCGATTTCATCGGTATAGCTCAGAACATCCTGTAAAGTGCTAACCTGGATCCTATCATACGCCCTCTTCTTGTAATCGCGAATCCTATTGATTCGCTGATTCTCGACAGCATTACGAAGACCAGCCATACTCTCCTCTTCTCTCCGATATACATTATCGTTTCGGAGCATTACCCTTGTGCCATTATCAAGTGTTACGGTTTTGACATCTGTTGTGAACAGAGTCTTATCGTCAACACAAATATACGGCTTATGGTAAGAGTAATAAACCTGGAATTCTTTGCCATCAATTACAACTGATTGCTGACGCGTATCAGCAACCCTACTTTCATAGGAACTGCTGGAAGAAAGGAACTTTCTACGCCATTCCAGCTCAGCCTCATATTGGGCCTTCAGCTCGGCATAGTTGGGATGATTATAGTCCAGCTCAGAGCTTGTGCTGAGTTTAAGTTCGAGATAATACCTACTTTTATATACCCTAACGGCATCATTTTCAGCATCATAGACGCATTCAGACTCCACACGAATCTGACTAGGCACAATCAACTTCTCAAGCACAATTTTGCTAATTTTAGTAGCAAAAGTAACCAGGTTCATCTGATCAGTGTACCCCCAGCGTCCCTTAACAGGGAAACTTTTCGGTGTACCAACCACACAATAAAGTGGCTCCAAATAGGTAGAATGCAAACAGGAAGCCTTGTCCAACTGTCTGATGACTCCATCTTCTCCCACAAAGCGTCCATATCCGTCAGAAACAAAAATGTTTGTGGCCATGCCAGCAATGCAAGATTTAACGATGGCCTCGCGGTCGTCGTTATTCTGGATGTCAACCAGATTGTACAGAGCATTTCTGAGCTTCTTGATGTGTTCCTTGATTCTCAAAAAGTTCTTCTTGCTAATACCAACCTCGTTGAAATTGATATAGCCCATCTCAGAAAGTTTGTTCCATACATCAAGTTCAGCCAACAGGTCGCTACTGTGCTCAGAGGTAAAATTGCTATAGTTCACCCAAGAATTCTTCTTGCCCTTCTTGAGAAGCCCTCCAAATTCGATAATAGCTGCAATGGTCATAACTTGCTCAGTTACACCATATTTTTCAGCCTCAACAATCATCCGGGCTAGTTCAACAGAAACAGGCATTTTCACCATTTTGGAACCCAACTCAGTAACATTGTTATCTGAATCAGTTGCGCCAAGAGCAATCAGATTCTTTTTGGCCAGTCGAATTGAATCAATATCAGGCTGATGATAGAACTCGAGCTCTTCAGCATCAAGTCCAGCAGCAGCCAGTTGCAAAACAATCCGATCCAGAATAGAACGCTGGATTTCGGGAACAGTGTACTCTTCACGCTGCTCATAAGGATAATCAGAGCAAAGAGTGTACCTGCCACCTTCGGTTCTGCCGGCTCTCCCTTCACGTTGCTTGCTGTCAGCCTTGCTGATTTCAATTTCTACCAATTCTTCAACTCCAGACTCCGCATTGGAAATCTTTGCCTTGCCAGTGTCGATGACACTGATACCAGGAATGGTTACACCATCCTGAGCAATATTAGTTGCAACGATAACTTTGGGTTTATTGTAGTTCAAATAGCACTTTTTCTGTTCTTCCCACTCGAGGTCGCCGTGGAGCGGTAGGATAACTGCATTGCAGTCTTTCTCCTTAATATCCTCGATTAGGCTTTCCATCTCTTTCTTGCCAGAAACAAAAACAATGGTGTCACGTTTTTCAGTAACATACTCCAGAATAGTAGGAATCAGCATGTAAGCGGGGCGGTGCTCAACCGCAACCTCATACAGCCGTCCAGGAACTTCGATGATTTCAGTCTTGCTCCCCAGATAGGACTTAAGCTTCTCAGCGTCCATGGTAGCAGACATAATCACCACCTTGGTATTCCACTTGTTCCTCATGAACTTGCACCAGGCAACTAGAGCTTCCATATTGCGATTCCACAAGTGGATTTCGTCAATAATCAGGACATTTTCTTTGTTGCCGTCAGCCATGGTGATAGTTCTAACAAGCTGGAGCCCATCAGTACAGAAAAGAATTTTGCTGTCAGCAGAAAAACACTTGTCGTAGCCAGTCTTGTAGCCAACTTCCTTGCCAACCGTCACTCCCATTTCCTCCGCAACGCGATGAGAAGCGGTCTTCGCCGTCAAAATACGCGGTTCAGTGACGATAACCTGGGCAAATTTGTTAACCAGGAATTGGGGAATTCGTGTGGTCTTACCACAGCCGGTTCTTCCAACAATGATAAGAAAGTCGTTCTTTGCGATGGCATTGACAATGGCATTTTTGTACTGATCAATAGGCAGATTGAGGTTCATTTTTTTTCCTCCATAAAAATAATAGATTAAGATGAGAATGTACTTTCAGGTAAATAGACATACCTATTAAAATTATATCATTTCTTATTTTTTTTTGCAAATTTCTTAATTTACCATACAAAAGAAGGGATGCAATTATGCATCCCCTCTTTGTAATTATGATCATTATCTGACCCTACGTTTTAATTAGATAATTCCACATTTTTAAACAACTCTTCAATCTCGTTATTGGACAACATACCTTTCTGGACAAGAGCCTCTGCCAGCGCATCCAAATATGCCTTCTTCTCATTCAGAAGCTTTTCTGTATACTCTCGCGCTTCCTTCAGGATTTCATCCATATACGTGTTAATGTCAGAAATCATTTTTTGACTAAACATTCCCTGCTCATCTTTTATGAAAACACGATCCTGAGACAACTCCTCCACCAAACCATACTGTGTTACCATAGCTCTTGCAACTGCAGTTGCTTTATTCAAATCAGAAACAGCTCCAGCAGTTAACGTTTTGGAATACATTCTTTCAGCAATTCTGCCTGCAAGGAAACAACCGATTTTCTGGATATAGTAATCTCTATTTTTGGAAGCAGTCATATCTTTGTCAATTTCAAATACATTCACTCCCAGATAATCTTCTGCTGGCATAATAGACACAGCAAGTAACACATATTCAATAAGTTCTTCAGAGAATTTATGAGCAATGTAATGCCCTGCTTCATGATATGCAGTAGCATACTTAGTTTTTTCGCTCATTTTATCAAATTTCTTTTGATTAACTTTGAAATTCTCCAAAATGTCCTGCTGAGTAACTTCTTTTCTACCTTCAAGTTCGGCACAAACCATAGTTTTATCCAGCAGATCCAGAGTTCTGTCCGGATTTTTAGTTTCAAAATTGAAACAGGCAGCTTTGAAAATAACAGCATCCACAAGTTCTTTAGAAATAGTAGTGTGATGGGCTTGCTCAAGAAGTTTAATCTGATTTTTAATCATATCATAAACTTCGTCTGCCCTCGGCTCACGAACCTCGATAGGCTCAAATCTCCGCTTCAGTGCAGAATCCTTAGAAAAATATTTTTGATATTCATCTTCGGTAGTAGCACCGATTACACGAGTTTCCCCTCTAGCAAGCATTGGTTTAAGTGCATTTGCCAAATCTAAATCACCCTCATGGCATGCCCCTGCTCCAAGCAACAAATGGATTTCATCCACGAATAAAATGCATCTGGGATTCTTTTCTAAGAATTCAATAAGCAATCTAAATCGCTCTTCAGCAGTTCCTCTGTACTGAGTACCAGCAACAATAGCATTAACATCAAGACTCAAAACAATACTATCCTTGAACTGCTCAGGACAATTTCCTGTAACAATCATCCATGTAAATTTCTCAACCAATGCTGTTTTACCTACTCCAGCAAATCCAGTCAGTACAGCATTTCTTTTTGTTTTCTTCATCAAGATTCTTATAAGAGATTTTGTCTCCTCATCACGGCCACAGATATGACATTCTGTGCTGTCCTTGGAATACTTGTCATTCAGAATAGTTAAAAAACTACTAAGTTCTCTTGGCACTTCAAAATAATCTTCCATAATATCTGCTCCTAATTGATTGAGAGTATTCGGAATTCCAATAGTAGGAATATAAGTTTTCATAATGTGCATAAACTCTTCCGGATACAACTCAGAAAAAGCCTCTGTAATATGAGTAATTCCCATTGCTTCAGATCCATATTCCTTTTCAGCAATTTCCATCGCTTTATCCAGAATTTTTAAAATTTCACTATCAACCATAAGCATATCTGGATTGTTAGGATCATCAGTTGCAATCTGGAAAGGAATTGCATAATACTCTTTTTGTCCAGCAATCATCTCATTGAAGAGCATTGTCCGCTTTTCTTCAATCTCCTTTTCTTTTACTCCCTTAGAAATAAAATACTTATATACTGGTGTACTAGGCATACTACAAAGAACTGTAAATAATGTTTCTTTGGGCAAAAGAGGAAGTCCAATCCTTGCTGCAATGTCCCATGCTGAGTAGATTGCAAAAATTGCTGTTCCATCAAAATTGTATGACATAATGCTACCTCCTTGTGTTATAAAAGCAGTGTTTAGTTACAAAAATTTGTATTATCTTTTTAAACGTCACCTCCTATAGTGTTTATGTAAACATACACATATAATATGTGTATTTTATAAGGGTTTTCCTCATTTGTCAACAAAAAAAAGATAAAAACTATAAAATTTTTATCTTTTTATATTAATTATTCTCATAATGTTTTTTTATTCTATTCCAATACCTTCTCATGAAATCTGGCATGTTATCTGGCTCATTATCAAAAGAAAACCATTCGAAACCTAAAGACTCATCATCATTTATTTTTAAATTACCATGATACCCTGTAACTTCATATATAGCAGTCACATCATAAACCTTATCTCCATTTGGGTATTCTCTATAAGTTTCTTGTCCAGATACTATATCTATTAATTTTAATGTATCTAAAATCAATCCTGTTTCTTCTTCTAACTCTCTTTTGGCAGTGTCTTCTAAACTTTCACCTAATTCAAGTCCTCCACCAGGAAATCCCCATTGTTTATAGTCAGACCTAAGTTGCATTAAGATTTCTCTTTTATCATTAAATACAACTAATATTGTTCCAGATGTTAAAATTGGATCATGCCCTATAAATTTTCTTAGCTTTTGATAATAATTCATTTTTACCTCATTGTTTTTTATATATTATAGTTAAAATGACTCTTTTTAAGAGCCATTTTAACTATTTTAATTTTGGGGAATCTTGCAAAATACTTAACTATTTTTGCAAGCATTAAGATATTTTTTATATCTCAACGCATAAATATTATCATCTTTTATAATAAATATCAACATTATTTTTAAAAGTATTTTTTAAAACTTTCTTAAACTAAAATACTATACTTATTATTTAACAGTTTTCTTCTATCTTTCCAATTTGATATAAATATTTCAACAAAATTATAAAAGTTTTTACTATGATTTTGGTACTTAAAATGTGCTAATTCATGTACAACAACATATTCAATACATTCAATTGGAGTTTTTATTAAACTTAAATTAAATGTAATTTTATTTTTTTGTGGAGTACAACTTCCCCACCTAGTTTTCAACTTTTTTATCTCAATCTGTGGAAATCTCTTTACATATTTTTCCATTTCCTTTTGATATTTGATAACTAATTCTTCAAATATCTTATATGAAATCTCTTTTAAACACATATCATATTGCTTATTAATATAATTTACATTATTTATATATTTTTCTTTAATATACAATTTTATAGTTTTTTCTTCTATTATCATACTATTTTTTTTACTAGGAATTATATTTAAAAAATATATATTCCCTAAAAAATATACTTTACCATTATCTTGAACATTCTCCTCTTCTTTTTGACTAGAATACTCTCTTAATTTTTTTTGTTGTTTTAAAATCCAATTATACTTTTGAATTAAAAAATTCTCTGCATCTTCTATTTTCATTTTTAATGGACAGGATAAATAAATATTAGAATCCCTATTTATTCTAATATTTACATTTTTCATTTTCTTTTTAGTTAAATAATATTCAATTCTATTTTCATCTATTATAATATATCTTTTTTCCATTTTTCTCCTCAAACTATGTATGATTTTATCACATTTGTACCATATTATCACTAAAAAGTTATAGTTTTCTTACAATTTCAATACATTTTCATTTGTATTATTGACTTTATCAAACAAGTTTGGTAAAGTATTGCCATGTAAGATGAATAATCTATTATTAAAACTAATTACAATATCAAAAAAGTGACTACAAATGTTTCTATAATATTAAATTTTGTTTACTTTTCTTGACTTTATTGGAATTTTTTGATAGATTAGTTTCAATACAAAAGAGATAATAATAAAAGAATTTTAAGGAGGGAATTTGTTATGAACAAAGCTGAATTAGTAGCAGCTATCGCTGAAAAAACAAACGTAACAAAAAAAGCAGCTGAAGAATCATTAGATGCTTTAGTAGAAGTAATGTCAGAAGAACTAAAGAAAGGTGGAAAAGTTCAATTAGTTGGATTTGGTTCACTAGAAGTTAGAAAAAGAGCAGCTAGAAAAGGTAGAAATCCACAAACTGGAGAAGAAATCAAAATACCTGCTTCAAAAGCTCCTGCTTTCAAACCAGGAAAAGCTTTAAAAGATGCTGTTAATAACTAATATAAAATAAATTAAAGACCTAATTACTTAGGTCTTTTTTCTTGTTTTTTAATTATTTAGCCACTACCGTATATTTACCTTTTTCTAAGTAAACATATATATATTTATCATCCTCTTTTTCAAATTTACACAATTTATTTTTTTTGAATTTCCCTTTTTTATATATTGTTCTATGATTAATTATAACTTCACAATTATCTGATACTTTTTCAATTGCCAATAGAGTCTTTTCAGGAAGATTTACTTTTATATTTAATTTTCCATCATCCTTTTCTGCTTGCATTTCAATTGTACCTTTGATTGTATTTACTTTTGATTTTAACATCTTTAAATTTCCAAAATCAGGTTTTACCAATATTTCAGAATATCCTGGTTTTAATGGTTGTATTCCAGCAAAATATTTAGACATTATTATTAATGGTCCACCAGACCAGGCATGATTCTTACTTCCTACAGTATTACTCCAATATTCCCATAAAGTTGTACTATAATCTTGATTTTCAATCATTTGGCTATATCTTGTTTTTATTCTATTTTGAACTTTTTCAATTTCTCCCATTTTAGACATAGCTTCCAAAATGTATTTTTCCATTATTGTTGAATTATCATAGTTATTCTCTATTACATCTAGTAAAGATTCATATTTATCCTCATCTGCTATTCCAGATAAAATAGCAAGAGAATTTACTCTTACATCATATCCTTCAAATTCTGCTGTTTTATATCCTTTACCATCCCAAAATTCTTTATTAAATGTTTTACTCATTTTGTTTAATAGTGATTTATACTTAATTGTATCATCTATATGTCCTAAAACACTTGCAATTTCATACACATTTTTTAAAGCATAGTAATACCATGAATTTTCTAATATAAATGAATCAGTAGCTCCTTGTGATTCATACCATTGCCATAAGTTTAAATAGTAATTTCCTTTTCCAACAACTAATCCATTTTCTCCTATTTCCCATAAATTCATATATTGAACTATACTCGGATATATCATTTTTAGAAATTCTTTATTTCCAGTATATCGATAGTATTCATACATTGAACATATTGATAATAAATTTTGGATTGGTAATTGTAGATTTGATACAATCGATGGTGAAACAGTATAAAATGCCTCTTCATGTCTCCAACCTATAAACTTTTTAATAGAATTCTCATATAAAAAATTAGCTGATGTATCTAATCCATACATTGCCTCTTCCATCTCAATACTTGTATCTCCAATCCACATAGCTCTTTCTCTATCTGGACAATCCATATAAGTATCTCTCATATTTACATATAATGTTCTATTAGACATTGTCCATAAAGCATTTAAATCTTCATCATCAGATTCAAATACCCCACTCATTTCTGTATCATATCCAGTTTGTCTATATCCTAATGAAATTATTTCTACACCTTCTGGTATTGAATAATATATTTTATCTCCATTTATCCAACTTGGTGATTCATATTCCTGAATCCCTTCTTTAGTAATATATGTTACCTTTCCATATAATTCATGATTATCAAAGTCTTTATTATTTGAAATAATTATTTTTTCATTCTTTTTAGCTTTTACTTTTAAATAGGGTACTAATTGCATATTATATGGCAATTTCATTTCTAAAATTTCATTATTTGATACTTCATTTTCATACTCTCTTATCTCTGAAAATCTGAAAAAAGGTATATCTCTTTTTACCAATTCGCCCCATTTTTCGTCATTGTATTCTCCACAAACTACAGCAGTTTTCCAATCCGAATCATCATATTCATTTACATACCAGTCTCCTAATTCTAAATTAGCATCATAATATATATTTGATTCACTTAATCTTGCATTTTGATTTTCATCATCGTTTAAATATGCTGGATTTTGAATTGCTTTCCAACTATCATCACTAATAATTATATTATCTCCAATTTTTGTTTGAAATAGTAATGCACCTTGACCAGAGTCAATATGCGAAAAACTACTTTTTCCAAAATGCCATACTAAAATTGATATGTTATTTTCTCCTTCTTTTAAATATTTATCTATGTTTACTTGATCATAGTATATAGATTTTCCTTTTTCGCCACGTTTTAACTGACCATCTCTTATAACTATATCACCATTAATATATAACCAATATTTAGAATCTGCTACAATTGTACAAACTACATTTTTTATATCTTCTTTATTATCTATATTAAACTCTTTTCTAAAGCATACCCATTTATTACATTGTTCTGTTTCTTCAATTTCTGTCCAAATATACTTAGCATTCCATTCAAAATTTTCTTCTATATCTATATATTTATTTTCGTTATTAGTATTTTTAATAAACAATAATCCAACAATAATTATTATAGCAATAATCGACATAATAGTTATTTTTTTCATATATTTTTCCTTTCTTTTACACAGACTATCATATAGTCTGTCCAATTACAAGCAATAATATATATTATGTTGGAAAGATAAAAAAAGAACAAAATAAATATAATAATACTAATATATAGCAAGATTTCGGTTACATAATATTATTCTTTGCCTCCTTTACTTTCATTTCAATAATAAGATTTTCTTTTTTATTTGTTCGTAAATGAATTTTGATATTCTCTGTTTTATCAAAATATGTATAATTAAACAATGCATGATATCTTATTTTTCCACTTTCTATCATTTCAAATCCAGTTCCTTCAGAACCTACTTCATAAAATTTTTCTCCATTTTCAGTTTCTATATATAATTCATTAAAAGCTAGCATATCAAATACATTCATTGTTTTGGGATCTCTATTTTGCATTTTTTCAAAGTCAATTTTCTTAGTACTTGTTATTAATTCTAATCTCATATTAGACATAGATAAACTTGCTTCTGTTACTTCTGTTCTATTATCATTAATATTAACTACTTCATATTCTATTGTATTTCTTTTTTCATATATTTCTTCTAAATTCACTTCAAATTCCCAATTCCCTGTAATTGTTCTGCATTGACTTTTAGATGTATTTTCAAAACCATATACTATATCAAATCCATCAGCTTTATTATTTAAAAAATAGATTGTATCAAATTTAATATGTAAAACTTTGGAGTCGGGAAACTTTTTAGATGATATTAGTTCAGAAACAAGAAATTTATTATTATTCTCACTACCTAAAATTTTTCGAGTATATCCTCCATTAGAACAACCTGAATAAAACTCACCTTTTTCTAGATTATTGTTCTCACAAAAATCTAGAAACTCTTGTTTATCTTCATAATCTGCATGTAATATATTGTTATTTTCATCCATAATCAATACATCATTAAATTCTATTTTTGATACATCTAATCTTTTTAAATACTCATTATTATCTACTAAAATATTGTAAACAATAGACAAATTATAATTATCTAACATTATTGAATCTACTTTAACTTTAATGCCATTTGATAAGACATATTTCATATCTATTTGAGCTTCATAATCATTATCTATAGCTGTAGTAATTCCTTCATTATATGTACCAAAAGCATTTTGAGTTAATTTATGAACAATCAATCTAATCTCTTCTGCAAAAGTAATTCCAGATAAAACTAGTCCAGCACATAATATAACAATAAGTAGTTTAGATAATTTATTATCTTTATAAAATCCTTTTTCAACTAGATTTTTTCTTAGCTGTTTTTTTCCTCTATGTACAAGATTTTTTGTATTTTGAATTGTTTCTCCTAAAATTTCTGAGGTGTCTTTATATGATAGTTCCTCTATTTGAGTTAAATATACTGCATTTTTATATTTATCTTCTAATTCATTTATTGCATCAATTAGATTTTTCTTTGTTTGTTCACTTATAATAGTTTCAGCTATATCTGAACTTACAAATTCACCTTCATTTTTTAAATATTTTTCTGATATTTCATCTCTTCTTTTTTCAGTTTCTATATAAGAAATTGCTCTACTTTTTGCAACAAGGTATAAGTAATTTTTAAAGCTATAATTTTCTTTAGATTGATTTTGAAATACATAAATAAAAATATCCTGAACTATATCCTCTGCTTTTTCGTAATCTTTTACAATATTAAAAACAAAAAAATGTATTTTACTTTTATATTTGCTATATAATAAATCAAAAATTTCTTTTTTCCCTTCAAAATATTCTTTGTATAATTTGCTATCTAAATCTTTTTTCATAAATTATCTCCTTTAATTATACATACATATATAATATAAAAAAGTTTCACTTTTTTAGTAAAATCTTTTATATCTCAAATTTTTAAAGTTTTCAAAATCAAAAAAATAAACCGTACATAGTACGGTTTATGGTGAACCAGAAGGGATTCGAACCCCTGACCCCGCGCTTAGAAGGCGCGTGCTCTATCCAACTGAGCTACTGATCCAAACGACATTAATTATATTAACATACTTTACATTATTTGTCAACTATTCAAATTCAATTTTTTTCATATAGCCTAAATTTTAATATTCAAAGAGAATGATATAATATTTGATATTTCTATCCACTTTTACAAATAAAGAAAAACCTGCTAGGCTACAACCTAGCAGGCAGAAACTTTTCCTCCTTTAATTATATTTTTCTTCAATCGCCAAATATCCTACTGAATAGTACTTAAAAGTAAACCCATCTTTATAGTGACTTATGAAATTATCTGGCTCCTCTCCTTCAACAGTTGTCCCATCATCATATTCGGGGTCTGAACGTATTATAGCTGGCTGTAGTTCCCAACCCATTTTGTGAAACCAGTTTCCTGTATTTCTATCTTGTCTCACAAAATGGAAATCTCCATTAGGAATTTTCTCATTAGGATCTGCCATAAATACTTTAACCAGATATTCATGCTCTTTGAGCTCTATTTTTTCTCCCAGTTTAATTTCCCTATACTTGATTGAAAGATTTTCTAAGTCCTGTCCAACTTTTTGCATCAAAATTTCGGGAGTATCTTCTGGCATATATCTGTTGCGCTCTGTAAATCCTGGATTGTAAAACCCTCTAATTTTAGTTAGAAAATTATACATAATTCCAATTGAATATGCATAACAATTTGTTGAAGTTACTGTTGTTTCGTCAAGATGTATTGGCACTCCTCCTTTTAGTAAGTCGTCACTCCGGACAATACTTTCTTTTATGCTGTCTATAGTTTCTTCAGGTAAAGTTCCTTTAACAGTCATATTTAGACCTCTCTTTCATGATATTTTAATGGAATAGTTATCCCTTTATTTATTAATAATATTTAGTTTGCTACTCTATTATTATAACATTTTTCTTAAATTATGTAAATATACGCGTATTATATAAAAATAAGACAATGAATATAAAATTCATTGCCTTATTTGGTGCACCCAGAGGGATTCGAACCCCCGACCTTCCGGTTCGTAGCCGAACGCTCTATCCAGCTAAGCTATGAGTGCAAATTTATAACATACTAATTATAATCTCACAAGTTTAATTTGTCAACAATTTTGAACTTACACTTGCAAAAAAAACATTTAATTGTTATGATATTATTGAAAAAAATTTATGGGTGATAAGCACGTGAAAAATGATAAAGATAATAAAGCTAGAAACTCAGCTACCAAAATTCTTATTCTTATTTGTTTAGGAATTTTTATAGTTTTTACTGTTGCAAAATATACAACAGATGAGAATTTTAGATATGATATAGATACTAACTTATTAAAAAAACAAGTATCAGAATCTAATCTTAATACAATAGAAATAAATTCTGATTACAATCCTTCTGTATATGCTTATGATAAATATATTACTGTTTTAAGTAAAAACAAACTTACAGAATATACTTCAGATGGAAAAAGTGTTGCAGAACTTGATGTTAACATTTCTGTTCCGCTTGTATCTTCAAACGAAAAGTATATGGTTATGGCAGAAAAAAATGGTAAAACAGTTTATTTAATTTCAGGATCAAGTATTTTATGGCAAAATACTGTTGAAGGTGAAATTTCTCAAGTTAGCGTTAATAAAAATGGATATGTTAGTATAGTTATAAAAAATACTATTTATAAATCTATAGTTGTTTTTTTTGATTTATCTGGTAAAGAATTATTTAGAACTTATTTAGATTCTACCTATACTACTTGTACAGCAATTTCTACAAATAATAGTTATTTAGCAATTGGTGGCGTTGATTATTCTGGAACAATTATAAAATCATATGTAAAAATTGTTTCTGCAGAACTTGCACAATCAGATCCAAAGAATTCTATTGTTTATACTTATGAATCTGAAAATGGTGAAATTATTACTAATATAAGTTATAAAGATAAAAATACTGCAATTTGTATGTTTAATAATTATATACAAAAAATAACTCCAGATTCTAACGAAAGAGTTTATGATATAACTAATAATGATTTATTTATTGATATAAATCTTAAAGATTATATCGCAATTATAGATAAACAATCTTCTGGATTATTTTCATATGAATATGAAATTTCAATGAAAAACCAAACTAATTCATCTGAAAACCTATATATTTTAAATAGCGACCTTCCAAAATCTTTACTTGTTTCTGGTAGCAATATGGCTATAAATCTTGGAAATGAAGTACAAATAGTAAATTCTAATGGTTGGTTATTAAAAAGATACATATCTTCAAAACAAATTAATAATATTGTCTTAGGAGATAGTATTGCTGGAATTGTATATAAAAATAAAATAGAAATTATAAACTTATAGGAGGAAAAAATGGGAGTAATAAATTGGATAGCATTTGGTGGTATATTAGTTGATTTAGTTATTATTTCAATTATTATATCAACTACTTATTGGGGATACAGAAGGGGTCTTGTTGCTGTATTAATGAAGTTTTTAACTTTTCTTATTTCATTAATTATTGTATTTCTTCTATATAAACCTGTAGCCAATTCAATAATAAAAAATACAGAATTAGACGAAAAATTAGCAAATGGTATTAAATCAAGTTTATCTGGCACAATATTAACTGTAGAAGGAGATATGGTTCAAGAAAAAAATACTATTTCTGATAATGTTTATGAATTAATAGAGTCTTTTGTAAAAGAAGCTTTACAAAAAAATGAAGCCGATCCTATTGGCTATGTTTCAATACATCTAGCTGAATTTATGATAAGAATTGGTACAATGTTACTGCTATTTATTGTATCTAGATTTTTCTTATTATTCATAAGATTTGCAGCTGAAATAATTGCTAACTTACCAATTATAAAAATGTTTAATAAATCTGGTGGTTTAATATTTGGTGTAGTAAAAGGATTCTTTACTGTATATCTAATACTTGCTATATTTTCTTTAGCATCACCATTAATTAGTAAGTGGGGTATTATAGGAGCAATTGATGATTCTACTTTAGGAAGCAGAATGTACAATAATAACATTATTATAAATATAGTAATTAAATAAAATTTTATTGCGGACATTAAATGTCCGCTTTTTTCTTATTAAATACATTTTTTTATAAATTTGTAAATTTATGGTATAATACTATTATTAATTTTCAAAAGGATGTGATATTTTGAACAGAATTAGTACTAATATAAATAATAAAAAGAAAAATTCACAAAAAATAAAAAAGAAAAAACATCCTATTTTAAGATTTATAAGAAACTTATTTATTTTACTAATTTTATTAATAATTATTATAGGATTTCTATTTTATAAAAAAATTGAACAAAACGGTGGAGGATCAAAAGGTCTGTTATGCACACTTTTTGGACAATCTGTGGAAGATTTAGAAAATCTAGAAAGTATTAATCTTCTTGTTCTTGGAGTTAGCGAAGATATTGAAACTCAATTAACAGATACAATCATATTATGTACGTACAATCCTCAAAAGCAAGAAGCTTCTATGCTCTCTATTCCTAGAGATACTTTTATTGGAAAAAACCAAAATACTGCAAAAGGCTCTGATAAAATAAATTCTCTATATTCTAAAGATGTTCAAAAAACGGTTAATGCTGTAACAAAAATAACTGGTATAGATATAGATTACTATATTGTTGTAAAAACAAGCAGTTTAGTAAAAATAGTTGATATTATCGGTAGTGTTGATTTTGAAGTTCCAATAAATATGGATTATGATGATCCAACACAAGATTTGCATATTCATTTGTCACAAGGAATGCAAAAAATTGATGGTGAAAAAGCAGAACAATTATTAAGATTTAGACATAATAATGATGGTTCTTCATATCCTTCTTCTTATGGCGATAATGATTATGGAAGAATGAGAACTCAACGAGAATTTATTCAAGAAACAATAAAACAAACTTTAACATTAAAAAATGCATTACAGGCAAAAAAAATTCTTAATACTATATTTGATAACATAGAAACTAATTTAACATTAGATGACTGCATTCGTTATATTCCAATTGCATCTGAATTTGATGTTAACTCTATAGAAAATTATCAACTTCCTGGAGAATCAAAAAAATGTAATGGTCTTTGGTTTTTCTTACATGATAAAAAAGAAACTCAAAAACTTGTATCTGAATTATTTGAATAATAAAAAAGAGCTTGCAATTTATCTTGTAAGCTCTTATAATATATTCAATTTATCTTCTTCTCTTTTTCTTTTTATTTTTTCTTCTAGTAGATAATATTAGAAAAGCTATTAATAATAAAACAATTCCTATAAAAATAATCACACTATAATATGTTTGTTCCTCTACATCTGCTTTAGCAAGTAATTTAGCACTGTACTCTATATCATCAACTTTATACTTTATAGTTCCTATTTCTTCACCAGCTTTTATTGGTGCAACAAGTTCTTCTCTTAATTTTATTTCAGGAATGATTTGATTAATATCTATGCTTTTATTATTTATTACTGTAATACTTTCATCAATAAGCATATCTAACATTTTAGTTTCTTTAGTTGCATTTTCGATTTCTATTGTATCTACAACAGTATTTTTTTCTTTAATTTTAGTTAAAGTAAAATTGTCATAAGCATAATCAAATAATTGTATTGAATCTGGAAATCTATCTCCATTTAAAACTACTGCTATAAACTCCAATCCATCTCTTGAAGCCTCTGATACCAAACAATTTCCAGCTTGAGACGTATATCCTGTTTTTATTCCTATTGCATTTTTATAATAATTTGTACTATCTGGATTTATTAAAGCATTTGTAGTTTTTAGTGTTCTATCTTCATTAGGATACAAATTAGTAGCTGGCAAAACAGCTTCTGTTTGTGATACTAACTCTCTAAATGTTTGATTTTTCATAGCATATGTAGCAATTAAATATAAATCATATGCAGTTGAATAATGTCTATCATCATGAATTCCATTTGGATTAACAAAATGTGTTCCTGTGCAACCTAATTCTCTTGCCTTTTGATTCATTAAATCTGAAAATCCATCTATGCTTCCCCCAATATGTTCTGCTAAAACATATGCTGCATCATTCGCTGATTTTATCATTAAAGCATTTAATAAATCTTTTACTGATATTTCTTCTCCAACTTGTAAATCACAAGTAACATATCCGCTTGGAATATTACCAATAGCAGTTTCAGTTACTGTTACCATATCATTTAAATTTCCTTTTTCTATAACTAAAATTGCAGTCATTATTTTGGTAGTAGAAGCTGGCCACATTTTTTCAGTAGACTTCTTTTCATATAAAATTCTTCCTGTACTAACTTCAACTAAAATTGCAGATTTAGACTTTATAGAAACTTCATCAGCAAAAGAAATTGTTTGTATACTAATAATTAATAACATTAGTAGCAAAATAATTTTCTTTCTAATCTTCATAAATTTCCTCACTATTTTATTTCTTATGTATGTCATTTATGATATATCAAAATACGACAAATTTCAATATACATTTTAACTAGATAAAAATTTAAATCTTGAAAGGAGTGTTTATAATAGAAAACAAAAAAAATATTTTTATAAAATTAATTATTATATTAATAATTATAATTTTTTCAATTTATAATTTTTTTATATTAAAAGATAATCCTGAAGAATTTAATAGTTTAGAAATTATTGCAAATACTTCATTAGAAAATTTAGAAAAAATCGAAAATATTCAGAAAATAAAAGTTTATATAACTGGTCAAGTTAATTCTCCTGGTGTATTAGAATTAGCTGAAAATTCAAGAATTGAAGATGCAATAAATTTAGCAAAAGGATTAACTCAAGAAGCTAATATTCAAAATATTAATTTAGCATTTATTTTAGAAGATGGTCAAAAGCTTTATATCCCAAGCATATATGACAATAATGTTGTAGAGTATATTTCTACTGAAAACGATATTAATATAATTGAAAATCCAGCTCAAACCTCAAACACATCAAAAATAAATATTAATAAAGCAGATATTGAAGATTTAAAAAGACTTCCTGGAGTTGGTGATTCTCTTGCCATAAAAATATTAGATTATAGAAAACAAAATGGGAAGTTTAAAACAATTGAAGAATTGAAAAATGTTAATGGAATTGGAGATAAAAAATTTGAAAAGTTAAAAGAATATATATCAATTTAAAATTTAGGGACGTTCCTTAAATTTCACATATAGCGAATTTTGAAGAACATCCCTAAATTTCATTTTTTATATTTCCAAACCGAAACTAATACCTATTGCATTATTTACTTTACTCATAACAGAATTATCATCTATATGTCCTATTTTTTCTTTAAGTCTACTTTTATCTATTGTACGGATTTGTTCTGCTAAAACAACAGAATCCGATTTTAAACCATTATCATCTGACCCAATCTCAATATGAGTTGGTAGTTTATTTTTTCCTGTTTGTGAAGTAATTGCAGCAGCTATAACTGTTGGACTATATTTATTTCCAGTATCATTTTGTATAATTAAAACTGGTCTAACTCCCCCTTGTTCTGAACCTATTACTGGACTTAAATCCGCATAAAACATATCTCCTCTTTTTATTACCATATCATTCACTCCTATTAAAATTGCATATAGAATAGAATTGTTGAAAAATTTTATACATCTTTTATGATATAGAAATTATTTAATTTTTATATCATTATATATTATGCTTATATATGGATTTTTGGTAATATCTTTAATTTCTAATTTCTCAGGTACATAACTTTTGGCATCTAAATATAAATATTTGTATTTTATATATGTATTAGAATTATTGGAGAGTTTAATTTCTACAATTATTTTTCCATCTTTTTCATAAATTTCTGAATTATTATTAAAATAATCATTAGCAAATGTGTTTAGAAATAATGAATTATTTAATACATAATCATAATTTTCATATATTTTTTCCATATTTAAATTAGAATTTAATATTTTAAGTTTATTTTTTTCTAGTTCAATTATCATATTTTTTAAGTTTTCTGGACTAATCATTTCTTGTTTGCTATATTCATTATTTACTATTTGATTGACTTCATATTTATTTTCATTTTTATTACTTTTTACTGTTATTTCAAGATTTGCTTCATAATTATTAAATTCTTTTAATGCTTCTTCAACAATTTGTTCTTGACTTATATTGATATTATTACCAGAAACAGAAAAAATATAATAGAAAAAACAAAAAATAATACTACAAATAAAAACAAAAATAATCAAAAATTTTTGCTTTTTCATATATTTCCTCCTTTTGAAATTTCATATGTAACTTCTATATTTATTAAAATAAATATAGAAGTTAATAAGCTGTAACAGATAAATCTTAACATCTTATAAAAAAAACGAATAGATAAATCTATTCGTTTCAAGTATATTATTCAAATTTTAAAAATATTCTTTAAGTATTTCTCTGAATTCTTCTTCAGATTCAACAGAATTAATTCTATTTCTTATTGCAGTAGCATTTTCCATACCTTTAACATACCAAGAAATATGTTTTCTTATTTCACGAGTTGCTGTATATTCTCCCTTTTCTTTAAGAAGAGTTTCAAAGTGTTCTAAAATTACCTTATATTTTTCTGAGGATGAAATTTCAGGCATTTTTTCTCCATTTCTTAAAAAGTATTCAACTTCTTTAAAAATCCATGGATTTCCCAGTGAGGCTCTTCCTATCATAATTCCATCTACACCTGTTGTTTCAAGCATCTTTTTAGCATCTTCTGGTGATTTTATATCTCCATTTCCAATTACTGGTATTTTTACTGCATTTTTTACTTCTTTTATAATCTCCCAATCAGCATTTCCTGAGTAGAATTCTTCTCTTGTTCTTCCATGAATTACAATCGCATCTGCTCCTTCTTCCTCTATTATTTTGGCTACTTCTACTGCAACAATGTGATTATCATCCCATCCTTTTCTTATTTTTATAGTTAATGGTTTAGTAGTATTTGCCCTTACTGTTTTTACTATTTTTCTTACTAGCTCTAGATTTAATAAAAGCTTACTACCATCTCCGTTTTTTACAACTTTGGGTGCAGGACATCCCATATTTACATCTAATATATCGCAATATTCTGAAACAAATTTTGCTGCTTTTCCCATCGACTCTGTATCACTTCCAAAAATCTGCATAGAAATTGGTCTTTTCTCATCATTTGATGAAATCATTTTTAAAGTTTTTTCATCTTGATAACAAATTGCTTTACTACTAACCATTTCATTGCAAACAAGTCCTGGATTACCATACTTTTTGCATATTTTTCTAAATGGTAAATCTGTGACACCTGCCATTGGTGCAAGTATTATATTATTTTCTAATTCAACATTTCCGATTTTTAGTGCTTTTAAATACATATTTTCAAATCCTATCTATTATTTACATTATACAAAAAACGGAATTAAGATTTTATATATCTAAAAAATCTAAGTTCCGTTTCACTTTTATTCTACAAAAATTGCTTTTTGTCTTCTACTACTAATATTAAGTAATAAACCTATACAAATAAAGTTTGTTACAAGTGAACTACCACCATAACTTACAAATGGTAATGGAACACCTGTAATTGGTAATAACCCAATTGTCATTCCTATATTTTCTGTCATGTGGAAAAAGAATATTCCAGCAATTCCTATAGCAATATAAGACCCTATATTATCTTTTGCTGTTTTAGCAACATACACAGATTTTGTCACTAATACTATATATAAAATCGTTATAGTTCCTGTGGCAATAAATCCCATCTCTTCTCCTATAACTGAAAAGATAAAGTCGGTTGTTTTTGGATATAAAAAACCAAGCTGTGTTTGGTTTCCTTTAAACAATCCCATTCCGAATATTTCTCCAGCTCCAATCGCAAGTTTTGATTGAATAATATTATATCCAGCACCTCTAGGATCAGAACCAGGATTTAAAAATACTTCAATTCTCTTTAATGCATGTGTAGGTAAATTAGCATAAATAATTGGTGTAGCAATTATAAGAGCCGTTACTGCTAATATAATATATTTTTTATCTATCCCAGAAACAAATAACATTGCCAAAATTGCTATTAAATATGCTAAAGCTGTACCATTATCTGGTTCTTTTAATATTAATGCAACTGGAAGTGCTGCAAAAATTAAAACAATAAATAATTTCCAAATTTTATTAATTTCTTTTCTTCCACGTATTTGCATCTTATTAATTAAAAAAGCTAAAAATAATATTGTTATAACTTTTCCAATTTCAGATGGTTGAAGAGAAAGTGATTCTGTAATTTTAAACCAACTTCTAGCACCACTAATTGGTTCTGTGAACAAAACTCCTACTAAAAGACCTATAACAACTAAATAGGCTAATGTTGAAAATCTAACAATTATATTGTAATCAATTATAGATGCAAGAACTAAAAAAGGTATACTTATTATAATCCATTGAACTTGTTTTCTAAATTCTCCATGTTCTGTACTTTGAGTAGCAGAAAATAAAGCTATTAATCCAATAATTGCTAAAATTACACTTACAATAAGGATTGCCCATTCTGTATTTTTAAGTAACTTTTTTCCCATTACATTCTCCTATTATTTTTTCTTGCGTTTACCATTATTGTTTTTTTTTGAATTTCTTTTTTTATTATTATTTTTTACTTCTTCTTTATCTACTTCAGTTTCAACTTCAGTATTTTCTTCTTTTTCTATATCTGTTCCTTCTGCTTCGTTTTCTTTATTTTCTTCATCTACTGTTTGCTCTTCTTTGTTTTCATTTTTATCTGGCTCTTTTACTTCGTCTAACTGTTCTTCTGCCATTTTTTCAGCAGCTTCCGCAGCTTTTAATAAATCATCAAAAGTAACATCGTCATCATCTTCAGCATCATCAATCTCTTCAAACATTTCTTCTGCTATTTCTTGTTCTTCTGTTTCTTTAGCATTATTTTCGTTTTGTAGTTCTTCTTCATTATTTTCTGGTAAAGTTTCTATTTTATCATTATTTGCAGGTAGTTCTATAACCATTGGAGTTTCCTCTTCTTCGTGTAATTCTTCTGTTTTTTCTTCAACCATATCTTCACTATAAGTTGGAATTCCCATTTCTTTATTGAAATCTACACCTTCAAAATCTTTTATTTTTTCAGCCATCATATCATTTTTTATATTTACAATTGGTATGTTTGCATATAAAGATGGGGCACCATTTGTTCCATCTTCTTTAGTTTGATTTGTAAGTCTTACATCAATTGAATCTTCATCTACAACAATATATTTTTTTATTACATCTATTATTTCTTGTTTCATAAGTTCTAGAAAATCAGCAGATACATTTGCTCTATCTTGCATAAGAACTAAATGTAATCTCTCTTTTGCAGCATCTTTTGAACCTAGCTCTTTTTGCGGTTCTTTTACTATTTTTTTGAAAAAATGTCCTAAATTTTCAAACATTATTAATTCTTACCTCCAACTTTTTTATCCTATTCCAAATAAGCTTTTTAATCTTGCAAAAAAGCCTCTTTCTTTTCCAGGTACTGTGACCTCAATGTTTTCTCCTAATAATCTTCTTGAAATTTCTATATATGCTTTTCCTGAAGGAGCTTTTTTATTAGAAATAACTGGTTCACCTTTGTTGGTTTGTGTAATAATATTTTCATCATCTGGTACAACACCTATTAAATCTATTGCTAATAAATCAACAATATCATTAACATCCATCATTTCCCCTCTTCTAACCATACTAGGTCTTAACCTATTAACAATTAATTCAGGATTTTTAATGTCAGAAGCTTCTAATAATCCAATTATTCTATCAGCATCTCTGATTGATGAAATTTCAGCTGTTGTAACAACTAAAGCTCTGTCTGCACCAGCTATAGCATTCTTAAAACCTTGTTCAATTCCTGCTGGGCAATCAACTATTATGTAATCAAATTCCTCTTTTAATTTTCCTACTAAGTCTTTCATTTGTTCTTCATTTATAGCTGTTTTATCTTTAGTTTGTGCTGCTGGAAGTAAGAAAAGTTCTTTAAATCTTTTATCTTTTATAAGAGCTTGTCTTAATCTACATTTTTCTTCTATAACATCAACCAAATCGTATACTATTCTATTTTCAAGTCCTAAAACAACATCTAGATTTCTTAATCCAATATCTGTATCTACTAATACAACTCTTTTTCCTGCTACTGCTAATGCAGAACCAAGATTAGCTGTTGTTGTTGTTTTACCAACTCCACCCTTTCCTGATGTAATAACGATAACTTCTCCCATTAATTTTCCTCCTTCACTTTGTTTTGTTATAAAATAACAAAAACAAAACATCTATTATGTGATTATTATAGATTATCATTTTTAAACATATATATATTATATGTTTTTTCATTAAAAGTCAATCAATAAATAAGATTTTTGTAATATTCTTGTAATAAAATAAGAACATCCTTGTATATTGACTTTCCTTAGGAAAAAATATATACTGTACATGAAAAAAAGTAAATTATTTTAATTACAAACATCAAAGACAACGATCTTTAGTATAAACATAAAATATCTTAAATAGGAGGTTACAATGAGTAATTTAATTGAAATCAGATGGCATGGTAGAGGTGGTCAAGGTGCAAAAACAGCTTCACTTCTTCTTGCAGACGCAGCATTCAATACTGGTAAATATATTCAAGGTTTCCCTGAATATGGTCCAGAAAGAATGGGGGCTCCTATCACTGCTTATAATAGAATAAGCGATGAGCCAATTACAGTTCATTCAAATATTTATGAACCAAATTATGTAGTTGTTGTTGACGATTCTCTTTTAGAATGTGTAGATGTTACTGCTGGTCTAAAAAGTAATGGAGCAATAATTATTAATTCAACAAAAAGCGGAGAAGAATTAAGAAAATATCTAAAAGGTTATGAAGGAGATGTCTATAAAATAGATGCTAGAAAAGTTTCTATGGAAACTTTAGGTAAATATTTTCCAAATACACCTATGCTTGCAGCAGTTGTTAAAGTTAGTAACATTATGTCTGATGAAGCATTTTTAGAAGACATGATTGGTTCTTTTAAACATAAATTTGCAAAAAAACCTGAAGTTATTGATGGAAATATGAAAGCTTTAGAAATGGCTTTAAAAGAAGTAACTAAGGTTTAGAAAGGGGAAGATTATGACAGAAAACGAATTAAATCCAAAAACACCTATGGAGGACCTTACTATAGGTGGAAATATTTATACAGCTGGTAATGCAAGAGAGTTTAAAACTGGAGATTGGCGTTCTACAACTCCTAGATTTATTCCAGAACTTTGCAAACAATGTGGACTTTGCTTCCCTGTTTGCCCAGACGATGCAATTCCAGTAAATAAAGAAGGAAAAAGAGAAGATTTTAATTTTGATGCTTGTAAAGGATGTGGCGTTTGTGCTAAGGTATGCCCATTTAAAGCTATCGAAATGGAATAAAATCAATAAAAATTGATTAAAAAATCGTAATTTAATTAAAAAAGGAGAAAAATTATGGGAATTAGAGAAAGATTAAGTGGTAATGAAGCTGCTGCTATCGCTATGAAACAAATAAATCCTGACGTTGTTGCTGCATTTCCAATTACACCTTCAACAGAAATACCACAATACTTTTCAAGTTTTGTAAGCAATGGTCAAGTTGATACAGAATTTGTTGCTGTTGAAAGTGAACATAGTGCAATGAGTGCTTGTATTGGTGCACAATCAGCTGGAGGAAGAGCTATGACTGCTACTTCAGCAAATGGCTTATCTTTAATGTGGGAAATGGTTTATATTGCTTCTAGTTTAAGATTGCCTATTGTTATGTCATTAGTTAATAGAGCTGTTTCAGGACCTTTAAATATACACAATGATCACTCAGATGCTATGGGTGTTAGAGATGCAGGTTGGATTATGCTTTTCTCAGAAAATAATCAAGAAGCATATGATAACTTACTTATGGCTCATAGGATTGCTGAACATAAAGATGTTCAACTTCCATTAATGGTATGTCAAGATGGATTTATAACATCTCATTCAATTGAAAATATTGAATTATTAGAAGATGATATAGTTAAAAAATTTGTAGGTTCTTATAAACCTGAACATTATTTATTAAATGACAAAGAACCTATAGCTGTTGGTCCTTTAGATTTACAAGCATATTTATTTGAACATAAAACACAACAAGCCATAGCTATGAAAAATGCAAAAAAAGTAATTAAAGATGTTTCTGAAGAATTTGAGAAAATTTCTGGAAGAAAATATGAATTCTTTGAAAAATATAAATCAGATGACGCTGAAATGGTTATCGTTTGTATGAATTCAACAGCAGGAACAACAAAAGCTGCAGTTGATGAATTAAGAGCACAAGGTATAAAAGCAGGCTTATTAAAAATTAGAATGTTTAGACCTTTCCCTGCTGAAGAAATTGCTGAAGCTTTAAAAAATGCAAAAGCTGTCGCAGTTTTAGATAAAGCAGATTCTTTAAATGCTGCTGGTGGAGCTCTATATGAAGATGTTACTTCTGGAATGTTCATAAACAATGTTAATGTTCCAACAGTTAATTATGTATATGGAATTGGTGGTAGAGATACAACAGTTGCAGATATTAAGAGTGTTTATAAAGACTTAGAAGTTATAGCTTTTGAACAATCAAAACAAGTAGATGGAACAAAAATTAAAGTAGAAAATCCTTACAGATATTTAGGATTGAGAACAAAATAAATTTAAAAATTGTATAACAATTAGAAAGGATGGATTAATATGCCATATAATCATAAAGAAGTAATAGCCAATAGACCTTCAAGATTTACTTCTGGTCATAGAATGTGTGCTGGTTGCGGTGCACCATCTGTTGCTAGAATGATATTAAGAGCAGTAAAACCTGAAGATCATGCAGTTATAGCAGGTGCTACTGGATGTATGGAAGTTTCTACTTTCATTTATCCTTATACATCTTGGACTGATTCATTTATTCATACAGCTTTTGAATGTGCTGGAGCTACTTTAAGTGGAGCTGAAGCAGCATATAAAGCAATGAAAAGACAAGGAAAATTGCCAGAAGAAAAAAACACAAAATTTATAGCCTTTGGTGGTGATGGAGGAACTTATGATATAGGTCTTCAAAGTTTATCAGGAGCCATGGAAAGAGGTCATGATATGGTTTATGTATGCTATGATAATGGTGCATACATGAATACTGGAATTCAACGTTCATCTGCAACACCAAAATTTGCAGATACGACAACAACACCAGCAGGTTCTGTTGTTCCTGGAAAAATGCAACCACGTAAAGATTTAGCAAAAATAATGGTAGGACATCACTTACCTTATGTTGCTCAAACTATTGCTCTTGCAAATTACAAAGATTTATATGAAAAATCTGAAAAAGCAATTTATACAGAAGGAGCTTGTTTCTTAAATGTTTTAGCTCCATGTCCAAGAGGATGGGGATATAACACAGAAGATTTAATGCAAATAAACAAGCTTGCTGTTGATACATGCTATTGGCCATTATATGAGGTAGTTGATGGAGTTTATAAAATAACATACAAACCAGCAAAAAAACTTCCTATAGAAGAATTCTTAAGACCACAAAAAAGATTTAAACATATGTTTAAACCAGGAAATGAGTGGATGATTGAAGAATTCCAAAAAGAAGTTGACGCTAGATGGCAAGAATTATTAGACTTAGAAGAAATTACAAATAAGAAGGATTAATTAGTTTAAGAAGAGTAACTATTGAAAAATGGTTACTCTTTTTGTTTACACCACTTTTCAATGTATGTAATTAATTTTCAAAATATCTATGCTACAATTTATATGTTTTGTTTCATAATTCTTAGCATGTTCATGCAAACTTTTCACAAAACACTTTTATCTAAAAATATTTAATTCTATTACAAATGAAAATTAATATTTTTTTATTCAAATAAAGCACGTAAGTAAAATTTGTACAAATTAAAAATAATCTTTTAAACATGTAAAAGATCATCCAAAATGCGTGTGTGATTTTGTTTCTTTTTATTTTTAACATACACGTATTTTGCTTTCATATTGAAATTCAAGCAAATTTATAGTAAAATTAAAAGAATAATCACGAAAGGATTTTTTGTATGAATTTATCAAAAGAAACAAAATATTTAATGAACAAATATAATATAACTGCAAATAAAAATTATGGTCAAAATTTTTTAATTGATGAAAATGTTGTAAATCGGAATTGTAGAAAAAGCAGAAGTATCAAAAAAAGACCTTATAATTGAAATTGGTCCAGGTCTTGGAACTCTTACATCTATTTTATTAGAAAATGCTGGAAAAGTTATTTGTATAGAACTAGATATACATATGTTAACAATATTAAATGATAGATTTAAATTATATGATAATTTTGAGCTAATAAATGATGATGTTTTAAAAGTAGATTTAAAACACTTAATTTCTCAAAACTCAGAATTTGAAAACGTAAAGGTAGTTGCAAATCTACCTTACTACATTACAACACCAATAATTATGAAACTACTTGAAGAAAAATTAAATTTAAAAAGTATTACTGTTATGGTTCAAAAAGAGGTTGCTGAAAGATTAACAGAAACACCAGGAAGTAAAAACACAGGTTCTATAACATACAGTATTCACTATTATACAGAACCAAAAACAGTTTTGGAAGTTCCTAAAGACTGTTTTATACCTAGTCCTAAAGTAGATTCCTCTGTAATCAACTTAGAAGTTCTGCCAACTCCAAAAATCAATGTTTTAAATGAGGAAATATTTTTTAAAGTTATAAAATATGCTTTTATGCAAAAAAGAAAAACTTTAATAAATTCATTATGCAATTCAGGAATTTCTAATAAAGAAACTTTAGAAAAAATTTTAATTGAATTAGGATTAGATTTAAGAGTACGTGCAGAACAACTAACTCTAGAGCAATTTGGAAAACTTTCTGACGAATTGACATAAAACCAATTTTGAGTTATAATAGTTTTTATCCAAAATAAGGAGGTTTTTCCATGGATTTGAAAGATTTCTTTGCAAGGGCTATTGAACTTCGCGAAGAATACGCGAAAACATCTCAGCATCATTTGCAAATCCTCTCCCAGATCGTAAGTCACGTTTTTCTAAATGGTGGTCTTACCCGTTCCATCTCCATCGAGCATCCTTTCAGTCATTTCTATGATCTTATCTCTGAAAAGGATTTCCAGAAAGTGTTCGATGATTTGGGCATTAACTACCACCTCGATCATTATGGAGAGATCCCCAGCAGTTGTCAAAGATACTATCGCGCTACAATCATTAAAAATAATGATTAAAAAACAGAGATGCGCCCGCAAGATGTGGGCGCATCTCTGTTTTTATATATGAAATTTCGCAATTAAATTCCCCAATTTAATTTTTTAATTTTTTTAGTTTATTTACTATCATAAGTAAAACTGTTATTCCAAAAACGATACTGCTTAAAACAAAAATTATATTACTCATTTTTTCTATATTGTTTGTTTTCAAATCTTCTGTTTTTTCAGCAGAAACAGCTTCAACTTGAACTACTTCTTCACCATTTTTTTGATATTCTTCAAATTTTTCTAAAAATTTATCATAATTTTCTGGCTCTAAAGATAATTTATCTATCTTATATTCTTTATTTTCAACTGATAATTCTACAAATGCAATATATTGAAAATCGTTTTTCCAAATAGAGTTCTCTTCTAAATACGGTGTAACTGTAAATACAATTGTCATTTTACTTATACCTTGTTCATCTGGAATACCTCCTCCCATTCCACACCACATATAATCAGTTATTCTTTCTTCTTCAGTAACTTCATCTGTTTTATATTTTTCTAAAAGTTGTGTTAGAGCTTCCTGAGAAATTTCAAATTGTTTTGTACTTCCAAGATCATATTCATCTATTGCAAAAACTTGAGTAGAAAGGATTAATAGTAAAATTATAAATGATACACATATTTTTTTCATATTATTCCTCCCCCACTTTCTCTAATACAATTTTGGCTTTTTCTCCATTGCTATCTATATATAATGTTATTTCATCTGTCATATCATATTTGGTTAAATCAAACATACCTGTAAATTTAACATATCCATTCTCATCTGTACTTGTTCCACCATTTTCTTGATTATTTATTGTTTGTTCAAACTTTTCTCCATTTGAATTTACTACATATTTTTCAAAATCACCTTGTTTAAATATCTGTTCCATATACTTTTTATAGTCTTCAGTTTGCAATAACTCATTATTTAAATATTCTCTAATTTCACTATTTCTTAATTCATCATCCTCTGGTAATGAATTATAAAATTCAAGTTCAGGAGTTGTAGGTCTTTCTAATGGTTTTTCTCCTTGAAATTCAAATCCAATATTCATTCCAGCATCATACACTGTTGCATCTGTTAACTTAAATTTACTATTTGTTGTACTTTTTTGTGCATATTTTACACTAGTTCTGTTATACATTTTCTCTGGCACATCAACTGAAAATTTCCAGTCTCCTTTTAATACAAGTTGCTCCTCTCCATGCATTGTTTCAACTTGGTTTGAAATTCTTATTTTTGTTAATTCAAAATTAATTTGCTTACTTTTTGGATAATAAGGTCCGCCTATATAAATATTAAACATCACTTTTAAATGATTTCCTTTTTTAGCATTTATTAATGGACCATTTTCCCCACTACCAAAGAATTTTTCTTCTTCATTAGGTTCTATATTCTTTTCTTTACAAAATTCTTTATATCTATTCCCATATCCACAACGTAACACATTATAGTCTTCATCATATACAATTAAATCAGGGAAAGAAACATTCCAAATATCTTCTATTTTTACTATATTTTTTATTTCATCTGATAATGTAATATCTAATGTTGCACTTAGTGAAAAATCATCCATTAAAAATTCCTCAACTTTTATTTTAGTTTCCAAATCTTCAAGTATTTCACCAGTTTCTTCGTTTTCAATGGTAGAAACGGAAATCTCGTCTTCCATGTCTGTTTTTTCTATGTAGCCCTCTTCAATTGCTTTTCCATATCCATAACCACCACCATAAACATTATCATAAATTTTAGTTGATATATCTCTAGCAAAGACCATTCCTGTAACTGATAAGACACATATTAAAAGTGTTAAAGTTTTCTGAAGTGCATTTTTAATTTTTGAATTTCTTTTATCAATCTTTTTGAAGTTTTCTAAACCAATATTTTCTGTTAAATTTCTATAGATTTCTTCTTTTTTCATTTTAATAAAATCCTCCCATCTTTAAAAATTCTTTTACTTTTTTTCTTGTTCTGTGCAATTTTGTTTTTGTATTACTTACAGATATTCCGAGCTCTTTAGATATATCTTTTATTTTTTTATCTTCAAAATAAAATTTTGAAAAAATTAAATACTCTTCTTCTCCAACAGCTTTTAGATTTTTAATTATGCAATCATTTAATTCTTTTTCTTCTAATAATTCTTCTATATTAAAATTATCTTGAAAATCTTCATCAAATTCATCATAAATAAACTTATAATTTATTTCTTTATACTTTTTGTATATTACATTTTTAGTAATTCGAGCAATATATGGACTAAGTCTAGATTCTTTTTCTAAAACATTTTTATTTTTCCAAACTATAAAAAATACATCAGATAAAATTTCTTCTTCATCTTCTATACTTATATCAGGAAAGTTTTTAATTATAGTTCTTATATAATTATAATAATCATCCACTATATTCTGCATATTTAATTCGTTTTTCAAGAAATATGTTTCAATTATTTTTTCTTCTACCATAATTCCCACCTTAAATTGATTACTTACATTTATATATTTCTTAAAATATATAAATAGGTTACAAAATTTATAAAAAAAATACCTACGAATAGGTATTTTAAACTGTTTGTTCTTTTATTTCTTCTAAAGCTTTAGCCAATTGGTCTGGGCAAGAAGTTCCTTTTCCGGCACAATCAATTCCTTTTAATCTTTTGATTGCTTCATCTATTTTCATTCCAGCAATTAACGATGCAACTCCTTGAGTATTTCCAGCACATCCTCCAAGGAACTGTACTGATTCAATTTTATCTCCTTCTACTTCTATTGTAATTTCCATAGAACATACACCTACTGGTCTATATTTATATATCATACTTTTTCCTCCTTTTAAAAGCTAACTATTTCATTATAAATTCTAACTATATATTGATCTGTCATTCCAGACATATAATCTATTATTGATTTTAAATAATTATTTATATCATTTAAATCATAAATAACCTTATTACAATAATTGTCCTCATTTCTATCTATTGAATTTGAATATGTTTCAAGCCAATTAGAAAATTCTTCTGATAAAAATGGATAATATCTTTTCATTTTTCTAATAGTTTTAACTGTTGAAGTTCCATTATAAGCCTTTTTTAAAGTATAGAATATTTCATTCATAACTACCTTAAAATATCTTGTAGTTGGTTGGATTTTCTCATTATCATATATTTTATTATAATTGAAATTCTTAATTTTTTCCATTGTCTTATATGCTGATTCTGAAAATTTCAACCCATCTTCTATAGTACTATTATTGCATAAATCACTTATTAAAAATCCTATAATACTTGAATTATTTACTCTTATTTGCTCAATTGATTTATCTATATTATTTATATCTCTATCTGTTATGAGTTTCATTTCTTTAGCATCTTCCAAATCTCTACCTAAATAAGAAATATTATCTGCAATTTTCACTACACAAGCTTCCCAAGTATATGGAGAAAATTTATTTGAATATGTAAATTCTTTTAAATCTACAAATTCATCTCTTGGTTTTTGACCATTTGGATTTGGATTTCCGCAATGACCTGGAATTCCATCTCTTACAGCATAAGTTAAATTTAAGTTTCTTTTAATTCCAGCCAAATCACTTAATAATTCTAAATCATCTACTAGATGTAATCCATTCCCACCATGCCAAAATTTACCACCATATTCTCTTTGAGCAATTTCAGATAAAATATTCTCCCCTTTGTGACCAAATGGACTATGTCCTATATCATGGGTAACTGCAATTGCACTTGTTAATTCTGTATTAAGTCCCAAATAATTTGCTATTGTATTACTTATTGAATCAACTAAATTTACATGTTCAATTCTAGTACATATATGGTCATTTTTAGGTGCAAAAAATACTTGAGTTTTATGTTTTAACCTTCTATATGCATTACAATTTATTATTCTAGTATAATCTCTATCAAATTCTGTTCTCATTGGAGCATCACCATAAACTGGATCATACAATTTTTCTACTCTTGAAATTGCATTTTCCCACTTAGGATTGCCCTCATACATAGCTACGCTTTCAAATTTTTTCATCTTTAGTTTATCACCTTTTCAAAAAAATATTATATTTTCTTAAGTAAATATTCTAATTCTTCTTTATTAAAGTTATATTTTTTATTGCAGAATTGGCAAACAATTTCAGCTTTACCATCTTCTTCAATAATTTTTGTTAAATCATCTTTTCCTATTGAAATTAAACCTTTTTCAAATTTATCTTTACTACAATCACAATCAAACTTTATCTCTAAATCGTTTTCCAATAGTTGTACATTTTTATCTCCTGTAACTCTTTTGGCAATTTCTTCCAAAGATTTATTTTCTGATAGTAGTTCACTTATACTTGGTGCCATTTTTAATGCTTCTTCAATTTTAGTAATTTCATTTTCTGTAGCATCTGGCATTAAGTTAATCATGTATCCACCTGCACTTTGAGTTCCATCTTTATTTACTAAAACACCTAATGCAAGAACTGTTGGTTTCTGCTCAGATGTAGCAAAATATTCTGTAAAATCTTCTGCAATTTCTCCTGAAACTAAAGGAACTAATCCATTATATTCCGACTCTGTAATAGCACTCTGTTTTATTATATTTAAATATCCTACATGTCCAACAGCTCCACCAACATCAATTTTTCCATTTGATTTTAATGGTAACTCCACTAATGGATTTTGCATGTATGTTTTAATTTTAGAAATATTATTTTCACGTTTTACAATACCAACAATAGAACCAATTGGTCCATCACCTTTTAGTTGAACTGTTATACTATCATCATTTTCTTTTATACTAGTTAACCCCATAATTCCACATATTGTAGCAAATCTTCCCATTGCTGCTGTAGTTGTTGGAGTTAAATCATGTATTTTTCTAATTTTTTCTATTAATTCTGTTGTATTAACACAAATTAAGCTTACTTTTCCATTATATGCTAAATATTTTTCTATTCTGTCCACTTATATTTCACTCTTTCTATTTTAATTTTTAAATGCTTTAAACACATCTTTATAACTACTCATTAGTAACTCATACTTCATTTCCTCAGATAAATCTTCATTATACATTGCATTTGTTATTGGAATTGTATAAGAATTATATTTTGGCATGAAAAATCTAGTTTTCACTATATAGTCTATTAAACAATCTTTTTCATTTAATTCTACTTCATGTCTTTCAAGAAATTCTTTTAACATTCCTGTATATTCATCATGGAAATAATTAAATACTTTGGTATATTCTTTTTTATTTGCTAATTCTTTTATTTCGGATTCTACTAGCATTATTTTCACCTCATATGTAGTATAAATTTCCAAGATTATTTTATAATATTTTAAGTTTTTTTACAAGAGTTAAATTGTTATTTGTATAACAGTAACTAATCTGTCTAATATTTAATATTATATTTTATAAAATAATTGAAAATTTTAGAAAGGATTTTTTATATGAATACATTAAGATTAAATTCAAGAGGTCCTGAAGTGGAACTCTTACAAAGCACATTATTACAACTTGGTTTTTATAATGGCGCTATTGATGGAATCTTTGGATATCAAACTTTTAATGCTGTTCAAAGATTTCAAAGACAGTTTGGACTTCAAGTGGATGGTATTGTTGGTACAAATACTTGGAATGCACTTATGCCTTACATAAACGGGTACACAACATATACAATAAAAGAAGGAGATACTTTTTATGCCATTGCTCAAAAATATTCTACAACAGTTGATGCAATAATCTATGCAAATCCAAATATCGAAGCTGATAATTTATCTATTGGTGAGGAAATAATAGTCCCTTTTGGGAGTGTTGTACAAACAAATATAAGTTATACATCACAAATTCTAAACTTAAATGTTAACGCATTAAAAACAGTTTATCCATTTTTGGAAGTTTCTAGTATTGGAACTAGTGTTTTAGGAAGACCTCTTAGATCTATTAAATTTGGAACTGGTAGAAAAGAAATTCTATATTGTGCAGCAACACATGCGAATGAATGGATTACTGCTCCTTTATTAATGAAATTTTTGGAAAATATTTCAAAAAGCTATGTAAATAATTTAAATATCTTTGGATACAATGCTCGTGAGTTATTTAACAATGTTTCTTTATATATCGTACCAATGGTAAATCCTGATGGAGTTGACTTGGTTACAGGATTTTTCTCTGAAAATTCCTGGGCTTATACAAATGCAAAACGAATTTCTAGTAGCTTTCCTGATATTCCATTTCCAAGCGGATGGAAAGCTAATATAGAAGGGATTGACAACAATCTTCAGTTCCCAGCAGGCTGGGCTGAAGCAAAAGAAATAAAGTATGCACAAGGATTTAATAAACCTGCTCCACGTGATTTTGTTGGATATGGTCCACTTACTGCTCCTGAATCTGTTGCTTTATACAACTTTACTTTAAGACATAATTTTAGTCTAATGATCACTTATCATACACAAGGTAGAGTTATTTACTATCAATATCAAGATCAAACTCCGCCTAATAGCAAAAAAATAGCTGAAGAATTTTCCCGAATTTCTGGCTATACTGCTGAGGAAGTTCCTAAAAATTCAAGTTTTGCAGGATTTAAAGATTGGTTTATTTTATACTACAATAGACCTGGATTTACTATTGAAGTTGGTTTAGGTGAAAATCCAATTCCTGTTTCTCAATTTGCTGGAATTTATAGAGAAAACTTGGGAATTTTAGTTACTGGATTGATTCAATAACAAAAAAAAGCTGCAATCTTTACAGATTAGCAGCTTTTTCTTGTTATTTATTATTTTCAATTATTCCATATACCATTGAAATATCTGTTGGAATTATATATTTTGCTCCTATGCTCTCTGCAACATTTAAAACTACAGCACACATTGCTCGAGTCGCATCCCACCATTTGGGATTATCAGCTCTTTTTCTTATCTCATCTAAAGATATCTCTTTATAATATCTTAGAGTATCTTTTTTTCTGTCTTCTATACTCATCATTATAGGTTCTACATTATCTTCAAATAAAGTGTTTTTTTCATAATGTATTCCTGCCCCTAAAGCAAATACTTTGTGTCCACCACCAGCTAAAATTAAAATATCTGCTTTTTCTTTAGGTAAATTTATTCTATCTTTTACAAATTCTCTTACTTCTCCTAGTTCTGTAGTTGGTAAATCATTAGTTAAATCAGGGAAATTACTTGTTACATCTACAACTCCAAAAGATGAATTTACCATTTCTTTGATTCCATTTTCATAAATTGCAATTTCTGTTGAACCTCCACCACCAATGAATACAGCCACTTTTTTATTTATGTTTCTAACTGCTCCAAAAACAGTTAACTCATTTTCTTGTTCTTGTGAAATTATATTGAATTCAAAACCTGTTTCATTTGAAAATTCCTTTAAAAATTCGTCTCTTTGAGTTCCTGTTAAATTTCTAAAAACACTTGTACCACAAACATAAATATTAGCATAAGATTGTTTATATTTTAGAACTAATTTTATAAGTTTTTCTATATCTTCTACAAAAAGCTTATTTTCTTGTTTATAATTTTTCTTAAATTCAATTGTTACTGTTTCTAAATGTTCTATCTCTTTTCCATTATATAAATCTATTTTTGTATTAGTTGATCCAACTTCTATTATAATCTTTTCCATTTTTTCTCCTTTTATTTCCATAATTCTCCATTTATATGGCTTATTAATGCCATTACAAATGCATCTTTTGTTAAATCTATTCTCGAAATTTCATTATGTGTAAGATAACTTATTCCACCTTTTCCTTTGCTTAGCTCATTTCCTTTAAATATGCTATCCATAACTTTTCCAAGTTCTGTTTCCAAAATATCTTTAATATATTTTTCTGGTATTTGAAATCCTTGGCTCATTCCAACACTTTGAAATCCTTCTTTATCTTCGATAACTGCCACATTAAAATCTATCCATTCTCCCAAAAGATTTGTAATACCTGCTTCTGATGAAATATAATAATCTGCATCTATATTATTTTCTTTAGCGTATTTTCTTAAATTTTTTACTCTATTTTTAGCACCTTGCAAAATCTCTTCATTTACTGGTTGATTTCCAACATCTGAACTTACTGAAATTCCTTCAATTTCTATGTCATTAAAATATTTTTCAAATGCTTGTTTTGCTCCTTCAATTTTTCCTGGATTTTTTGTTCCCATTAATATTTTCATATATATTACTCCTATTTACTATTCTTTCCCTTCTTTTCTTTTTTGCATATAATATGTGCATTTTGCAAGTATTGGTGTTGGTACTATTTTTGAAAAAAACTTAGCACATTTTATTTGAAATCCTGGTACAATATAAAACTTACCTTTTAAGAATTTATTTACTGTATATTTTGCTACATATTCACTTGAAAGTGAACTTATTTCAAATTTTACATTTGCTACATTATTAAAATTTGTTCTAACTGGCCCTGGACATAATATGCTCATTTTTACATTTGATTTTTCTTTTCTTAGTTCTTCTCTAACTGCTTCTGAAAGTCTTACTACATAATTTTTTGATGCATAATATGTAGCCATTAATGGTCCAGGCAAAAATCCTGCTATTGATGCAACATTTAGGATCTTGCCTGAATTCTTTCCTTTCATATCTTTTAAATATAACTTTGTTAATGTATGCATTGCTGTTATATTTGTATCTATGATTGAGAAATCTTTTTCTAGTTGTGTTTTACTAAAATTTCCAAAATCTCCAAGCCCTGCATTATTTACAAGAATATCAATATCTTTGATTTTATTATGAAGTTCGATACATTTTTCCCTATCTGATAAATCTATGCTCAAATATTCAGTATTTACTTTATATTTATCTATCAATTCTTTTTTTATTGATTCTAGCTTTTCTACGTTTCTAGCTACCAAAATTATATCATATTTTCTTTTTGCAAATTCTCTCGCTAAATCCCTTCCTATACCAGAAGATGCTCCAGTAATTAAAACTCTCATATTCTCCTCCATTTATAAAAGTATTATATTTCATTTTATATTTTTGTCAAGGAAAATAAATATATACATAAATCAAAAAACAACGCGGTGGAGATTTCTCCACCGCGCCGAAAGGTATAACTTTGCTTGTTGCTTGTTTTAGTTACTTAGGACTTCTTCAGCCCCTTGACAATGGCCTTCAGGAAATAGCTGACAGAGCATTCCTCCATCTCCACATTGTGGTTTTCACACCACTCCTTGAACTCCTCGTTCATCTTGTTCTTGATGGCACTCTGGCTGAGCCGGCCATAAGCCTTCTCATATTTGGACTGCAGAACCGGAATCAGCTTCTTGACATTGCTTCGCCCAGTCTCAATACACTCCGTTGCCGCCTGTAGCAGGATGTCGCTTGCGACTTCCAGCTTGGAAAACAGGTCTTCCAGAGTCTCAGAATCTTCGATGACCTTCAGGAAATTGACTTCCTTTTTCTGGCCGTCCTCAGAAGCTGTTGCTTCCGCATTATCCGGCTCAGTGTCAGAATCTTCCTGAGGTGCATCCTCGGGGATACTTACGATGAGGTCAATAACCGGCTGGATGAGCTCCAGATTGGTCACTCTTCCGACAATCATGCCGCCAGCGGCCTTCATGAAGTCCCTCCATTCCAGGTTATAGGCGATTTCTCCGGTGAGTGTCACCACATCACGGTAGGTCATGTTCCGGTAGACGATGTCCTGCCCTTTCTTCAGGGGAATCATAACAACGTCATCCGCACCTGCCTTGATAGCCGAGAGCACCAACTTGGCTGCGGTATACTGCTTGTCATTGATGGCAATAATCACAGCATGCTCCGTTCCATTCTCAGTCCTCACCCTGACAACAGAGCCGACCTGCAGATTGTAGCCGATAATCTTGTTGCGTTTATCCAGGTCACTTTCCGCGACAGCCGGCTTCACCTCCTCAGCCACAAACTCATCATAGGGCTTATGGTTGATGTTGTCGATGCCGAACTTCTTGGCCAGGTTATTGATGCCGTCCTTGGATTCGATCTGGATAACGCCTGTCTTCAGATTGATTCTGCCGTCATTCAGTCCAACCATGGTCCGCAGGGTCTCGATAGCCTCGTTAGAAAGCTTTACGTTATACATACATTTTCCTCCTAAATTTAATGTTTGATTGTTTGTAGTTACAACGGATTACAACGAGTTACAACAGGGCTTTCTTTTCACTCCTTTCACAAGTAGATTGTTAGGAAATACATATCACTCCCTTAGTTATACTTTTTGTAGTATTATGCACGAAGTTTTTTGCATAATTGCTACGAAAATATCACTTATTATTATAGCACACTTTCACAATTTTGTAAATATTTTATGTAAATTATTTTTACTAACAAATAGCAGGGACTTATCATTTCCCTGCTTAATAATTTAATTTACTTGTTGCCCTTGTTTTATCCAAACAGAAACACTTCCATCTTTACAATAAAAGATTCCATTCCCCTCATTATCAACATATACGTGTTCCTGCATATTCCCAGTACAATCATAAAATATAGTATTTGCTAATTTTTTTCCTACGTTCATTTGAATGCATCCTCCTGTACTATCTGACATGACTACTGCTAATCCCGAATTCGGATGATCATAATCTCCAAGTCTAGTAAATCCTACTACATTTTTATCATAGAAATAATCAATCTGTTCTCCATATGCAAAATATTTTCTAATTTTTATAAATAAATCTAGCATTTCTATTTTTGAATTTATTTGTTTTTCTGGTATTCCATAATAATCACCATAAAATACACATGGAAAACCATCTTTTCTTAACAATATAAGAGCATATGCTAATGGTTTAAACCAATCTAATATCCATGATTCTAATGCTTGACCTGGTTCTGTATCATGATTATCTACAAAAGTTACTGCTTTTGATGGATTTGTTCCAACTATTGTTCCATCAAATATATGACTCATATTGAATTCTCCATTACTTATAGATGCTCTATAAAAATTATAGTGTAATGGAACATCAAAAAGCGACATACATCCATTTGTTTTTCCTATGTATTCATTAATAACGTCTATATTTGAACTCCAATATTCTCCTACAGCAAAATATCTTTTATCATTATCTCTTCCCATTTCCCATAACCATTCAGGAAAAAATTCTGCTCTAATATGCTTTACTGCATCTAATCTATATCCATCAACTAATGTTGTATTTGTATACCATTTTCCCCATTTCTTTAGTTCTTTTACAACATCAACATTGTTTAAATCTATATCGGCACCCATTAAATAATCATAATTTCCATTTTCTTTATCTACATCTTCGTCCCAATGTTTTCCATAAAATTTATAAATAGCTGTTTTTCCTGAATTCTCGTCCCAATCGATACCGTGAAAATGCGTCCAGTTCCATTTAAAATTAGAATATATATCTCCTCTTCCAGGAAATGTATATTTTGTCCATACTCTAATTGTTTTTGCTTCTGTTAAACTTATATTTCTATTTGAAGCATCATCTTCAACAGCTAAAACATCTTCTGTTTCATCTGCTCCCATTTTATGATTTAAAACAATATCTGCTAAAACTTTTATATTATTTTCATGTAATACTTTTATTGCTTCTAAATATTCATCCTTTGTTCCATACTTTGTTTGAACAGCCCCTTTTTGGTCAAATTCACCTAAGTCATATAAATCGTATACTCCGTATCCAACATCGTCTTTCCCTCCAGCTCCTTTATAAGCAGGTGGTAACCATAGATGTGTTACTCCTATATTTTCTAAATGTTTTGATTCTTTTGTAAGCCTATTCCAAAGTGTAGAATCACTAGGTAAATACCATTCAAAATATTGCATCATAGTGTCATTTATTCCTGGCAAATCTATCACTCCTAATCTATTTATTTTATTAATTTAAGTATTTCATCTTTATGATTCATTATTGTTTGATATCCAGTTTCTACAAGCTTATCTGCATTATCTATTTCAAGTAAACTTGCTCCTTTAGCATCTATCTCTATTGCTAAATCAGCCTCTTTTTGAGCCTTTCTTACATCTTTAAGTGAAAATATATCCACTGTTCTTAATAAAATAGCCAAAACATCATTCTCAGGCTCATAATCATCAATTCTAAAACTTAATGCAAGTGTTTTATCTGCTCCCATATCTTTTAAAATTTTAACTGGCAAATTATCTTTTGTTCCACCATCTATAAAATTATATTTTCCATAATCACAAGGTGTAAAAACACCTGGAAAAGACATGCTAGCTCTTGTAGCAGTTGCAATTGGAGCATCATAGATATAATCAATATTGTCATCCTTTAAATTAAATTTTTTTGATAAAAAAATACATTCTTTGGTTGAAATTGTATCAACAGTAGCAATGGCATATGGAATTTCAATTTGATTCATATTTGTTATGTTTTTATCCTTTGAGCCATTTATTATTAGATTTTCTATGTTTTCTCCATCAATTAATCCTGAAATTTGAGCAACACCAGATGTTAAATATGTATAACCAGCTTTAAAAATTGGCTTTTTCTTTATTGTAGTAAGTAATTTGTAATTTTCAAGAGTTCTTTTCTTTATTTCTTCAGTGCTATATCCCATTGCATAAAATGTAGCAAATATACTTCCTGAACTCGTTCCTGATAAATAATCAATTTTTATTCCTAATTCTTCTAAAGCTTTTAATGCTCCTATATGAGCTAATCCTTTTAAGCCTCCACCAGCTAAAGCCACTCCTAAACTCATGTTATGCTTGTTCCTCTTCCTTTCTCTTAACAAATAATGTTTGTGTAGGATATGCTAAATCTATATTTTCTTTTTCTACCAAGAATAGTAAACTACATAAAACATCTTGCTTTGCTTTTAAAAATGGTACATATTCTGCTTCTCTTAAAAATAAAACTATCTTTATATCATTACTATAAGCAGTTATATTTATTAAGCTAACTTGTATTGTTTCTTTTATAACTTTGGGATCATTTTCTAAAACAACTTTTATTTCTTTGACAACTTTTTTAATTTTTTCAGAAGGTGTTTCTAAACTCAAATTTAATACACATTCAAATCTTCTACTTGTTAATCTATTCCAATTAATAACATATGATGATGTTATTACTGAGTTCGGAATTGTAACTACTGAATTATTGAATGCTTTTATACGTGTACTTCTAAATGTAATATCTATTACTGTTCCTTGATATTGATCTACTTCAATCCAATCACCTATAACAAATGGTTTATCTGTTAATATTGTAACACCACTTATTAAACTTTTTACTAAATCTTGTGCTGCTAAAGCTATTGCTGCAGATCCAACTCCCAATGCTGCAACTAAACCACTAAAATCTTTAGCATAGCCCATTTCAGCAAGTATTATAAATAAATATATTATCCAAATAATAAATTTTGCTATTTGGCATAAAAACATATTTACTGCTTTATTTGTAGGATCTCTGAAAAATCTTTTGAAAAATATTGAATCTGTATTAATTAAACTAGTAAGAATTCTCATTACATAAAATATTATTACTAGTTTATATATTTTGTTCATTACATATAATACTTGAGCACTTGTAGGAAGTATTTTTATCATGCAATATACACCAATCAATATAAACATTATATTTAATGGCCTATACATGCTACTATCTTTTGGATGTTTTTTACTTTTAATAATTTTATAATAAGCCTTTATTAATATTTTTGAAAAAACGGTTCTAAAAATCACAAAAAATAGTAAAACTGCAATTGCTATTTGTATATCAAAAATTTTCAATAAATCATTCAAATTTATTGAAGATATCATCTCTTTAAAATTTTCCATCTATTCCTCCGTTACAATAATACATTGTTATTATATATTAAACATAAAAAAAAGTATACCTTTTTATAAAATTTTAAATACATTCCGATAAAAAATAAAGTAGATATGATAAGCAAATCATATCTACTTTTTTCCATATTTAATTTTCACTCCTATAGTATTCCGCAATCAACTTGTCCAGTTCAACACTCACTTTATATATTTTAGAGTAATCTTCACCGTCAGAAATACATTTGTTTAATTCATCTCGCAATTTGCAAATTTTTTTATCTAACATACTATCACTCTCCGTTCCTGATAATTTTGCTATCTTTGGTTTGTACTCTTTTGTGTACAATTTAAAAATAACACAGAACAGTCCCAAAAGTCAACAAATTACAGGAATCTCAGTCATTTTTCGTAAGACATTTTTCGACAAGATAACGTTCAATTGCAGTAATATAAACACTTTGCTGTTTTTATGCATTTTCTTACTCTTCTACTTTATTTTCTTCTTTTGACACCGTTTTTAATTTTTTTACATTAATAATAAGTATTACTAACGAAATTACAAAAACGATTAAAGAAACTATTTGAGATGCTCTAAAATTAAACATCATTAAACTGTCTGCTCTTATACCTTCTAGGAAAAATCTTATTCCTGAGTATAATAAACAATATAATGTAATAATTTGTCCTTCAAATTTTCTATGATTTTGCACAACTTTTAAAATTGCAAAAATTAACAAAGTAGCTATACATTCATAAAAGAATACTGGATGAACTTCCATATATCCTTCTACCGTTTTTATTCCCATTCTTACTATTGATGTTGTTGGTGTACCAAAAGCCTCAACATTAAAGAAGTTACCTAATCTACCTACACATTGTGCAATTGCTACATATGGTATTACATAATCAAAAAAGTTTAAAACATTTATTTTTCTAGCTTTACAATATATATATATTGATAATGCTCCTAATATTAGTCCACCATAGATTGCAAGTCCACCATTTCTGAAATTAAATATTTCAGAAACATTTTGTGAATAATAATCTAAGTTAAAAATTATATAATAAAGTCTTGCTCCTATTGTTCCAAATATGATACCAAGTACAGTACATACTAATACTTCATTATACTTAATATCAAATTTTTGCTTTGCAAACTTACATAATATTAATGCAAGAACAATACCAAAAACAATGCATACTGCATATTTGTAAATTGAAATTCCAAATATTGAAAATGCAACTTTTGATACCTCAAAACTTAAGTTTAATCCTGGAAATGTTACTACATTCATTATTCCATCCTCCTAATATATTTTTATTTTATAATTGATACCACTTTTAAGTCCTCTACAAATAATTCTTTTAAAATATTTTCAATATATGATTTATCTATCTCATTAACTGAATTGAAATAATCTAATGTATTTATATTTTTAAAATAATCTGAAACTATTGCTGTTGCAATATTAGAAACTTCATTATAATCTTTTACTATTTCTCCATATATTTTCTTTTTTGCCCTTTGGAAATCTTCATCTGTGATTCCATCTTTTTTTACTTGTTCGATTTTATTTGTAATTTCTTTAATCACAATATCAGGATTATCTGATTGAAATTGAATCATTACATGACTATATGTTTTTGAAAATTCATAATCAATTGTTGGTTCTGCTATTAAATTTCCATCTTCGTATAATTTTTCAAAAACTTCTGTACTTCTACCAAATAAAATATTTCCAAGCATATCTATTGCTAAATCTTTTTTTACTTTATTTGATGTTAAATCATTATCTTTATATGCCATTAATACTAAGGGCATACTTATATTCATCTCTTTTTCTATATAGTGATTTACAATCTCCTTTTGCTCATGATTATATTTTCTAATTGTTTTTTTGTCTACATTTTTCATAGTAATTTTTGATTTTATTTTTTCTAAAATTTCTTCTGGAACAAAATCTCCTGTAAGAACAAGAATCATATTATCTGGTCTATAAAAAGAATTATAAATCTTATATAATTTTTCTTTATCTATTTCAGCAATAGTTTGAACTGTACCAGCAACATCAATGTTAATCTCATTATCTTTATACATTGCCTTCATTGCATTCATATATACTTTCCATTCTGGATAATCATCATACATCATTATTTCTTGCTCTATAATGCCACGTTCTTTTTCGACATTTTCATCTGTAAAATATGGATTCTGAACATAATTCATAAATTCATCTAATGCTTCATCAAAATGGTCTGTACATTCATATAAGTATGCTGTATGATCATTGGTAGTATATGCATTTGCATCTACACCTATTGATGTAAGAACATCTAAGCTGTTTCTTCCATTTTCTTGTTCAAATAACTTATGCTCTAGATAATGAGCAATTCCATCTGGAACATAAGTTAATTTATCTTCTCCTGGAGCAAAAAATTTATTGTCTATAGATCCAAAGTTTGTACTCCAAACAATATATTTTTTTCTTGTTTTTTTGGGTAAAACCATTACTACTAAGCCGTTATCTAATTTTTCTGTATATAATTTTTCTTTTATTTGCTTATTTTCAATAACTTGCACTATTTACCTCCAATTAATTATTTTTTGTTAAAAAATAAATTGTATTAATATCAACAGATTTTGCGAATTCTATAACATCCTCTCTTGATACTTTATTTATATTGTTCATATATTCTTGTATAGTTAAATTAGTTTTTGATATTTCTTGTCCTATATAATAGATAATTTCAGTATCCTGTTCTTCTTCTACATTCTTAATTCCAGCAATTAAAAATGTTTTTGCATTATTAACATCCTCTTCTGAGAATTCTCCTTTTTTTATATTTTCTAATTGAACTTTTATAAGTTCAACAGCTTTTTCATAGTTCTCTATTTGAATTCCACACCTTATAAATATGTTATTTTTTTGTTTAAAAAATACACTTTTAGCAGAATATGCTAAGCCTGCTTTTTCTCTTACATTTTGGAATAACATAGAATTTGCACCATTACCTAAAATACTGTTATATACATTTCCTATACCTCGCAAATTCTCCTGAGTTGATGTTATATCTAATCCTATAACAAGTTTTCCTTGAGTAACATCCATTTCCTCTTTTACTTCATTTACTTTTTCTGCTTTGATTTTATCTGCTGTAGAATCTAATATATAATTTTCTTCTCTTGGATTTAATTTTTTTATATTTTCATTATCGTTTAATAATGTTTTTAAATTTTCATCATCAAAATTTCCAGAAATGAATAAATCTATTTTACTGTTAGAGATTAGCCAATTATAGTATTCTGAAATTTCCCCGATTGTTATTTTGTCTACATCTTCGACATATCCATATTTATAAAGACCAAATCCATTATCACCATACATATTAGAAATACAATTTTCTAACGAATAACTATCCTTATCATCAATTTTACTTTCTATAATATCCTTTAAGTTTTCTTTTTCGACTTCTAAAAATTCCTCATTTAGCATATTATTCACTTTTGCTGGATTGAAAACTAGATCTAGTAATGTTTCAATATTCATTTTTAAAATATCTTCGTTATTTAAGGCATATTCATTGCTTATTGATTCTATACAGAATTTAAGAACTACATTATCCCCCATTTTATCTACGCCACAATTGAAAGATGCTCCATACATATTTTGGAGTTCTTTGCTAATTAAATATTGATTAGGTAATTTAGCAGTTCCTCTTCTTAACATAAATGGAATTAACGCATTTTTAGTAACAGTTTCTCTTTTTAATGGTGTTGTAATTATTATACAAGTTAAATCTGTTTTATATAAATCTGTATTTATAAAATGAACCTTAATTCCTTTTTTTAATTCAATACTTTTCTTACTCATTAAATTCTCCTTTTTATTTAGATAGTATTGGTATATTTTTCAAATTTATACACTAAATTGTATCAAATTAAGTCCAATTTCACTACTTAGTTTTCTTCCTACTTGACCTTCAATTTTTCTAACAATTATTTCTGAAGTAGCTGAAATTTTAGATTGTACTAAATGACCACCTTTAACATTTCCATCTTCATCACCAAAATTAATATGAATGTGAAGATATACTTCTCCATCTTTTCTTGTAGCATTTCCAACTAATGATGTTATCTCAAACATTCCTTCAAAAACTTTGGTGTTATATTCTTTAGTATTTATATTAAATACCCCAATTTCAACTAAATTACTAGCGCCAAGACCTGTAATTTCTGCAAGTTTGATATCTTCTTTTTCGCATAATTCCTTTAAAGAAGATATTACTTCTTCACCTTTATTTAATCGTATTATATAATTATCATTAAATTTTCTGTATTCCATTTTATCCTCCCAAAAATGACTCAATTTGTTTTATATTATCATAACCTATTTTATATTACAATCAAAATTTTTAATGTAATATAAAAAGTTTTATATTAATATATATCATAAAATTCTGAATATTTTCACTTTGTCACAGTTGACATAATCGTTTAAAAATGTTATACTTATGATGTACGTTTTTAACCTTTTCGAACATAGGAGGTAACTTATGTATAACATTGGTGTAGAGTTCGTAGTGTCCGTTAATGAGATGACTCCGCAGGAAGTTATTCGGATTCTAAATGCTCTTGGAGCCAAATCCATTGGCCCATTTGCAGAAAAATGTTCTCACTTTGGCAAAGGCTACAAATACCTCGGTAATATCATTCAGATTGGTACTTTGCTCTTCACTTTCACATGGGATAGTGAAAATTGCAAAATATCAATGAAACCGATTTCATTGAATACCAACTGTGTGCCTACCGACAAGCTCCCAATTACCGTAACAGGAAGTCAATCTGGAGATACAGGGCTCTTTGCAAGCAAAGAAGACGCCATTGCATGGCTGAGCAATATGAGCTCCATTGAGCAGCTGAAGCTTTCTGTGAAAACTGCCGATTATAATGGTCCTGCCGTTATGTTCCTGGCACAATAATCACATCAATATGTTATGTACCCCCATACAGTCACTATAAGATTTTAAGTGATTGTATGGGGGTCTTATTTATAAAAATAAATTGTAAGAACCCCAGCATTTGCTGGGGCTCTTTTTGACGATACATTCTTCTATGCACCATACTTTCTCTAATCAAAGATTAGAGTATGACAAATAGGATCTTCTCCAAAAGTCAACTACTATTGTTTGGAGTTTATCTCCAATGGAGGCGCCTATCGGAGTCGGACCGATCATCAGAGTTTTGCAGACTCGTGCCTTACCGCTTGGCTAAGGCGCCATAAATTAAAAAAACTCAAGTTTTTTTGGAGCAGGTAACGGGAATCGGACCCGTAACTAATCCTTGGCAAGGATTTATTTTACCACTAAACTATACCTGCATTCTATCAACTGAGCCGTTTGTATATCACAACAAAGCATAACTATAATAACAGAAAAACAAAGAAAAGTCAAGTTAATATTTTAATATATTTAGTAAAATTAATTTTGAAAATTTACTATATAATATTATATTCTTAAAATTAATAAAAAATTACAAAATAATAAAATATACTTTTAATGTATATATTACATTTTTCGATAATTCTCGCTCTATTAATTGACATCTATATTAAAATTTTATATTATATGTATGAAAACAAAATAATTTGTGACAATATGAAAAAGGAGTGATCTTATGATTATACGGTTACCCGAAAATTATTTTTATACTGCACGTGGTCCAAATAACTATGCCTATGCATCAAATGGAACTCTTTATATTGAGGGATATGTAAATTTTGAACACTTAATGTACAACCTTTCATATACTCTAAATGGATATGGCCGTTGTTACTATTGTGGATGTATTCTAACTCGTTCCAATAGAACTCTTGATCATATTCATCCTAGGAGTTGGGGTGGCATTAGTCTTCCTGATAATTTAGTTCCTTGTTGTAAGAGTTGTAACAATGAAAAAACTGATATGACCCCAGAACAGTACGAGAAATTTAAGAAAATTCACAAATCTGACAAACAACAGGCATTTTATCAACAATGCCTAAAGGAAAATAGAGATTTTATGAAATCAAGAAAATTTCTTGTTCCTGAAGATTGGGTAACAATGTATGATGCAAGTCAATTGATTGAAGCTCTTTCTTTTAGATTTCTTGAAATGTCTAAAATGAAAAAGCTTGAGGATTATTTTAAAACTGTTAAACAATATCCTCATCCAATTGTTGTTTCATCAAATGGGTGGCTTTTCAAGGGAAAGCACATTTTATATCATGCTCGGAAAATCCATCGCCCAGTTGTACCAGCAATAGTTCTTGAAAACGTTAAAGTAATAATGAATTCCTCCTGATTTTCAGGAGGAATTTCCATTTTAACAGATATTTTTTATAGATATTGTAATTAAATATCGTTTATGATATGATTTTATATATTAAATTATACTTTAATATTAAAGGAGAAAACTAATGATAAAAAAAGATATTGATGCTAGAACTACCGCTGGTCAAATAATTAAGGGATTTGTTTCCTATACTATACTTATTGGATTTATATGTTTTATTATAATATTTGTAGTAAATAATTTATTAAGTAATTTTTCTGGATCAGCAACAAGAGGTTTATATATTACATTACCTCTAATGGCTATAATTCTTTTGTATTTTATAGTTCATGGAATATGTAAATTAAGTACATACGATGTATTCAAAAATTCAAAAACTAATCCAGATAATTATAAAAAAATTATTAAATATTTGAATATATTTTTTATTGTTTGTATAGTTCTTTCAATCTGTGTATTTTTAGAATTACTTTATTTGAATCTAAGTTATCAAACAATAACAATTGAATATTCAATTTTAAAATATAAAGATGTTTTTTCAAATGATCATGTTTCTAATTTAACTAATGATATGATAAATAGTTATAATTTTTCTAAAACTAATTTAGTAATTTCTACAGTTATTTTAGTAATTGGTCTTTCTGTTTCAATACTTTCTTTAATACCTTATCAAAGAAAAATGATTGTTAAATATAATAACTATGAAGAAAATAATTAAATATAAAAGTATAATAGAACTTTGTTTCAAAGCAAAGTTCTTTTTTGTAATAAAATTTATTTTTCTAAATATACTTCAGTAGAAAGGATTTTTTATGGATATTGGAACAATTAGCTTTTATGGTCTTATTTTTGGGATTTTAGGAACATCTCTTGGTGGAATTATTGGAGCATTTTTAAATATAAAATCTAATAAATTCCTTAGCTTCATATTAGAATTCGCGGCCGGATTAATGACTGCAATTGTATGTTTTGATTTAATTCCAGAAGCACTTAAAATAATTAATATTACGAAATGCATATTTGGAATTTTTATTGGTATTATTTCTATGATTTTTTGTGATAACATTGTTAATTCTTGCTATAAAAATGATAAAAAATCATCAAATAGTCTTTTAAAAACAGGTATTATTATAGCAATAGGATTAGCTATTCATAATTTTCCAGAAGGGTTAGCAATAGGTGCTGGTTTTGAATCTTCAAGTACACTTGGCTTTAAACTTGCAATTGCTATTGCTCTTCATGATATACCAGAAGGTGTATCCATTTCTTTACCATTGAAAAGTGCTGGAACATCTAAACGCAAATCAATAATAATAACATTTTTATCTGGTCTTACAACTGGAATTGGCGCTTTTGCTGGTTCTATTCTAGGAAGTATCTCTTTAGATTTAATTGGAATCTCATTAGCATTTGCAGCAGGTGCAATGCTATATATAGTTTCTTGTGAATTAATTCCAGAATCTAAAAATATGTATAAAGGAAGATTTGCTTCTTTAGGCAATATGTTTGGACTGATTCTTGGAATATTAGCTCAATTAATTTAATAAAATAAAAAAGTGAAATTTAAGGAACATCCCTAAATTTCACTTTTTATTATTCATTATTTCCTTTTAATTTTTCTGCTCTATCAGTAGCAATTAAATTATCTACCATTTCGTCCATATCTCCATTTAAGAAGTTTTCCATTTGGAAAATACTGAAGCCAATTCTATGATCTGTAATTCTTCCTTGAGGATAGTTATATGTTCTTATTTTCTCACTTCTATCTCCTGAACCAACTTGACTTCTTCTTTCGCTTGCTACAGCTTTTTCTTGTTTTTCTCTTTCTTGTTCATATATTCTTGAACGAAGTAATCTCATTGCATATTCTCTATTTTGTAATTGAGATCTTTCTGTTTGACACTCTGCAACTATTCCTGTTGGCTCGTGTATTAATCTAACAGCTGATGATGTTTTATTAACGTGTTGTCCTCCAGCGCCAGAAGCTCTAAACACTTCCATTCTTACATCTGCTGGATTTATTTCTACTTCAACATCTTCTACTTCTGGTAAAACAGCTACAGTAGCTGTTGATGTATGAATTCTACCACTACTTTCTGTATCTGGAACTCTTTGAACTCTATGAACTCCACTTTCAAATTTAAATCTGCTGTATGCACCTTTTCCTGTTATCATGAAAGATATTTCCTTATATCCTCCAATTCCTGTTTCATTTTCATTTATTACTTGAATTTGGAAATGTTTTCTTTCAGCATACATAGAATACATTCTAAATAATACTCCTGCAAATAAAGCTGCTTCATCTCCTCCTGCTCCTGCTCTAATTTCGCAGATAACATTATTATCATCATTAGGATCTTTTGGAATTAAAAGAATTTTTAACTCTTCTTCTATTTTTGGAAGCTTTTCTTTAGCATCTAACATTTCCATTTCAGCTAATTCTTTCATTTCAGGATCATCTAACATTTCCTTAGCTTCTTCTAAGTTCTTACTAACAGTTTTATATTCTCTATATTTTATAACTATGTCTTCTAAATCGCTATGTTCCTTCATTAATTTTTTCCACTCATTTTGTCTTGAAATTACTTCTGGATCACTAATTAATCCATTTAGTTCTTCATATCTTTTTTCTACGTCTTCTAATCTTTGAAACATAAAAACCTCTTCCTTTTTATTATTATAAATTATTTTATAAGTTGCTTTTTTCTTATTAAACTGCAACATTTATATTATAACCTAATTTTACCTATTTTTCAAGGTTTATTAAATTATAATCTATTTTTAAATTATCTAAAGCGATTTTTTCTCTGTCTGAGCATGTAAAAATAATAATTTGATTATCTTTAAAATTGTTTTGTATGTATCTTAAAATATTTGTTAATCTATCATTATCAAAATAAGCAAATGCTTCATCTAAAATTATTGGCATATTTTCATCTGAAACTTCATTTAAAGCACTTAATCTTAATGATAAATACATTTGATCTATTGTTCCAACACTTAATCTAGAAGCTGGTATATATCTACCATCATCTATTTCTACATTTATTCCTTCACTATCTGTTATAGTAACATTTTTATATCTATTATTAGAAATCTTTGAAATTATATCTGATAAATTTTGAGTGAATTTAGGACTAATATTTTCTTTTACTTGAGTATAAGCTTTTTCTAAACATTCTTTAGCTATATTATATGATTTGTTTAGTGATATTAGTTCATCTCTTTCTTCTTCTGCTCCCATTAATTCTTCTTCAATATTTGCCAAGTTTTCTATCTTAGAATTAATCTCTTTAGTATTGTTTTCCATTGTTTGCATTCTAAATTTAGATGTATTTATTCTATTTTCCTTAAGCTCTATTTCTCTGTTTATTTCATCATAGCTTTTACTTAAAAATTCCTCTATATATCCTATACTTATATTATTTTGATATTTTAAAATTAGTTCTTCTCTATCTTTTTCTATTTCTTGATTTAACTTATTTTCTTTTTCTTCTGCTTCTTTTCTTTGATTTTCTTTATTTTGCTTTAAAACTTCAATTTCATTTATTATTTTACTAACAGATTCTTCTCGTGTTAGCTTCATACCTGAGGCTTGTTTTCTATCTTTTAATATTTTGTATATTATTATTCCCATTGGTATTACTGGAATTACAGCAGAAAGTTTAATTGGTGAAGCTATTAATAATACTGCAAATGCTATAAATAAAACAATTAGTGAAATATAATAATTTTTTAAATTTATTTTCTCATAGTTTTCATCTACATTATTACTTATTCTTTTGTTTAGCTCATTAATTTTATTATTATATTCCTTCTCCAAATTTTTATTAAAATTGATTTCAGCAGTTTTTATTCTATTATTATCAAGCTTAGTTTTTATTTCTTTTAAAAATTCTTTTTTACATTCATCTTTATTAATTTCTATGCTTAAATGTTCTTTTTCTGATGAATTATCATAAATGTTTTCTCTATAGCTTTCTAAACTTAATTTTTGATCCATTAATTTACGAATTTTGCTATCTATAATATTTATTGGTCTTTGTGATGTTCTTTCAGTTCCTACTTCTTCATTTTGCATTTTGTTTATTTTATCCATAGATTTCTTAAATGAAATATTATCATCACCTGATGAAATTAAATTACTAATTTTTTGTATAATACTTGCTTGACTTGATTTGCTAAGCCTTAATCCTTCTTGTTCTGATATAGCTGTACTATAAAAAGTTTCTTCATCAATTCCTGTTTGCTCTTCAAAAAATTCTATCCCTTTTGTTTTATCAATCTTAAAAGTTTTTGAAATATCCTCTTTACTTGAATTATATATAATTGGATTTTTCTTTTTAAATTCTCTATATACTTCAAATTCTTCAGCATTATCTAAAGTATAATTTATTTTTCCTGAAAACTCCTCTGTTTTCCATGGCTTATATTTATCAAAATCTGAAATATCTTTTCCATTTTTATTTTTTGAAGCACCATAAAGCATACTTGAGATAAACTTTAGCATACTTGATTTTCCTGATTCGTTTTCTCCTTGTATAATATTTATTCCATTTTGTAATTCTACATCTTTATTTTGTAATTTACCAAATCCGTTTATTTTTAAACTATTTATTCTCAAATTTTCTCACCTCTTTACATTGCTTCTAATCCAATTTCTATAGCTTTTTGATATTCTTCTTCTGTGCATAATCCTTGATTATACATATTTAAAACTTCTTTTACAAAAATACCTTTTAAATTGTTTTGTTTTGATAACTCTTCTAAATTATAATTTAATTTTGTTTTATCTTTTACTTTTAATATATTAGTTTGTGAAACTGCTCTTAATATATCTCTTGTATTTATTTCAAAATTTCTGTTTCCAACTAAAATAATTTTATACATTGTCATTTCATTATAAGAATAATTTAAAATCTTTTCTATTAACTCTTCTTTTGAAAAAAGTTCATCTACTGTAATTATAAGTTCTTCAAAATTTCTTTCATCAAGCTCTATAAATGCCATATTGAACTTATCTTTGGTTACTTCTCCAACTATCATTCCATGATTTCCGAGTTCATCAAATCCTAGAGAAATTGTAGACCCTGGATAATATATTCTATTTTGATTATTTATATTATTTTTATGGACATGTCCAATTGCGCAATAATCAAAACCTACAGAATTAAGTTTTGATTCTAGTATTGGATTATATGAAAATCCTTCTTTATCTTTTGAGCCATTTAAATCACAATGTGAAAGTAAAACACTTGGCTTATTAGAATATGGTAATACAATATTTTCTAAAGGAGACTCATTCATATAAAATTCGTTAAAAGCCATCCCATAAATATTTACATTTTCATCTTCATATCTTTCTATATTGGAGTTTCTAAAAATATATACATTGTCTCCAAAATCATAATTATTATAGTAAGAGTTTTTTATATATGGATCATGATTTCCAGGAGATATAAATATCTTGGTTTCTGGTATTTCGTTAAACAATTTTGCAATATAATCTATTGTAGATTTTTTTACATATTCATGTTCATATAAATCTCCTGAAATTAATAAATACTCTATTTTATTTTCTTTAATATATTCTATAACTCTTTTAAATGCATTTCTTTGTTCTAATCTTCTTTTATCTCCTAAACCTTCTTTCAAATTTAAGGAAGTAAAAGGTGCATCAAAATGCATGTCAGCAATATGTACAAATCTCATTTTACCATCTTCTTTCTCTTTTTTAGTTTTATAATTTTATCATAGGTATAAAATATAGTCAACATTTTGGCGAACAATTATTTGCCAAGGTTGTTAAATTTTATTTTTCATATATACAAAAAAGAGTAAGATTTCTCTTACTCTTTAAAAAATTATTAATCGTCTGAATCTATTGAACCGAATAATTCATCAAATTTTGCTTCTAATTCTTTTTGAATATCAATTAATTCTGCTTGTCTCTTTTCTTCTTCTGCAGGATCTAAAGGAGCTGCTTGAGTTGCTGTTTGGGAAGCTGAATTTGAAGTATTAGCAACAGGACTAGGAACATTCATTTCATCTGCCTCATCAGCAAATAAATCATCTAGTGATTCAAGTGATGCTGCTGCACCTCCTGTTGTTCCTGTTCCAGAACTTTCATCTCCTTCAACATAAGGATTATATGGATTAAACTTTCTCCAAACTCCTCTTTCAACACGAACATCATTATGATCAGTTTTAAATTTAGTAACTAGCTTTCCTTCTGGATATTTGAAGTAATAATATTTATTAGCTTTAACTGGTTTTATACCTTTTTCATAAATAATACAAAGGTCATTATCCATTCTTCTTAATTCATCTGGTGTCATAAGAGCTCTACCCATAACTTGGTCAGATTCACTCTTACCTTGTTTCCAGTCTTCTCTATCTTTATTAACAGAAATATTGTCTCTTGTTATTGTTTTCTCACCTAATGCTTTTGAGAAGTATTCCACTGTTTTTTGTGAGTTAGATCCAAGGAAAAGGTGAGTATCGCAGTTACCTATGATTGTTTCATAAGCTTCTTTGTAAACAGCCTCTAACTGATCTAAGTTTTGTAAAATAACACTAAATGATATTTTTCTACTTCTTGATGTAGAAATCTTTTTATCGAAATCTGGTATTTGTCCAATGTTTGCAAACTCGTCTAGGATAAAATATGTAGGTACTGGAAGTTCTCCTCCTTTAACATCAGCAAAATCATATAACTGTTGAATCATTTGTGAGAAGAATATTGTTAATAGGAAATCGTATGCTGTATGTGTATCTGATGAAATAACGAATACTGCTGTTTTCTTATTACCAATTTCTGTAAAATTAATTGTATCTGTTGATGTAACTTCTGCAATCTCCTTTGAGTCAAATTTACCAAGTTTTGATTGTAAAGTACCAAGTACAGAACCAAAAGTTTTATCTGGTAACATTTCTATATTTTTATAATACATTCTAGCTGGATGATCTAATGGTAATTGATTCATTAAGTTTGTAAGTAAGTTATCTCCACCATTACTATTTGCAGTTCTTACAAGTTCTGAACAACTTGCCAAACTTTGTTCTTCTGGTGGTCTTGTAGATTTTAAGTAATAGATTAAAGCTTTCATTAACATTTCTGACATATCGTCCCAGAATGGATCCGAACTTTTTCCATCACCCTGTCCTTTTACTATTGTGTTTGCAATAATATCGACATCTATTTCATTGTTTATATGATGTAATGGATTGTATCCATCACTGTTTTGAGGATGCACTAAGTTTAATACTTTTACATCATATCCTTTGGCTTTAAAATAACCTGCTGTTTTATCATAAAGTTCTCCTTTAGGATCTGTAAATACATAAGAACCTAATAATTGTAAAGCGTTTGGTATAACGAATGACGCTGATTTACCAGCACCAGAACCTCCGTACAACAAGTACGTTTACGTTACCACGTTTATCTACTGGTAGGTAATTCTTTTCTGCTAAAACAATACCTTTTTTCTTGCTTAATACTTTGTATTGTTCTCCACCTTCACTCCAATCACTAGAACCATTTTCAATATCTTGATATTCATGTTTTGGATATGCTCTTGTTATACCAATAAGAGCAGCCAGTGCATAAATTCCCATAAAGAATTTAGTTATATTCCAAAAATAAAGTCCACCATTGGGTACAGCATTTAAAGATGTAAGTGCTTTCATCGGATTTTGTAATCCAGCAAATAACTTCTCAAAAAAAACTTCCCAATCAAAATTAATTTCTACTGGAACGTTTTTTGCATATGCAGCTCCATATGCAAGTGGAGCACCACCCCAAACTAGGACAATTATTACTATTATAAGGCCTACAATAAGTTTTACTCTTATTTTTCTTATAGCCGTTTTTATTTTTTCAAAAAATCCCATTCCATATCACCTTTTCATAAGTATAATTTAGGTAAAAACTATTTCTGTGCATCATCAACATTTTTCTCTTCTTCTTTTGCAGTTTCCTTAGTTTTTGTTTTAGTCTTTTTAGCTTTAAGAATAACACATGCCTTTAAAACATCTGATAATGGTTTTGATCCTGATGCATCTACTCTTGTATAATCTCCTGCTTTTGCTGGTTTTGATGCACTAGCTGTATCTGAACCACTTCCTGATCCTTCATCTTGAGTTGTTATTCTTTCAGTTGTTGGTTCAAATCCAACGTAATCTACATATAATTCATTCCCACCAGTAAATTTAACAACATGTTTATTAATTTCATCCATTGGAACTTCTTCCACTGATGCACTTACTTTTTTCTTATTATTTCCACTAACTCCATTTGAAGCTTTAGTCTCTGCCATATTCTAATTTCTCCTTTCGGCTCTATCATCTTTATATTTTATTTTTTTCCTTCTCTAATTTCAAACGCAAAATATTTTTTGTAAGGTTTAAGCTTACATTTTCCTTTAACTTCATTTGCTTCTTCATCAAAATATAAAATTGGTTTTACTTCTTCACCAGTATCTGGATCTATTATAGAAATAGGTCTTTTCATATTTGGTGTATATGCAAAATCTTTGTATTCTGTTTCTTCTTCATTGTACAAAGTTTTAAATTTCATAGGCATAGGTTTCTTTGAGATTTTTACTATATCATAATCTAAAAATCCCATGTTAACTACAACCTTATCTTTTGTAAAAGATAATATTACGAGCGGATTTCCTTCTGGTGCAGGATTATTAACAAAAAATGTTTTTTTGTTATTTGCTCCAATAAGTTCTTCCGAATATTCTAATCTTTCAACTGTATATTTAGGACCATTTTTGGCAAATTCTCTTTCTGTCCTATTTACCTGATATATTACAGTACGTATATCTTGTGGATCTGTAATACTAAAATATTTTCCTTGTAAACTATCTTCAACCATTTATTTTACTCTCCTTATAAAAGTTTGTTACAAATGTTTTTTTCTTTTGAGTTTATTAAATAACATAATAATTATATCTTAATAAAACTTAAAAGTCAATCATTTTGCTATATTTATGTTAACCGTTTCTTGGATTAAAATTTGACATTTCATCCATTTTTTTGAATAGTTCTAAGACTTCTTCTTTTGGATTTTTTGGAATCATAATTTTAGTATCTAAAATTAATTTTCCTCTACCACCTTTTCCATCTTTATATCCTTTATTATCGATTTCTATTTTTTCGCCACTTTGAATACCAGCTGGAACATAAACAGAAACATCTTCATTTATACCATTTATAGTAACTTTTGTGCTAAGAGCAGCTTCCCAAGGAGTTAAATACAAGTTTGTTTTTATGTTGTATCCATCAAGAGTAAATTTTTCATCATTTTTTATTTTTACTCTTATAAATAAATCTCCGTTTTTTCCTCCTGCTTTTCCTTGTTTACCTTGTCCAACAATTCTAATTTTTTCGTTATTTTGAATTCCTGCTGGAACTTGAACTTTGAATTTCTTCAAATTTCCTTCAACAGTTCTTACTCCTATTGATTGCTCTTTTCCTCTAAAAGCGTCTTCTATTGAAATATTGATTTCTGTTTCAATATTTTCGCCTTTTGTAGCAACTTCTTTCTTAACTTTTTTCTTTGAAATATCTTTATTTTCCGCAGTTCCGAAAAACATATTAAAAAAGTCACTAGAAATTGAATCTTTACTTCTTTTACTTTCTTCATAAGATGAATTAGCTCGTCCAACATTTCTATGCCACATTCTATCATACTTTCTTTTGCTAATTCCATCAGACAATACTCTATATGCTTCATTTATATCTTTAAAGCGTTCTTCATATCTTTGGTTGATATCTGGATGATATTTTTTCGCTTGCTCTCTATAGGCCGATTTTATTTCTGACCCACTTACTTTATTTGTTTGTAAACCTAATATTTTGTAATAATCTTTAAATATCATTTCAACATCCCCCGAACTCTTCCAAAAATTCTATTTGATTATATCATGTTCATTTTTTTTTGTGAAGTTTTTTATTAATAAAATTATATAAAATTTTAAAGATGTAGACTTTTTTAAAATCTACATCTTTTGTAAAAATCATTTATTTTTTCATTATTTTTGTCCCTTTAGCGCCTTTGCTTCCACCTTGCATAGCAAGGATATTTTGATCATATGAGAAAGTTAATTTTTCTCTATCACTTTGTCTTTTTATAGCAAGTTCTATAATTTCATCTAGTTCTTGTTCAAATGTCTTACCTGTAGCTTCCCATAAGTAATATGATAAAGCACCTGGAATTGTATTTATTTCATTTACATATACTTTATCTGTTTTATTATCAATTAGGAAATCAACTCTAGCAACACCATTACATCCTAAAATATTAAATACATCTTTTGCCAAATTTTGAATTTCTTCTGTTTTTTCTTTACTTATGTCTGCTGGAATTTTTTTGTTTGAAAATTGATTTTCTCCAACTTTTGCTCCATTACATTTCATTCCTGCTTTAGAAGGAATAGATTTTGCTCCACCTATAGTTCCACCTTTTGATTTTCCATCTCCTATGTATTTATCTGCATAACTTAATATTTCATCTGAAAAGAATGGTTCCTCACATACTGATGCTTGTTGTTCTGCCTGATTTCCAATAACTGAGCAATTGATTTCTTTTAAATCTTCAACTGCTTTTTCAACTATCACTCTATCCGCAAACTCCATTGCAAATTCAATTGCTTCTTCAAGTTCTGGTTTATTTTTAGCTTTTTTAATACCAACACTTGAACCTAAATTACCTGGTTTTACTATCATTGGATATTCAATTTTTTCTTCAATTTCTTTTAATATCTTTTCTTCATCTTTTACATATTCTACAGAATAAAAAGCATGAAAATCTACAACTGGAACTCCTGATTCTTTTAAAACTTTCTTTTGTAAAATTTTATCCATTCCAATACTAGAAGCCATTATATCTGGTCCTACAAAAGGTAAGCCAAGTAGTGTTGCAAAACCTGCTATTGTACCATCTTCACAGTTTGTTCCATGAACAATTGGAAATGCAACATCTATTGTATTTAAAACTCTTTTTCCAATCCATGGAGCAGGTGTTCTAACAACTTTTACACCTTTTCCATCATTTATAACAGCTACTTTGTAGCATCTTTTTAATAAAACTTCCATATCTCTAAATGATTCTAAATCTAATAAATCATCACCTGTATACATTACTCCATTTTTAGCAATGTATATAGGAACAATTTCATATTTTTCAGGATTCAAACTTGAAATTGCTTGATTCATAGTAATTACTGATATTTCGTGCTCAACAGAGTTTCCTCCAAAAAACACACCAACTTTTATTTTCATTTTTTCATTCCTCCATTATAAGTAATTATCTGGTAAGTCGTTTTCTAATAAAACAACACTATCTCTTGTTATAATTTGATTCATTTTGCTCAAAGCCTCTTGCAAATTCTTCGCAATATAAACATTAGACTCAGGATAACCTTTTTCTTTAATTCCATTGTATATTGGAACAGCTTGGTTTGCTCCTACTAAAATTATAAAATCACTACTATCAGCAGCGCATCTTCCAAGCTCTTGATTTATTTCTGTCATCTTATCTCCAAGTTCTACTATACCTGGAGTAATTAAAATTCTTTTTTTATGCTCAAAAGACTTTAAAACTTCAAGTGCCATTTTAGCACCTTTTATATTTGAATTGTATGCATCATCAATTATCATACTTCCATTAGAATTTTGTTTTAATTCTAATCTATGAGTAACTGGTCTAATATATTTAGCTCCCATTTTTATTTCATTTGCTGTAAGTCCTAATTTGTCTGCTATTGCGACAGCACCTACAACATTTAAAATATTCAAGCTCCCTAACAATCTAGTTTTTATTCTAATAGGTTCTTTGTTTGGTATAACAACATCAAAAGAAGATCCTCTTTCTGTAATATTGATATTTGTAGCATAATAATCAGCTTCTTTTGATAATCCAAATTTAACCATATTTTTAGTAATTTTAGAGTTTCTTATATTTTCATCTTCCCAGTTGACAAATGCAATTCCATCATCAGGAAGGCTATCTACTAATTCAAGTTTAGTTTTTCTAACATTCTCTAAACTTTTAAATGTATCTAAATGTTGAGGTCCAATAGCAGTTAACATTCCATAATGTGGATTTACTATATCTGTTATTTCTTTAATATCTCCCACATATTTTGCACCCATCTCACAAATAAATAATTGATGCATTGGTGTTAATTTTTCATTTATTGTTCTTACAACTCCCATTGTTGTATTATAACTCTCTGGTGTCATTAATGTATTATATTTTTGTGAAAGAATAGTATTTACAATGTATTTTGTACTTGTTTTCCCATAACTTCCAGTAACACCAACAACTTTAAGTCCTGGTATATCCTCAAGTTTTGCTTTTGCTTGTTTACAAAAACCTTTTCTTATATTTTTCTCAATTGGTTTATTTATAACACTTACAATATAAACAAAAACATATGCAAACATTGTACAGATATTTATAACGCTTAAAATAATTCTATAATTTAATACATTTGCCAAAATAAAACCAATTGCAAATAATACTAAATAAGTTGTATATACTCTTTTTATTCTTGCAGTAACAACAAAAGCTTTTTTTTCTTTTTGCTTTTTAGTTGTTGCTATAAAATAAAGTAACACAAATATTTCTATTGTAAAACCGATAATAACTGATACTTCAGTGTTAATTATAAAACATATAATTGGCACTAATAAAAGAATTATTTTCTTTATATCTACAACTTTTTTAATATAACGTTTCATCCATACTGCATATCTATCTACATAATAATTTTCTAATTGTAAAATATGTAACCCATGCCTTGTAATTTTATAAAAATATACTAATATTAAAATTAAACTAAAGTTTAATAAAACTTTTTCCATTAGCAATTTCCCCTTTATATATCATTTTTTAAAAATTCATTCACAACTGTATTAAAGTTATTTAAATTTTCTAAGTATGAAAAATGTGATGAACCTGGATATTCAATTAATCCGCTATCTGGTATTAATTTTGCCATTTTTCTTCCATCGCTAATTGGTGTAGCATTATCTAAAGTACCCCAAAATAACAAAGTTGGAACATTGATATTTGGTAATAACTCTGACAAATCTTCGTTTAAAATAAGCTTCATTGTTTCTTTTAAAACATTGCTTGAAGATTTATAATCACTAGAACCAACATTATTTCTAAGTTTTTCTTTAAAAGCTTTTATTTTTTTAGTATTTGGTAATAAATTAAGTATGAATTTACCTGTTTTATAAAAAGCAACTTTTAAATAATAACCTAATTTTCTCTTTGGTTTTAAGCCTGCACTATCTATTAAAATAACTTTTCTTGGTGTAACAATTTTTCTACCAACTGCATTTATTATAGTTCTTCCACCATTTGAATGACCAATTAAAATTGGATTTTTTATTTTTAGAGTATTTAAAAACTCTTTTAAAAAATTGCCAAAATCATTGGTATTTAATGGATGTTCTGGTAAATCGCTTTTTCCAAAACCAACAACATCAACTAAATAAACTTTGAAATTTTTACTTAAATTATTAGCAATAGGTCTCATTGTTTCTAAATCTGCTAACCAGCCATGTAGCAATACTACTGGTTTTCCATTACCCATTACTTCATAATTAATATTCCAGTTATTTATTTTAACTTGCAATATTTCCTCCTATATGTAATCCACAATTTCTTAAGAGATTGTGGAAATTTTCTACTATAATTTATTCAAATTAACAGTTTTTTGTTACTGCCATTATAATATAACAATATTGTAACAATTTCAATGTTTTTACTAATTTTTTTCACAAACTGTTAAGATTTATCTGTTACAGTTTGTGAGCTTGTGTATTTATAATAAATACACAAGCTACATATTTTAGGTAAAGTTTTTCGAGCGCCCTTAAATCTCAATTAAACAGTTAAAGTTCCTCCTGGTGTATCTAATATTACTAATATATCTTCTTCTTTTCCAGTTTCTACATTTATATAGACAAGAAATTCTTTTCCATCTACTTTTCCTTTAAACTCATAACATAAAATTTCTGATTTCCATTCTGTTGGAATTATTGCCTTTCCTTCTGACATTATTTCCAAGTCTGAGTTCAATTTAGATTTTGCTTCTTCGATAGTTATTTGTGGAGATTTATGTGTTCTATCAGTATGAGAATTTAAATATCCATTTGTTTCGATTCCTAGAATTTGACCATTATCTAAAGCAACCTTTACTTTTATTAAATCTGGATAAACAATTATCCCATTATCATTATAAGCATAATTTATTGTTACTATATTTCCCTGTTTTACAAAATATGTTTCTTTCATATCTTTAAAACCTTTATCTGATAGATATTTCTTACCTATTTCATTAGCTTCTTGTTGACTTATTTTTTCTTCATTTACACTTCTATCAAATGATGTTTCAACTACATGTCCACCTTTTTTAGAAATTGTTATACTACATTTTTCTTCCACATTATCAAATTCTACAGTAAAATCATACATAGGAATATCTGCATTTTCTATAAATCCGTTATTTTCTATATTTTTTACAGAATATTCTGAATCATTGAAGAACTCTTTTGCTTTATTTTTTGCATCTTCTTCACTAATATCATTTCCTGTTAGTCCTAATTTTTCCATTTTATTTATATGATCTGAATATGCACCATCATAAATAAGACCTTCATATTCATTTAAATTATCATCTATATTAGAAAACACATTTATACTATCAACTGCTTGTGCAAACTTTGTATTTGAATTCATATTCAAATCTTTCCAATCTATTGTTCCATTATAAATTTCTTCTGAGAGTTGATTTAAAGTTTGCTCTAAATCCAAACTATATTGATACAGATTTTTTAAATTATCAAAGTCTTCTTGTTTTAACTCTTCGCCACCTATACTTTTTCTAGATAAAGAATAAGAATAATCACTTACTTGATTTAAGAATTTTGATGTTTGTGAAAGACCCTCTTCATTTAATGGAATCCTAGACAAATACACAATTGCTAAATCTGAATTTTTCCATATTTCAGTTAAAGTTTTAGTTGCCTGTTCTGAGCCTTTTGAAATCATAGCCTTCGCTAAATAGTTTTCGATATTATTCATGTAATTTACCAAATTACTAAATGCCTCTGTATAATTGTTATTATTCATATTTGAATATTGTTCTTTTAGTCTAAATGCATAATATCCTGTAATTATAGTTGAAATCACTAACACTATAATTATTGATTTTAATATTTTCTCTTTCATATTTCCTCCAAACTTTATTTTTTAGGTATTTTTTCCATTTGTTAAAAATTTATACAAATTTATTCCAAGCTAGATCTTAATGATTTATGAGTTTATTGTTTTTTTTATAAAACAATGCTATAATGTATTTTGTTAAATAAAACTAATTGGAAGGTAATTATATGAAAAAAATATTAATTTTCTATGGTTCATATGGCGGAGGGCATTTATCTGCTGCAAAATCAATTTGTAATGAATTAGAACAAACATATGGAAAAGACGTAGAAGTTCAAATGGTAGATTGCATAGAATATATAAATAAATATCTAAATAAGGTATCAACTGAAGCTTATAAAGAACTAGCCAAAAAAGCTCCCTGGGCATGGAAACAAGTTTATAAGCAGTCAAAAAATGGTGCTTTATCACATATAAGTACAGCTACAAATAAATTAATGTCTGTGAAATTAAATTCTTTATTACAGGAGTTTAAACCAGATTTAATTATTTCTACTCATCCCTTTTCAACTCAAATGTGTGCTATTTTAAAGAAAAGGGATAAAATAAAATGCAAACTTGCAACAATACTAACAGACTATCATATTCATCCACAATGGTTAGTTTTATATGAATATGTTGATTATTTCTTTGTTTCTAACAATCAAATGAAAACAGATATGATTACCGAAGGTGTTGAAGAAAATAAAATTTTTGTTACAGGTATACCTGTTTCTAGCAAATTTTCAGAAAAGTTTGAAGATAAAAAAATATATGAAGACTTTGATTTAAATCCTGAAAAACCTGTTTTATTGTTCTTTGCTGGTGGAGAATTTGGTCTTGGAAGAAACACAACTTACATGGTACTAAAAGCATTGATTAGACTCTTCAAGGATTTACAAGTAGTTGCTATATCTGGAAAAAACAAAAAAATGAATAAAAAGTTTAATGAATTAGTGGAAATGACTAATTCTTCTAATAGAGTAAAAATAATAGAATATACCAATAAAGTTCCTGAATTAATGCATATTTCCTTTGGTGTTATAACTAAACCTGGAGGACTTACAATTACAGAAAGTTTAGTATCACATCTTCCTATACTTGTTATAAATCCTATACCAGGGCAAGAAGAAGAAAACGCAGAATTTCTTGTAGAAAATGGTGTTGCAGTATGGCTAAAAAAAGGAGATAGCATAGCAAGAACTTTAAAAAATCTTTCTAAAAACATAGAAAAATTAAAAAGAATGAAACAAAATGCAGAAAGATTAGCAAAACCAAAAGCAACAGCAAATATATGCAAACTATTAGTAAATGAGTTTGATGATTTCATTAAAGTTCCAAATAAAATAATTGTTAGTGTATTAATAAAATACAAAGATAAATATTTATTTATAAAACAAAATAAAAAAGACGGAGCTTATGATGATTGTGTTCATCTAGTTGGTGGTTCTCTTGAAGATGATGAAACACTTGAAACTGCTATAAAAAGAGAAGTTCTTGAAGAAGTAAATTTAGAATTAGAAACTCTTGTACCTTTTGATTTTGATAGTGATATATTAGAATATAAAGGAAGAGAAACTCAATTAATTTTCTTGAGATATACCGCTGAAGTAAACGATATTTCTTCTATCAAAACGGGATCTGATGCAGAAGAAATTATTTGGCTTTCAAAAGAAGAAATTCAAAGCCAAAAACATAATCTACCATCAATAAGATTTTTAAAAAAGTTAAATTTAATATAGTAAAAAAACCAAATTACTAAACAAAACAGTTTAATAATTTGGTTTTTTATTATTTTCTTTTAATTATTTTACTTACAATTACTGTCATATCATCACTTGCTATTCCAAAATTATTATCAATTGCCTCAGCTAAAATCATATCTGCTAATTTTTGAATATTAGTAACAGAAACATTTTTTAGAAATTCTTCAATCCATTCTGTTTTAGTATCATCCTTAGTTTCTAAAACACCATCACTACACATAATAAAAATGTCTCCATCGTTTATATCTACCGTATTTGATTGTAACTCTACATTATCTATTATTCCAATAGGTAAATTATTTAGTTCAATTTTTTTGATATCTGTATCCTTTTTTATGTAAGTACTACATGCTGCATTTTTTATAATTTCAGCTTTTCCAGCATATAAATCAAGTATAGTAACATCTAAAGTAGAATATGATTCTTTATTTTGCATAAGATTTATTCTAGAATTTAGCATTTTTAGTGATTCTTCTTTATCAAATCCACTTGACAACATTTGTTTTATAAGTCTTAAAGTAACTTTACTAGATTCTCTAGCTCTTTCGCCACTTTCCATACCATCTGCAATTGCTAGTAAATATTTTCCATCTGCTAATTTTATTTGAAGGCTACAATCTCCTGAAATTTTGCTTCCCTCTTTAGTTATTCTACTACTGCCAACTTGAAGAACAAATTTATCTTCACTAGAATACACTTGTACATATTCTTTATTTTCTTCATCGAATCTATCTCTTTGAATAACAATTTTAGTATCTAGAACTTTTGAAATAACTCTTGAAACATTAGCAATTGTAGTCTTTTCTCTTGCACTGCTGTCATCATATTCATATTTTAATTCTATAATGTATTTTCCATTTTTTAATAATTTTATTTTACAGTTTTGCACATCAACATTCTTGCTTTTTAATAATAATTCTATTTCTTGTTCCTTCTTAGTAAAAACATTTTGTTTCTTTTCTACTATCTCTTGAGCACAATTATCTATAACTTTGCTTACACTTTCTAAGCTTTTATTCATAGATTTTAAATTTCTTTTTCTCTCTTCTTCTTTAGCTTTATTTATTTGAGCAATTTTTAATGTTCTATTTGCAATCTTAACAACTTCTTGTAAGTCATTTTTAATATTCTCATCTTGCATTACAACATAATTATTATGCTGTTTTAGTACTTCTACAACTTCTTTATCAACAATTATGTCGTTCTCTTTTAAAACCTTACAAATGTCTCTGGCAATACCATTTTCTTCATTTGAAATCTCTTCATAAAAAATATTACTTTTTATATCTTCTAAATTATCTAAAAAATCCTGAATAAAGTTTTCATTTTCTATCATTTCATCTTTTGTTGGTGTTGACATTATTTGATTAAACATATCTGATATTGTTCTAAGTTTTTCAGATACGTCTTCGTTTGGAGATTCCAATCTGTTGTCACCACTATTTGATATTAATTTTGTTTTACTTCCAATTAAATCTTCTAAATCTATCTTAAAGTTTTTAGGAACTAGTAATAATCCAATTGATGCCACAAATATTTCTCTAAAATATAGTATTACTGGTGAAGCTCCTCTAACCCAGTAAGTAAGAATTGCATTTCCAAGTATAAATCCTATAATAACTCCTATTTTTCCAAATCTATTTAATATTCCTGATAAAATACCTGAAATTCCAAACATAGTAATTTGAACAAAGCTTGTACCATCTATTAAACTTGTTGACAATCCAACAGCAATACCTGTTACAGCGCCAACTACCATTCCATGTTTCCAGCCTAAAACCATAATCATAAAAATAATAACAATATTACTTATATTTAATGAAAATATGTTCAATTTATTAAATACAAGACTTGCTATTGCAATAATTATAACACTTGCAATAAGCTCTTCTGTAGTAAAAGCACTTTTTATTTTTATATTTTTTAGAAAAACTAAACCATTAACAAAAATTTTATAAAATACATAAATAATAGAAGCTGAAATTATTCCCATAAAAAAATCATAAAATAAGAATCCACCTTTTATGCATTTTACTAAAGCAACAATACTTGCTGCCACAAATAATTTTCCACCAGATTTTACTGTTTCGTTTCTATCATCTATTGCAATTTTTGATTTGAATATTAGAATAAAAACAAAATAAATAGTTGCAATTAGCAAAAAGTTTAATACAGCTATTGCTCCTCCCTTTATGGCTGTACCAATAATTGCCATAATAAAAACACCAATAATAGGAATTGATTCTCCTACACAAGATGCCACCATTGCCAAACCAAAAGGCATTATTTCATTTTTTACTGATAATGTAGACATTAATAATGTTAAGACATAAATAATTATATTTTGAAATTTAAAAATTTGTTTTAATCTATAATTTATACTGCTATTTTTTTCTTCTTTTAATTCTTCGCAAACTCCCGTATCTGCAATATTTTGAAACATCCTTAACCACCTCTCACTTTTAATATATAAATATTTAATCATAAGATAAAAAAAGATTTTGTCATAAAAAATCTTTATATATGAAAAGTTTTATACAAATTGTGATAATTTTTATTTATTTTATTACATTTATATCAAAAATACAAGTACAAATCTATAAATTGACAAAGTAAATCGCAATTTGTATAGCAAAAGAGGCAGATTTTACTCTGCCTCCTCATTTATTTAGTATTTTATTTTAATACTGTTTTTTTGATGATTACAATTCCTATTGCTAGAACTCCTAAAGCAATTACTGTAATGATTAATATTTGCATTGTCATTCCTGTTTGAACTTCAAGACCTGTAGGTGGTGTAAATGTTACTAACTCTGTAGCGCTTTGGTCTCTTTCTTGTAATGCTTCTGAGAATTGTTCTACTCCTGGATTTGCGTTACCAGGTATTGTAGCTTCATCTCTTCTTGCTGCAACATTTTCAAATTTTACAATCTCTGCAATGTTGTCATATGCTAAGTTGTCTGCATCATCTGTTGCTGAAACTGTTTTTGTGATTGTTAAATCAATTGATGATTTATAATCACGAGTATCATCACTGTTTGCAATTGCATATGGATATAATGTTTTTTCAAATCCGCTGTTGTTTAATTCGTCTGTTGTATCATAATTATCAATACTTAAAACTATATTGTTTCTTTGATCTGTAATGTATTTAATACCATTTTTATCTGCTGAATCATGTTCAACAAGTAATGATGTTTCAATTAATCTTTCAGATTCATAACCATCTCCTAATAATTCATTAATACTTGTATTTCTCCAGCTATGATCTGTAGTATTATTATCGCTTGCTGCAAATGTTCCATCTGTATCTACATAATCAACTACTTGACGAACTCTTGTTGTTACTATTTCATCACTTGATGTGTCTCCTGTGTAGAATGCTCTACCAATATATTTTCCTAAGTCTAATGTTTTAACATCTTGTGGATTACTTGAGAATGTCTTTCTTTCATTTTCAACTTCTTGTGCTAGCATTTTAATCTTAGATGCTGTTGATAGTACATTTCCATCGTCATCTAGTATTTCTTCTGTAGCAATATTTGCAAGTCTTGGACTTACTGTATCTGTTTCACCAACATTTAATGCTGTTAATTGATATCCAATTTCTATTGTTGTACCTTGTAAGATTGTATCGTCAACATTGATAAATCTGAAGTTTTGTGTTCCTGAACCAAATTGTTCATCGTTTGTTAGTTTGTTTTCAGCTTTATCTAATGCTTGCATTACATCTGTTCCGATTGAATTTACTTGTGATAATTTAACATCTGCAACTAGATATTTATTTCTAAATAGTCCTCTTCCTAAATCTGCAACAATTACTTTATCAGCTAATTCTCTTGCACTTAAAGATTCAACTTTGTAATCAATATCATATTCTGCATCAAATATTACTCTGTTATCGTTTGTTGTTAATTTTATTGTTTTAATTTCTTTATCTAAAACAATGTTTGTTTCAGCTCTTCTAATTAAACCGAATGCAACATCATTTACTTCATATGCATTTGCTCTTTCGTAAGCTATAACTTTTATAGAACCATCTTCATTTGCTTTTTCAACAGTTTCAATTTCATAGTTCTTTATAGCACTATTTTCACTATTGATTTGGATGTTTTCTAAATTGAAGTTAATTTTTCCACTATCTGCAATCATATAAGTATTTTTATATAATTCTGCGTGGTTGGCAGATGCATCATAGTTTGCTGGATCATTACCTTCTAATGTACTATAGTTATTAGCTGTTGCTAAAACAGTTCCATTTACATTTGTGATAATTGTTGTATTTGCCATAGATTCTAATCTTCTAGCTTCGTTTTCTACGAAGTCTGAATCTGTATTATAATCTGTATAATCTTTTAAGTTATGCCATTCTGTTTTTTCTTCACTATTTTTTACTTGATATAGTGTTGATTTAAAATCTTGACCATTGTATACAGCAGCTGTTGTTTTATATATATCTTCATCATAATTAGCTACTAATATATTTTCATCAGATGCAAATTTACTAGAATCTGCATTTAACGCAACTGGATCTCCTGTTACTCCAAATGTATCATCTAATTCTGATTTATCATTTCCATACATAAATCTTACAATGTAATTACCTACCGGTATACCTGTAAATTCGTATGAACCTACTTTTGATCCTTCTCCATCTCCAACTTCTCTTGATGTTTCTGTGATACTGTCAAATCCTGTTAAATCTTCTACTGTTCTACCACCTAAACAAGCTAAGTTTTCATTTGTTGGCCATAAGAAATCATATTCTGCATAGCCTCCATCTGATGGTACTTTTATTTTTTCAACTAATTCTGTTGTTAAACCACCAATTAACGCTTCATCACCTTCATCATATAAGCCATTTCCTGTTACTGTATTAGTATCTTCGTTCTTTTCTGGTTTATCTTCCCAAGCATAACCTGATATGCTTCTTTCTGCATTTTCTGTATATAATTTTAATTGTAATATTGGAGCAGAATCTGTATCATCTTCATAGTATGCTTTTTCGTTGTAATCTCTAATGTTTACATTGTCTGGAGCTGAATCAGTATCTATCTTACCAGCGATACTTCCATCACCATTGTAAGTAGAGTAATTTGATATTTCAACAACATTTGATTTGCTTGCAAGTTCTATTGTATTAGTAATTCCCTCTACTGTTGTAGGTTGAACTTTAAAGTAAACAAACATTTCTGCTTTTTCTCCACTAGCAAGTTTCATATCTTTTAATGCATCTGTAGTCATTTTATTATATGAAATTCCATCAGATCCATTTATTCCTGTTTCTTTTACGTTCCAGTTAACTTGTGCTCCTGATGGTTCAACATATGAAGCTTTAGCAACTGTTTCTAATTCGCTAGAATTTGTTTCTTTACCATCTATTGTTTGAACATATTTTTTAACTTCTTCTTTTATAGGTTCACCAAATGTACTATCATAATAGTCTGCAATTTCATTTATTGTAACTTGATAACTTGGTGATTCATTGTAAACTGAAATTCTATATTTTAAATATACTTCTAAGTTTGTTGCATCTAATGTTTGACCTATACTCTTATAGAAGTTTTGCATGTAATCATATGCTTGACTTGCCTTATAAATTTCTGCTCTATAGTAATAATCTGTTTTATAGAATCCTAGTTGATATTCCATATTATTATTTCCGTCTGTTCCATTTAAGTAAGCTTCTCTTGTTAAAACATCTTTTCCTACATCAGCTAATTTATTGAATTTATATGTTAAAAGTCTTTCATTTACAACAACTTTAGCTTCTACTAAATCTTTGATTGCATCAACATCAGCAATTTCTCTTTTTACTAATCCTAAGTTAATGTGTAATGTATATGGATATGTTGCTGAGTATACATATCTGTAGTTCACACCTAATTCACTAGGTATAATATCGAAGCTTTCTAGGTGCATTCTTTGATCAAATGGATATGTTAATCCAACTTGTGATGTTCTTGCTTCTGTTTTGTATAAATCAAATACTTTACCATTTTTATCTACAGTAATAACTTTAGAAGCTATTCTGCTTTCATTTTCACCAGATGATTTTTCGTATAGGATGTTTGCTTCGCTTCCGTCACTGCCTACTGCTTTACCAACAGTATTTCCTGCACCATCAATCGGTGAATTTCCTTTTATTTCTTTTAATCTGTTATTTACTTCTTCTCTGTTTACATCATCAGCCATTGAGTCATTTAACCAAGCTGCTCTACCACTAGTACCTGTATTGCTTGATCCTTTAAATGATTCTGCACTACCTGTAACTAAAGGTGTTGTTGGTTTATATGTTTGACCATCATATACAAATTTTACATCGTATGTTCCATCTTTTAGTACAGGGACTCTTGGAGCATTCCATTTACCATCACCAGATGTAATTAAAGGTTGCTCTATTTCATTTTTACTTGAATCAGCATAAATTGTTGCAAGTTCATCTGTACCTGCTTTATAAATGTAAACTTCTATTCCTTTAACACCAGATTCACCATTATCTAATTTTCCATTAGGTGTTGAACCTTCCATGTTTTTATCATTTGTAAGTGGTGTGTCATTCCATACTGTTCCAGCCATTTCAAATGTTAAGTCAATTATTATTCCTGGATTAAATTGGTTTGTAGCAACTATTTTTAATGTTTCATCTTCAAATAGTGCTGCATCATTATTTGAAATTCCTAATAATTTCCATGAGCCACCTTCTATATCAAGCTCTTCTACATGAACTACTGGTGGTTCATCTCCATACCATACAAATTCTGGTGACTCATATGTACCATTACCTGTAATTGATGGATTTTCTTCCCAAACCGTACATGTTGTGCTTTCATCTCCTGATAGAGCGAATTCACCTGTTACTGAAACTTTGAATTGGAATGTTGGTAATTCCTCTGGATTTGCTTTATCTTCAACAACTACTTTTTCTAGTATGAATTTACCTCTATGAACATCATATTGGTTTACAGCTTCTATTGCAATTGTTTCATCTTTAACTAAGCTTCCAGTTTCATTACTTAAGCTTACGAATTTTGCTCCTTTTGGTAAATTAACTTCTTCAACTGTGTATTTTGGAGCTTCTTCTGTTGCAAACCATGTGTAAGCTTCTGATACATATGTTTCGTCAGCTTTTATTGCAACTTCAAATGGTTTTTCATCTCCAACTGTAATTTTAAATGTAAATTTATCATTACTATTTGCTGGTTGATCTTTTATTGTTTTATGGATTTTTAAACGTCCTGATAATTGTATAGGTTCGTTTATAAATGTTACATTAACAGTATTATCTGAAACAGTTCCTGATCCATTTACAACATTTATAAGTTTTGCTATTTCAGATTCAGCTTCTGTTACAGAGTATTGAGGAGCATTTTCTCCATCCCACTTAATTGTGTCTGAAGACCAAATATTTCCTCCTGTTATTGATATATCTTCAACAACTTTTTCTCCGTTTACAATTTCTTCTCCATTATAAGTAAATGTACCTTTTATTTTTAATGTAAATTTAAATTCTTTTCCATTTAAAGATTCATGTGTAACTATTTTCTTAATTGCTATTTTTCCTTCATGAATTTGTTTTAATTTGTTTATAAAAGAATTTTCTGTACAAATTAATACATCATCATTTTTACTTGGAATTAGTGTTCCTGTAATTTTTGTACCTGAAACACTTGAACCATCTGGTCCTTTAGCTGATACAAATTCTGTTCCTTCAGGTAAATCAATTTCTTCTATTGTATAAGTAGGAGCTGTTTCTCCTTCTTTCCAATAAAAGTCATTAGATACATATTCCCAAACAAATTTATCAGCTACACGTTCTGCTTTAAGTTCTACTGTGTAAGGATCATATCCATTTACTTCAACTTTAAATTTAAATACTAATGAATTAATATAATTCGCATCATATTTTTCAGCATTTTCTAAAGTTTTTATAATTTTAATTCTTCCTGGTATTTTTCTTTCTTCATCACCATAGTTTTCAGCTTTTACTTTTACAGTTTCATTTTTTGCTAAGTTTCCAGCTGAAGGTGTTACTGTATTGTATTTTACATATTCACCACGGCTACCAGATAAATCTTCTTCAACTGTATAAACTGGTGTGTTGTCTCCATACCATTCAATTTGACCTTTTCCTAATGCATCTGTTGACCAAGTATTTGTTAAACCACCATCTATATGAATATTTACATATGTTCCTGGTTTGATTTCACCTTTTACTATTTCAACATATGAGTCGTTTGTAAATTGAATTACTCTTTCTGTTTTTAACAATTCTTCAGATTCGCCTTCAAATCTAAATTTACCAGCTAAAGTTACTATAAATGAGTAATCTCTATTTTTTAATCTTTCTGAATCATTAATTACTTTTGTTAGTTCTAATTTTCCTTTATTGCTTTCATAATCATATCTATTTACAAGTGTATTTTTAATTATGAATTTTTTATCTTTATTTGCAACTAGAGTACCAGAAACTGTTGATCCACCTAATGTAACTTCTCCACTATCTGAACTTGCAGAAACAAGTGATGTTCCTTTTGGATTATCATGTTCTGTTATTGTATAAGCAAGAGCATTTCCATATAACCAAGTATAGTTTGGAGCTTTATCTCCTCTCCATACCCATTCATATTTTCCATCTACTTCTTCTCTACTTGCTTTTGCTATTACTTCTACATCATCATATCCATCTACATGAATTGTGAAATAGAATTGTAAAGCTTTAATTTCTTCTTCAGATAAATAATCTGAATTTTCTAATCTTTTAATTATTTCAATTGAAGCTTGTTCTTCAAGATGTTTGTTTACAGCTTTAACTTCAACTGTAGTATCTTTTGATAATACACCAGCTGATGGTTTTACTGATACAAGCTCTGCGCCTTGTGGAACTTCAATTTCTTCTACTGTATATACTGGTGCTTCTTCATCATACCAAGTAAATTCATTTGATGTCCATGGATTTCCATTTTCACCTTCTAAAACTGCTGTTACTTCTGGATATAATTCAAGTGTTTTATTCTCATATGTTTGACCATCATAATCAAATGTACCACTTACTGTTACTTTAAATTTGAATGGTTTACCAACAAAAGAGAATTTTGAAGAATCTAATGTTGATTTCTGGATTTCCTTAGTAATTTGAAGTTTTCCTGTATTTATATCTGTTGGCTCATTTATTGCTTTAACAATAATTGGTTCTTTACTATCTAAAGATCCTGCATTATTTTCTATACTTACAAGTTTATATCCATCTGTTGGAATTTCTTCTACTGTATATACTGGTGCTTCGCTATCTGCCATCCAATAATATGTTTGTGATGTTACAGATTTATTTGCTCTTGCTCTTAATTTATCACTTCCTGAATTAATTGCTCCTGTAACTTCTATTTTGAAATCAAAGAAATCATTTGTTTCAACTGTTTTACCATCTTTTTGGACTTCTTTTATAATTTTAATGCTTTTAGATTTTATATCAATAGATCTATCTATCTCTGTATATTGATACCATCTAGCTCCATTTAAACCTAATGCTAATTTTTGTGAATCGAATTCTTCTAAATCTGTTAATTCTAACCAATAAGTTGTATTTACAACCTCTCCGTCTTCATCTTCATTATCTTTTGAATCTTCTTCCCAAGTTGCTATAAAGTATTTACCTTGTAATTTATCGTATTCACCAGCTGCATTCATATATCTAAAATGTGTTTTAATATTTGTTATTTGTGTAGCTCCATCTATATAGTTAAGTTTAATATAGAATTTTTCACCAGATTTTGGGAATTCATAATCTATATCATCAGCTCTAACTGTTTCTTCACAAATGATTTCCCATTCTGTTCCTAAAATTAATGGATCATCTGAAGCATCTGTATATAGTTCCATTCCTGTAATTCCAGCAAATTGAACTTGTTCTCTATCTCCAAATTGAATTGTTTCACCAACATAATCTATTGCAAATGGTCCTACTGTATATGCTTGTAATGTTTGATCATACATTACTGTTGGTTTTGCACATTCTCCCTCATAATTCCATTCTGGTTTGTATTCAATATCAAATGCATTTGGAACTTCATATTCTTCACCTGTATCAATGTCTGTAAATTTAGCTGTTGTATATTTACAATCTGACTCTTTTAATTGTGAAGAAGATGTATTTTCCCAAATTTGTTTAATATAATCTTCAAAAGCTCTTGCTTCTAAGCTAAGTGCATTTACTGCAACTTCATCACTTTTTCCTTCACTACCAGCTTCTGTTTTCCACCATGCTAATTGGCATTCATTATATTCTCCCATTCCGTCAACTTTTATCATTTCTGATAAAATGTATGCTTCTTCAGGAGTTGCTTTATGATGAGCTTCTAGTTTATAGTTACCTATTGTTTTATGTGTATAAGGTCCATCAAATGGTGACCCATCGCTTGTTGTTGTAGTTCCTATTTTTGTTCCTATATCACTCATTGTTAAATATGGATATGAATATGTTACTCCATTAGCTGTAAATTCTGTTTGACTTATACTAGGTAATGCTGTACCCTTTTGGCAACAGAATACATCATAATAATCATTTAAATCTGAATATGGTATATAAGTACCATCTGGATAATTGTGTATATGTTCTGATTTTATAATAAATTTTCCATACACTATACTATCTTCTGTTTGCTCATTTAGTTCTTGTGCTAATACATTACAAGCAAGTAAAGCGCTTAATATCATTAGTATAATTATAAATAATTTTGAAATCTTATTTTTTAAATTAACTTTCATATTAAACACCTCCTTTTCTTTTTGATAGCACAATCTTGTTATATGCTATAAATATAACTATGCTTCCTAATAATATTGTTGTTATTATTACTGAAGTATAGATAAATACTTCTCCAGTCTTTATTAATATAGCAGTATCTGCAAAACTTAAATCATTTTCCTTTTGAGCTTTATTTCCAGGTGTTGAGTTACAGTCTGAGATACCATAAATGTTATAGTCTTCATATATTTCTGCTATGTTATGAACAAGACCTGTATTGTCTTCTGTCATTTGTTTTGTTAATACTAATTTAATTGTTCTTGATTCATTAGATTTTAACTCTGTTTCAGATAATCCTGTATAGTAAAGATTTCCATCTGTACCTGTATACCATCCTTGGTTATCTTTTAATGATGAGTTAAATGTCATTCCTTCTGGAACATAATCTATAATCTTTTTAGCATATCCTGCAACATCTCCAACATTTGAAACTGTCATTGTGTATTCGATATATGCTATTGAACCACTTACATATTTTGAAGCAATTTCAGATTTTGCTAATTTTACATTATCAAATTCTGAATGTGTTGTTCTATTTGCTCCATCTTGTATTGTAACTTTTGATACTGTTTTATCTAATTTTAGATCAAATGTATCTGCTAATACTAAACCTATATCTATATTAGATACACTACCATTAGATATTGTTATAACATCTGTGATAGCTGCATTTCTTGATCTACCATCTTGTTCAACTTTAGTTGTTAATGCATCTGAGTTAACACCTGTTGCAACTCCATCTTTATTGTAAGCTGTAACAGTATATTTTACTGTATCGTAATCGAATATTATTAAATAGTTTCCATTGCTGATACCTGCAAAACTATATGCTCCTAAACTATCTGTTGTTGCAGATTTTTGGATAACACCAGTTTCGCTATTAACTAATTTAGCTGATATTCCAGATAATAGTTCTTCACCATCGTCTCTTGTACCATTTTCATTAGAATCAAGCCATGCAATACCTGTAATTTTATATGTTTTATCTATGTTTGATTGTGTTGCTTGATTTGGTGTTGTTGTTGCAGTTGTTTGTCCTGATGCTAATATATTTTTATATTCTTCGTTTGATTCAATTATATGTGTAATTGAATTTGTTTGTGTTTCTTCCATTGTGCTAGAAGATAATGTTGCATAATTTGTAACTGTTTTTTCTTCAGCACCATTTAAACTTGAAGCAAGCATTTTCACATTTGCTACTAATTCTTTTCCAGGTTCTATATCTGTTCTTACAACAGCTTCTGAACTTGAAGATACTTTTCTATCTACTGGAATTCCATTTGCTATATAAGATACTTTTTGAACTTTTAAACCTTCTGGTATTTGATCTGTTAAAACTACATCTTTAGCAATAGCATCTCCATCATTTCTTACTGTAAATGTATATGTTACTGCATCTCCTTCTTTTAAATATGTATCTGCTCTATCAGTTGTTTGAGATACTACTAAAACTGGACTTGCAATATTTAATAATAATTCATTTGATTCATATGTGTCTGTTCCATCTGCTTTAACTGTTGTTGTTGTTCCTACAGTTTTCTTTGTTGAATCATCTGATAAACCATTTGTTTTAGCAATTATATATAGTTGTCTTGATCTTCTACCTTCTAATTCATCAACTTTTAATGTAACTTTTCTACTTGATTCATCATATGTACCTTGAATTTCTTCATAAGATGTAACTCCATCTGCTTCATATCCAAGAACATATGCTTTTTCAAAAGTAAATTCTTGTGGTAATACTTTTTCTACTACTACATTTTTTAGTGTGTCTCTAGTTAAATTTTTAACTTTTATTGAAAGTTTTAATTCTCTACCTGCTATATAAACAACTTCTTCATCTATGTCTGATCTATCTGCTTCTGTAATTTCAAACTCAGCAGATGTAACATTTACTGTTTGTACTTGAGCTTCAACAGCTGTTCCTAAATCTTTAGCAGTTGCTTTAGCAATAAAGTTTAATTTTCCATCTTTTGGAGCTACTTTTACTTTTAAAGCAACAGTAGCTTCTAAAGTTTCTTCTCTTTCTAAAGAAGGAACTGCTACTTTTAATACATTATTTTCAACATTTACTTCTGCATTTTCTTTTTTAGTTTCATGTGAAATGTATTCAACCTCATTTGGTAATGGTAGTTCTATAACAACATTATCAGCTCTATCACTACCTGTATTTTTAGCAACTAAATTAATTTGAATTTCTTCAAATTCTTTTACTGTTTCTCTATTAATTGTAGCTTCTACAGTAACTTCTGGTCCTGCACCTGTTGTTAAAGCAACTTTATCTGGAACAGTCTCTTCATCTGTTACAGCAACATCTGAATTATTTGTATAGTATGCTAAAAATGTTCCAACAAATTTTTCATTATGAGTTAAGTTTGCTGGTATTTCATAATTGTATGTAAATCTTAGAACTTCTGCATCTTCCATTTCATATTTATCGTCTACTGGAACTATTAAATATGATTTCATATTTTCTAAGCTTTCTGGTTCTAAAACCCAACCATTTTCTTCATTATCTAAATCTTTTGTAGCTTCACCATTTTCTGAATAATAAACTTTAAATTCTGTTTTATTGTGTTCATCAGAAATAATTCCGCTAACTAATTTTGTATCTAATGTTGTTCCTAAATCATCTTGTGTAGCAATATCTTTAACACCTTTAAAAGGTATTCTACCTAGCACTGCTAAGTTTGAAACTTTATTTCCATTGTTATTCATTACAACAACTTCCATTGTTGCATTTTTTGCTTCTGCATAAATATCAATTATATCTTCTTTTTCACCTTGTCTTACTGATGTAAGTGTTGTTCCTACATTATCATAATTAAATATACTGTTAACAGCAACTAATCCTGTAGGTGCTGAATATGCAATTGCAGTTTCAGTAGTTCCATTATCTGTATAACTTGTTGCTTCATTGTTTGTATAGTTTAATTTAATACTTTCTGATTTTGCAGGTGTGAATAGATTAACTTTTAAGTTTGCATTAATTACTATATTAGTACCATTTGTTAAAACACCTGAGTTAATTCCTTCTTGAACTCCATCTACTGTAATTCTTATTATTCTACCATCAATTAATTCTGCTGATGATATTTCTAATCCTTCACCATATAACATACTTACATTTGTTACTTCTACTGTTTCAATAGATTCTGGTAAAGTAACTTCATAAACTGAGTGTCCAAAAACATCTGATGTATCCATAGCGTTATTTAATTCAAGTCTTATTTCTACATCTGAGTTTACAGCTAATGTTGATAAATTATCTCTATCTAAAACTAAGTTTACTTTTGATGTTGTATCTTTTAAATTTACATTTGATTCTTTACTAGCAACATCTACTCTATTTTCTACATAATTATAATCTGCTCTTATTACTGATGTTGTATTTAATGATGCTACATTTGCTAATGTAGCTTTATCTAATGTAGAATTTTTAATTGCTTTAACATTATTGATTATTAAGTTTCCTTCTGCAATTGGTTTAGAAATCTCATAACTTAATCTTGAATATCTTTCTCCAAATCCTACTACTATAAATCCACTTTCATTAACTTCTGTTTCATTATTAATAATAGCTAATTCATTTCCATTTACATCAAGAATTCTAATAAATCCTTGGTCACCTAATATTTTTGTGAAACCTTCTTTAGCTATAGAAATTTGTTTGTAATATAAATCATCAGTTGGAATTCTATTTCCTTCTTTATCTATATATGTATTTTCTATATCTTCTACATTTAATCCGTTTATTATATCTGGATAAGAAACGTTTACTATAGTATTAGATTTTAATTCTGCTTCATATTTTTCACTATTATTATAGTTTGCATATGCATAAGCTTTAGAAACATCTCCTGTTTCTGTTTCTATATATAAAGATACTATATCTCCTGTTTGACCTTCTAATGAAAATTCATAATTATTATTATTTGTTACTATATTTATAAATTCATCTTGTTCAACACCGCTAAATGTTGTCATTCTAGCTTCTATGTTTGAATAAACCATTGTAGAACCTTCTACAGCTTCTACATCATTATAAGTATAAGTAATTAAATATTCATCAATACCTGTTCCATTGTAGAATCTCTCTTCTTCTACAACTTCCTTATCAGCTTCTTTTAAGTATTCATCTTCATATTCATTAACTGTAACAAGTTGTTTTTGATTACTTACATTGATTACTAATTTATTTTCATCTTGATTATAGTACCAGTTGTTTTCATTAAATGTAATTGTTTCTGGAGTTTGTCCGTTTGTTCCCATAGTGCTATTTGCAACTACAGTTACATTTGATGGTCTAGTATTTAAAAATTCTGGTACATCTATAATTACATTAGATTCTTTAACTGGTAATGTGTTTCTACTACTTGAATTATCTACTTTAACTGATGTTTGTACTATAATTCCTTTTTCATAATCTATATATTTTTCAATTGATGATTCTACCCTTACTTCTCTTTCATCTTTCCAAGAAACTCTTAATGTATATTCTCTTGAAACTTCATTTTCTTCACCATCATCATCAACATATATACCTGAAAATTTAACTAAACAATCATTTGAGAATTTCTTTTCATTCACAAATGATTCATTTTTATATTTAATTGGTAAATCAATTTTTAATTCACTGTTTGAAGATATTTGATATAAATTTACAACATTATCTTCAATACTTTGAACTCCTTCTGGAAGAACTGGTTGTTCTTCTGTTTCTGGTTCTGCTGGTTCGTTTACTTGTTCAGATTCTTCTGAGAAAGTATCAGACAATGGATTTGAAAATTCTTCTGATACCATTGCATCAAGAAGTTCACTTGACCCGTCATTTTCCTCTGTAGCTGACACCATTGAATCTAAAAGTGAATTTGAATTTTCTTCACTAGCAAATTCTTGCTCAACTTTTGCTTCATTACCTGCTAGTTCAAAATTTAATCCATTTCCTTCCTCTGTTTCAGCAATTTCAATTTTAGCATTTTTTAAATATCCACTATCTTTAACATTTAAATCCATGCTAATAGCCAATTCCTCGTTATTTACATCACTAATAACCGAAGTTTCTTTCTCTTCTTCGGTTCCAAAATAAGCTTCAAATTCGACATTTTTATGTCCTGTATCTGATTTTACGCCAAATATTGTCTCTGCTAAACTTGATGCGAAGCTTTTAGTAACAAACGCAAAATTAGCAGAAGTTAGTGTAAATATTAGGATTATTGCTAACAATTTTTCTAGAATTTTGTTTTTACGCATAATCTTAATTCCTCCCACATAATAATAATTTTTGAGATAGTATCTAATATTACTATTTTATTAGTATAATTTTACTACTTTTTTATAAGTAGTCAATAGTTAAAATTGCCTAAAATTCAAGTTTTTAAAGCTTTTTTGCTCCAAACTTTTACGGAACTTCATTTTCAAAACTTTTTACTAAAAAAATATAAAGTTTTTATTACATTATATGTTTCAAAAACGTTGCTTTTAAAGGCAATCATACATCATTTATTATACACTGTTATGTCAACTTTTTCAAGGTCTTTTAGGAACTTTTTGACATTTTTTCAAACTTTTTATCGACTTTTTTCTTCTTATTTAATAGTGTTTAACGCTTTTTTTGTCTAATTGTTAATTTTATGTGAAATTTTAATAATATCACCTCTATAATTATATTAATATTAAAATAAATAATTCCTAAACTTCTTATTTGCGTAATGCAGGAGCTATGCATATAAAAGAAGAGATGAAGACTATTCGTCTTCATCTCTTAATTTATCCTATTTATAACGTTTCTTCTTGATTTTTACTATTGTAATTTTTGTTATAATTAGTATTGTAACTACTACGGCAATTGCTATTACAGCAATTTGGGCAACATCTTTTGTTGTATCTATTGCTTCAAATATTACCTTTCTATTTCTCATTAAACCAGTTGGTGGTGTTAATGTAATTGTTTCTGTAGAAGATGTATCTGTCTCTAGAGCTGCTGTTACATATTCGATACTTCCAAATTTATCATATGGATCATCATTTGGTGTATTTTCTTCATTTTGTTTTAGAACTTCATGAATATCCACATTACCTATAGTTGTATCAAAATTTGTTCTTCTACCTGTTAATACTGTGAATTGAGACACCTCTGCTATATTTTCATATACCATATCATTTGTATCATTTTCTGTTGCTAATAATTTTGATACTGGCAAGTATATTGTTGCAAGTGAATTTTCTTCACTTATAACACTTGGTTTTAAGAATTTTGAGAATAGATTGTTATTATTTCCATCATCACTGTCAGAAGCTTTATCTGATACTGTCATAACTAATGATTTATACTTAATACCTTGTATATCTGTTAGCATATCTGCCGCCATTTGTTCTGCTTTAAAAATTGGATTTGTATTTTCTGTAGATGAGTCCTCAATTGATTCCAACAATTTATTTATAGCTCCCCATGGACTATTCAATTTAAACAAATATCTTGATAAGTTTGTTGCAGGTAATGTTGATCTATTTGACCAGTTTTGATTTGCAATACCAAATTGTTCAATAACACCTTCATGTAAAATACTGCTTAAATCACTACCATCTTCAGAATCTGGTTTTTTACCAACTTCTGTAAATTTAACATCATTTGATTGAGTTACTTGTTCAAATTCAAGATTTGTATCAACATAGTCGATAATTACATCAAATTTTAGTTCTGAGATTACATCTAAATCGTTTGGATCTTCTCCTATGTAATATGTATAACCTACATATTTACCAAAGTATCCATCTGTACCATCACTATCATTTATGTTATTTATTTCATCTAATATCATAGTTTTTGGTCTATTTCTATAAACAACTTTCTCATCATCTTCTTTATATACATCAAATTTAACTATATTTCTAGCGAAATTGTTTGCTGTATATTCTTTTCCTTCAACATCCTTACCAGATGTATCTAATGTTAAAATAGTGTTTAATGAATTTACTGTAGGATAAGTTGATTTTAAAGTATTTGTATCACTATTAGCAAAGAATCTTATATTATTTAGTTGTTTTGATACTCTATCAACTTCACTATTGTTTTCTGCTACGAATTTATATGTTAATATAACTCTACAACCTTGTAATATATCGTTATCTACTGCTACATATATAAATCCTTGTCTTTGTTCTTCATATACATCTATTATTCCTTTTAGTAATGGATCTACATCATATGTATTTGATACTATTTGTACATTTTCTGCACCTTTTGAATTTTCAGCATCTATATAGTGAATTACTTCTCCATTTTCTTCTTTTGATTTCATTTTCAAGTCAACGAGTATTTCATTATTTGATGTAACTAATTGAATTGTATCGATTTCTTTTGTTAAGCTTATATTTGTTTCTGGTCTATATTCAATTCCCATATCGATATTTTCAATCTTATACTTTCTTTCTGTTATAATTTTATTTACAATTGTATCTAAATCATTATAGTAGTAATCTTTTCCACCAGATAATTTTGTATAATAATTTTCAGTTGTTGTTTGCTCGTAAGTTAGCTTTTCAGGTTTTACTAAGAATTCTACTGTTTCGGCTTCCATATAAGTATTATCTGTTAATTCATCTAAGTATTCTTCTTTTTGACTCTTATATTGATCCTCTTCAAAGTATTTATAGTAGTTAATTCTCAAACCTTTATCTGATTGATCACCTTCTAATCTTGTTTCTGCAAGTCCAGTACTATTTGCTAGTCCTTTTAGAACTTCGGCTTTTTCATTAATCATTATTTCTGAATAATTATTAACATCAAGTCTTCTAATTTCATCATCTCTAGCATCTGATAAGTCTGGTCTTTCTAGAGCAGTCATAACAACATCATTATCACTTAATTCTCCTGTTTTAGAATTATGTCTTGCTGCATATTTATCTATTGTACTTTCTGAAACTGGCACTTTTGCAACTCCTTCTGATTCCTCAGCAACATATTTATCAAGATCATATGCATATTTAGTAGTTTTATAATCCTGACCATTAAATATTTGCATATCTGTTCTTGCATAATCTACTGCATTTTCTTTAGGAATACCAGAAGTTTCTGCATAAGTTATTTCTGCATTAGTTAAATCTTTTATTGTATCGCCATAAGTAAATCTTACTATATATTTACCTGGAATAAATCCATTTATTGTATATAGACCTTCTGCATTTGTTCTTATATGTTGTGCTTGTTGCCATGTAACATTTCCAAGAATTTCTTCATAATAATGAGATTTTCCTGTTCCTGTTACTAAAGAAGGTATTTCAACAATCTCTATAAGTTCTACTTTTGCATTTCTTACATTAAAGTCATATTTTTCTTTTGTTTTATCTTCAACATTCTTCGTAAATTCATTTATATAATTTGTTGGAACGTTATCATTATCTAACGCTTTTTCTTTTTTCTCTTTAGGATTTTCCTTATCTCCATCAAAGATACCATCTCCACTATATTGAGAATTTAATAGCTCTGCCGCATCTGCTTCTGTTCTTGCATCATCCCAAACCATACCACTAAGTTCTCTTAACATCTTGTACTCTTGTATATTTAATTCAGAATGCTTTTCTTTAGCTTGTTCTTTTGTCCATTCTGTACCATCAGCTGTTAATTCAATACCTGTTTTATAAGTTGTATCTTCATAGTATGGATCCCAATTATCTGCTGATGTATATTTTCCAGCCTTATCGGCTTTAGCTTGTTCTACTGTAGCTTTTCTATTTGCAGAATCAACATTATCTTTTAATTTATCTACTAATTCATCATTTGTATTTCCAATATTACCTGCATTTGAATCCATATCTACTATCGAAGCTGGTTTTTCACCATTTTCATCGTCATACCATATTGAATATAGATTTATTTGTGCAATATTTTCAAGACCTCTCTCTGTTTTAGCATCTTTTTCTATAACGTGATCTTTAAGTTTTAATGCTCTATGAAGATTAAATGTACTTTCATAACTTGTACTTATAGTTGTTAAAACATTTCCGTCTTTATCAACAAAAGAATCTGTTGTTGTAGTTTTTGTATCTTCATAATCAGCATTTTCATTTTTTACTTCAAGGCTATCTTTATCTAATACATATTTTACATAAATGTCTATATTTTCTCCTTCTGCAATGTCTAAATCTGAATCATTTTCCATTCCTGAAATATATAATGTGTTATATCCATCAGCCGTGAAATTATTTGAATTCTCTTTCTCAGAGTTTCCACCTTCACCTAGCATAGATTCATTTTTTAATGTTAATTCAACTTTCTTATATCTAGTTTCACTTCCAGCAGCAGTTGAATCCGCCTTTACAAATATTGGTTTTTTGTAAACATTTCCACTATCATCAGCATAAGCTTTTGAGAATACTCCATCTCCAATTATATAATCTCCACCATCATCTTGTTTGAAATACCAAGCTTCTGCAACTTTGATTGTAGCATCTTCTAAGTATCCTTGATTATTAGTTAATTTAACATTTATTTTATCTTCTGGAGTATTATATTTTATAAAGTTTGAATCATATAAATCTACGATTTCACTAATCTTAGCTTTTAATTTTGTATCTTTCATTTTGTCTTTAGGAAGAGTCTCATCGTCATTTATAGATTTATTGGCAACAGTTAGTCTATATGTTACTTCAACATTTAATTCACTTTCACCATATATACCTTTATATGCTTTTACGGCATTTGCTTTATATTGTTCTACTCTCATCTTATAGTCAGATTCATATAAATCTAATCCATAAGGTGTTTTTATAATAAAGTCGTTTAAGTATAAGCTATTTTCTTTGTCGCCTTCAGCTGAACTCATTTCTCCATTTATGCTATTATTTTTATTGTAGAAATATTCCATTTGTTCACCATTTACAGTTGTTTTTACACTATAAACATCTTTACTTAAACTAATATCTACATCTTCTCTTAGTTCTAGTCCTAAGTTAATATCTTTTAAGTATTCAGTTTCTGGTGTTTCATTATTATCTTTTGAACTATCAAAACTAAATAACCATAATAAATTTGTATTATCTTTTATATTAGCTGTTGATTTTATACAAGGTGCTGGATTCCAATCTTTATGACTTGAATCATATTTTCCTTGTATTGTATCTGCTTTGATAAATGATCTTGCTGTTATTGTTCTTGAAGGATCTTCAATTAATTGTGATGTATGATCTGTTTTATCAAATGCTAAACTTACAGCATTTGTTTTATTTACATCATAAGCTTTATCATATGTAATATATTCATATTTTTTATTGAATTCTTCTCTAACATCTGTAAACTCAAGTGCATTTGAATCACCTGGAGTTTTATATGGATCTTTAGTTTCACCATAATTATTTACAGTTGGATCTTTTTCTAAATTATCCATTCCTGAGTAGAATTCTGTACTCTTAAATACTACACCATCATATTCAAATTCTATATAGTAATCAATAGGTACACTATTTTTTTGATAATTACCATTATCATCTTTATTTGTAGCTTTTTCAACACGTTGATAATAATCCCAACTCAAGTTTTGTCCTAATTTATAAGTATCTGATGTTGGTAATCCATCTGCATAGTTGTAGTCATTTGTACGCCATCCAAATGCGTTGTCACTACCTCTACCAAATGTATAGAATCCTGTACTATCTGTTTTTGTTGTTCTTATTAATTCTCCATTTTCCCCAACAACTCTATATAATTTTACAACAACATCTCTTTTCATTGCATTATCATCTAAGTTGAAATATGCTTTGTCTGAGTCGTTTCTTACTTTATCATCTTTAAGTCCATTTTTATCGAAATCAACCCATACCCAGCCACCAATTACTAAATCTTTCATTCTTACGAAATCACTTGATCCATCTTTGTCTTGTGGTGAAATATCTTCATTTCTTCCATCTGGGTTTTTAATTTCTCTTTCTTCATTATCTGTGTTGTTTATATTTGTTAATGTTGTTAATGTTGCATTGTTTTCTAAATCAAATAAATACATATTACTTTGATCTATTAAAGCTGTTACTTCATAAATAATAGTTTGTCCTGGATTTACAATTGTTTCATTTCCAACTGTAAACTCATATACATTATAGTATCTTCCATCTTTTTCTTTATTTGCCTGAACTAAATTTGAAGCAACTGATGTAACATCTTTTACCTTATTTTCTCCATTTGCATCACTATATATAGCTGCAGTGACACCTTTAAATGTTAAACCAATTTCCATATGGTCTGTTACTGTTGATGTTCTTACTTGAGTTGCTGGTTTTTTACCAGTCTTTATAGTATTAACAGTTGTTGCTTCCTTAGCTTCATTTGTAACTGCAATTCTATATACTACAGTTTCTGTCTTTTCTACAGATACTGGGAATTCTTTCTTGTAGTTTTCTTTTGCATCTACAACTTTTACAGTATCTATCATTCCATGTTTATCTGTTACTGTTGATGTTCCTGGAGCTTCGTTTCTTCTTGATTTGATTAATTCTGCTGGGGAGTTTCCATCACCATTAGTAACATATCCACCTTGTGAATATCTTTCTGTTTCATTTTTGTGTTGCATTTTTTCATCATATTTATAAACATATTTATCTGTAAATGTGTTATAGTTATTTAATATATACCAATCACTAGTTTTTAGATTTGTTGAATGATTTTTTATTACGCAGAATTTATCATCTACTCTTCCACTTGGTCCTTTATTAATATTTCTCATTTCTTCATCAGGATCAAATTCAACTCTATTTTCTTCAATAGATCCTTTTTCATGTTGTTCAACTTTTAATGTTACTGTAACAGTTCTTGTTTGTCCTGCTGGAACCATTAAATCTGTAATTTTAAATTCTCCACCATTTTCACTCTCTGTAGCATCTATTGAAATAGTATGTTCATTTGCTCCTGCGGCACTAGATGTTGATAGTATTGGTGCTGGCGCATCTTCTACTTTTACATCTAATTCAGAATATTTAAAAGGTAATTTATCTTTTAAGTTTACATATACCTTATCTGGTTGCCAATATGGCTCATCATCTCTACTTGGTATATCAAAGTCTGTTCCTGTATTATCTGTTGTGTTATATACAACAATTTTATATGTAACAATATCTCCATATTCTACATATACAGGATTATTCTTTTTAATATTTTCAGCCTCTGTTCCTAAAGTTTTTCTATTTCTTTCTTCAGAATCATGTATAACTGATGTATCTAGTCCATCTGCAACGCTTCCTAAATCTACATCTTCATTATGTTTTACGTCATAAATAAATTTTTCTATACTTACATTATATTCTTTGATTACATATGTGTCTGCATCTTTTTCTTTTAAGTCTGTAGTTACATCTCTGTCTCCATCTTTTCTTGTATTTACAACACTTCCATATTGATGTGGTCCGTGAGTAGCATTATCTCCCCATGTATCATATTGCATATGAGGATCAGTATCATTTTTAGTAATAAATTCAATTATATTCGTATACTTTCCACTATCTTTTATTGGTCGTACTTTTATTTCATATATATTCTTATCATGTCCTTCTACTGTAATCCACTCACTCAGCTTGATACAATCTGGCATTTCTTCCAAAGTACAATCCACCAGATTTGCATACAGTGGTTCACAATTTTCAGGTAGGAGATCTTTTACTTTTACCCTTGTTGGGAATCTTGAATCATTTACTAATTCAATTTTATATGTTACTAAATCTCCTCTTTCAACTGGAACTGGATCATTATATTTTTCATCCATTGTCATTTCTCTTCTGTCTTCACCTAAATCCCAAAGATTAATATCTTCACCTACGTGGTCTACTTTAGTTATATATTTATATATTGACATTTGAGTCTTCATTGGAACATGTACACGTACTTTGTATTCAATTTGTTCAGTTACTAATAATCCAGAACCTGCAAAACCGTCCTGTGCATAATCACCATCATCTTTAGGTTTATTCCAATAAAATTCATGACAAGCACCATGAGCATGACCACACATATATGTATAACCTGATGCTGGAGATACTCCAGCAGTTGGTGCATCACCTTGATGTGTTTCTCTATGAAATGTTCCTTTATGATGAACTTTGTGAGTTCCCGGGCACGTACGATTATCTGCTGGTCCTTGGCAACCACCACAACTTCCATCATATGTATTCCAACAACCTGTATACCATGTATGTGTACATACACCTTTATACGGATCACTTGTTGAACCTGGTCTTTTACTTAAACCACATTCGCTACAACAACCACTTCCTAAAGAGTTTTTACATGAATATCCGCAAGTAGATTGCTCTGTATAACTAAATCCATTAAAGTTTATTGCCTTTTGTTGTCCATCATACCATGTCCCCGCACCACAAGAATGAACTCTTTGATATGTAAATATTATATCTAATAGTTCATCATACCCTTGGATATCAGCATCATTTAGGGTAATATTATATGTATCCTCTGGATCAGGAATCTGAGAATCGTCTAATTTTATTCTTTTTATATCTCCTGCTTCATTTGTAACAACTGCATCTATTTGTATAATTGTTCCTCTTAAATCAGAATCTGAACCACTACCATTATTTGCAGCAGTATTAATAATTTCTTGAAGATTTACATCATTTTCTTCACCAATATCAATTTCAGTATCTGCTAAATCATCTTCGTCACCATCTTTTATTGATATTTTACCACCAACACTATATAAATAATTTTCAGCTCTTACATAATTACTCATATCAAATGGTCCAACTGTATAAGTACTTCCAGATATTGTTGTTCCAACATTATCTGCTGGTTTTGTATCTACATCAGGTTCTTCTGAATCTTTATGATATAATTGAAAGGCAACTGCAGCACTTCTATAACCACTAGAACTCAATTGTCCTAGCCAGTCCCAAACAGCATGTTGTCTAGGATCTGATGCATATGAAGTAGTTCTTCCTCTGTAACAAGCTAATATAAATGCCATTCCACCATCTTCAATTGGACTACCACCATTTTTTGTTCTTATTACAGTTGATGCATCTGGTTTACCCTCTGGTGGTTCTTCACAATCAAATTGTAAATCATGTGGTATATATACCCAGTTAGTATATACTGTATTAACAGGATTGGTTTCTGTATCTTTTTCTCTATGACCATTATAAGGCTCTTTCAAGTTCATTATTGTCTTTCCATTTTCATCAAGATAAACATCTGCACTAGTATCTATATCACCTTTTGGATCACTTGTTGAAGCTCCTGCTGGAACTTTATGTTTTGTTATTATATGTGAATCATGATAATCATCACTACTTTTTCCTAAAACTGTTGGTCTACCTGAATTTGCATATGGAGTACCATGCTGAGCACAGAAAAAGTCTGCACTACTATCAAAAACAGCTCTATTTATTGGAAATGTTGTAATTTTTTGATATGCTGGTGCTCTATATACATATGGTTTTATTATTGTTTTTTGAATAACACCAAGTCCAGCTTCAGTAGGAGCTTCTAATACATTTGCACCAAAACTCGTAGTTTCTGCAAAAGCTACTAATCCATATCCTATTAGCACTATCATCATTACTGCAATTATTGAAATTACAATATATTTTACCTTTTTATTCATTCTACTCACCTCCTTACTTATAATTTTTCTTAATTTTTATTTTCTTTTTATTTTTGTTTTTATATGTTATAAATTTTGAAAAATCTATACTTTTTATTTTTTGTCTATTTAAATAAAGAGCAAGTACTATAATTGTCATTACTGATATAAATCCTATTATTTGAACTGTATATCCTGTTGAAATTAATATAAATGTATTTTGAACACTAGTATTATTATTACTTTGTTCTTTTTCATCATATTGATTATATGATTTTAGTAAAGCTATTTTATTTGAATAAACACCTACATTATCTGGATTCATTGTTTTACTTAAGTTCAGTTTGAATTCTTTCTTTTCTCCAGATTTTAATAATGTTTGATTTAAATCCTTTGCATAAATATATCCATCATTTCCTTTAAACCAATTTTCATTTTTACTTTGGTCAAATTCGATATCTTTATCTATATAGTCTACTAATTGTTCTGCATAACCTTCTATATTTCCAATATTTTCAATAGCTACTGTATATTCTAAGTTTACTTTTGCTCCATTTATTTTCTTTGAATGTATTTCAACCTTTGCAACCTCTAAATTATCATATTCATAAACTTCTGTATTTCCTTTTGTTTCAACAGTAATCTTAGAAATATATTTATTTACTACTAAATCAAATATATCTTTATTTTGTAATCCTATATTTATATTGCTAATATTTCCATTATCAACAATAATTTCATTTGTTACAGCTGTTATTTCTTCATTAACATTTTCTATAATACTTGAATTTCTATCTTCTGGAATATTAGCTTTTTTATAAGTAGTTGCTGTATACTTATTATTATCGTAAGATACTGCTACTAAATATTTGCCAGTTTCTATTCCTTCAAATTTATATTTACCATCTTTATTTGTAACTGTAGACTTTAACATATTATTATTTGTCGTTAATAAGTATACTTTAACTCCATTAACACCTTTTTCGTCATCTTCTCTACTACCATTTTTATTTAAATCTAACCAAGACATACCTTCTATTGTATAAGTTGGTTTAGGTGTCTCTGTGCTTGGTGTTTGAGTATTATTATTTGGTTTTGCATTATTAGCATTTTCTTCTGCTTTATTCCCTGAGTTATTATTATTAGAATTTGCATTATTATTTGATTGGTTATTATTATTGTTATTACTATTGTTACTATTGTTACTATTGTTATTATTGTTATTGTTATTATTATTATTGTTATTTTTATTTTCTTCTTGTATTTTTTTGTCTTCTTCTTTTAAGTCTTCAATTCTTTGTTCTTCTTTTTCTTCATCTGTTTTTATATTATTTAATACTGTAAATTTTATAGGATTTATTGTAATAGCTTCTTGATCTTTATTTCTAACTGTTCTTGTTACTGTAACTTCTCTATCTTCTGTTCCTGGCATATTTTTTGCTAATAGTACTGTATCAACAGTTATACTTTCTCCACCATTTATAAGAGGTAAATTAATCATTGTTTTATTATCTTCAGTGCTACTAGACAATTTAACTCCATTTGATACAATACTAGATATAAGAATGTTGTCTGGGACTGTTATTTCTAATATTCCATCTGAACATTCTATATTAGCTATATTTTTTATTTGTGTTGATATTGTTACTTTTTCAGTTTCATTAATTTTATCTGCAAGATTTACTGTCATATCTGTTGCTTCTAAAGTTGATTTATCAACTGTTTGTGGTACTACTGTACTTTTTTCTGTTTGAAGTCCATCTGCTAAAATATCAAAATAACAATCTACTGTTTTAGAAAATTCTTGTATTGTTTTTGTTATTACACAAGTAGCTAAGTAAACAACATCATCTTTTTTTACATTTCCTATATAGAAATATATTTTTCCTTCATCTTCTTTAAATTCAATATTTCCTTCTTGCTCATTTATTGTTCCACTTTTAAAGCTATATATATCTCCAACATTAAACACAGCTACTACGTTTTCTAAATCTTTTTTTGCTGTATTTCTTAAAACTAATTCAAAGTTTGTAGCCATACCACTTCTTAGACTTCTGTCAAAATCCAATCTTATTTCTGTAGCAAAATTTCCATTTACTAATTCATTTTTTACTTCATTTGTTTCTACTGGAGTTGCATTTAAAGATGTTGTTATAGTTGCTTTATTAGTTACATATAAACTTGGCATTTCTGTTATATATTCTTTTATTGGCTTTGCTACTGTTATAGTATTATCATTGTTAAGTTCTCCATTTTCACCATTATTATCTTGATTATTTTCATTATCTTCATTTGGAACTTCCTCATATTCATATCCAGTAATAATATAATATCCATTTTCGTCTTTCTCAGCATATTCTTCTAATGTTGGTTTCATACCTGTTCTTACTGTATAAGACACTTCTTTACTCTCTCCTGGATTTAAAGTACCCACAGGAAGTTGAAGATCTTTATTTCCTTCTATTGTGTATCCATAATCACCATATTTTGATGCTTCTTTTTTTGTTAAATTTGTATAAACTGGTGTTTTACAATTAACTACTATATCATTTGCAACTACGCTTCCTGGATTTGCTACTTTAATTGTATATTTCATTGGTCTATTTGATAACACTTGTGTACCATCACCAATATCTACACTCATAGTTGCTTCAAGTTTTGGACCTTTACCAGTTTCTAAAGAAACCTTATCTGCATTTGATGTTTCATATACAATAGTCTCTTCTTTTATATTATTATAATAAGCCCCAAAACTTCCTGTAATTTTAGCTTCATAAGGTAGGCTTTCTGGAATTTCAAAGTCATATGAGTATCTTAAAACACTTCCAGCTTCTATATCTCCTTCAACAACAATCATATAAGATTTTATTGAAGATAAATCTGTAATTTCTTCTGTCCATCCATTTGATTTATCCTCTAAATTTTTGTTAGCTGTTGGATTGCTTGAATAATAAATTTTTGCAGTGTTTCCGTTCTGTACTCCTTCTTTAATTTTATCTATTACTTTTGTATCTGTTGTTGTTCCTAAATCTTCGTTAGAAATAGCATCTGTATTTCCTTTAAATGCTGTTCTACCTATTAAAATAATATCAGAGCATACATTCTCTGTATTATTTAATGCTAATAATTCCATTGTTGCAATTCTTGAAGGTGCATCTATTGGAATTTCTTTTGATACTTCTCCTTGTTTTACAGATCTTACTTCACTTAAATTTCCATCATAATTTACTATACCATTTATTGCAATTAATCCTGTTGGAGCTTGGTATTTTATAGCTTGTGCATCAAATCCATTTGTTGATTTTAAGATTCCATTTGGAATATTCTTTTTGATTGCCCATTTTGTTTGTGATTGATATGTTGCTACCCCTTCATTACAATAATAAAGTTTAATTTGATCTTGTTTTGCTGGTGTATATTCATCAACTTGTATATTTGCATTAATTACAATATTGGTACCATTTGTAATTGTATTTTCACTAAACATTGTTTGTGTACCTGTAAGGTCTATTCTTAATTTTACAATATCACTTTCTGTATATGTTTCAAAATCTCCAACTCTCAAGCCACATTCGTTTAATAAGTTGATTGATTCTATGCTTACCTCTTTAACATACTTAGGGAATACAATTTCAAAACTTGGATTTACATATAAATCACTTGTTTCTTTATCGTTATTTAATTCTATTTTTAATTCAACATTATCATTTGATCTTAATGTTGATAATGAATCTCTGTTTATTGATAATGTAGCTGATGTTTTGCTTTCTTCAAAATCTTTTGCTACAGCTATTGTTTGAAGAGCAATTCTATCTTCTATATTTGAATATTTTACTTCTGCTGAAATTCTACTTTCTATTTGTGTAATACTTTTAAATATTGATTTTTCAAAATTACAATTTTTAATTGCTTTTGTTAATTCAAAATTTAAATTTCCATTCTTTAAAACATTATTTGTATATATATATATTCCATTTACACCATTTAAATCAATTACACAATTTTCTTTTGTGATAACATCTTTGTTTAAAACATATACTGTTTCATTTGCTGAATTTGTTATTACAATTTCTCCACCTTCTGATAATAATAAGCTAATATCAGAATAATTAAATTCAATTTCTTTATATTCAATATCTTGTGCTTCTAATTCAACTCCAGATGCATCTTTGTATACATCTTTTGTACAATCAATTTTTATTTGTTGTAATACATCACTTGTTAAGATGTTTACATTCACTTGATTTTTAAATATCGTTTCATATATAGGTGTTTCTGAATTATAGTTTGCATATATTTTTGCTTTGTTTATCTTTCCTTCATTTGTACCAATACTATATGTAACTAATTCTCCAACATCTACTTTTACATCTTGTGCATCTTTTATTTCTTTTATTATAGTGTTGTTTTCTTTTCCACTATATTCTGTAACTGTTGCTCTTATATTGTTTGATAGGTTTGAATTTTCACTATCTACATAATCTTCATATCTATATATAACTACATATTCGTCTAATCCTGTACTATAAACATTATTAGTATTTTCTATAAAAACATTTATTGTTCCATTTAAATTATCGTATTTCCAGTTTGATTCTTCAAAAGTTACATTTCCATAATCTTCACCCTTTGTTGCTAATAATTTATTTGCAATAACATCTACTGCAATAGGATTTTTTCCATTAACTTTTGGTGCAACTATTTCAAGTCTTGTAGATTTTACTGGTAAATATTTCTCATCTTGAACATCTCTTGCAATTGTTATTTTGTTTTCTACTATTGTTCCTTTTATATCGTCTAATTCAAATGGAGATATTTTTGTATATTCGCTTTCAAGTGTAATATCCCTTGTATATTCCCATCCAACTGTTACTACTTCTTCTTTAGCTACTGGAACTTCTTCAAGATTTCTATTTATATATGTACCACTTAATTGTAGTTTGATATTTTTGTATAAATCGGCTACATTAAATTTCTCTTCTTGATTATATTCAAGTTCAATCTCGAATTTTGTATCTCCTATAATATTAGTTAAATTAATTTCATTTTCTGATGCAAGCTTAATATCTAGAATAGCATTTTTAATTTCTTCTTCTAATCTAATGCTTTCTGATATTTCTTCAATTGTTGCATCTTCATCTATTAATTTGTCTTCTTCCATTACTTCAGTTTCACCAGTTGGTTGTTCTTGAGAAGGTACTTCTGTTTCTTCTTTTTTATCTTCAGCTGGAGCCTTTGGCTCTTCTGCTAAAGGATTTGTTATTTCTCCTTCTTGTAATGCATCTAATAATGGATTATTTTCCTCTGATGAAGTATTTTCTTTTGCATCATTTGCAACTCCTGTTAAAGGATTTAGAACTCCATTATTTATTTCTTCTCCAACTAATGAATCTAATAATGAATCTTGTGCAGTATTTGTACTTTCAGATACTGTATTTGTTTCTGTTGTATCTGCAACTGTATTTTCCTCTACTTTATTTGTAGATTCATCATTTACAGGTTTTTCTGGTACTTCATTATCATCAGGAACAAGTACATCTAAAAGTCCATTATTTTCTGTTTCTTTTTCATCACTAACAAGTGCATCATTTAAAGTTGTTTGTGATTCCTTTAAAAGATTTTCTGTAACACTAGTAAATTTGAAGTTAATATTGTCATCATCACTTGATATTGCCCTTAATGTAGCATTTTTTAAGTATCCTTCTACTTGTGGTAAAACTTCAACAACTAATTTTACTTTTCCATTTACATTTTCAATAATTTCATCAATTTTCTTTCCATTTTCATCAACAAAATAACTGTTAAATTTAATTTCGTCTTTTTGGAAAAAGCCCTTGCTGATAACTTCAAATTCGTCACTTGTAGCTATTGTAGCTATTGTGTATCCAAAATTTGAAAACAAAAGCATAAAAACGATTAACATTACTAAAAATTTGCTTTTTTTAGTTCTCAATGTTTCCATAAACTACCCCTTTTCTTTAGATTAAACATAATATGTGTAATTTTTCTATATTACTATAATATATTACTCTGAAACCTATTTTTTGTAAATGCCACTATTTGGTAGGTTTCAAGGATTCTCTCTGTAACCTTTTACGGAAATATATTCTTAAAATCTACTCCTTCTATATATTAAGTTTTAATTACATTTTTGTGCATTACATTTTGTATTGCATCATTTTCGATATTCTTTATAAATCCGTAAGGTTTTTGCAACTTTTGGATTTTGGAGCATATTATAGTATATAAATATAACAAAACACATTTATGTGTAGGTATAGGAGGTATTTCTCTTGGATAATATGGATATTAATAAAATTTTAGCTGCTATCTCTAAAATGGATAAAGTTGAATTAGAAAAAAATTTACAAAAAGCTCAACAGATATTGGAAAAATCCAACTTAAAAAATGATAACAAATAGAAAGGGTAGATATACTATGAATGAAGACTTTTCAGAGGTTTTCTCTAAGTTTCAAAATATACTTAAAGAAAAAGATATTGATTTAAATAATTTCACATCAAATAACACTAACTCTAATAATAACAATGATTTTAAAGAAGATTCTTCTGGAGACTTTTCTTTGGACATAGAAACTATTTTAAAAATTAAAGATATTATATCTAAAATTAATCAAAATCGTGATTGCCCTAGGAATAAACTGCTTCACTCTTTAAAACCTTTCTTGGAAGAAAATAAACAAGATAAGTTAGAACAATATATAAAAATTGCTAACTTATTAAGTATTTTGGAAAGTCAAAATATCAATATCGGCTTTTTAAATAAAGAAAAAGGCTATGATTATATTCTAATCATAACCTTATTTCTTCTTATTTTTTAAACTATTATAATTTCTCCTGCTTCTATTTTACATACTGGACATCTTTCAACTTTTTCGCTAACTTCTCTTACTAAATTAGCTATTCTTATTTGAGTAATATCTACTGAATTAGCTGATATAATAGCCATTTTGTTTCCGGTTGGCTCCAGCATGAGCTAACCCTCTCAAAGCACCTAAAATCATAATATTTCCACCAGCTATAACTTCTGCACCAGCATTTACATCTCCACAAATAACAAGACTTCCAGGATATTCTTCTTTTTGTCCAGATCTTAAAGAATGTTGTACAAATTTAGTTTCAGATATATCTGTTTCAGCTTCAAAGGTTCTTTTTATTGCATGAAGTCCTAATAAATCTGAAACATCATCAAATTTAATTTCTACATCAATTTGATTATTTATTAATCTTTTTACTTTTTCTATTTCTAAGTCTGTAAAAAGTCTTCCAGTTACTCTTATTGGTATTGTAGAAGTTTGATAGAATTCTTTAAGCTTTGGAAGCTTACCTTCAAGCTCTTCTATTATCTCATGAATCTCTGCAATTACATTTACATTTATTATAATTTCATTTGTAGTTTGGCTGATTTTTATACTATTTTTTAGCATGTTTCCCCCTATTTACCTAAAAGATTCCATTTCTGTTGTAACTGACATAACTTCTGTTATTTCTTCCATATTCATTCCAAAATATTCATTCATTATATCTCTTACAATTTCTGATGTATACGAACCATGTCCTCCTTTTTCAACCATAACAACTATTGCAATTTCTGGGTCATCATATGGAGCAAATCCAGCAAACCAAGCTATAACTTTATTCTCGTCTTTATTTCCTGTTGTAAGCTCAGCTGAACCTGTTTTACCTCCCATTTCTATTGCAAAATCTTTAAGTATTGAATAAGCAGTTCCTCCTTCATCTTCAGCAACTCTTCTCATACCTTCGTGAACAGCATTTATTGTCTCTTCACTAATATTTCTATCTTCTGTAACTACAATTTCTCTATTTAACTTTTTACTTACATATTCATCTAATTCATTTTGTGATACTTGTGAACCATTTGAATTAATTACATTTTTCACTATTGATAAATTAATTGGATGTCCACCATTTGCTATCATAGTAATATATCTTGCCATTTGTATTGGTGTAAAATCATTTAACCCTTGACCAATTGATGCGGAAGCTGTATCTGCTTTTGACCAAGGTCTATTTTGCTTTTCTTGAAGATTATCTCTTGTAGCTAGAACACCATTATATTCGCTAAGCTCAATTCCTGTTTTTCTTCCAAGTCCAAAATAATTTGCCCAATCTGCTAAAGTGTCTATCCCCATTCTAGTTGATACTTCATAAAAGAAATAGTTACATGATTTCATTATAGCTCCAACTACATTAAGTGGTCCATGACCTCTTCCATAATCATTATAATACCAACATTTTGGATTAGGATATTCTGGATCGTTATCTACTACAATAAAAGGTCCATTATCATTTATTCTTTCCGTTGTAGAAACAACTTGAGATTCTAATGCAGCTACTGCTGTAACCATTTTGAATATTGACCCTGGTGGATATGTTCCTTGTGTTGCTCTACTGTATAATGGCTTTAATGCAGCTGGGTCTAAGTATTCATTCATTTTATCTTGTGATATACCATTATAAAATAGTGCTGGTTCGTAATCTGGGTAACTTGCCATTGCAAGTATTTCTCCTGATTTAATATTTACAACTACTGCTGCTCCACCTTCTGCTGGAAACTGTTGAGAAAAGCCTCCATCACGAATTTTCTGTATATTATTTCTTAAGGCATCTTCTGTTATCCTTTGAAGGTTTGCATCTATTGTTAAAACAATATCTGAACCACCAATTGCTTCTTGTGATGTATATTCACCAGTTACTGTTCCGTCAACAGACATATCTATTTGTTTTTTTCCATCTACTCCTCTTAAGTATTTTTCAAATATTTTCTCTATACCATATTTACCAACTTTATCATCAACATCATATTCAAAGTTGTCTCCTTCTTCTTTAAGAGATTTTTTATCTTCTTCTGAATATCTTCCCATATATCCAATAATATGTGATGCTAAATTTCCTGTATGATATACTCTTGTTGGTTCTACTATAATGTTTACACCTGTTAAGTTTTGTGAGTTTTCTTGAAGTTGTACAGCACTTTCTCTTGAAATATCTCCTGAAATTTCAATTGATCTTGTTGTAGAATAACCAATCGTTGTAATCGCATATCTTATAGCTAGTATTTGCCTTATTTCTTTTACATTGTCATTGTTTATTTTATATTTGTCTCTAAATAAATAAAATGCTTCTTCAGCTGATGCTGCATCAGGAATTTTGTATTTTTCTTTCCACTTTATTAATTCATCTTCTGTTTCAAAGTGAAACTCAAATGGCTCTATTGATATTGGAAAGTTATCTATATATGAATTTCCATTAGCTTCTAAAATATTTGTCATAAGTAAAATTGAATCATTTAATTGACTATCATCTGTTTTAGATTTATACATTTCAAGTGAAAATTTCATTTCTGTACTAACCAGAACATTTCCACTCCTGTCCATTATACTTCCTCTAGCGGCTTCTATTTTGGCTTCACGAGTTAGTTTTGTGTTAGAATCTTCTCTATAATCTGAACCATTTACTATCTGCAAATTAAATAATTGCATTAGTAAAATTATTCCTACTAAATACACTATTGTTGATAATATATTATATCTAAAATTAGATTTCTCTAATTCACTTTTCAGCAAACTCACCTCGTTTCTTTGGATTTTTCTATTTTTAAAAATATCGTGTCATTATGTTATTGTGTTTAAAGTTTCTGTCTATTACATATCCTAATTTTTGAATTAAAGGATATAAAATTATTGTTAATAAAACATTGTAAAGTATTTCTACTACTAATATCTTTGTAAAATATAGTAACTCTCTATTAAATTCTAATATTATTGAATTTAAAAAATATGATCCAAGTTCATATATAATTGTTGAGCCTATTACCATGAAAATAATTGTTAGTCTACTCTCTTTTGAAAAGTTTTTATCAAAATAAGATCCTAAATATCCAATCACACAAAGCATTACAGCAGACACTCCTATTGTTTTTTCAAATATTAAGTCTAAAATTAATCCACATATAACGCCAAATGTGATTCCCCAAAATTGTGTTCCATATAATCCAATAAATAGTATATATATAACAAACAAATTTGGTTTAATTCCTGCTATAGTAAAAGAAGAAAAAATATTTACTTCAAGAAAATATATTATAAAAAAAGTTATTATTAAACTAAGTATTATTACAATTTTTCTCATTTTTACTCCGCTACACTTTATTTAGGTTTTAGAACTCCTATAAACTATTCTTTAATTACAAGAACTGTATCTATTTTTGAAAAATCAACAGCTGGCTCAACTATTGCATATCTATCTGTGATATTACTTGTTGTGATTATTTCTTTTATTGTTCCTATAATTATTCCTTTTTGATATATGCCTCCAATTCCTGATGTATAAACATTATCTCCTTGTATTAGTTCTGCTCCTGTTGGAACATATGAAGCTCTTAATATTTGATCATTTTCAAGTGTTCCCTTGCAAATTATACTTTCTGCAGTTGTACTTATTGTACAACTTACTGTAGATGCAGAATCTATTATAACTTGTACTTTACAAGTTTTGTCTGCTACTGAAATAACATGTCCTACTAAACCTTTATCTGCAATAACTGTCATATTTTCTGTAATTCCATCATTTGCACCTACATTTAAAACTAATGTACTACTAAAATTACTAACATCTCTGTTAATTACATAAGCAGGTATTGTTTCATAAGCTGAATATTTTTCAAATAAATTCATATAATCTTTTAATGTATTATTTTCTGCTCTAACCATTTCAAGATCTCTAAGTTCTGTTTCAAGCTGACTATTTTTTTCTCTTAATTCTTCATTTTCTGCAATTATATTATCCATATTTGAGAAATAAGCACTGTTTCCTTGTATCTTATTTTTTATATCCATTGCAATTCTTTGTATTGGATTAACAATTGAACTTGCAACACTTTCCAAATAAGATAATTTATTTGTTTCAACATTTGAAAGAAATATTAGTAATATTAATATAATGGCAGTAATAACTCCACCTAATATTTCTGTTTGCTTATTTCTATTCATTAATATCTTCCTCTCTATTTATAAGCTACTTAATTCTATATTTTGATATATTCCATCACCTATAACTATATGATCTAAAAGTATTATATCTAAAAGCTTAGCTGCTTTTTCTAATTTTCTTGTAAATTCAATATCTTCATTACTAGGTGTTGGATTACCACTTGGATGATTATGTATAAGAATTATTTTTGGAATCTGAGCTTTAACAGGTTCAGATAAAATTGCTTTAATGTTTGTAAAAATATTACTTTCATTTCCAACTGCTATACAAGAAATCTTTTTGATAATATTTTTATTATCTAACATTACAATCTTTAAAACTTCATTCTTTTCATTTTGAAGTTCTTCCATAAAAAGATTTACAATATCATCTCTAGTTTTTATTTTTAATCTATTTATTGTTAAAGGATTGGACATTCTTTTTGCAATTTCTCCAACAGCTTTAAGTTCTATTGCTTTTACAGTTCCAATTCCATTTATTTTACTTAATTCTTGAATTGAAATTGTTTGAAGAAATCTTAAACTATTTGAATTGTCCATATTTTTATTCATTAACTCTTGTGCAATTTCTATTGAAGATTTTTCTTTTGTTCCAGTTTTTATTATTATAGACAGAAGCTCGCTATTTGTAAGAATACTTTCACCATACATCAGCATTTTTTCATATGGTCTTTCTGATGTTGGAATATTTTTTATATTAGTCATTTTTTCCTTTCTGTCTGTTTTTTATGCCAAATTATACTTTTCTATATAACCATATTGATATAGCCATTCCTATAATACTTGCTATATTTATTTTTATCATAAAACTAAATGTAATTTTTAATACACTTAAATCTAATGCTACTGGTGTTGTTATTCCAAAGCTTTCTCCATAAGCTAACCACCATAGCCAAGGAACTCTTTCTGCTAGAATTCCTAATAGTCCTCCTACAACTAATCCTGAAAGTAGGAATACTAATAAAATCCAAAAATTTTTTTCTTTTGTTGCCATATTTTTTACCCCCATATTTTTTACAAAATATTATTTTTATTACGGAAATCTAAATTTTTACTGTTATATTATATATTGATATAGGTATTTTTTCAAGTAATTTATATAAAAGATTTTATTAATTTTAACCCATAAAAAAAGATGGTAAATTTTATTTACCATCTTAAACTTTTATCTTAGTTATATAAATAATATTGTGGATTTCTAGCCTCTCCATTTACACGAATTTCTAAGTGCAAATGAGGTCCAGTTGAGTTTCCAGTAGAACCAACTGCTGCTATTATATCTCCTTGATTTACTTGTTGGCCTACATTAACTAATAATTTGCTACAATGAGCATAATATGTTTGAATTGAATCAGTATGAGCTATAATTACTAAATTTCCATAAGAACCCTTATATGCTGAATAAATTACTGTTCCACTTGCTGCAGCTCTTATTGGTGTTCCAAGTGATGTTGCTATATCTAATCCTGTATGAGTTCCACTACTTCTTCTACCAAATCTAGATGTTATTGTACCAGATACTGGTTGTGCCAATGCAATTCCTAAAGCTGAATTAGAATTATTAACATATTTTGCAGTAACAATTTTTGTTTTTTTCTTTACAACTGGCATTTGTTTATATAAAGCAGCAACAGCTGTTTCTTTATTTGTAAATTCTTTTAGCTCAGTTCCATATTTTAATGTATAAGTTACAGAATCTTTATTTTGACTATTTTGCTGTTTCAATTGATCTATAATAGCCTCTGCTTCTGTATATGATTGTACATAATATTTTTCTTCATTATTTTCAATAATTGCATAATATTTATAATATGGTACACCAGAACTAATTACTTTAGAAAATATTTCATCATCGTTTGCTGTAAGACCTTTTTTTAGTAAGCAAAGATTATATTCTGGTAAATCATCAATTTCAACAAAAGCAATTGTATTATTATCACCTTTATTCATATAATTAGTGATTTTTTTCTGCAATTTACTCCTATCTTCTGTATATCCAATAAAATCACCATTTAATGATACACTGTACATAGGTCTGTAAACAACAAAAACTAAAAATCCTATAATTGCAAGCCCAATAAGCAGCACGACAATCCATTTGATCCATGCCCTTAAACAGATTACAACATTTTTAAAAATACTAGTTATTGCTACTCACCCCTTTGTACTTTTATTATTACCTATAGATTATAATATTTAAAAAATAATGTCAATACTTATTTTGTATATACAAAAAGAAAATGTGGCATAAATACTTGAATTGATGCCACAAAAAAATTTTTATGAATTTGATAATTCAGATTTAACTTTAGATATTTCCTCTGATGTTGCGTTTTGTGCAGGAGTATAATAACCTTTTGCTTCTGCAAGCTTAAATAATTCATATTGAAAGCTTTCAGAAGAATTTCTTAAGTTTTGAAGTGTTTGTCTTAACTCCATATTGGCAGTTTCAATTATTGCTCCTTCGTAATCTTTTAAAGAAGACTTTGTTGATGATAAGACATCATTAACTATTGATTTTTCTTCCATGTTTCCTCCATCTATCCCAAAAATGAGATTAATTTTTGTTTAGAATTTAAGCAATCCTGAGCAGCTTTATTTAATATTTGTTTTATTTGTGGATCTACTGCTGTATCTGCATAATGTGTAAACTTACAATAAGCATTTTCTTGTTCTCCTATAAAGTGTCGTAAATTTTGTAGTTCAACTTGATTTAATGTTCCCATAAAAACCATCCTTTCTTAAGTACTTTCAGGAAAATTTCCTTTTAAATTGTATTATTCCTTTTTTTTTTAATTTTATTCAAAAAAAGAATAGACTTCATAAGAAATCTATTCTTCTGGTGCGCCATCGCGGGATCGGCAAGCCGCGTCGGGAAAATAGTCCACTGGACTATTTTCTAGTCCTCCTTTTCAATCCCATTTAGATTTTCCTATTAAAATAAAAAACAGTAGATTTTAATTTCTACTGTTTCTGGTGCGCCATCGCGGGATCGAACCGCGGACCTTCTGATTAAGAGTCAGCTGCTCTACCAGCTGAGCTAATAGCGCATTTTATATCGACATTGATTATTATAAATCAAACTAATTGCTTTTGTCAAGATATTAAGAAAAATTGTGATTTTATTCCTTGTTGACCTGTTTACATAAATGTGATATAATTTGAAATGTACAATTATATATCCTCCAAAAAATAACTACGTTTTGGAGAGAATACCAAAGAAAAATCGTGTGCAAATCCAACATCATATGGAGGTAATACTATGAAAAACGATTACGAGGCAAGAAACACTCTGGCAAAAGATGTTAGTAGTGGAATCAACGATGTCATTGAAGGATTGATAAAATCACAGGAACGGGCAAAAAGCATTGTAGCAGACAATGTATACATGCTTTGGCTTGAGAAGTTCGCCAATATTTACCCACTTTTCAGTGACGACACTTGGCTCTATAAACCTGATGCAATTCCCAAAGAAGACTCTGAAAATGTAGCTGAACTTTGTTCCTTTTTCAATGGGCTTTCAGCATATGCTGAAAAGAACTTCCTGCCCACCTATTCTGAGGATTACACAAGCTATATTTGCATCAAGTTCAACAACGTTGGCTATGAGATTGGTTTGGTCTCTGGGCAGGGAACATACGCATACTGCCAAAAGGTTGACATCTCGTCTGGCAGATTTTTTATCGACTTTAACGACATTGTCGCTGATAAAAAGCAACCTCATGTAGATGAGGTAGATGAGACTTTAAGCAAAATTTCCAACCTAATTGAGCGACTTCTAATTTCTGGAGTTCCTGTAACAGCAATCTATGCACGGATCAACGACACTATCGACAAGTACACAGAAGAATAATAAAAGTTGCACGGCAGGGAGCTATATGCTCTCTGCCGTATATCTTTACAAAAAAATAATGAGGATATTTTTATCCCCATTATTTTTAGTATTTAATTAGATTGATTTCAAGAAGATCTAAGCATTCATTATTTGTTCAAATTCTTCTCCATCTATCTTTTCCTTTTCTAATAAGACATTTGCTACATTGTGAAGTTTTCCCATATGTTCGTTTAAAATGTCTTCTGTTCTTTTATATGCTGTATCAATTATTTTCTTAACTTCTTCATCTATTAAACCAGAAGTTTCTTCACTAAAGTTCTTTTGTTGAGTAAAATCTCTTCCTAAGAAAACTTCTTCTTGACCAGAACCAAATGTTATTGCTCCTAATTTTTCACTCATACCATATTTTGTAACCATAGCTCTTGCTATTTTAGATGCTCTTTCTATATCGTTACTTGCTCCAGTAGAAATATCTCCTAAAACTAAAGCTTCAGCAACTCTACCACCTAATAGTGATATGATTTGTTCTTCCATTTCTGATTTACTCATAAATGATCTATCTTCTGATGGTCTATACATTGTATAACCACCAGCCATTCCTCTTGGAATTATTGAAATTTGATGTACATCATCTTGTGTTTCTAAGAAATGACTTGCAACTGCGTGACCAGCTTCATGGAATGCAACAAGTTTTTTCTCTTTATCACTTATTACTCTTGTTTTCTTTTCTGGCCCCATTGTAACTTTAATCATTGCATCTTCTATTTCAGCCATTCCAATTTCAGATTTATCTCTTCTTGCAGCAAGTAAAGCTGCTTCATTTAAAATATTTTCTAAATCAGCTCCAACAAATCCTGCTGTATTTTTTGCTATTGTAGATAAATCAACATCTTCTGCTAATTTTTTCTTTCTTGCGTGTACATTTAATATTTCTTCTCTTGCTTTAACATCTGGAGTTCCAACAACAATTTGTCTATCAAATCTTCCAGCTCTTAATAAAGCTTTATCTAATACATCTGGTCTATTTGTAGCTGCTATAACTATAACACCTTCATTAGCTGCAAATCCGTCCATTTCAACTAATAATTGGTTTAATGTTTGTTCTCTTTCATCATGTCCTCCTCCAAGTCCTGCACCTCTTTGACGACCAACCGCATCAATCTCATCTATAAATATAATACAAGGAGCATTTTTCTTAGCCTGTTCAAATAAATCTCTAACTCTTGAAGCACCAACACCAACAAACATTTCAACAAAGTCTGAACCGCTTATAATAAAGAATGGCACACCAGCTTCACCAGCAACAGCTTTTGCAAGCAATGTTTTTCCTGTACCTGGTTGACCAACAAGCAAAACTCCTTTTGGAATTCTTGCTCCCATATCTGTGAATTTTTTTGGTGATTTTAAGAAATCTACTATTTCTGCTAATTCTTCTTTTTCTTCAGTAATACCAGCAACATCTTTGAATGTTACTTTTGTTTTATTTGTATCTGTTGTATTAAGTACTCTAGCTTTGCTCTTTCCAAATGTCATTGATTTATTTCCACCTTGATTTGGATTCATTAATACAAAACTAAATAATAAGAATATTAATAGTAAAATCACTGGTGAAATTAAGCTTAATAGTTCAACAAAAATTGACTCTTCATTTTGCTCAACTTCTATTTGACCATTTACTATATTTTCTGAAATTTGTTCCATAAATGCATCTAAGCTTGGAATTGTTGATGTATTTATATCTGCTCTTGTAGCTGTTGCTGCATCTTTTCCTTTTTGATATGCTGTAACAGATACTCCGTCAGCAGATATTACTATTTTAGTAATGTCTCCTGAAGATATTTTAGTAATAAGTTCAGAATAACTAATTTTGTTATCTGACATTCCTAACAATCCACTAAGAGCACATATTATTATTAGTCCTATTATTAACCATGTGGCTAATGTTTTAAATCCCCTCTTCAAATTTTTATCCTCCTATATTTCTATTAGTATGCCTAAAATATAGCATAGCAAATTTGGGATTTCAACCCATTTTTTTAAAAGAAATATCTCTGTAACATTTGATTTTTCAAACCTTTTACGGAACGTTATTTTAGACGTTTTATAACAATTGTTTTATTTTTTATTTCCACCTTAGTTTTTTTGTTTGGAGTTAGAAATTTATTTCCTATGTTATTATTACACAATTTTATTATATCTTCTATATGAATCTTTTCTATTCCTTTTGTGGTACCAAATAGCTTATTTATTGCATGTAAAATAACGCGTTTTTCAATCGCTTTGTTCTCATTATTGAATTTCTTTAAGTCTAATATAATTTTAGCCTCTTTTTCATTATTATATACATTTTCTTTAGAAAAATTTTCCTCTAAAAGCATATTATTGTAAGCTACCTCTGTTTGAAGTTCTAAATAGTTTAAATCATCTTTTGCTATAATAGATAACCTATTAATTGTTTCTATTATATTTGGATTCAATTCTCTTTTTATATAGGGAATTACTATATTTCGTACTTTATTTCTTGTATAAACATTATCATCATTTGATTCATCATGTCTTGGATTTAATTTTTTATCTTCACAATAAATTTCAATATCAGCTCTTGAAGTTTCAATAAGAGGTCTAATATATTTTCCGCTAATAGCTTCTATACCTTTTAACCCACTTAGTCCACTTCCCCTTATAATATTCATAATAATTGTTTCAACATTATCATTACTATTATGAGCAATAGCTATTTTATTTGAATTAGTTTCCTTTGCAACTTCATCAAAGAAATCATATCTAATAATTCTTCCCATTTCTTCAAGTCCGCGCTTTTGTTTTTCAGCCTCTTCTTTAACTTTTGCATGTAAAACAAAGCATTTAATATTAATCTTATTACAGTAATCTAAAACATATTTTTCATCAATTTTAGCATTTTCTCTCAATCCATGATTAATATGGCAAACTACCATTTCAAAATCTAATTTCTTATTTTCTTTTAAATTATATAGACAATCAAGTAAGGTTATTGAATCTGGGCCACCAGAAACAGCAACAACTATTTTATCACCATCTTCAATTAAATTATATTTTTTAATCGTATTTAAAATACCCTCTTCTACCATAATTTTTATTTCCTTTTTTATAAAATAAATTGTAAGTTAATAAAAGGCATATAGAAAAATCTACATGCCTGGTTCTTCAAAGAAACGTCTATCAAGATTCGCAAATTTTGTGTAACTTGGTAGCCAAGCCATATCAACAGTACCTGTTGAACCACCTCTATGTTTAGCCAGAATAACTTCTGCAACATTCTTCTTTTCACTATCTTGATTATAATAATCATCTCTATATAAGAAAATTACAATATCCGCGTCCTGTTCTATAGCTCCAGACTCTCTTAAGTCTGAAAGCATAGGTCTTTTATCATCACGTTTTTCAACACTACGAGAAAGCTGTGATAACGCTATAACAGGAATATTCAATTCTTTTGCAAGAATTTTCAAAGATCTACTAATTTCAGAAATTTCCTGCTCACGGCTACTATTTCTGCTTCCACTTCCTTGAATTAACTGCAAATAATCTATTACAACTAATCCTATATCTTTTTCAAGCTTAAGTTTTCTACATTTTGCACGAATTTCCATTATAGAAATACCAGCTGTATCATCTATATAAATTGGAGCTTCTGAAAGTCTACCTAAAGTAGATGCAAGTTTAACCCAATCATCATCTTCAAGAAGGCCTGTTCTTACCTTATTACTATCTACCATTGCTTCACTACATAAAATTCTGTTTCCAACTTGATCTTTTGACATCTCCAAATTGAATATTGCAACACCCTTTCCAGCTTGAACAGCAACATTTGTTGCAAGATTTATTGCAAACGCTGATTTACCCATAGCCGGTCTAGCTGCAACAATAATTAAATCTGAATCATGTAGTCCTGATGTTATATTATCAAAATCTAAAAAGCCTGTTGGTGTACCACTTACTTTTCCTTTATTGTTGTACAACTCTTCTAGTTTTGAAAATGATTCCACTAAAACATCTTTTATTGATGTATATCCTTTTGTGTTTTTCTTAGAAGCTAAATCAAAAATTTTCTTTTCTGCCATATCCATTATGTTATCTACTTCTTCTGTTTCATCATATCCTAAAGCAACTAATTCATTTGAGGTATTAATTAGTTTTCTTAGCATTGATTTTTCATCAACTATTTTTATGTATTTTTCAACATTTGCTGTTGTTGGTACTCTTTCTGGTAAACTTGCTAAATATTCAAGACCTCCTACACGTTCAAAATTACCTGTTTCTACTAATTCTGCTTTAACAGTAATTATATCTATTGGCTCACTTCTTGAGTAAAGTCCTAATATTGCTGAATAAATAGCTTTATTATCTTCTCTATAAAATGCATCTTCCTTTAAAACTTCAATTGCACTTATAACAGAATCTTTATCAGTTAGCATGCATCCTAAAATTGCTTGTTCTGCTTCTATATCATGTGGTGGAATTTTTCCTAAATCCATATTACATCCCTCTTTTATTGTTAGATAGTTTTTTATCTTATTGCTTTGGTGTTACCATTACTTGAACACTTGCTACTACACCTTCATTTAATTTTATATCAACTTTTGTAGCTCCTGCAACTTTTATTGATTCTTGAAGTAATACTTTCTTTTTATCTACTTCTATTCCAAAATCTTTTTTCAAAGCTTCTGCAATTTCTTTTGCTGTAACTGCACCAAATAATCTACCGTTTTCTCCTGCTTTAACAGAAATCTTAACAGTAATTGTTTTCATTTTTTCAGCAATTTGTTTTGCCTCTTTTAAGTCTTCACCTTTTCTATACTCTACTGATTCATTTTTTGCTTTTAAATTGTTCATATTTCCTGTATCTGCTGGTACTGCTAAATTCTTTGGAAATAAAAAATTTCTAGCATATCCATCTGCTGCATTTATCACTTGATCTTTTTTACCAACACCTTTAATATCTTGTTTTAAAATGACTTTCATAGTTTTCCCTCCGTTTCTAATACTTTATAAGCTTTTTGTATTGTATAATATTTTTGCTTAAATTTCAAGAACTATACTAAGAAAACCTTAGAATCATCTAAGGTTTTCTTTTTTTATTCAGTTTCTAATAAATATTCATTAATTCTTATTATTAATTCATTTTTAGCATCTTCTAAGGTGAAACCTTCTAGCTGTGCTCCAGCAAGTGTAATATGTCCTCCACCACCTAATTTTTCCATAATCAACTGAACATTTATATCTCCAATTGAACGTCCGCTTATATATACTTTATCTCCTACTTTTGCCATAACAAACGATGCTGTTATATCACTAATTGTTAAAAGTTCATCTGCTGCTTTTGCAATTATAAGATTTGAGTCACTATTTTCTTGTTCGAAAACAGAAACAGCAATTGTATCATTATGAATTTCTACATTCCTAACAATGTTCGAAATTATATTATAACTTTCTAAATCAGCTTGGAACCATTTTTTCACTTTTATAATATCTACACCATATTTTCTTAAATATGCTGCTGCTTCAAATGTTCTTACACCTGTTTTAAAAGTAAAATCTTTAGTATCTACCATGATACCGCCATATAAACTTTCAGCTTCTAACAGTGTTAATTCAACATTATCTTGAGAGTATTGAACAATCTCAGTAACAAGCTCTGCTGATGAAGAAGCATATACTTCATGGAATGATATTAATACATTCTCAATGCAATCTGGTGCTTTTCTATGATGATCTATCACTATTTTTCTTTCTATTTTGTTAAGTAATTCTGGAAATTCAACATATGATGTTTTGTGAGTATCTACTACTACAAGCAAAGAATTTGGTTTTATTAAATCACTTACTTCATTTTCAGAAAGAACTACATTTTTATATTCGTCTTCTCTTTGAAGTATCTCTAAAAATTTTCCTAGTGATTTTCCTTTAGGTTCAGAAACAATATAGCAATCTTTTTCTAATGTTTTTGACAGTCTATATATACCTAAGGCAGATCCAAATGCATCTATATCTATATTTTTATGTCCCATTATAATAACATTTTCAGATTCGCTTATTGCTGTTGATATAGAATGTGCTATTGTTCTAGCTTTAACTTTAGTTCTTTTTTCAACTTCTAGGGTTTTACCACCATAGAATTTGTATTTTCCATCTCTTTTAACAACAGCTTGATCCCCACCACGTCCTAAAACAATTTCCATAGCAGCTAATGCTGATTTATATTTTTCATAATTTGTCTTGCCTTCATTTGATATAGCTATACTTAGAGTAACTTGTAACTTATTATCTATCTCTATTGTTTTAACTCTATCTAATATATTAAATTTCTCTTTTTCAAATTCTGTTAAATATTGTTGTTCAAAAATATATACAAAATAATCTCTCTCTGTTTTTATTATTAATCCACCTGTAGATGTTACCCATTCTATTATTTCTTTTTCTATTTTGGCTAATAATTCTATTTTTCTTTCAGGTAATATTCTTTGTACTATTTCATCATAGTTGTCTATCATTGCTACACCAATACATGCTTTTGATTTATTATAAACGTCAAAAAGTTCATTATATTTTGTTTCATTAATAAAATATAGCGAAAGTACATATTCTTTTTGACTTTTCTTGCTTCTTCTTTTTGATTTAACAACACTTCCACAAATTTTATAAACTTTTTTGTCTATATTAAACTGCTTCATTATTTCTATTGATTCTGAATTTTTCTCTATATCTAATTTTATTTCTTTTATAATTGGAGTTAAATTTGTTGCTATATCTATATTTTGAAACTCTTCAACAAATTTTCTGCTTCTCCATACTATATTTCCATCTGTTTCGATTAAAACTAAAGGTATAGGTGTATTAACTAAGTTTCCTTTTGAAGCTGTAGTCACATCTGAGGTTATATCTTGTATATGATTTTCTATTTCTGTTTTCTTTTTACCATTACTCCAAATAGCATATGTTACTGTTAGCGCAAATATTATTATTGATGGTATTATCCAGCTCAAATCATATACACATAGAGAAATGCAAAGAATAGCTATAACTAAAATATATATTAAATTTTTTGAATTTAAACTATCTAATATTTTATTATTTGAATTCGGCATAAACCCCCCTATAATTTTATATACCCAAAATTATACCTTTATATTATATAACTTTCACGCTTTTTTGTCAAATAAAGCTTAGTTAACTCCTTAATTTTAAAGTATTTTGCTCATTTTATAATTTTTTTTAAGATAAAAATTATTTCTTAAAATATAATAAAAGAAGTTCTAACTATATTTAGAACTTCTTTTATTGTTATTTTCTAATTGTTAAATTTACTGATTTTTCAGTATCATTATATGCATCATATACTGTGATTTTTACTTTTCCAGGAGCTATTCCTGTAACTATTCCATTTTGATTAACTGTAGCTATTGATTCATCACTTGAAGTATATTTTAAAGTATCTGTACTAGCTTTAGATGGTGTAATTTGCAATTTCATTTGTAAGTCCTTACCAACTCTTATTGTACTATTAGTAGTTGTAAAAGACATTGTTTTAATTGGTGTTATTACTTTTATATCTTTAGTTGCTTCTATACCATCATATCTCGCTGTTATTGTTGCCTTTCCATCTGCTACCGCAACTAACTTGTTGTCTTTATTTATTTTGACTATTTTTTCATCAGATGATTCAAATTCTATATTTTCTGTAACTATTTCACCATCAATTGAAACAGTCATTCCAACAGTTTCTTTTTTATTTGCTGATGATAAAAATTCATTTTCTAATTCTAATGTAAGTTTTGGAAGAATTGTTTCTTCTTTACTATTTTCATTTTCAATATTAACTAAGCCAAAGTTTCCTATATGTCCTTTATTTAATACTAAATATAACGCAATTAATCCTACAATTATAAAAATTACTATTGATATTACTAATATTTTTTTTCTCATTTGATTCTCCTATTTTAACCATTTATATTTTTTGCTATTATATACTATAAGCAAATTTAAATCAATACATTCATTTTTATCTAATTACAATTACAGGTACTTCCATTTCTTCTTTTGAAAGTCCACAATGTGTTGATTTCTTTACTGGTTTTCCTTCTGCTAAAAATGTTTCTACTATAATCATACTACTTGATGTTGATAAAGCAACATAATTTCCTAAAAATTCATCAATTTTAGGATGTTTATCACCATACCCTAAAAAGTGTTTATCTAAAAATTCCTCTGTCGTCATTAACCAAAAATCATTTCCACAAATATTATTAAATCTTTCTTCAAATTCCTTTTTCATGTTCTCTTTTACAAAAAATCCAACAATTCTAGATTCTAATGACATTGGCATATATAGGCATTCCATAATTTCTGGATGATCCAGTAGCGAATATGATTTTTCTATATTTTTATGTCCATGGTCTGCTGAAATAATTATTATTGTGTCTTCTCCTAGTTTTTCTTGTAATGCTTTTACTTTTTCTTCTGCTTCTAGTACATAATTTTTAGCTTCATCTGAATCAGTTCCAAATTTATGTAATAATCCGTCTGGTTTATCTGAATATGCCATAATGAAATTATCACCTGGAAGCTGGCATAATGTCTCTAAATTAATCATTATTTCATCAATATCGTCAGCGGTAAATGTTCTTTTTGCTCTTCTATCTGAATATTTAGGCATTACTTCAAATGCTTTAACATTTGGTGAAGCTTTTTCTATTTGTTCAAAAATTGATTCATAATTAACAACATTTTTAAAAACATTCATTCTAGCTCCTGAAATGTCTTCTTTTAAATATGATTCTTTTTGAGGTAACATATCTATAGCTCTACCATATTCTTTAAAATATTGTGACCATGCAATCCAACCAGTTTCATATGGTGGTTTTCCTGAATAATATGTTGTTAATGCTGCAGTCGTAGTTGAAGGATATACAGATGTTACACAATCTATTTTATTTTTTTCAAAATATCCATTTGGAGAAATATTTCCTAAAATATGTTCCCCCATTCCATCTAAAACTAGAAAAATAACATTTCTATATTTCTTTTCTAATATTTTGTCTAAACATTCTAATGATTTATGTTTTGTATCAACATTATAATATTTTAATATTGAAGTAATTGTATTTAAAATACAATGTTCATAATTTGGTAATATAATTTCATTTTCCATAATTATTATATAAGTATTTGCATACTTCCTTTCTACTTAAATTTATAAATCAGTATTATTATAATATAAAATGTAAATGTTTGCAATTGATATGATTATTAAATTTGGTTAATATTAAATTAAATTTACATAATTTGTTAAAAACACTTTATTTTTCTTCAATAATATGATACAATATTACCATTAAATCCTAAGGAGGTATTTATATGAAAAGAACTCAACGGTTAATCATTGCCTTAGGCGAATCTTCTCTGATTGAGAAAGTCAGCCCTATACTGGCTGGATTCCATGCCTGCACACGCATCATGTCCATCTCTGATGAAATTCTGGATACTGTATTTTCTTACAACAAGAATGCACTATACTTCACCAACGCCTATGAAATGAGCTGGTCTAAATACAACCCGATTATCATCCGGTTGAGCTCAGGGATATCCGATATCTCTTCTACCGTCCTTGGTACGAAGAATCTTATCAAAGACTTTCCTGAAATTTTGGACTTGTATGATGTAGATGTCGGTGACCACAAAACAGAGGATTCTAGTACAGCTGTTTCTGATCCTAATCACAGCTGTTTGCTATGTGATATTTACAACCACAACACCAAGAATCCTGAGCACATCCTGTATGAAACGAAGAGCTTTTTCGTCGTTCCTGGTACTGGAGCATTCTTCCCTGGTTATATCATGATTGTTCCTAAACGTCATATCATGAGCTTTGCATGGCTCACTCCTGAGGAGCTGGATGAATTCTTCGTAGTATTGAACGATCTCAGAAGCATTCTGGAAGCTATCTATGGTAGCCGTGTTTTGGCTTTTGAAGCAGGATCCAAAAATGATGGTGCTGGTAAGCATGTCACAAGTATTGTTCATGCTCATTTCCATCTTGCTCCTGTTGAGATGCCTCTTCTGAAAGGAGTCCGTAGTAGCGGTATCACACCCGCTCTCATCAAGAAAGAAGAAATTGTAAACTATGGTGAGTATCACTATCTGCTATACGTAGATAATGATGACAACTGGTTTATCGCCAACGATCCGCATTGTTATTTCCCAAGGCAGCATTTTCGTCAGGTTTTGGCTGAATGGTTAGGATGCTACCAGTTCTATAACTGGAGATTTTATCCTTTCCGTGACAGAATGGATGTAATTGCAAACGAGTTCAGAAACTTCTGTCGTGAAAATTTCGACAACCTGCCTAAATGGGTTCAGAAATCTATTCGGTTCGAAGATTAGCAATAAATCTACAAGTTTTTTTCAAAAGGAGCGGAGGATAAATCCTCCGCTCTTTTTTACGTTATTATTTTTATAATCTCTTTAAATCTTTCATTTTAGTCCATTTACCAGGTTCTTTAATAACCTCATCAGCAATAATATCTAAATCATATTCAGAAATTTCTTTTATCAAATTTTCAACAAGTTCCATAGATAATATTTTTAAATCTCCATTTTTTGAAAATACTTTATCTTTTACTTCATCTGGAAGAATTATACTATATTTTTGAATTAGAATATCATTTAATATATCATAATCATTGTATATCTCTGTAGAAATACAGTCTAAATATTTATTATAAAATAGATAATCCGTTAATAGATGTAAAAAATATCCTCTTTCAAATGACGAATTTAAATTATGTTCTTTTATAAACTTATTCAAATTTGATTTTGAACTTTGCATTCCATAATGTGTTTCTGACTTATCTTTTACACTATCTGGAAAAATTACTCCATTAATAAATTCATTATAGTCTTCATTCGCATTAGGATGCTTTTTTAGGTATTCTTCTGCAACACTCAAATGAATTACATATCCTGCCATTATTTTTTCTCCTTCTCATGAAATTTTTAATTCTAAAAAAATGAAATTTAAGGAACGTCCCTAAATTTCATTTTTTATATTATTCTATTTCGTCCTCTTCTTGAGAAACTGGTTTTTCATTATCTGTATTTATTTTTATATCTTGATAACGTCTTAAACCTGTTCCTGTTGGAATTAATTTACCAATAATAACATTTTCTTTTAATCCCATTAAGTTATCAACTTTACCTTTAATAGCAGCTTCTGTTAATACTTTTGTTGTTTCTTGGAATGATGCTGCTGATAAGAAACTTTCTGTTGCAAGAGATGCTTTTGTTATACCTAATAAAGTTCTTCTATATGTTGCAGGAGTTTTTCCTTCTGCAATTAATTCTTCGTTTCTTCTTTCAACTTCTAATAAGTCAACAAGTGAAGCTGTATAGAATTCTGAATCACCTGGTTCTTCAATTCTAACTTTCTTAAGCATTTGTCTTGTAATAACTTCAATATGTTTATCGTTAATATCAACACCTTGATTTCTATAAACTTTTTGAACTTCTGAAATTACATAAGTATAAACACCTTCAACGCCTTTAATTGCAAGTAAGTCTGCTGGGTTTACAGAACCTTCTGTAATTTGATCACCTGCTTGAATTTCATCTCCATCTTTAACTCTTAATTTAGAACCGAAACTAATTGTATATGTTTTAGAATCATCATTACTTGTAACAATAACTTCTTTTCTCTTTTTCTCGTCATTAATTTTAACTTTTCCACCAATTTCAGAAATGATTGCCATTCCTTTTGGAGTTCTAGCTTCAAATAATTCTTCAACTCTAGGAAGACCTTGTGTAATATCTCCACCAGCAACACCACCAGTATGGAATGTTCTCATTGTAAGCTGTGTACCAGGCTCACCAATTGATTGAGCAGCAATAATACCTACAGATTCTCCTTCATTTACTTTTTCACGTGTAGCTAATCCCATACCATAGCATTTTCTACAAGCACCATGTCTTGCTCTACACTCTAATACAGAACGAACTGTTACTTTTGTGATTCCTGCTTTAACTATTTGTTTAGCTATTGCATCTGAAATCATTGTATTGTTATCTACTATTAAATCTCCTGTTTCAGGATTTTTAATATCTTCTACTGGGAATCTACCAACTAATCTTTCTTCTAATGGTTCAATTACTTGGTTTCCATCTTTAATATCTTCTACAACTATACCTTTAGTTGTTCCACAGTCTTCTTCTCTAATTATAATATCTTGAGAAACATCAACTAATCTTCTTGTTAAATATCCAGAGTCAGCTGTTCTTAAAGCTGTATCTGTTAAACCTTTTCTAGCACCATGGGCAGAAATGAAATATTCTAGTGAATCTAATCCTTCACGGAAACAAGATTTAACTGGAATTTCAACAGCTTTACCTGATGTATCAGCCATAAGTCCACGCATACCAGCGATTTGTCTTAATTGGTTCATATTACCACGGGCACCAGATTGAGCCATCATATAAATTGGGTTTAATTCATCAAAATTATTTTTCATTGCTTCTGTTACATCATCAGTAGCTTTTTCCCAAACTTTAATAATAGCATTGTATCTTTCTTCGTTTGTAATCATACCACGTTGATATTGTTTAAATATATTTGTAACATCACTATCTGCTTTTGTTAAGATTTCTTTTTTAGCTTCAGGAACTGCAACATCAGCAACAGAAACTGTTATAGCTCCTCTTGTTGAATATTTATAACCTGTAGCTTTAATATAATCTAAAACTTCAGCACTCTTTGCTAAACCATGTACGTTAATACAGTTTGCAACAATTTTTCCTAAATTCTTTTTGATAACTGGAAAATCGATTTCTAAATCAAATTCTTTTTCTGGATCAGTTCTATCAACAAATCCTAAATCTTGAGGAATTCCTTGGTTATAAATTAATCTACCAATTGTTGTTTCAATTGTTTTACTTCTTACATTTCCTTCCTCATCAGTTTTGTATCTTCTAACTTTTACTTTACAATGTAATCCAACATCACCATTTTGGTAAGCCATTAATGCTTCTTCTTCATCTTTGAAATACATTCCTTCGCCTTTTTCGCCATCAATTTGAACAGTTAAATAGTAAGCACCTAAAATCATATCTTGTGTAGGTACTGTAACTGGTTTACCATCTTGTGGTTTAAGTAAGTTATTTGTAGAAAGCATTAAATATCTTGCTTCTGCAATTGCCTCTGGTGTTAAAGGAACGTGAACAGCCATTTGGTCACCATCAAAATCAGCATTAAATGCTGTACATACTAATGGGTGAAGTTTGATTGCTCTACCTTCAACAAGTATTGGTTGGAATGCTTGAATACCTAATCTGTGTAGTGTAGGAGCACGGTTTAACATTACAGGATGATCTTGAATAACCTCTTCTAATATATCCCATACTTCTGGTCTTAATTTTTCAACCATTCTTTTTGCATTTTTAATATTATGTGCAATTCCTCTACCAACTAACTCTTTCATAACAAATGGTTTGAATAATTCAACAGCCATTTCTTTTGGAAGACCACATTGATATATTTTTAGTTCTGGACCAACAACGATAACTGAACGTCCAGAGTAATCAACTCTCTTTCCTAAAAGGTTTTGACGGAAACGTCCTTGTTTTCCTTTTAGCATATCTGATAATGATTTTAGAGGTCTGTTTCCAGCACCTGTAACAGGTCTTCCTCTTCTACCATTATCTATTAAAGCATCTACAGATTCTTGAAGCATTCTTTTTTCGTTTCTTACTATTATTTCTGGAGCTCCAAGTTCTAATAATCTTTTTAATCTGTTATTTCTGTTAATAACTCTTCTATATAAATCATTTAAATCTGATGTAGCAAATCTACCACCATCTAATTGAACCATAGGTCTTAATTCTGGTGGGATGACAGGAATAACACTCATAATCATCCATTCTGGTTTGTTTTCAGATACTCTAAATGATTCTACTGTATCTAATCTTTTTATTAATTTAGCTTTTCTTTGTTCACTTGCTTTAGCAAGTTCTCTTTTTAAAGATTCTGATAATTTTTCAATATCAACTTCAGCTAATAGTTTTTTAATAGCTTCAGCTCCCATTTCAGCTTTGAAAGAACCTCTACCATATTTTTCTTCTGCTTCAACATATTCTTTTTCTGTTAAAACTTGACATTTTAATAATCCAGATGTTCCTTTATCTGTAACTATGTATGATGCAAAATAAATAACTTTCTCTAAACTTCTTGGTGAGATATCTAATAGTAAACCAATTCTACTTGGTATACCTTTAAAATACCATATATGAGCGATTGGAGCAGCAAGTTCGATGTGTCCCATTCTCTCTCTTCTTACTTTAGCTGTAGTAACTTCAACACCACATCTATCGCAAACTATACCTTTATATCTTACTCTTTTATATTTTCCACAATGACATTCCCAGTCTTTTGTTGGACCAAATATTTTTTCACAAAATAAACCATCTTTTTCTGGTTTTAAAGTTCTATAGTTAATTGTTTCTGGTTTTTTTACTTCACCATGAGACCATTCTCTTATTTTCTCATCTGAAGCTAATCCAATTTTTAACTTATTAAAAACTTCTAATTCTTCCACTTTTTAAGTAGCCCCCTTAATTATTTTTTATAGGTAGCAAATTAAATAATTTACTAAATCTTCAAATATACTTCAAATTATACACCGCTGAACAATTTATTTTGAAATTTAAAATATTTTAAAGATATAATATTTAATTTTATTTATTATCTTAATTTTTATAAAGTAATTTCAAAATACCCGTTTGTAAAAGAATTGTTTATTATGCTAGGCAAAATATATTTAAAAGGCAAGGACGCATACGTTTGTATGTAACCACGTTTTAAATATATTTTAACGACGCAGAATAACAATTATTTTACAAACCTTAATTATTCATCATCATCTAAAGAATCCAAATCTTCAAAAATCTTCTCATCTGGAATATCTTCTTCATCTAATATATTAGTAAAGAATTCATCTGCATCTTCTTCCTCAGTTTCTTCAAGTTCATCTTCACTAACTTCAGTTAAATTTTCTTCTTCAAGCTCACTTTCATCGATTCTTTCTTCAACACCGTCTAAACCATCTTCAGTGTGCTCTTTGATTTCAATTTCTTCATCTGTTTCAGTATAAAGTTTTATATCAAGTCCTAATGATTGTAATTCTTTGATTAAAACTTTGAATGATTCTGGAATTCCTGGTTCAGGAATATTTTCGCCTTTAACAATTGCTTCATATGTTTTAACCCTACCAACAACATCATCTGATTTCATTGTTAAGATTTCTTGTAATGTATATGCAGCACCATAAGCTTCCAATGCCCAAACTTCCATCTCTCCAAATCTTTGTCCACCGAATTGAGCTTTACCACCAAGAGGTTGTTGTGTAACAAGTGAGTATGGTCCAGTTGAACGAGCATGTATTTTATCATCAACTAAGTGGTGAAGTTTCAACATGTACATTACACCAACTGTAATTGGGTGATCAAAAGGCTCTCCAGTTCTACCATCATATAAAACTGATTTACCATTTGTTTCAAGTCCTGCTGTTTCAAGCATTGTTTCTATATCTTCTTCTGTTGCACCATCAAATACTGGTGTAGCCATTTTCCATCCTAATAATCTTGCAGCAGCACCTAAGTGAACTTCAAGCACCTGTCCTAAGTTCATACGAGAAGGTACACCTAATGGATTTAATACAACATCTACTGGTGTTCCATCTGGTAGGAATGGCATATCTTCTTCTGGTAATATTCTTGAAATAACACCTTTATTACCATGACGTCCAGCCATTTTATCTCCGACAGATATTTTTCTTTTTTGAGCTATATAAATTCTAATTACTTGATTTACCCCAGGAGCTAATTCATCTGAATTTTCTCTAGTAAATACTTTAACATCAACTATTGTTCCTGCTTCACCATGAGGTACTCTTAAAGATGTATCTCTAACTTCTCTAGCTTTTTCACCAAAGATAGCTCTTAACAATCTTTCTTCAGCTGTTAATTCTGTTTCACCTTTTGGTGTAACTTTACCAACTAATATATCTCCTGGTTTAACTTCAGCACCAATTCTAATAATACCATTATCATCTAAGTCACGAAGAGAATCTTCACCAACATTTGGGATATCTCTCGTAATTTCTTCTGGTCCTAATTTTGTATCACGACATTCACAATCATAGTCTTCGATGTGCATTGATGTTAAAACATCTTCTTTAACTAATCTTTCATTTAACAAAATAGCATCCTCATAGTTATAACCTTCCCATGTTGTGAATGCGATAAGTAAGTTTTTACCTAAAGCCATTTCACCTTTTTGTGTAGCAGGTCCGTCAGCTATAACGTCTCCACGTTTAACAACTTCTCCTTCTTTAACAATTGGTCTTTGGTTAATACATGTACTACCATTTGTTCTCTTGAATTTTCTTAAAGTATAAGTTCTATTTTTTCCTAATTCATTTTTAATAACAATTTTGTCACCTTCAACAGTTTCTACTGTACCGTTTTCTTCAGCTAGAATCATAACTCCTGAATCTTTTGCTGCTTTATATTCAATACCAGTTCCAACCATAGGTGAATCTGTAATCATTAATGGAACAGCTTGACGTTGCATGTTTGATCCCATTAATGCACGGTTAGCATCATCATGCTCTAAGAAAGGAATCATAGCAGCACCAACAGATACTAATTGTTTTGGTGAAACATCTATGTAGTCTACTTTTGATTTTTCAATTTCTTTGATTTCAGCACGATCTCTAACTCTAACTCTTTGATTTACTAAGCAATTGTTTTCATCAAGTGGTTCTGAAGCTTGGCAAATAATATATTGATCTTCTTCATCTGCTGTCATATATGTTACTTCATCTGTAACTTGACATGTTTCTTTATTTATTTTTCTATATGGTGTTTCAATAAATCCATATTCATTAATAATAGCAAATGTAGATAATGCAGAGATTAATCCAATGTTTGGTCCTTCTGGAGATTCAATTGGACATAATCTACCATAGTGAGTATAGTGAATATCACGAACTTCAAAACCAGCTCTTTCTCTAGATAAACCACCAGGTCCTAATGCAGAAATTCTTCTCTTATGAGTTAATTCTGATAGTGGGTTAGTTTGATCCATAAATTGAGATAATTGAGAACTTCCAAAGAATTCTCTAATTGATGATGTAATTGGTTTTGTGTTAATTAAACTTTGTGGTGTTACAGCATCTAGATCTTGTAATGTCATTCTTTCACGAACAACTCTTTCAAGTCTTGTTAAACCAATTCTAAATTGATTTTGTAATAATTCACCAACACATCTAATACGTCTGTTTCCTAAATGATCTATATCATCAATAAATCCTAATCTTGGTTTAGATGGTTCTGTAATAAGAACATTATAATCTAAATTTAGTAAATAGTTTACAGAAGCTAAAATATCTTCTGTTGTTACGTGTTTTGGAATTAATGCTTCGATTTGTTCTTCTATATTTTGTCTTAATTCTTTATCATTTTTTGACATTTCTAATATTTGTTGTAAAACAGCATAGTTAACATCAACTTTGATTTTTAAATCTTCAGCTATTTGTGGATCAACAAAAGCTCTAATATCTACAGTTCCATTTCCTATAACTTTTGCTTTTTTACCTTCGATATTTACATATACAACATTTATTCCGCTATCTTGGATTTCTTTAGCAACTTCTTTTGAAATAACTTCATCTTTTTCTACTAAAACTTCTCCTGTTTCTGCATTAACAACTGCTTCATATGCAATATGTCCTGTAATTCTTGAAGCTAAACCTAATTTTTTGTTATATTTATATCTACCAACTTTTGCTAAATCATAACGTCTACTATCAAAGAATAAACCATCAAATAAATTTCTAGCAGCATCAACTGTTGGAAGTTCACCTGGTCTTAATTTTTTGTAGATTTCTATTAAAGCTTCATCAGAGTTTTTAATAGGATCTTTAGCAATAGTTGCTAATAATTTGTCTTCTTCACCGAAAAAATCTATCATTTTTTCATCTGTATCTAATCCTAAAGCTCTTAACAAGCATGTTACTGGTAATTTTCTTGTTCTATCAATTCTTACCCAGAATACATCATTACTATCTGTTTCGTATTCTATCCATGCTCCTCTTATTGGCATTACAGTAGCTGTATATAATTTTTTACCTACTTTATCATAAGTAGAATCATAATAACATCCTGGAGAACGTACTAATTGGCTTACTACAACTCTCTCTGCACCATTTATAACAAATGTACCACTATCTGTCATAAGTGGGAAATCTCCTAAGTAAATTTCTTGCTCCTTAATTTCTCCTGTTTCACGATTAATCAATCTAACTTTAACATGTAATCTTGTAGAATAAGTTGCATCTCTTTCTTTTGATTCTTCTAATGAATATTTTGTTTTTTCTTCCATGTAGTAATCAAAAAATTCTAATACTAGGTTTCCAGAATAGTCAGCTATAGGTGAAACATCTTTTAAAACTTCTCCTAAGCCTTCTTTAATGAACCAGTCATAAGAATCTTTTTGAACTTTTAATAAATTAGGTATTTCAACAAAATCACCTATTTTAGAAAAAGTTTTACGAACACATTTCTCGTGTACAACGTCTTTTACTTGAACTTTTTTCAAAATAAAATACCACCTTCATAATAAATTTAGCAGGTAATAATGTATATTTTATTTAATAGGTCCTTCTTGTAATAAAAGGTTGTTGTTATAAAAAGAAATCCCTGCCAAAAAACATCTTTTTAAAACAGTTCCACTCCTACTCAATTCCTCCTATTAAACGTTTCGTAACATATATTTTATGAAACAAGGTGCACTTATCCCATAAAATCACTACAATATTATATTATATATATGTAAAATAGTCAAGCATTTACAAGATGTTTTCTTAGAAAATTATAGGATTTAGCATTTATTTTTTTGCTTTTTTAGAAATTTAAATTTTATATAAATGTAATAAATCTTTAATATTGATTTTTATTTTAAAATGAGATATATTAAATATGACTTATAACTATTGCTATTTCTTAATTTTATCAGATAATAGCTCTAGTTTAGTATTGAAAATTTAAGAGGTAATAAAATGAATGAATTGTTTCAGTTTCATAGAGAATTAAATATAAAAAAAGTTTTGATATTTGCTATCATTATAATACTAATTATTGTGGTATTTCTTGTTCCTAAAAATTTGAAAAAATCTGAAGAACAAAAAACAGAAGAGTCTAACCAAAATATAACTTTTATGAGTAATGATAACCGTATAAGTCTTCTTCTACCAAAAGAATATGGATTTTCAGAATATAAACCTGTACAAAATTATATTTTAGAACTAAGAACAGAAAATAATATAGATATTTTTGTTTCTCACAAAGAATTAGTTGAAAATAGAAATTTCAATAATATAGTTTCTACTGACAGAGAATCCTATATAAAAACTTTTAATACATATTCAAATCTGTCTGAAATAGCTGATTTAACTATAAGCGGAAATCCAGCATATTCTTATAGTTTTCACTATTTAGATAATAATACAGCATATTTTTTACAAATCATATGGATACAAACAGATACTGGATATTATATTATTGATATAGAATTTCCACTTAGTACACTTAGCTCTAATTACAAACTTATAAACGATATCATTACAAACTTTAAAATTAGCTAAACAAAAAGGAGCAAATTAAAAGAAATTTGCCCCTTTATTTTTATTCTTTAAATTTAAATTCTAATTCAAATCTTTTTTTATTTCTATACTCAATAAAGTTAGTAAGTAATAACTTTATAAATGCAATTGCTGGAACTCCCAAAAACATTCCTAATACCCCAAAATAACTTCCGCCTACTGAAACAGCAAATATTACAAGTATTGGACTTAAATTTAAAGATGTTCCTAAGATTTTTGGATTAATAATATTAGCATCAATTTGTTGTAATATAATAATTATTATTCCTACTGCAATCGCTTTTGCAATTCCTCCTGTAAAAATTGTAATTAAAATAGTTAAAGTAACTGCAAAAATTGCTCCGAAATATGGAATAATATTAAATAAGCCAACTAAGAATCCTAATAAAATTCCATATTTAACTTTCATAATACTTAAAGCAATTCCAATTATAAATCCTACAACGACAGCATCAATTATTTGCCCTGAAATATAGCTAAAGAAAATACTATTTGTCTTTCTAAAATATGTTGAAATAGATTCGTTTGTTTTCTTAGAAAAAATTGCTCCAGATAAATTTACTAAAAAGCTTTTTATATCATTTCTTTCTAATAACATGTATACAGAAACAACTATAGTAACAAATAAATCAAATACAAATTTTGTTGCTCCTACAATTCCTTGTATATAAGAGTTTATATTTTCTAAATCTATCCATTTAACTGCTTCTGTTAAAATATCAATTTCTTGAAGCTCTCTAATATATTCATTAATTTTTAATTTTGCTAAAAGCGAATCATCATCTAAATTTTCTAAATATTCTAATGCACTATTATAATAATTTGGTACATTGGCAATTAAATCTTTTACACTTGTTACAACATTTGGTATTACAAAATTAATAATTATAAAAATTGTTAAAAATGTAATTAAATATGTAAAAAATACACTTAAACCTCTTGAATGCTTGTCCAAAAAATTAAATTTTGATGTTTTCAATGCATTTTCAATACCTCTACAAGGCATATATAAAATATATGCTAAAAGTAATGCCATAAAAAATGGTGCTATTACTTGAAAAAAGTTTCCAAATACTCCAAAAATTGAAGATACACTACTTATTACTTTATATACAGCGATTACAGCTACTGCAAAAGAAAACCAATATAGCCATTTTCTCCATTCCTTTTTATTCATAAAACGTTCCTTTCTTCACATAGTTATACAAATTTATTATAACTATAAAGATAATAAAAAACAAGTATATATTTATTAAGCTTTATTAAAATTTAGTAACTTGTATAAAATGCATTTTTTATATGATTTATAATTCTTTTATAAAAATATACTTCTATAACATCAAAACGTATATTTCTTTTTTCTAACCTATTTATATATATATAATATCTAGTTGCATTTATAATATGTGTTTTTTTATTAACATCTACTGCTTCTGCCGGACTTCCACATTTTTCAGAAAACCTTGCTTTTACTTCTATAAAAACATATTCATTTCTATCTTTATCAACAGCTATAATATCAATTTCTCCAGCTTTGCACTGAAAGTTTCTTTGTAATATATTATAATTATTTTTTATTAAATATTTACACGTTTCATCTTCCCCCTTATTTCCTGTATATTTATTATGAAAATTTTTCATTTATTTTATACACTCCCATATCTTGAATAATAACATTTTCTATTTGCATATTTGATAATATTTTTAAAAGATCTGCAATTTTATAATCTGTTTGACATATTAACTCATCTATACTGCTTGCTGATTCATTTAAAATTTGATAAATTTTCTTATATTCCTTTTTAATTTTGAGAGAAGGATTACTTTTCCTCTTTTTATCCATAAATTGTGGATAATTTATTAATATATCACTAATTGTTGTTGTTAAAATTGCACCTTGCTTTATTAAAATATTTGTTCCAACTCCTAAAGAATTATCTATTTTTCCTGGTATAGCAAATACCTTTTTTTCTTGTTTCCATGCATGATTCGCAGTTATTGAAGTTCCACTCCTGTATGCTGCTTCTATTACTAAAACGCCTTCTGCTATTGCAGTTACAATTCTATTTCTCTGCGGAAAAGTTGTTTTGTTAGGTTTAACATTATTTTCATATTCACTTACAACTAATCCACCATTTTCTATAATTCTTTTAAACAAATCATAATTTTGAATAGGAAATATTCTTTCTAGTCCTCCTCCCAAAACTGCTATTGTACCTCCTCCATATTCTAATGCAGTTTTATGTGCAATTGTATCTGTTCCTATCGCCATACCACTAACAATTGGTATGTCTCGTAATGAGAATTCTTTTGAAAACACTTTACAAATTTTTACTCCATAGTCTGTTATCCTTCTAGTTCCAACAATTGCAAAACTATCTTGATATAATAAATTTATATTTCCTATGTAATATAATTGTTTTGGAGGGTCTTTTATTTTTTGTAATTTAAGTGGAAAATCTTTTTTCTCTAATTTTAAAATCTCCATATCTTTCCTTTCTATTCTTTATCTAAAATTCTATATTGCATAGCTTCAAGTATATGCTCTAATGATATTTTTTCTTCTCCTTCTAAATCAGCAATTGTCCTAGCAACTTTCAAAATCTTTGAATATGCTCTATTAGATAATTTATATAATTCAAGATATTCCTGTAATACTTTGAATATTTTGCTATCTAAAAAGCAATATTTTTCAAGCATTTTGGCTGTAAGCTCTGAATTAGAATATATTTTTTCATTTTTATACCTATTACTTTGAATCTCTCTTGCTTTATTAACTCTTTTCTTAATGCTAACTGAACTTTCTACATGTTTTTCTCTTAATTTAGAATAATCAATAGAGCTCACTTGTACTTGTAAATCAAATCTATCTATTAATGGCCCACTAAGTTTTGCTCTATAATTTTGTCTTTGATTTTCTGTACATATACAATCTTTTATTTTACTTCCATAATATCCACAAGGACATGGATTCATACTTGCAATAGTAGTAAAATTACATGGATAAGATACTCCAGCTTCAAGTCTAGTTATATTAATTTGTTTATCTTCCATTGGAATTCTTAATATTTCTAAAGTTTTTTTATCAAATTCAAGTAGTTCATCTAAAAATAAGACACCCAAATGAGCTAAACTAACTTCTCCTGGTTTTGGTATCCTACCTCCACCTATTAAAGCTGTTTCTGTTATTTTATGATGTGGAGCTCTAAAAGGTCTTTTAGAAATTAAATTCTGATTTTTTAAAATACCAGCAATACTATGAATTTTAGTAATTTCTAATGCTTCTTCAAAACTTAAATCTGGCAAAATAGTTGGAAATCTTTTGGCCATCATAGTTTTACCTGATCCAGGACTACCAAACATCAAACAATTATGTCCTCCTGCAGCAGCAATTTCTAAAGCTCTCTTAGACATTTCATGACCTTTTACATCAGAATAATCTAACAAATCTTCTTGAATTTCTTCAAAAATATTACTTATATCAATTTTTTCTTTTAAAATCTCTTTTTTTTCATTTAAAAAATCAATTAATTCTTTTAAGTTATTAACTCCTATTACTTCTATTTCGCCTGTTATAGAAGCCTCTCCCGCATTTTCTTTTGGTAAAATAACCCTTTTTATTCCTTTTTTCTTCGCCTCTATACAAATTGGTAAAACTCCATTTACTTTGTTTAACTTTCCATCTAAGGATAATTCTCCAATAAAAATAGTTTCTTCTATATTAGTATTTTTAATCATTTTCATTGAAATTAAAATTCCAACTGCAATTGCTAAATCCAAAATGGCACCTGTTTTTCTTACATTTGCAGGAGATAAATTTATAATATATCTTCTACTTAGCAATTCAATTCCACAATTTTTAATAGCAGTTCTTACTCTTTCTTTAGATTCTTTTATATTTGTATCTGGAAGACCTACTATCTCCCAGCATGGCATACCAGAAGAAATATCTATTTCAACATTAATTATTCTTCCTTCTAAACCGTGTAAGCACATGCTTTTAACAAATGATAGCAAAAGCATCACTCCTTTCATATTAGTAGATATTTAATTTTATTTTGGAAATTTTTGAGCGAACGCTCAAGAAATAATTTTTAGTATAATACAACACAAAATAGAATTTGTCAATATGAAATCTATGGATGTTATTAGAATTTCATATTCAAAAAAAGTGAAATTTAAGGAACGTCCCTAAATTTCACTTTTAATTTTATTCATAAACATAACATTCTAAATTTCTTCTTCCAAAAGTTATTGCAGATGAATGAGATCCCATATAAATATCTATTCTATTATTAGATATTGCTCCACCTCTATCTTCTACAACAAACCATCCACCATTTGGTTTATTAGCTAAAGCAGGAATGTAAATTACTGTTCCAATTGGATAACCTTTTCCAGCAGCAACTGTATACCATTCTTTAGCTTGAGCTCCAGAGCTTGTAATTCCATTAGTTTTTCCTGTGCATCTAGCACAAGAACAATAAGCTGATGTATTCATATTAACAACTTTTGGAGTCATTCCTTCTACACTTGCTTGTATAGTTTCTGCAGACGCAGTTGTTCTGCTTGCAGATCTTGAAGTTATTTTTGTTGATATCTGAATAATCTTATCTACTGGTTCTTTAATTACAGTTTCAGAAACTACAGTTCTTTCTATTTCAACTTCATCTTGATATTTTACTTTATATTTAATTTCTTTTAACCCATTAACGCCATTTTGAAGTACTTTATCTTTTGTTTCAGTTCCTTCTTTTGATACGTCTTTAGTTATTGTTTCATAAGGTATTTCAACTTGTTCTACAATTATTTTTTCTGTAACTGTTACATACTTTCCAAGTATTTCTTCTGTTGTTATACTTTCAACTTGTTCTGAAACAACTACAGTTTCTTCTGTTAACTTAGAAATTGTAATTGTCTTACTCAAGTCTATATTAGAATCAACATCTGGATATACTTTTTCATCTGGTAATATGATTGTATGATTTTCAGCTAATATATCTGATACTTTTACACTTGAAGTCATAACAGTAGTTTCATAACCTTCTGGAAAAACTATAGTTACATAGTTTACATCAGATTTTGAAGCTTTAACTCCTATTGTAAGTATACAAATTAAAATAATACTTATAAAAACAATTTTTCTAATTATCCTTATAGATAATTTTTCGTCTGTTTTCATAAATTTTGCCCCCTTAATTTGCGCTTTCATTATATACTGTATTTATATGTTTGTCAATCTTGAAAAAGACCATTTCCCTAAGAAAAAAATATAAGAAGTCCAATATTTAGATACTGAACTTCTTTGGCGATTTATAAAATTATCTTAAATTTTCTAGTGCTTCAATTCTTTCTGTAGTTGATGGGTGAGTTGAAAATAAACTACTTTTTTCTTTTCTTTTATTTTTAAATGGAGTAATTATATACATATAAGCTGTGCTATTACTTGCTGTTTCTAATTCTTCTTCATCACCCGAAATTTTTCTTAATGCAGATATTAATCCATCTGGATTTCTTGTAAATGATATTGCTGTTGCATCTGCCAAAAATTCTCTTCTTCTTGATACAGCAAGCTGAATAAGTTGAGAAACTATAGGGGATATTATTAAAAATATTAAACCAATTATTAATATTATTGCTTGAGCTCCGCTACTGCTATCATTATCTCTTCTGCTCCTTCTAAATGAAATTCTAGCAAACATATCTGATAGCATAATAACAAACCCCACCATTACACTTATCACCGCTGATAATCGAATGTCGTAATTTTTAATATGTGCTAATTCGTGAGCTACAACTCCCTCAAGTTCATAATATTCTAATTTTTCTATTAATCCTGTAGTAACACATATTATGGCATTTTCAGGATTTCTTCCTGTTGCAAATGCATTAGGCTGTGCAGAATCTACAACATACAATCTTGGCTTTACTGGAACTCCAGATGCAATCATTAAATCATCTAATATATTGGTTAATTGTAAATCCTCATCTTTTGTTGCTGGTCTTGCATTAACAGAAGCAAGAACTATTTTATCACAATTATAATATGTAGCAATTGTTGAAATAATTGAAAATACTAGTGCAAAAAACATAGCATATTCACTATATCCGAATATATAACAAATGGAATAAACGATACAACTTATCATTGCCATAAAAATTGCAACTATTATTCCTGTTTTTATTTTATTTTTTCTTATATCATCATACATACTAATTACATCCTTTCTATATTTATACTAAAATACGCTATTCTATATGAGAATAGCGCACTATAGTTAAATATTATCACTATTTGCTGAAGTCAACTTTTACATTTTGTCTTGCCTCTTCTGATGTTGTTTTAAATAAATCAGCAGGTGTGAAGTTAAACATTCCTGCTATAATGTTTGTAGGAAATACTTGTAATTTAGTATTATACATTGTAACACTATCATTATAAAATTGTCTTGAATAAGAAATTTTATTTTCTGTACTTCTTAATTCTTCTTGTAATTGTGTAAAGCTTTGATCTGCTTTTAAATCTGGATAATTTTCAGTAACAGCCATTATTGTTTTTAATGTTCCTGATAATTGATTATCAAGTTCTGCTTTTTCTCCAACAGTTGATGCAGATGCCCAAGATGTTCTAAGCTCTGTAACTTTTGTAAGAACTTCACTTTCATGTTGCATATATCCTTTAACTGCTTCAACTAAATTTGGAATAAGATCAAATCTTCTTTGTAATTGAACTTCAATTTGGCTCCAAGCATTTTCTGTTTTCATTTTTGCTTGAACTAAACCATTATACATTGCAATAATAGCAAGTATTATTACAACTAGAATTACTATAACCCATATCATAATCCATTCCTCCATTATTAAATTATATTCATTATATCAATATAAAATTATTAATGCAATAACTTTAAAACAAAAGTAATCTATTTTTTATAGGAAATAGATGTAAAAATTACTATTATTTTATATTTTATGTTATAATCAAATCAGTTATATATTATAACTAATAAAAAGGAGATTACATTCATGGATAATAAAATATTAAATAAACAAATTCCCTTAGAAACAATAGTAAAGATTGCTGATTATTTAGAAGATTATAAAGAAAACTATGATAGGAAATTTGAATTAGAAGTTAATAAAAATAAAAATCTATCTTTTAGTGAAAGAAAATGGGAATATGAAAATGGTAATGCAACTATAAACTATACAATTGAATTAAAAAATGGAAAAACAATGAAAGAAAGTAATTATAACTGGTTTGTTACCAACTTAAATAATCCAAAAGGAATCCAAAGTATATATATTAGTATATATGTTAGTTTCTTTACTAAGAGTTCAAATAGTACAATGAATGATCTATATAATAAAATCGAAGCAACACTTTATTTTAGAGAAAGAGATTGTTCAATAGATGTTAACACGACAAATCAAGAAAGCCAGGCACATAATTTATATTCCACTCTAATGAATACGTTAGAAGATAATAAAGACAGATATGATAAAACAATGAAACATGTTGGCATTAGAACCCAATGCTTTACAATTTCAATAGGACTAATTTTATCCTATATACTGTTTATTGCATTAAATCTTAATAGAGATAAATTACCAGAATTATTATCTATGTATTTGAATAACAAATATATTTTACTTTTAGGACAATGGTTTGTCTCTATACTTTTAGGAAATCTAGTTTCATATTGGTTCATATATTCTATATACAAACCACTTTTACCAGAAACCAAATATGTTGGATATAATTATTCAAGTAATAAAGGTATGTATAAAGATGATGTAGATGAGTATATTAGTCATTCAGAAATACATTTTGGGAAATATTGGGATGCAGGAAAAAGAAGAAATAAGATTGAAAAAATATATAAATATACAAAAATAATATTATTAATTCAATTATTAATAAGCATTATATTATTTTTTGTATTGAAATAATAAATCTATTCATTAAAATTATTATATTTGCTTTTCATAAAAAAAGATAACTTCACTTAATAATGAAGTTATCTTTCTTTATTTATATTTTATAAATTCCTAAATTCCTCTCATTCTTATATATCTATTATAACTGATATATGCTAATGCAATTAAAACAACTACTGGTATTATAAATATTTTAGCACCTGTTGCAGGTAATTTTGTTCCTGAAACTGTATTATCTGATGTATTTGTATTTTTTACAGCATTATTTGCTTTATTTGTATTTGAATTTACTTTTCCAACTGTATTTTGATCAACTTTATTTTCTTCTTTTTTGTCATTATCTTTATCCTTGTCTTCATCTTGATTATTGTTGTTATTAGCTGGTTTTTCTTTAACTGCTAAATTAACATTTATTCCTATTTCATCAGATTTTCCTGCTTCTGTTGTAATTGTAAATCCAGTAAATTTTATAACATCGTTTAATTCACCAATTTGTGCATCTGATTTAACTTTAAATTTAATTGTTATTAAATCTGTATCCTTAGTTAAAGCATTATTGAAATCGATAAGAATTTTTGCATCACCTTTTCCTGTTGATGGTTCACCATTAAATCCTACAAACGCACCTGATGCTGAAATATCTTTTTGTAAATCTTCTACTGTTAATGTTTCATCTCCAATTTTTACTTTATTATCTTTGTCTTTAACAATACTATCAAAAGTTACTTTTTCTATAATGTTTTTATCATATTGTAAATATCCTTCGATACCAGTAATTTTTTCATTATTTTTTACATCTTTTAATGTAAGAGTACCTTCAAATGTATCGCCTCTATATAATGTTGAATTTGAAATTTTAACTCCTAATGTTGTTTGAACTGCTGCATATACGCTTGTACTCATTAATACAACTATAACAAAAACTTGCAAAATAATTAATTTATTTTTCATATTATCAATCTCCTTGTTTGCTTTTATACATGATAAGGATATCATTTATATATAAAAATTGCAATACCTTTTTTTTGAAATAAAATTCTTTTATTTAATATTATTGACAAAATATTGATATTTTAGTACTTTCATAAAAAAAAGTGAAATTTAAGGAATATCCCTAAATTTCACTTTCACATGAGAATTTATCATTTAAGATATATTTTATTTTCTCTCTTTAATATTCAAATATTCAAATTATTTTTTAAAGTTTAAGTCGTATCCGCTAACTTCAGCTCTATGATATAGTAATAATTTTGTATCCATTATATCTACAGAATTATCATTATTTATATCTGCTGCATCTAATGCTGTACCTGATAAAGCTTTCACATCACTTCTATGTGATTTCATTAAAATTGTATCTAGTGAGTCAGCATTTCCATCTCCGTTTACATCACCTTTTACTACGATTTCGTAAACTAGTAGATTTCCATTAGAATCTTTTACGACATTTCCGTTTCTATCTTGGATTTGTACAAACATTCCTGTTCCTACATATCCTGTTGTAACTTCTCTTTTTGAAGATTTTACAACTGCTTTATAATTTGTATCTTTTAGTAATTGATTTTTGAATTCTGTAACAGTTGTTTTTGCTTTTACTCCAGTTAAATATTCGTTATCAGAATCAACTGTATATCCTAATTTGATATCTGCTACTGGTTCTTTTGTATTATCTGTATCTCCAGTATTTTCATTATCTTTGTCATCATCTTGATTTCCTGGATTTTCTGGTTCTGTTGGATTACTTGGTTCAGATGGTTTCTCAGGTTCTGTTGGTTCACTTGGCTCAACTGGTTTCTCAGGTTCTGTTGGTTTGCTTGGCTCAGTTGGTTTCTCAGGTTCTGTTGGTTTTTCTGGATCATTAACTTCATTTTTATCAATAATAGTTACTGTAGCTTTTCCTACAGATGCTTCATCATAGAATGATGTTGCAACTACTTCGATTCTTTCTGCTGATTCTTCTTCAGCTACTTGTAATAATCCTTCTTCAGAAATTGTAGTTCCTTCGCTATTATTTCCTACAACAGACCATACTACTCCTGAGTAAGGAACATTTTCTCCTGTTACTTCTGCATTAAATTGATATGTTGCTCCTTTTTCTACTTCAACTTCTTCTGGTGTAACTGCAACATTTAACATATTAGCTGTTCCAACTCTGTATGTTATTATACATGTTGTTCCAAATCCAAAACTTGAAGTTGTTTTTGTATTTACAATTGTAACTGTGGCAACATGTTTTCCTGCTGTTCTTGTATCTAATATAACATATTTACCATCACTTGTTACATTTCCGCGTAAGCTATCGATTCCGAAGCTTGTGTTGGCATAATCAATTTCTTCTATTTGTCTAAATATTTTATGTAATTCAACTTTTTCTGTATCTCCTATTGGTAATACTCTGTCAATTGTCATCTCTAATTGTTGATGTTTAAAGTTAATTGTATATCCTGCATTTCTTAAGAAAGCTGCAATATCTCCGTTGTATCCATGATGTCTTGCTTCATAAGCTAAATAATTTATTAATCTTTGAATATCTTCTATTTTGTTGTAACTAAAATCTATATATTTTAGTTTTTCTAGTTTTTCTATTTTGAAAGTAAATTCACCTTCAATTAAATTCTTAGATAAGTCTAAGTATTCTAAGTTAGACATAACTTCTAATGGTTCAATAACGCTGATATCATTTAAGCTTAAGTCTAATTTTCTTAGATGTGTGTTAACTGATGCCCAGTCAACATTTGAAATATCTACTATTTCATTATCTCCTGCATATAATTCAACTAATTTTGTTAATTGTGGTATAGAATCAATATTTTCAATTAAGTTTTCTCTAATATCTAATATTCTTAATCTTGGTAAGTATACATATGTATTAACATCTCCAGTTGCAAGAGTAATTCTCTTAGCATATTCATATAACCATGTTATGCTTGCTGTACCTGCGCAATGATCTGTTCCGCCATATGTTGCATAAATTTCTTGATAATTTTCTTTAGCTGCCTCATACATTGTTGTATCTTCACCATCAATTTCTAATCTTTTGATTAAATAATCACAATATCCATTTGCTACACAATCAGTTCTTCCTTCAAATAATCTTGTCATATAGCAATATGCATACATTGCAAAATAAGTATCATCTCTTCTTAAGTTATTTAACCATACTTTATAATCAACTAATGACCACTCATCGCTTGCAAGTTCTGAGAACCATTTTGAAATTGGATTTTCAATTGGTTTTACTTCAGTTTCTGTTACAACAGATGTTGTTCCATCTGGATTTACAACTGTTTTCTTAGATTCTACAGAAATAGAAGTAGGTATATTATAAAGTTTAATTAAGTAATTTGATTCAAAAGTTGTTAAATATTTTTCAACAGTTCCTATTTTAGAAACTTGACTTTCAAACAATGATTTAGATGCTTCAAATGATAAATTATAGAAATCTAAATCTGTTATATTTCTTAGCTCAGGTGTAATAATTCCAACTAATCTATCTATTCTATTATAAATAGTATATAGTCTATTCATTCTTACCCTTAAAATTCCCATTAAACGTTCTAATTCTGTTCTTAATTCTGTAAGTCTTAAATTAAGTTCGGCTTTTTGTTTATCATTGTTGTTCATCTCTTCTACTACTTTTTTGATTTCTTCAATCTTAGCAGAAAGATCTTTATTTAATTGTTCTAATTCTTTATTAGCTTTTTCAACTTCTGCTTGTTTATCTGTTATTTGTTTTTTGATTTCTTCAATTTGTTTTTGTGCAGCTGTAATTGCTTCTTGTTTTACTGTTATATCTGTTTCTAATTTTGGTATATCTACAGTTCTAATTTGATCAATTTCAGCTCTTATTTCAGCAATTCTTTTATTATTTTCATTATTAGCAAAAGCTTCTTCTAATTCTTTAATTTCTTTTTCTAAATTAGGAATTGTTTCACTTTCTAATGTTATTTTTGTTGCTTTTAATTGATCTAATTCTTTTTCTAGATTTGCTATTGCAGATTCTAAAGCTTCTTTTTCAGCTGTATTTTCAGACATTTTTCCTGTCAATTCTGTAACTTTTGCATTTAAGTCAGCAATTTTTGCATTTATTTCAATAACAACAGAATTATTTGCTGTATCTGCATTTTCGCCTAGTAATTTTCTAATTTCTTCTTGTTTTTTAGCAAGTTCTACTCCTAATTCTGCAAGTTCTGCATTGTAAACAGCAATTGCAACATTATCTGTAGAAATAGCTTCTTTAACTTGTGCTAGACTTTCATTTTTAGCATTAATTTCAGCTTGTTTATTTGCTATATCTGTTTGTAAAGATGTAACTTTTGCTTTATCAGCTTCTAATTCATCTTTTTTAGCTTGGATAGCATCTTTATCACCTTGGTTAGCTGCTTCTAAATCAGCAATTTCTTTGTTTTTGTTAGCAATCTCTTGATTTTTAGCATTTATTTCTGCACGAATAGCTTCAATTTCTTCATTAGCTGTTTTTATTGCATTTTCTAATTCAACAGTTGATACTTCTTTTAAATTTCTAATTTCTTCATTTAAGCTATCAATTTGTTCTGTTTTTTCTGCGATTTGGTTAACTATTTGTGTTCTTTCTGCTTCTAATTTTGTAAGTTGTTCTTGTAATTTTGCATAAGCTTTATCAAGAGTATCCATTTGTCCATTTACATTTTCAATATCTGATTTTACTTTATCAACTTCTGCTACTGTTTTTGCAACTAAAGCGATTTGAGCGTTAACTCTTTGTCTTAATAATGCTTCTTCTGTTTCTTGATTTTTTTCTAATTCAACAATTTTATCAATTGATTTAATATAGTTTCCTGATAAATCAATTTTTGTTTCTAATCCTATGAATTTTTCAATACCTGTTATATCTTCAATTCTTTTATTGCTAAGATTTAAACTAGGTATTTTATTAACAAGATCATCTATATCTATTACTAATGTTTGAGCTTCATCAAAATATCTATTATAGATATGTCTTGGATTAGTGTTACCAGCATAACTAATTAACTCCTCATTTTCTCTTTGACCTCTAGTTAATTGTTTTTTGATGGCATTATACATATTTACATCTTTAATATATATTCCTCTTTCGCTAGAATCAGCTGTTACGAAATATAAATTAATTTCTGAATTATATAGAGTACTTGATGAGTCAACTACTCTTATACTAATTTTTACCATTCCTTTATGAACAAAATAGCTTGTTGCAGTTTTTGTTGCATAAACAACTTTTAAGTTTTCATGGTCAAATCCACTCCAGTGTATATATGGAGCAATTTGTCCATTTACATCTGTTTCATAATCTAATGGATCTTTTAAATAATTTTTTTCGATTAACCACTCTGATGGAATGTAATCTACAAAATCTGTTAAAATTTTTGGTAATGGATATGTAATTCCAGTATATTGATTTGAATTTTCAGATGAATCTACTTGAATTATTTCCACAACATCAAATTTTTGATTGTGTAAGTTTAATGTTTCAACATCTTTGATGTTTGTTACCATACTTAGATCTTCTATTTCATTTGAAGATAAATCTAAGTATTTTAAATCATTAAATGAATTTAAAACTTCTAAATTACTATCTTTTGTCAATTTATTTCCAGATAGATCTAGCCAATTTAAATTAGTGAATACATCAAGACCTGTTAGGTCTGTAAGTTCACTATTAGACAAAGAAAGAGTTGTAACTTTAGCAATTTCATCATCATTTATAATGATTGTACGTTGTGCATCGTTATAAATAGCTTCAATACCTCTTTTTTGCAAGTCTTCTTTTAAAGACTCATATAAGTTTCTTTCAAACAAGATTTTCACATCTGTTCCAGCAGAAACTTGCAGAATTGGAGCGATGCAATTCAATAGTATAATTAAAATTATTGCTATTGAAATCAGCATTTTCTTTCTCATAATAAATCCTCCCTGTTTTTTTATGAAATTTGAATATTTTCATTAGCAACATAATAGCATTTCTAGAAATTATTTCAATAGCAGTTTTTTTCTGCTTTTCCAAACCTTGTAAAAAACACTTACGGAAAGACTTTCAGAAGGTTTCATTCTTATTTTATTATTTTTTTATTACTTTTTTAGGCTTTCTATGTATTTTTCCTACGAAATCAATATTTTGAGGCCAATTTTTTTATTAAAAACATTTTTATTATTTAAGATAAAATAGTATTATAAATAAAAAAAGAACTTAAATTTTTAAATTTAAGTTCTTTTATTTTTTATTCTAAATACATTATTTGCATTATTATATGTAGCGTTTGCTACATCTTCTATTGGAATACCTTTAATTTCGGCTATCTTCTTAGCAACAATTTTAACATTTATAGAACTATTTCTTTTCCCTCTAAGTGGTTCTGGAGACATATATGGTGAATCTGTTTCTATTAATATTCTATCTAAAGGTACCAATTTAACAGCTTCTTCTGGTTTAGCATTTTTAAATGTAATAACACCTGTAAAAGATATATAATATCCTAATTTTAAACCTTCTTTTATTAACTCTTGATTTAATGGACAACAATGAAAAATCCCTGTATTTTTTACAGGATGTTCTTTTAAGATATTAATTGTATCCATAACAGCTTCTCTAGTGTGAATTATTATTGGTTTATTATATTTGTTAGCAATATCTATTTGCTTAATAAACAATTCTTTTTGTTTATCTTTATTCTCTTTGTTCCAATAATAATCTAGTCCTATTTCTCCTATAGCAACTATTTTTTTGTTTTTAGACATCTCCTCTATTTTAAATAGATTTTCTTCTGAATAATCTTCTATATCATTTGGTGATATCCCACATGAAGCATATATAAACTCATGTTTTTCAGCAATTTCAATTGCTTTCATACTTTTTTCTACATTATAACCTATGCACATTACTCTAGTAACATCTTCATCAAATGTTTGCTGTATTATCTGATTTCTATCTTCATCGAAACTCTCATCATTATAATGAGAATGTGAGTCAAAAAACTCCATCTATTTTTCCTCCAAAATTGCAGTAACATATGCTACCGCATATTCTTTGCAATGTGATATACTAATTTCAATATTATCTATGTTCTTTATATCTAGATGTAAACAAACTTCAGGTTTTCCATTTACAGAATTTAAAATTTCAAAATCTTTCCAAGTATAATTACTTGGTATTCTATCGCTCAAAGCCTTATATATAGCTTCTTTTGCTGCAAACCTTGCTGCGTAACTTTGATACTTTTGTTCTTTTTTTGATTCACAATACTCGATTTCTTTATTTGTATACATTCTTTCTATAAAATTAGTAGTATCTATTAAATGTTTTATTCTACTTATTTCTATAATATCAGTTCCAACTGACAATTTCATTTTAGTTACCTCTTTATTTACGATAAATAATACATTAAGAATATGATATTAATTGTATTAAATGCAAGTGAAAATATAAGTAATATAACAATTATTGAATAATAGTTATTATTCTTTTCTATATTCAAATCTTTATAAATTACTTCATATTTGTTTTGAATTTCTTCATATAATAAATCTAATTCCAATGTTTTATTTAAAGTTTTATAATATAGTGAGCCTGTATCATCCAGTGTAACATCTTTATCCCATATTTCCTTAGTAAATCTAATGAATTTTCTTTTCATTTTTATAATCGTATCATATGATTTGAAATCATCATTAAGCTTCATTAATAGTATTAGTTTATATAAAGATAATATATAAGTATAAAAATATTGATTTTCATATTCATATGGTAATTTTGTATAATTATATGTATCTATCCCTGAACACATAATATTTGAACTTGTTTTTGATATTGTTGTTTTTACATATTTAAATTTTTCTATTATATGTAAGTTATGTTCAAGATTAGCTTTATTAAAATCTGATGTATAATTGCTTGGAAGTACATTTGCAAACTTTAGAAAATCATTTTCTATATTAAAGAAATTAGTTTTTTCATTCCAATTACTTGTTTCAACACATACATATGAATATGTGTAAAATTGTGAATTTATTAAATTTTCTTGAGAATTATTTAGTTTTGTATTAATGCCTGTTATTTGATTTATTAATTCTGAAATATCGTTTATATCTTGAAAAGTATCTGTTTGTATTTTTATATTCTCAAAAGCTTTTAATGAAGCAAACTCAGAATTTATTCCTTTAAATCTATAATTGAAATCCAATAAATCGAAAAATTTGTTAGTATTTTCCAAATGCGTCTTCATTGTAAAAAAGCATATTCCGGTATTAAAACATATTATTTCTATTCCTTCAATTTTAAAGAATATACCATTTTCTGTTCCAACTTTTCCCTGAATATCTTCAGCAAGATTATAATTAAAATGTACCACACTTTCTTTTTCCAAGACTTTACATTGTTCTTCTGGTTTCATGTCATTAAAATTCCTAAGCTTATCGCCTCTTAATTCAAAAGTTGAAAACAAATATGATCTTACAGCTGGTAAAAAGAAATTATATATATCTAAATCTTTTTCTTTTTCGAAAGTTTTATAAGAACATTTTCTATCTTTTAATAATTTTAGAATATACATTTTATATTTACTTTCATCAATTATATACGGATGTATAAAATACGTATATTGATACTTTGTCATTAGTTCCAACCTAACTTACCTACCTTTTTTCTTCTGTTATTTTGTATATACATTTAATTGTAAATCTTTATGTTTATGCCAATCACCTATAAAGTTAATATATAAATAATCATCTAAATTTAAATTTGGCTCAAGGATTACTGCACCATTTGATCCTAAAACACCCCATTTTCCGTCCTTATTTACTGCACAATAGCCAAATTCATTTTGTTCTTTTGCATCATCATAAATACAATCTACAATTCTTTTTCCACTTTTATTTTCATATCCATATTTTCCATTTTCTTTTATTAGGAAAAGTGTGTTTGTTGTTAAAACGTCTTTATTTGTTTTTTCTTCCAATTTCAAATTATAATACTTATATTCTCCATCTTTTCTTATTCTTAAATATCCATCATCAATATTTAAATCTGAAACAATTATACTATTTAAAACAGTTTCAAAACTACTATTTAAAATATCTGTTGTGAAGCTTCCTTTTTCTGCTGTAAAGAAATCTGCTTCACTTACATAATTAATCCTTTCATAATCAAATCCAACAACTTCATTTGAAGAAGTATTTATAATTCCGTATTTATTATTTAACTTAGCAATATAGTTATCTGAAAAGGCATATTTTAAATCTTCATATTTAGCTTCTATAATAGTTTGTCCTGTTTTAGAAATAACTCCATATTTTCCACCAATTGTTATAACAAAATTATCAGCATTTATCTCTACAACTGTTTCAAATCCACTATTTAATATAACTTCTCCTTTTTTATTTACAATTTCTAAAATTCCATTTTGAACAACAACATAATAACCATTTCCTGTAACATTTCTTATTTCATCATAGGCTGTTTCTAATACTATTGTTTTATCTGGTGAAATTATTCCTTGTTTACCTTCGTCATTTTTAACAATATAACCATCTTCATATTTTTTTGTTAAACTTGTAATATCTGTGTATTGTACTGGAATAATAACTTCTCCCATAGAAGTACTAACTAAGCCTTTTTTACCATCCTTTTCAACAATTACACTTTTTTCAATTCCTTGTAAAGCATAAATATTATCATAAGCTGGAGCAATAATTTCTTTTCCATCAAAATTAATTAATCCATATTTATTATCTTTTTCATATTTTAAAATATTACTCTCATACCATATATTTGAACCATCTGTATTTTCTATAGGTTGCACATTATTAAATTCTGTAAGGATTTTCTCTCCCTTTTCATTTATTACTTTTGTTGTATATGTCTCGTTACTATAATTAACATTTTCAACACAAATAAATAATGCTTTATTTTTATCTGGTACAATAACCATTTCATCATTATTAAAATCTATAATTTTATTTCCTTTATTATCTATTACTCCCCACTTGCTATTTTCATAAGCAACTAAGTATGTTGTTAATGAAGAAACATCTTTTGTATTATCATTATTAGAAAATAGATTTTTTAATGAAACAATAATCATTATAAATACTATTATAGCAATTATTGTAGCAAACACCTTTTTTTTGTTTAACTTAGGAGTATCATCATATCTTCTTCCTCTTCTTCTACTCATTTAGACCTCCAAAAACACATAATTTTTTTGTCTTAAAATATCTAAGTTTTGAAAAGTACCTACTTTTCCTTATACAGAATAAATATATCATTTTAAGCTCTAAATTACAATATTTATTATAAAATTTACAAAATATTCTTGCAAAACAAGAAAATGTAAAATTTTTAATATTAAATAGTTTGTATTGTTCATAATCAACTATATGTTATATTGGTTATACACAAAAGAACTAAAACTGTTTTTTATTTTAACAGTTTTAGTTCTTTTATATTCTTATTTATTTAAGGACCAACTCTTACTATTGCTTTCATTGGTTGATATGTGTCATTTGAAAGTATTTCTCTTGATATTTCCGCTCCATTTAGTTTTTTTACAATATATGTTGTAACTTTGTATCCTAAATGTCCTACTTGAGATATAACTTGTTGCCCTGGTGCTAAAGTTTCATCTGGAACATATGTGGTTGCATAAGGAATTGATGCTGTAGTTTTTGGTATAATATTTATCTCATATTCTTCCTGTTCTTGCATTCCATGCATTTTAAATTCAGCCACACCATTTTTCACTGTTGCTTCGATTTTTATTGGATAATTTCTTGAATTTTTAAATTGGAAATCTATTGCCCCCCATACAACAGTTGCATCTCTTCCTGCAGCTACATATGAAGTAGTAAAAGAATGATTTCTTCTTTCTACAATTTCAAGATTTGCTAAAAGTACTGCATTATATAATGTAGATGATATTTGACAAATTCCACCTGCTAATCCATCAACTACACCACCATCTGCATAAATTTTAGCATCTTTATATCCCTCTTCAACTGTTCTTTTTCCAACAGTTTTGTTATATGAGAATACTTCTCCTGGTAACAGAACTGTACCATTAATTTTCTCAGCAGCAATTCTTAAATTTGTACTTCTATTTGTATTACTTGCATCATATCTTGTTGAAAAAGATGATATCAAATATGGAAAAGCTTCTGTTCCTAAATCTTTAATTGTTTTAACTGCTTTTGTAATTTTTAAATCAAATTGATATTCCTGTGATTCTCCTGTAATTTGCTTTTTGGCTTCTTCTAAACCTATTGCTAAATCAACTCCATCAACATCTGGGAAAATTTTATATGGTTCTAATTCAAAATATGCATCTTGTGGCTCGCAATATATTTCTGAGTATATTTTATCCATATTTATGTTACTTGCTTTTACTTTATGCGTTGGGATCTTTATTGTTTGAGTATAATTTTCTTTAGTAACTTCCTCTAATCTTCGATTTGAAATTGAATCCAAGATACTTTTTTTTAGTTCCTCTTTAGAAACTTCGATTCCATCTTTTCCTTCTTCTATAATTAATTTTGTATCTTCTATATAATAACTTGGTTGTACTACTAAACCTGGTAATTTAGAATTTACATCATCAACAAATTGATTTAATAGTTCTTCATTATATGTATATTTAATATCTAAATTTTTCCCAAACAATGTTGTAAATAGCAATGTATAGTTATTTAAAAGAATATTTTCTGTTCTACCTATACTATAAGCTTCATTTATTGCATCTTCTATATTGTATTTAAATTCAATTTGCTCTGGTGATAATGTTAATTTATATTCATCATTAAATTCTAATTTCAAATCTGGAATAAGTTCCTTATCTAGACAAGAAACTAATACTTCTTTTGATTCTTCTAAGCTTAAATTTGAAATATCAAAATTTTTGATTGATATACCTTTTGTTATTTTTACACTATTCCAACTAGCTAAAGCAAAGATTACAGAAAATATAATTGTTAGAATAACTAAAATCACTATTAAAATAAATATAATAGTTTTTCTCTTTTTCTTTTTTAGCATTTCTTGAACATATTCTGGTTTTTCATCATCAGTTTTAACTGGAAGTAATTCTTTTATAACTTCTGGTTCTTTAGACTCTTTATTTTCGATTTTTGTTTCTACTTTTTTCTCTTCTTCAATCTTTTTAATATCTTTATTTTCATCTGATTCTTCAACTTTATTATTTACTTCTTTGTTCTTTTCATTTTCATTAGACAATTTAATTTCTTTATTTAATTCTTTGATATTTTCAGTTATCTGTTTTTTCTGAACTTGTGTTTTTTTATTAGACTTTTTCTTTTTTGATGCAGACATCTTAAGCTTCCTTTCCTAATAATATCAAGAACAATATTATCATATGTTGTTTTTTTCTGCAATATTTTTTTTACCTATGGACAATAAAATAAATATTGGATATAATTAATTAAAATCTTATATATTATATTCGTAATATTATAAGATTTTACTAAAGAATAAATTATTTTATAAGTGAGGTAACTTGAAAATGATTGGAAATATGATTTCAAAAATTAGAAAAGAAAAAGGAATCACAAAAACACAACTTGCTAACCAAACAAAAATAAATATTGGACACTTAACTCATATAGAAAAAGGAGAAAGAAATCCAAGTCATAAAGCACTAAAAGAAATTTGTTCTGCCTTAAATATACCTTATCAAGAATTATTATGTACATATGATAAAGAATTATCTGAAGAGCAAATAGAATATAATTATATTAATCATCTAACTTATAATCAAATACCTGCAATTTCAAAAATTGATGAATATATAACTTGTCCTGCAGATTTTTCTAATGCATCATTTGCATATAAAATTCCAGATAATGCAATGGCTCCTATGTTTAAGGAAGGTACATATGCATATATAGAAATTAACGGCGTTATTGATAATAAAGCTATTGGTCTTTTCAAATTAAATGATGATTATTTAATTAGAAGATTAATGTATAAAAAAGACAAATTTATATTAAGAGCAGATAACAAGGATATAAAAGATATTACTGTTAACTCAAAAGATAAATTTCAAATCATTGGTAAAGTGTATATATAACTCATGGCATGATAAAAAAGTATCTTGCTTTTAAAAATTATTAATATTATAATATATTCGTTACATACATATGAGGAGATTTTTATGGAATTAGTAAAAAATATATTCTTTAATACAGATAGATTATCAGCAGGTACTGTTGTAAAAATTTCTTACACAGGAAAGTTTTTTCAAGACCATTCAAAACAGGTCTTTATTCGCTATGGTTTTGGAAATGAATGGGAAAATAGTACAGAAGCTGAAATGATAAAAACTGAATTGGGATTTCAAATTGAAGTTGAATTATTAAATAAAGATACTTTTAATTTTTGTGTTAAAAATGAAAATAATGAATGGGATAATAATAACGGAGAAAATTATATTTTTAAAATTGAACATCCTGAGATGAGTTTAATTGTTTTAGATGAAAATAAACCTTCTAAGCATCTTCGTAAAACATATATCTGGTCAAAAAAAGTAAAACTTGCAATTTATAAATTATTAATTTCTATTCCCAAATTGCTTACTGGTAATTATTGGAAAAAAACTGAAGAAAATGAATAATATTAAAAGCTCGCATTCAAGCGAGCTTTTTGTTTAAACTATTACTAGCCCTCCATTTGGTGATATTACCTGTCCTGTTGTGAATTCATCTTCAACAAGCCATTTTACACATCTTGTAATATCTATTGGATATCCTTTTCTTCCAAGAGGTGTTTCTTTTATTACTTCTTTCCAATCGTCTTCTGACAAATCTTTATTCATATCTGTATCAATTGCACCAGGTGCAATTGAGTTTACTCTTATATTTGATGGACCTAATTCTTTTGCAAGAGATTTTGTCATTCCATCTACTCCTGCTTTTGCCATTGAATAATGCACTTCACAAGCTCCACCTGTTAATGCATATATAGATGATATATTTATAATAGAGCCATTGTGGTCTCTAAGCATATATTTAACAGCTTCTTGTGTTGTATAAAAAACAGAATATAAATTTGTTTTGATCATTTTATCAAAATCTTCTTCAGTTATATCTGTAAATAATTTTTCTTGCGCTATTCCTGCATTATTAATTAAAACATCTATTCTTCCATATTTTTCAATAGTATAATTTACTAATTTTCTAGCTTCTTGAGATTTTGAAACATTTCCTTTAAAAATATCAATTTCTATTCCTTGCTCTTTTAATTCATTCTGCAATTTTATAGCTTCGATTTCTGAATTATTATAGTTAGCAATAACTGTATATCCATTTACAGCCAAATTATATGCTATATTTCTTCCAATTCCTCTACTTGCTCCTGTAACAATAATAACTTTACTCATTTAAAATTTCCTCCTTATAATTATTAATTATAAGTTTAAGGATTTTTTAAGTCAATATTTTTAAAAAACAAAAAGATGGCGAGAGCCATCTTTCTGCTTTTTTATTTCAAGCATTTTTTACTATAAAAATGAAAAAATCGAGTAAATCTTACTCTCATAAGAGATTTAAAAGATTTTACTCGACTAATTCTGGAGCCGCTAGTCAGACTTGAACTGACGACCTACTGATTACAAGTCAGTTGCTCTACCAACTGAGCTACAGCGGCATTCCAATATATAAATATTGGTGACCCCTACGGGAATCGAACCCATGTCTCCGCCGTGAAAGGGCGATGTCTTAACCGCTTGACCAAGGGGCCATAAAAGAATATCGGTTGATATTCTTTTGGTGAGCTATCCGCGACTCGAACGCGGGACAACTTGATTAAAAGTCAAGTGCTCTACCACCTGAGCTAATAGCCCATA
>CASYFC010000005.1 GCA_949482135.1 uncultured Clostridia bacterium
GAGTATTTGCAAAGAGATAATACTGAACTAGATACACTATTTAAGGAAGAACAGATAATGTTTAATGATTTAAAAGAACAATTAACACCAGAACAACAAAAGCTATTATCAAATTACTCTGATAACTGGACATATATAATTAACGAAGAAGTCCAAGAACTAACGAAACAAATTTTAAATGATTTCGAAGAAGAAAGATAATTATAATAGGGCTGTTTTTCACAGCTCTATTTTTAGCAAATAATTTTATATAAAAATGAATAATGCTTAATATATAGCAATTTATAGCATATTTTATTAAAAATAATTTCCGAGCAGAAAGTAGCAATATGAAATTGATGTATTCGTTGATAGATAAGAGAAACAGCGATTATTTTTCCGAGCAAATACTCCGAGCAGATTACGAGCAGAAGTGAAAAAATAATGAATAATTTTAAATAATTTTGAAAATAGGTTGAATAACGAAAAATGATAAAACGCAGTAACACCAATATTTATAAATGCTTTTTAATAAAAATAAAAACCACTGAAATTGGTTAAATTTCAATGGTTTTGGTGCAGATGGCCGGAATCGAACCGGCACGGTTTATTCAACCGCAGGATTTTAAGTCCTGTGCGTCTGCCAGTTCCGCCACATCTGCATAATTACTGGCAATCAGTTATCTAACTGACAAGAGCTATTATACTATTTGAAAAATGATATGTCAATACTTTTTTGAAAAAAATTAAATTTTCAAGATTAGATATGCATTAAAAGCTAAATTTCGTTTATATATATAAAGTAAGTGGTGAAAAGTGTGTTACATAAAATTACAACTAAAGTAAACTTGTAGAAAAATGTCGTATTTTGAAGAATTATAGAGTAATGTGCAAAAAAATATTGGTAAGATTAAAATTATTGGTAAAAAACATAAATTTTTTTCAAAAAAGTGTTGTGTTAATGTTATAATTGTGTTATTATACGTAACTGTGTTCACAAAAAGCGCGTATTTTTATTGAATTATTGATGAATTCTAGAATTAGTCAGTTGATATAAAAATTGTAAGTAAGAACATAAACAATATATTTGAATTAATTAATTCATGTGATTCAAATATAAAATCAAAAGTTAAGTTGTAGGAGAAGGAAAAGTGAAACTAAAAAACGCAATTGAAGAATATTACAAGATGATATATCATATATCACTTGAATATTTAAGAAACAAAGAAGATGCAGAAGATATTGTACAGGAGGTATTTCTAAGATATGTTACATATGTACATGAAGAGGAAAAATCTTTTACAAGTAAAGAACATGAGAAATATTGGATTGTTAGAGTTACAATTAATTTATGTTGTAATGAATTGAAAACATCAAGAAGAAAGACTAATACAAATTTGGATGCTTCTAAAGCTAAATCTTATATTATGCCAGATAATGAATTATTTGATGAAATTCAAAAATTAGGTGATAATTATAAAAATGTATTTATATTACATTATTTAGAAGATTTTAAAATATCTGAAATAAGTGAAATATTAGATATTAGTGAAAATAATGTAAAAACAAGATTAAAAAGAGCAAGAGAAAAATTGAAAAGTGGATTAAATATAGAGGAATAAAAATGAAGAAATTAGATGTAGAAATAGAATTAATAAAGTGTAAAATTCATGAAGAAGATTTACAAGAAGAATTTAAAGAAAAATTAGAAAATAAACTAAATAATGTATGTGAATCAAAAGAATATACAACTATTGAAGATATTAAAAATAAGAAAAGTTTCATAAAGAAACCATATTATTGTTATAAAGCAGCAGCTGTATTTATTTGCTTTGTCATGTTTTCAAGTTGTGCATTTGCAGGTGGAGTAGGTGATTGGCTAAAAGAGATGTTTAGCAATGTTAGTGAAGAAATGGAAGTTGCATATGAAAATGGTGATATTAAAGAAGTAAATACAGAATATCAAACCTACGATGGAGTTTCTGTTAAAGTAGATTATGTATCTTTAAAAGATAATGAATTATATATTATATTTAATGTAAAGACTGAAGAGAGTGCTATAATAAATATAAAGGATATTATAATAAACAATGAAAATGGACAAGAAATATTTGATTATGAAAATAGTGATAAATATGAATATTCTATTAAAAGAAAATGCATTAGTTCAAAGAATGATTTAATATTTATAACTTCGTCAAAAAAAGGAGAAAACTTTAATAATAGTGAGGAATTAGAAATAAACATTAAGAATATCCAATCTAGAAATCAAGAAGATATTAAAGATCATTATGGAGAGTGGATATTTAAAATTGACTTAAATAATTAGAAATGTATATACAGAATTAAATATATAATTAAAATAAATCTAAGTTATTAATATAAGTATTAGTAATTTAGATTTTTATAAAAATGAGCCCTAACAGTTGTTAGGGCTCATTTATGCAAAGAGATGTTGCTTTTAAATAATTAATTCCAAGAATAATATACAATGTGTATGTGAATATCAACATTAGAGTTATTTACCATCTTAAAACCACAACTAGTATTAGTTGCAGAAAGGTCAATCCAATCTTTTTTATGTGATTGGTTATCTATGGGGAATGAAATTCCAGCAATATTGACATCATATTGTTGAAAATGCACAGTATAGGTTCCACTATTTGTTCCGCCTCCCATAACAGATGCTGTTGCTTCAAAGCCAGCATACCGTTCAGGAATATTTATACCAGAAAGCGTGGTACTACTTTGGGCTCGAATGTCAGCATCTACATAATCATATACGCAAGGCATAATTCCTTCGTCACCAGAATTAGTGACATCATTTTGCTTCATATTGTTCTTAGGTACTTCAGTGGCAAATGCGGTGGTGAAGTTCATAGCGAATACCATCACAAAAGCCAAAAGGAAACTAACTACTTTTTTCATGTTCTTCATAATGTTTACCCCCATAATGTTTGAAAAGTGTGTTTATTTGCGTTCCTTTTTTTCTCTTTGCATCAATTCAAATACTCACAAAGTGAAGTTTAGAACTGTGGGGATTATAATTGCGTAAAAAGCGAAAACAATCCAATGTTGTGAAAAGCGGTGTTACTGCTAAAAATCTATACATTTAGCATTGCAAGAATGTGTTTGAAGAAAATTTATATTTTTTTGAATTAAATGATTTAAATTTATATAACCTCATGTAAAAAAATGTAAAAAAGTACTTGAAATCTAGGACAAAATCTGTTATATTATTTAGGTATGAAAAAAATCACACATAGATTGAGTTTTAAATTGTGCTAAAGTTATCAACAATAGTAGTTTAAAATGTGGAAATCTGTGGAGGAAAAACAAATAAGGAGGAATTAAAAATGGCAGTAGTTGCAATGAAACAATTACTTGAAGCTGGTGTTCATTTCGGACATCAAACAAGAAGATGGGATCCTAAAATGGCTGAATATATATTCCAAGCTAGAAATGGAATCCATATTATCGATTTACAAAAAACATCAAAAAAATTAGACGAGGCTTACAAATTTATTAAAGAGCAATCAGAAGAAGGAAAAACAGTTCTTTTTGTAGGAACAAAAAAACAAGCACAAGAGTGCATTAAAGAAGCTGCTCAAAAATGTAACATGTACTATGTAGACCAAAGATGGTTAGGTGGTATGCTTACAAACTTCAAAACAATTGAAGGAAGAATTCAAAGATTAAAAGATTTAGAAGCTATGCAAGAAGATGGTACATTTGATGTATTACCTAAAAAAGAAGTTGCTGGTTTAAAAAATGAAATGGAAAAACTAGAAAAAAATCTTGGTGGAATCAAAGATATGAAACAAATGCCAGGAGTTATGTTTGTAGTAGATCCTAAAAAAGAAAGAATTGCTATATTAGAAGCAAGAAAATTAGGAATACCAGTTGTTGGTTTAGTAGATACAAACTGTAATCCAGAAGATGTTGACTATGCTATACCAGGAAATGATGATGCTATAAGAGCTGTTAAATTAATAGCAGATGTTATGGCTAATGCTGTTATAGAAGGAAGACAAGGAGAAGATGCTGAAGTATCTTCTATGGAAGAAGTTGTAGATTCAGAAGAAGCTACAGATATTGAAGAAGTAGCTGCTAAAGAAGTAGAAGAATAATATTTAACTAAAAATAACAGAAGCGGGCATTAAATAATATGTTTTTAATCTAAATATTATTATGTCCGTTTTTTTGTAAAGAAAATAAACCACTTTAGAACTAGTGGAAAAATAAAAATTATTGGAGGTAAGAAAATGATAACTGCAGAATTAGTTAAAAGCTTGAGAGAAAAAACAGGTGCAGGAATGATGGACTGCAAAAAAGTTTTAACAGAAACAGATGGAGATATGGAAAAAGCAGCAGAATTATTAAGAGAAAGAGGAATTGCAAAAGCTGCTAAAAAATCAGGAAGAGTTGCAGCAGAAGGTTTAGTTGCAACATATGTTACAGCTGATAAAAAAGTTGGTTCTATTGTAGAAGTTAATGCAGAAACAGATTTCGTTGCTAAGAACGAAGAATTTGTTAACTTTGTAAATGCTGTAGCTGAAATAATTGCTGAAAAAAATCCAGCAGATGTAGAAAGCTTATTAGAAACATCTTATAAAGAATTTGGAAAAACAGTTAGAGAAGTTTTAACAGAAAAAATTGCTACAATAGGTGAAAACATGACAATTAGAAGATTTGAAAGATTTGAATCAGAAGGTTTAGTTGAAAGTTATATTCATGGAGCTGGAAAAATTGCTGTTTTAGTTGATTTTGCTAAAGGTGAAACAGAACTTGCAAAAGATGTATGTATGCAAATTGCAGCTGCTAGACCAGAATATTTAAATAGAGAAGCTGTTCCTCAAGATAGAGTTGAAAAAGAAATGGAAATTTTAAAAGCTCAAGCTATGAATGAAGGAAAATCAGCTGAAATAGCAGAAAAAATGGTTCAAGGTAGAATTGGTAAATTCTATGCAGAAATCTGCTTATTAGACCAAGAATTTGTTAAAGATTCAAGCGTTAAAGTTGGAGAATTAATCAAAAACAAAGGTGCTGAAATGGTTAGATATGCTAGATTTGAAAAAGGTGAAGGAATTGAGAAAAAAGAAGAAAACTTTGCTGAAGAAGTAATGAAACAATTACAATAATAAAATAATAAACAAAAGCTCTGCCGTTATTATAACGAGCAGAGCTTTTTTGAGGTATTACTTACTTGTGATGCTTCCCGTGACAGCAGCCACAGCCACCATGTCCATCACATCCGCACTTTCCACCGCCACAACAGCACTTGTGTTCTCCAGCAGGAGAAGGAGTACTTTCAGTTGCAGGAGTGATATTGGTGGTTACAGTTTCATTCTCTTTCCGGGCATTCATAGTGTTTTTCATGTTTTTACCTCACCTTTCAAAATTTGTTTTTGTGACTATACTATTATATCATATAGTCCTTGATATGTCTAGTGTTTACGATTTTATATAAAAAAGTATAATTTTTAGTCATAAATTTATTTTTTTTGAATATATATAATATTATTATATTTTACGAAAGAAGGTTTTTTATGAAAAAGATTTTATTAGGAGTATTATTATTTAGTACAAGCGTTAGTTTTATAATTTTAGGAGTTTTATTATATAATTTTGTGACTATATTAGAAACTCTTTAATAGATAAATAAAACTGTAATTGCATAAAAAAAATAATTATTATATAATTCAAATAACATTTCAAAAACATAGTGAAAGGAAAAATAATATGGAAATAATAGTTGGACAAACATCAGGATTTTGTTTTGGAGTAGAGAATGCTGTTAATGGTACACAAAAAGTATTAAATGATAATGGAAGAGTATATTGTTTGGGGGAACTTATCCATAATAATCAGGTTATAAAATCACTTGAAGATTGTGGAATGATAACTGTGGATAACTTAAATGATGTTCCAAAAGGAGAAAAAGTTATATTTAGAGCTCATGGAGAGGCAAAAAAAGTTTATGAATTGGCACAACAAATAAATTTAAAAGTTTTTGATTTTACATGTCCAAAAGTTAAAGCAATACATATAAAAGTTGAAAGGGAAAAAGAAAAATCATTTATAATAATTGTTGGAAAGAAAAATCATCCAGAAATAATTGGAACTAAAGGGTTTGCTGGTAAAAATAGTTATGTAATAGAATGTGAAGATGATATTCTAGATGCATATATGGAATACGAAAAAACAAATTTAGGGAGAGTATATGTATTTTCACAAACAACTTTTTCAAGCTCAAAGTTTGATAAGATTGTAGAAGAAATACAAGTAAACTTTTATGAAGCAGATGTTTTTGTAGATAAAACAATTTGTGATTCTACCGAAAATAGACAACAAGAAACAAGAGAAATTTCAAAAAAAGTTAACAAGATGATTATAATTGGTGGAAAAAACAGTTCAAATACAAAGGAAATTGCTAAAGTTGCAGAAGAGAACTGTAATCACGTATATTTAGTTCAAACTGCGGATGATTTAAAAGGTGTGGAATTTTCTGGACAAGATAGAATAGGAATAATGGCAGGGGCTTCAACACCTCAAAAAAGCATTAATCAAATAATTGATTTTTTAAAAGCATAGAATTTTCTATGCTTTTTATAATTGAATGTAGTTATAGTAAGTACTGGGGGGTAAAAAGTTGACATAATTCTAAAACAGATGTTATAATATAAATTGTAATAAAATATTATATTAAAAGGAAGGTTAAAATATGAGCGAGAAAATTATGGAAAAGGCAAACGAGTTTTTAGCACAGGCAGAGTATGCATTTAATCGGTTAGGAATATCCGCTGATATAGAAGCTCTGTTAGAATCTAAACAGGTAGTTTATACTGTTGACAGAGCTTATAATGCTTGTGTAGATGTACTGCAACATATGACCCAAAAAGCTCCAAAATCTATGGTTGAAACCGCCGAAAACAATCTGAAATCTTTCCAAAATGGTAAGGATACTTTTATTTCAGACTTTAAAGCAAATTTCAAAAGGGTTGTTGGAGTTCCACTTTTCTATCATTTGCAGATGTCAGGTGATGAAGAAAAAATGAAAAACTCAATTCTTATGAATATTCAATCTGGCGAAAGTGTGGAGGTGCAAATTGCAACAAAACAGATTGTGGATAAGATGATAATGGATATAACAAAAGATTATCTTCTTTCCACATATGGAAATGTTATTCCAGCAGAAGTTATATCTGTTTAATAATGATATTAAATTACCATCTACTATAACGTTCTTTTAAATTTTAACCGGCAAGAAAAAAGCCATAGGGGAAGAAGTTTTCCTCTGTGGCTTTTGCCATTTTATATGTAATTATTATTATTATTTTTGGTTGCAATATATAAAAATGGTGTATCACATATCGCAATTATGATTTCTAATATAGATCCTATTGTTGCAATAGATAATATAGTAGGAATATCTAAAATTCCAACAAATGCAATAAATGCGAAACAGTAATTTTCACAACAATTTGCAATTATAGTAGAAATATTATTTCTAAGCCATAATTTATTAGGTACTTTATTTTTTATTTTTTCAAATATCCAAATACCTAGAATATTACTTAAAAAGTACATAGATAAACTTGCTATACTAGTTCTTAAATTTATACCAAATAATGTTTTCATACTTTCTTGAGCTAAATCAGTAGTACATGGGATATATAATAAAGAAATCTGTGTTGATATTACAAAAATAACTGCAGATATCATTCCAAGTAAAATTGCTTTTTTACTATGTTCTGAACCATATTTTTCGGTTAAAATATCTGTTGCAAGAAATACGCTTGCAAACATAATATTTCCAAGTGAGCTTGTAAATCCTAAAATGTTTATAGTTTTACAAACAAGTATGTTAGCAATAATTGTTGCAATACTAATCCAAATGTAAAGACCTTCTTTCTTAAAAAACTTGTCAAGTAAAACTATAGTTCCGAAACATAGAATTATACTAATAATTCCTAATACAATATTCATTTTTGCCTCCTCATTATTTTTTTAGTAGGTTTTGGTTAACTACTTTTTTTGTTTTTACCAGATAAAATTTGATTTTAATGCTTCTCCATTATCGATAAAAATATCTTGACCTGTCATACTTTTATTAACAACACTTATAAAATATGCAAATTCAGCAATTTCTTCAGGAGATGCCCATTTATTAAGTAAGGTTTCATTTAGAACTTGTTGCCATAAGTTTGGATTATCTAATATATGTTGATTTAACTTTGTAGTAACACCACCTGCAGAAATACTATTACTTGTAGCTCCATATTTTGCAATACGTAAAGCTACGTTTTTCATATACGCAACAACTCCACCTTTACTAGCAACATATTCTGGAAATTCTGCTCCAGTAGTTGCACTAGCTGAAGCTATAAAAACAATAGATTTTATTTTTTCTTGAAATCCATATTTTTCTGTAATAGAAATAGTTCCTTTTAAATTTATATCAATATCTTTTCCAGATTCTTGAACACCTGCATTATTTACAAGTATTTCAACATCTTGAACATCTGGAAGATTTTTATCACAAATATCTCCTTGGATATGAGTATATGAGCTATGCTCTATCGAAGACTGATTTAAATCAATTCCAATTACTTCATGACCTTCGTTTAGAAATTTTAAAGCTATTGCTTTCCCAATACCCTCAGCACTTCCAGTAACTAATACTCTCATAAATTTCCTCCTAAAATCTTATAAATAAGCATTTTCAAATTTATCCCAGTTATTATAGCACAAAAGTAAATGTTTTACAATTTTTTGCTATGATTTAAATAAAATATATGTTATAATACAATATAAGATAAAAATGTATAAGAAAAAGGAATAAATATGGAAATATCAAGAGATTGGAAAGATTATGAAATTTTAGATATGTCTGATGGAGAAAAATTAGAACATTGGGGAAATATAGTTCTAATAAGACCAGATCCACAAATAATTTGGAAAGAAAAAATATATCCTGAAAAATGGAAAAATGCTAATGCAAGATATAATAGAAGTAATAAAGGAGGTGGCTTTTGGGAATATAATAAAAAATTGCCTGAAGCTTGGCAAGTTCATTATAAAGATTTAACATTTAATATAAAACCAATGGGATTTAAACATACAGGTTTATTTCCAGAACAAGCTGTTAATTGGGATTGGATGATAAATAAAATACAATTATCTGGAAGAAAAGATATAAAAGTTTTAAATCTTTTTGCATATACAGGAGGAGCCACTGTTGCATGTAGTTATGCAGGAGCAAGTGTTTGTCATGTTGATAGTTCAAAAGGAATGGTTGCATGGGCAAAAGAAAATGTTTCATCATCAGGGCTTAGTGATAGACCAGTTAGATTTATAATAGATGATGTTACTAAATTTGTGCAAAGAGAAATTAGAAGAGGAAATAAATATGATGCAATCATAATGGATCCACCTTCATATGGTAGAGGGAAAAATGGAGAAGTATGGCAATTTGAAAATAATATATCAGATTTAGTAGAGTTATGCTCACAAGTACTATCTGATGATCCATTATTCTTTTTAATAAATTCATATACTACTGGAATTTCATCTAAGGTATTAGAAAATATTTTAAGTTTAAAATTAAAACTAAAAAATGGAAAGTATGCTTCTGGAGAAATAGGACTTCCAATGAAAGACTCAAGTTTAGTATTACCTTGTGGCATATACGGAAGATGGGAGAAATAAATGGAGTTAAAAGTTTTGTATGAGGATAATCATATAATTGTGGTAGAAAAGCCAGTAAATATACCATCACAGGGAGATAAAACTGGTGATATAGATATGCTTACAATTATTAAACAATACATAAAAGAGAAATATAATAAACCAGGTGAAGTCTATTTAGGACTAGTACATAGATTAGATAGGCCAACTGGTGGGGTTATGGTTTTTGCAAGAACATCTAAGGCTGCATCAAGGCTATGTGAACAAGTAAGAGATAAAAAAATGCATAAGAAATATTTATGTATTGTTGATGGAAAAATGGAAAGTCCAAAAGGAATTATGAAAGATTTTCTTATAAAAAATGAAAAAACAAATACAAGTAAAGTAGTTAAAGAAGGTATAAAAAATGCTAAAGAAGGAATTTTAGAGTACGAAGTAGTAAAATATAATGAGGAAATAAATATGTCTGTTGTAAAAGTAGATTTATATACAGGAAGACATCATCAAATTAGAGTTCAGTTTTCTTCTAGGGGTCATAGTTTATCAGGAGACCAAAAATATGGAATAAGAGGGAGAGGCAAAGGGCTTGCATTATGGGCATATAGTTTAAGTTTTATTCATCCAACAACAAAGCAAGAACTTACTTTTGAAGACTTTCCAGAAAAAGTTGGTAGTTGGAAGATATTAGAAGATGTAACTTTTATTAATGAATAATATAAATACGGAGGAAATTTTATGGAAATTAATTTTGAAGAATTAACAGTAGGTACAGTGCTTGAAAGAAATATTGTAGGAAAAGATGGGACACTTGTTTTAAGTAAAGGAACTAAGTTAACAAGTGCAACTTTAGAACGTTTAAGAAATTTTAAAACTTCAGTAAGATATGATGGTGAAAAGCCACCAGCTTTTGATGAAGTTAAAGAAACAGTAGATGAGAGTTTTAGAGAAGAAATAGAGGAAAATCTTAATGAGTTTTTTAGTCATCCAACTGAAGCTCAAGCACAAATAATTAAAGAAGAGGCTAATATGATAGTAGAGAGAACCCAAGGAAGCGATGAAGCACAATTTGATTTGGAAGATTATATGAGTCAAAAAGATGATATAACTTCTCATGCTGTTAGAGTAGCTTGTTTTTCAATATTATTAGCCAAAATTTATAATGATACTTTACAAGCTCAAAATAATAAAGCTTTAATAAATTTAAATGATATTGCTGTTGCTGCTTTATTACAAGATGCAGGAGGAATGTATAGAGATCCTGAAAAGTTAAAAGAGCTTACAGAAGTACCAAAATCAAAGGGAATGGAAGAAATTTTACCAGGAATTAAAGAAACACCACTTGATCATTATGATGAAAATTATGCATCAGTTTATTCATATTCTGCAGTAGCAGATTTAGAGAGTATTAGTAATTCTGCTAAACTAATGATATTACTATCTGGAGAAACAGAAACTGGAGATGGTCCACTAAAAATGCCATCTGCTTTTAGCTCAAGAAGAAATAGTATTTTATATGGATCTAAAATTATTAGAGTATGTGATGTATATGATAATGCAATGAAACGTGCAATTGATAACGAAACATCTTTTGAAGATGTAATTTCAGAACTTGGACAATATGCAATAAGTGGCGTTGTTAGTAATGAAATAAAAGAATTGTTGATTAATAAAGTAAAATTATATCCACATAACACTAGAGTTTTATTATCAAATGGACAAGTAGCAACAGTAGAAAATTGTCGTGTTGGTCATTATGATTCATATAAACCAGTTGTACGTACATGTGGACTTACAAGAAGAAGAATAGATTTAAAAGAATGTACAAATACTACTATAAAATCTATTGTAAGTAAAGATAAATTTAAAGGACTAGTTGAACAACAAATAGCTCAGATGAAAGATGAAGCAACTGGTCGTTAAAAAAAAGAGAAATTTAGGGATGTTCCTTAAATTTCTTTTTTTCTAGTAAAAATAATGAATATAATTATTAATAATCCAATATAATTATTTTAGTATAAGTAAAATACTAATAAATTTATTTTATTAAAAGTGGAGGTTTTTATGAAAGACAAAATCGTAAGAAGTTGTTTTGTAATAGGATTATTAACAGTTTGCATATTTCAGTTTTGTTTGTATTCTCAAGCTACTTCTGAACTTAGTAATGAACTTTTAGCATGGGGGTTTAGAAGAGGAGAAAATCATTCACAACCAACATTAGATAGTAAACCAGAAAAAATTGTAAAAGAATTTAATGATATTTCAATGGGGAATGAAACATCTAATAAAATTTATTTAACATTTGATTGTGGATATGAAAATGGATATACAGAAGCTATTTTGGATGCTTTGAAAGAAAATGATGTAAAAGCATCTTTTTTTATAACAGCACATTACTTAAATACAGCAAGTAGCATAGTAAAAAGAATGATAGAAGAAGGACATATTGTTGGTAATCATACAGTAAATCATAAGTGTTTGCCTAATATAAGTGATGATGAAATAAAAACAGAAATTATGAATTTACACAATGCAATATATGAAAAATTCAACTATGAAATGACATTTTTCAGACCACCTAAAGGAGAGTTTAGTCAAAGAACAGCCAAAATTGTACATGATTTAGGATATACAAGTGTTATGTGGTCATCTGCATATGATGATTGGGATGTAGAAAAACAGAATAGAGAAGAATATGGTAAAAAGAAAATTATAGAAAATATACATAATGGATGTGTATTATTATTACATGCTACTTCAAAAGATAATAGTATAATTTTAAGTGATGTAATTAAAGAAATAAAAAATATGGGATATGAATTCAAAAATATAAACGAATTTGAATACTAGAGTTGTTGAATTATGTATAATTATGTGATAAAATTACTTGGTAAAAGTTTTTTTAAAATTGGAGATAAAAAATGGGTTTTTTAGACACAGAAATTAATAAATCACTATATATAAAAATATTAATAGTTTCTATAGTTTTAGTTATAGTATATTTAGCTTTAACTATGAGTTCGCTTTTAATATGTAAGTCATATACATTAGGGCCAAATACAGAAGTACTTTCAATAGATCCTAAAAATAGTATAGAAGAAGTTGAAGATGGTGAAATAAGTGCACATATAGATTTAATAGAACATAAAAAAAATGGTAAAACAGTTGAAATATCTGGATGGGCATTTAGGGAAGGATCTGAGTTAGATTCTATAAATGCCAGTTATGTTTTAAAACATCAAGAAACTGGAAAAATGTTCTTAATGAGAACTCAGATGGAAGAAAATATAAATTTAGTTGAAGATAAACATAAAAAAGCAGGTCTTCATGCTCGTTCATTGGTACTTGGAATGCCAAAAGGAGCTTATGATATATATGTTTTATATCACAATGATAGTGAAGATATCTTAGCATTTACATTAATATCTTTTGAATTAAATTAGTAGAGGACGGACTAAAAATGAGAGAAAAAATAGTAGAATTCTTTAAAAAGAATGGAAGACTTGCAATTTTTATTTTATTTGTTTTAGAAATTGTTTTAACAATGTTTATTACTCCAAATAAATTTGATGATGCATATTTTATAGAAAAAGTAACTAATAATAGTATAGTATCTTTTGTTGGAGATAGGTATAACTGGTGGTCTTCAAGAGTTATAATTGAATTTGTATTATGTTTTGTATTAAAAACATCTAAATATTTATGGGTTTTAATAGAAGCTGGTATGGTTGCGCTTGCCCGGATATTCAATTTCAAAAATATTTATAAAAGATAATAAAAATGAAAATACAGCAATGCTTGTATTTATGATACTTGCATATCCGCTAAATAAAATGGCAAGTGCTGGCTGGGCTGCAACAACAGTAAATTATATGTGGCCATTAGCAACAGGATTATTTGCATTAATTCCAATAAGAAAAATTTGGGATAGTGAAAAAATCAAACCATATGAATATGTTTTATATACAATTTCTTTGATATTTGCTGGAAATGCAGAAATTTCTTGTGCTATTTTAATAGGAGCATATATTTTATTTACTGTACTTTTCTTATTAAAAAACAAAGAAGTGCATCCATATATGATAGTACAAACTTTAGTTATTATTGCAAGTATGATATTTATATTAACTTGTCCAGGGAATTATGCAAGAACTAATACAGAAGTTTCAAACTTATTTAAAGATATGAATATGCTATCGTTTTTAGATAAAGTTGGTTTAGGTTTTACATCTACAATGGGATTAATAATAGGAAAAGGAAATGTTATATATACATTATTTACATTATTGATTGCTGTATATATTTTTTCAAATTATAAAGAAGAAACATTATATAAAATAATTTCAGTGATTCCATTTTTATCGATAATATTAATGTATTACCTTTCACCAATAACAGATAATATATTTCACTTTGTAGTTGAAATCAGAAAACTTATGGTATCAGAAGCAGTGATATTATCACCAGCCACAAGCAATAACATGTTATATGTTGTTCCAATAGTATTTTCTTTTGTAAGTTTTATATCAATTGTATTATCATTATTATTAATATTTAAAAAATTAAATAATAATGTTGCATTAATAGTATTTCTTGGAGGGTTAGCATCTAGATTATTAATGGGATTTACACCAACAATTTTCTCATCTGGTGAAAGAACAATGATATTTTTTGAATTTGCTATGATAATTGATAGTATTTTAATATGGCAAGAATTAATGAAAAAAAATGATAAAAATGATATTAAAGTTCAAAAGAAAGCAGGAACAATTATAAAATGTATTGGTGTAATTCAATATATTAATGTTTTACTTTGCATTTTATATACTCAAAAATAAATAAAATTTAACTAAAGAAAAGAGGAAGAAAAGTATGAATGTATCAAACTTTACTGAAAAATCAAAAGATGTAATTACAGCAGCAAGTAATATTACTATTAGTAATAATAACACAGAAATAACAGAATATCACATGGTTTTAGCATTAGTAGAAACTAATGAGAGCTTAATTACAATGCTTTTAAAAAAGATGGATATTGATGTTAATTCTTTAAAAATAATGATTCAGGAAAAAGTTGAAACACTTCCAAAAGTAACTGGTACAGTTGCATTACGCTTTTCTCAAGTTGTTGAAAAAACATTAGATGAAGCTGCAAAACAAGCAAAATCAATGAAAGACGAGTTTATATCAGTAGAACATTTAATGCTTGGAATTATGGAGTGCAGTTCAGAAGAATTAAAAAGAATTTTTAAGGTATATAAACTAGATAAGCATAAATTTTTATCAGCATTAAAAGATATTAGAGGAAATGCTCAGGAAAATAAAGAGTCAGAAGATGGAGATTCAGATATATTACAGAAATTTGGAAAAAATGTTACTGAGCTTGCGAAACAGAATAAATTAAATCCTGTTATAGGAAGAGATGAAGAAATAAGAAATGTAATTAGAATTTTATCTCGTAAAACTAAAAATAATCCAGTTTTGATAGGTGAACCTGGTGTTGGAAAAACTGCAATTGTTGAAGGTCTAGCTCAAAGAATTGTTAGAGGAGATGTACCAACAAGTTTGAAAGGGAAAACCATATTTGAACTTGATTTAGGTCTTTTAATAGCAGGTGCTAAATATAAAGGAGAGTTTGAGGAAAGATTAACAGGAATTTTAAAAGAAATAGATAATTCACAAGGTAATATTATTTTATTTATAGATGAAATTCATAATTTAGTTGGAGCTGGAAAGTCAGATGGAGCTATGGATGCAAGTAATCTTTTAAAACCACGTTTAGCAAGAGGTGAACTTCATTGTGTTGGTGCTACAACATTAGATGAATATAGAGAATATATCGAAAAGGATCCAGCTTTAACAAGAAGATTTCAACAAGTTATTGTACCAGAACCAACAGTTCAGGATGCAATTACAATATTAAGAGGTATTCAAGAAAAATTTGAAATTTTTCATGGTGTTAAAATTCAAGATTCAGCAGTGGTAGCTGCTGCAACACTTTCAAATAGATATATATCAGATAGATTTTTACCAGATAAAGCTATAGATTTAATTGATGAAGCATGTGCTATGATAAGAAGTGAAGTAGAATCAATGCCAACAGAATTGGATGTTATTTCAAGAAAAATCATGCAATATGAAATAGAAGAAAAGTCGCTAGATAGAGAAGATAATCCAAAATTTCAAAAACGTCTAGTAGAGTTAAGAAAAGAACTTGCTTCTATGAGAGAACAATTTCAGGATATGAAATTAAAATGGGAAAATGAGAAGAAAAATATAAGCAAAATTCAAAAGTTAAAAGAGAAAATAGATGATGTTAATAGCGAAATTGAAAAGGCAGAAAGAAATTATGATTTAAACAAAGCTGCTGAATTAAAATATTCTACATTACCAAATTTGAAAACTGTATTAGAACAAGAAGAAAAAGAAATCGAGAAAACTCAAGGATCAAATACTTTATTAAAGAATAAAGTAACAGAAGAAGAAATAGCAAAAGTTGTTTCAAAATGGACAGGAATACCTGTGTCAAAACTTGCAGAGGCTGAAAAGCAAAAATTACTAAGCTTAGAAACAATATTACATGAAAGAGTAGTTGGACAAGATAAAGCTGTTAAAAAGGTAAGTGAAGCTATTTTAAGAGCAAGAGCTGGTATTGCTAATCCCAATAGACCAATAGGATCATTTATGTTTTTAGGTCCAACAGGTGTTGGTAAAACAGAACTTGCCAAAACACTTGCAACTACATTATTTGATGATGAAAAAAATATGATAAGATTAGATATGTCTGAGTATATGGAAAAATTCAGTGTGACTAGACTTATTGGTGCACCTCCAGGATATGTTGGATATGAGGAAGGGGGACAGTTAACAGAAGCTGTTAGAAGAAAGCCTTATTCTGTAGTATTATTTGATGAAGTTGAAAAAGCTCATCCAGATGTATTTAATATATTATTACAAGTATTAGATGATGGAAGAGTTACAGATTCACAAGGAAGGCTAATTGATTTTAAAAATACTGTAATCATATTAACCTCTAATTTAGGTTCACAAGTAATATTAAAAAGTATATCTGAAAATAAAGAAATAACAGAAAAAGCAAGAGAAAACATTGATATGATATTAAAACAACATTTTAGACCTGAATTTTTAAATAGATTAGATGAAATTATTTGTTTTAAAGCATTAGAAAAAGATGTTGTTTTTGGAATTGTGGAATTAATATTAAAAGGATTAATAAATAGAGTAAAAGATAATGGGGTTGAACTGTCTTTTACAAAAAATTCTGTAAGATGGCTTGTTGAAGAAGGATATGATATGGAATTTGGTGCGAGACCTTTAAAAAGAATTGTTCAATCACAGGTAGAAACTTTGATGGCCAGAAAATTAATTTCTGGAGAAATTAAAGATGGGGATAAGGTAGAAGTATACTATGATAAAAGAATACATGGACTTAATGTAAGACCTAAAAAAGAAGTTCAATCAGAAATAATAAAAAAGGATATCTAAGAGATATCCTTTTTATTATTATTGAATTTTTGGCAATACTTTATAAATTACTTTAAAGCAGTCAAATTTTTCTAATTCATTTTCATATAAGCAATCAAGATAAATATTAAGTTCTCTTAAGTTTTTACAAGCTCTTATTACTGCAGGGTTTAAGTTAGAATTAAACATTAATTCTAATGCTAAATCTATAGCTGCATATACAGAACTATTTTCTTTTTCTCTCATGAAGTTATATGCTTCTTTGAAACGAGATACAATAGGCATTTTAAATTCTGATAAAGGAATAATATATTCTTCATCAATAACATCCTGAACAGTTTGATAACCTGTTGAAGTATCGTTTAATTTTTCCATAATGTCTTTTATTGTATAAGGTAAATAAACTTTTTGAGTTTCTTCTGAAATTACAAGTGTTTTATTATCACAAACTGAAGTTTCTTCATCATCATTAGATAATGATTGAGCTCCTTCAATATCTGCAATAGAAGTATTTAACATTGAAAGTGAAATTTTATTATTTCCAGAAGATAATTTAAATGCTTCTTTTATAGTTAATTCAATTCTATTATTCTTTTTTGTAAATGCTACATTATTTAAAGCGTTTGCAAATTCTACATCTTCAAAGTTTGTGTATACTACAAAGTTTGTTTTTTGATTATGTATTTCAATGTATTTATCACCAATATTTACAAAGAAATTATTTTTTGGTGTTGAGATATGAATGTTTTCTGAAAGAACAGAAATACCATCAAAATCTGCAACAATTTCATAAGTTTCATTTAATATAGAGATAGAGAAGATATCATCTTTATCAATTTCTATATTAATGGCTTTTCCTAATTCATCAACAATATGTGCAGGTTGAGAATTTTTCTGCTCAAGTTTTGAAATTGTTTGAGTAAGTGTATCAATTACTTTTAAGAAATCTGACGTAATATCTTTATTAATACCATTAATATTTAGTGTAGCTGTATCAGATTCAGTATCTATATTAGCCCCAAATAATTCTGTTAATAATTTTTCCTTCAAATCTGTATTAGAAATATTTTGGTTAGAAGACATTGCATATTCTAAAATGCTTTCTATCTCATTTTCAGGTGAAGGGGCATCATTAGAAACATAATCGCTTAGTGAAGAAATTTCAGCATCTTTGTCATTATATTCTAATTCATTTTCATCTTCTGCGATTTCTTCAATAGCATTTTCTTCATCTGTAGTATTTTCAATAATATCATTAATTTCAATTTCAATATCATTGTCAAGAATATCTTCAATATCTATATCATCTTCATTAATTTCCTCAATAGGATTACTTTGTTCAATAATATTCTCTTCTTCTGTAATATCTTTAGAAATAACATCTGCAATCGTAATAGAAGATAGGTCTTCTAAATCAATATCGTCTAAAGATATATCATTAAGCATATTATCAAAAATTGAATCTTCTACAGATTTATAATTGTTATCTTCTATAACTATATCTTCATTGTGTTCTTCAAGTTCATAATCTTGAATATCCTCAAAAACGAATTCTTCATCAAGTTCTTTAATTATTTCATCTATAATTTTTTGCTCATCTTCAGAGGAATTCATTTCTGTTTTTAACTCAAATTCTATATCAGCATTATCATCTATTAATTCTTCACCAACATTATCATCGTAATTTAATTCTTCACTTTCTTCTGATTCAGAGATTTCATTTCCTAAATTGAAATAGTTTTCAATAGAAAATTCTGTATCGTCTGTATTAGCAAGTTCTTTGTCAGATATTTCTATATCTGAAGGAACTACTTCAGAAGATTTCTCATTTTTAATATTACGATTTAAAGTTAATAAATCTTCAATAGTAACTATAGGTTCAACTGAATTATATACATTATTTTGTTTTGATAATACATTTAAAACATTAACCTCATTCTCAGACGTATAATTGTTTGAAGGATCAACTACTGTAATTACTTCTACATCATTTTCTAATACAGGAATTGTTGCAATAGGAGAAGCTTGTACATTTAACTCTGTAACATTTTTTTCTTGACCTATTCTTGCATTTTCTAAAGTTTGTTGAACCTCAGGAATTTTATTTATTGATTGAATAGATGGAGATTCATCTACTAAATCATTTGCTGAATTTATTAATTCTGCTTCATCATAAGAAAATTTCTTAAAAATAGAATTAAAAGTTGAAGCCTTTGGAGTATTTATTTTTTTGTTTGTTTTTGCATTTGGTGTTTCAACTAAAATTCCAACAGGATTTGCAGATTCTTTAACAATTGGTTCAATAATAGGAGAAACTGTTTCTTTGATAATTGGCTCTACTGAAACTACAGGTTTTGTTATAACAATATTGTTAACAATTGGTGTTGTAGGAGTTATATTATTAATACTTTGCATATATGCTTCATTTACAGTATCTTGACTAATTAAAGCATCTAAATCTACAAAATCTTTTTTTACTTCTAATCCCTTAGATTTAGCAGAAACTTTAATTTTTGCAGGTTTAACTATAGGAACAGTTTTATTATTTTTAGATATAGGTTGAATAGTAGCTGGCTCTATTTTTACTACTGTTTTATTTTCAGAAACAACAGAATTTTTTTCAACAGGTTTTGTTGTTTTTGCTTCGTTCTTCACGACAACTTTTTTGACCACTTTTTTTGGAGCAACTTTTTCAACTACTGTTTTTTCTTTAGCAATTGCTTTTTTCTTTACAATAACTTTTTTGTCTGTAGATTCTGTTTTGGTAGTAGCTTTTTTCTTTACAACAATATTTTTATTTTCAGGTTCTGCTTTAACAACTGTTTTTTTCTTTACAACGACTTTTTTATTAGCGGGTTCTGTTTCAGTAGTAACCTTTTTCTTTGCAACAACTTTTTTTACTACTTTAGTTTTGTGAGGTAAAGCAGAGTTTACAATTTTTGTTTGAGAAGCAATTTCTTTGTTTTTAGAAGCATTAATGCTTTCTTCTAAAATTCTTTTTGCTTCAGTATGTACATCTTCTTCAGCACCATTAGCATCTAAAATAGCAATATCATATTGCTTAAAAACAGATGGGGTATAGAAGAATGGTGATCCTAAATTTATAACAGGTTTTTTGTCAATATTTATGTTTTCTTCTACTTTAGGTTCAGAGGCTACTATATTTGAGTTAATTATTGAATTATCAGTAGAGATATAAGAAGATTGTGCATTAAGATATTCTAAAAGTTGATCAATTGGATCAATATCTTCTGAAAAAGTATTTATTGTTGTTTCAAAATTTTCAACAGCAGGAGTAGTATTTTGTATAACATTTTCTACAACTGGTTTACAAATTTCAACAATAGGAGTAACACTTTCTGTAATAGATTTTACTTGTGACTCAAAATTTTCAACAACAGAATTAATATTTTCTACAATGTTTTTTATATCTGTTTCACAATTTTCATCAAGTAGAGTAGAAGTCTGAGTGTTATTATTTCCCAAGTTTAAAGATAAAGTTCTTTTATGAGTTTTTGAATGATTATTTTTTAAACTATCAATTGAAATAATGTTATTTACTATTTTTGATTCAGCATTGTTTTCGCTTTTTATAGCATAAGAAGGAAGCTTTATAGTTCTTCTGTTTGTTCCTCCAGTAGCTGGTTTACTTGATAATTTAATTAATTCTTCTGATATTTTTGACATTTTAAACCTCCATAATAACATTGACAAAATAGCCAAATTTGTCCCATGTTTATACAAAATATTATAATATAATGCAAATAAAAAGTAAACGAATTTCATGGCAAAAAAAGGTAAAATTGTATTTCTTTTTTGTAACAAAAAGGTTACTGAAACTGGCGAAAATGAAATATAAAACTTGTTGAATTGAAATACTAATAGTGATATACTAACAAGGTATAAAAGAGAAAAAAAGGAAGAATGCAATGAAAAAAATATGTAATTTTGTTAAAAATTCTATAATATTTATATACATTTTGCTGATTATTTTTGTCACTATTTGTTTGTTATCATACAATGACTATAAAATAACAGTTTTTGGAGACAAAAGTTTAATACCAATTATTGACGAGAATTTAGAACCAGATTATACAATTGGGGATTTAGTTATTGTAGAAAAAAGTAAATTAAGCAAGGTTCAAGAAGGTGATATAGTATTCTTCTATAGAACTTTTGCTGGTGAGGCAACAATAAATTATGCAAAACTTACAGGTGTAGAAAGAGTTACAGATACAGAATATACATTTACAGTTGAAGGTGATTATAAGTTTTCGAGTACTTACTATATTGGAAATGTCGATTCAATAGTTATTATACCTAAAGTTGGATATGTTTTAACAATACTTGAATCAAAATGGGGATTTTTATTTTTAGGAGTGTTCCCATCATTAGTGGCATTTCTTTATACCCTATATTCAATTGTTGCAGAAGTAAGATACAATACTGATGAAAGTGATGAAGAAGAGTCTGATAATAAAAAAGAAAAACAAACAAAAAAAGTTAAAGAAGAAAAAGTACAGGAAGAAAAAGAAAATATTGAAAAACCAGAAAATACAGAACAAAAAGAAGAATCTAAACTAGAAAAAAATGTTGAAGAAGTTATAAAAGAAAACAAAGAAGAAAAGAATGAAAAAGAAGATACAAAGATTGAGGAAAAGATTGAAACAGACGAAATAAAAGAGCAACCTAAGGAAGAAACTCAAAAGGAAAATAAAATGAAAAATATAACAGCTGAGCAAAAAAAAGCTCTAGTTGAAGCAAAATTAAAATCAATGACTGAAGAACAAAAGAAAGCTTTGTTAGAAGCAAAATTGAAATCAATGACAGATGAAGAAAAAAGAGCTTTGATTGAAGCAAAGAAAAAGAAATTGGAAGAACAAAAAAATAAATAGGTGAGAATTATTGTGAAGAAAAAAAGTGAAATTCTAATAATTATTTTAATATTAATTTTGCTATTTCTTATTTTAAAATCAACATATTCAAAATACATCAATCAGGCAAGTGGAGAAGTAACTGCAACTTTGGGAAAGTGGATTATAAAAGTTAATGATACAGATATTACTGCACAAAATCCTAATAATCTTAAAGAACCTATAAAATTTGAAATAAAAGGTGACGACATAAAATGGGTTGGTGGAAATGAAAATGTTAGAGAAAATAAGTTAGCACCAGGAATGAGTGGAGAACTATACATAAAGATTAATCCAGATGTAGATACTTCATTAAAATATGAATTTACTCTAGATGCCACTTCATTACAAGAAACTAATTTAGAGGTAACAGATATAAAATTAGCTAATGGAAAATCATTTGAAAATGATGTTACATTTGAAAGCTTAAATGTAGATGGTAAAAATCAATACAGCTTTACAAGGAAAAAAACATTATCAGAAATACAAGATAATGAAGGAAAACTACTTCCTGAAGAAAATAGAATTGATACTATAATAATATCATTAGAGTGGAAAAAAGTTGTTGAAACAGATTCACAATATGATGAATATAACAAAAGAGATACATTACTTGGGATGAATGCGTTTTCAGAGAATGATATAAAACTTCCAGTTACTATAAAAGCAATTCAATATACAGGTGAGCCTAATGAATAATTTGAAAAAATGGTATCAAAAAATAGATTTTTTTATGATTGTTCTAATAATCATTTTAGTAATTGTTTTATACTGTTATGCACAACTAAAAATTTTAAAAAAAGACTATATAAACTTTTGCGGATATACGATTTTTAGAGTTATAACAGGTAGTATGTCAGATGCAATAAATCCCCAAGATATTGTTGTTGTTAAGATAACAAATGATGTAAATGTAAACGATATTATTACTTATAAAAATAATAATGATTTCATAACTCATAGAGTAATACAAAAGGATGAAAAACAATTAATAACAAAAGGTGATGCAAATAATTCACAAGATACGCCAATAACTCAAAATGATGTTGTTGGTAAAGTTATATATATAGTAAATAATGTGGGAGTTTGGATTAATGTATTCAAAACACCACAAGTTATAATAGCAATAATTGTTTCGATTATTGCAATAAGATATATTTTTGGAAGCAAACCAAAGAACTAATAAAAATACAAAAAGATAAAATAATTAATTGAAAGAGGATGTTATGATTAGAGGAAAATACTTAAGAGAAAGGAAAGCAATGAGAACTAAGCGCAGAATTAAGCTATTAACAGCTATTACTATTGTGCTTATAGTTTACAGAATATTGTGTGATTCATTTTCATTATTTGAATCTCAAGCTACTTCTGACACTAATATAGATATTGCATTTTTCTTAGTAGAAGATAATTATGATTATCCCAATAAAGAGTATTCTAAACGTGTTAATATTGCTGATATAGAACCAGGCGAAACAAAAGATTACACAATTTCTGTTTCAAATTATGCTTATTTTAATAGTGAAGGAGAAAAAGTGGTCCCTGGTGAAGGAACAGAAATATGTGCAGATACTAATATTAAATATACTTTAAAAGTTAGAACAACTACAAATTTACCTTTAAAATATAATTTCTCTGTTGGAGGAAGCGAATATAAATTAGAATCTGAAAGACTTCAAGAGGATAATGGAATAATTTTCCATGAATATACATTTAAAGAAAATATACTTAATTATACTCAAAATCAAATAGATTCATATAAATTATCAATTACATTCCCAGAAGCTGGAGAAAAAAATGCAGATTATCAGGGAATGATTGAATATATAGAAGTTTCAATCGATGCAGAACAAGTGGTATAAAATTAAATTAGTAGAAGGATGAGTTAATTGAAAGAAAAAAGAACAAGAATAAGAAGAAAAAATGCAGGTTATAAAAAATTATTTTTAATGCTTATAATATTTCTAATAATAATACTTATGCTTATGAAAGTGATTTTTCCAGCCACAGTATCTTTATCAAAATATGTATATTCTGTTGTTAGAGGTGCATATTTGAATGCTAAAGATTTCTATTTTACAAGTAATATATTAGATAAAGTTGGAAAAGACAATAGTGTAGATGGTGAAGATTGGGATGGTATTCAAAATCATTCTTTTGATGTGGTTATGTATAGTAAAAAGAATGATTATAAAAAAGCAACAGCTGATATAGAATATAAAGTTTCAATTTTAGCAAAAGTATATCAAGATCAAGGTGGAAATAAGGGAGCTAAGCAAGTAGGGACAGACCTTGCAATTTCGGCTGATTCTGGAGTTTTAGGAACAAAAGAAGATGGAATAAAAATTGAAAATGAATATATAGAACTTCATATAGATAAATTAGAAGGTAAAATATTTAAAGATAATAATCAAGATTCAATAAAAATAGATGTACTTCCTAAAGATAAAGAATTTTTTAAAGAAAATGATTATGTAGAAGTAAAAATAACAGCAGAGTCAACTAAGCCATATACAGATAAAATCGAAGGTACATACCGTGTTAAAGTAAAAAGAAGAGGATTAAGTTATATCATAGAAGATTCAAAAAATAGTCCATATATGAATTTGATAATAACAAATGCTTCAACAGGAGAAAATGAAAGAAAAAGTGTTGAACTTGGATTTGAAACTTCACAAATAGTTTTAGATACAACTTCAAAAGAGTATATTGAAGCAAAAAATTTAATTGAAGATCCTGAAAAATATTTTAATAAATTAACAATTGAAATAGGACCTTTAGAAAGTAAGTCAATTAAATTTTATAAGAAAAATATAGCTGAGGATTATTCTTATCCAAATATAGGAAATAATACTCCTGTTATAAGAGTAAATTAAGGAGAATACTAATGAATAACATTGTTGAAAATCATATAACTAAAACTCAAAGAAGATTAAAAAAATATTGCAATTTAATATTGAGAAGTAAATATGATAGAAAAGTTTGTGATGAATTAATTCAAACTTATATAGATGCTAGATATTATAATTATAAAGTAGATGACGAGATAAAAATATTTTACAGAAGGATATTTGAATCTTTAAAATTAAATGCTAAAAGAATGATTAAAGAAGACAAATCAAAAGAAGAAATTATAGAAAATACTTTAAGTTTATTTCAATATTTTTTCTATTTTGATTTTGTAAGAAAAAATGTTGAAGTATCAGATGTTGTTAAGAGAATTTCAGAAAAAAGAATTAATGAATTTAATTTAAAATCAGCTGAAAATGATGATTTTGAAAAAACATTTAATAAATTGATAAAACAAGACATAAAAGAAGTTGAAAATACATTAAAAGCTTATAATACAAATGAATTTGAATTAGATATAAACAAAATTATACCTTCAAATAATAACTACTATAGAGTGAAATTAAAATATAATTTTAATTTTCCAGAAGTATATAGTATGGAAGCGATTGAAGAAACTTTTAATTCAGATTTAATTGGTGAAGATAAATTGTTTGTTGAATATCCAATGATAGCAATAAAAGCTTTAAAAGATATTTTGGATGGGAATTTTACAAAAATATATATAGTAGATTTTTCTACTGATTTATTAAATAAAAAGCAAAAGTTAGAGCAAATTTTAAAAATTGTAGAATGCCAATCAGTACAAGATAAGGTGAATTTTGAAATTACGTATAAAGACTTTTTAGAAAATAAAAGTAAAATTTATGAACTTGTTAAAAGAGGATTTAATTTCTGTTTAAAAACAGGAGAGGAAATGCCAAAGCTTAAACAAGATGAATTAAAAATACTAGATATTTTTAATTGTATAATTGTTGATACAAATGATGTAAATAAAAATAAATATAAAAAAATAGTAACTTTAGAAGTTTAAAAAATGGAGGAAAGAAATAACAATGAATACTTATATGAAATTTTTATACGAATTTTTAAATGAATTTTTTGCAGGACTAAAAACAATTTTATTTGGCATTATAAATGGAATCAAACAATTATTTGATATTCCAAATTATATTCATCTAATAAAAGAGTATAAAAATGATTTTTCAGTACAAGAATGGGTTCTTGTAGCAATTGCAATTGCGGCAGTAGCAATAATCTTAATTTTAATGGTACTTTTAGCACTTCTAATAATAAGAAAATATCTTAGATTTAGAAAAAATGTTATTGATCAAGAAAGCATGTTAAAAGAAGTTGCTGATTTAAATAAGAGAGTGGCTAAAATGTCAAAAGAAAGAGAAGAAATAATGGCAATGAAGGTTTCTCAATTAGGTTTAAGACCAGATGAGTCACCAGAACTTGATATGTCAACATCAAATGAAGAAAGTAATGAAACTAAAGAAAATGATGATGGAATCAGATTTGCAAGGTTATCTATAGTGGATAAAAAGTTTGCAAAATATAAAGTTCAAAATTATAATAATGAATTTTCATTAGATGAATTATGTGTTACATTTAGAAATTTTGCAGCATCTCAATTACATTTATACTATACATTACCAATGATTCGTGTATTTATAGCTGGTCTTGCATCAACAAAATTAGTTATTTTACAAGGTATTTCTGGTACTGGTAAAACATCACTTGCTTATGCTTGGGGAAAATTTTTAAAACATGATTCATGTGTTGTTTCAGTACAACCATCTTGGAGAGATAGAACAGAGCTTTTCGGATATTTTAATGAATTTACTAAAAAATTCAATGAAACACAATTGTTAGAAACATTATATACTGCAACTTATACAGATGATGTATACACAGTAATTTTGGACGAAATGAACCTTGCTCGTGTTGAATATTATTTTGCAGAGATGTTATCTATTTTGGAAATGCCAAATAGAGATGAATGGATAATAGAAGTTGCTGCTAGTCCATGGGAAACAGATCCAAAACATATTATAAATGGTAGAATAAGAATTCCAGCAAATACTTGGTATATAGGTACAATTAATAATGATGATTCTACATTTATGGTAACAGATAAAGTTTATGATAGAGCAATGCCTATAGATATAAATGAAAAAGGACAAGCATTCAAAGCAGCAGAAACACCTTCAATGGATATTAATTTTTCATATTTAGATTATTTATTTGAAAAATCTAAAAAAGACTTTCCAGTTTCAGCTGAAAACTGGAAAAAGATAAATGATATGGATGATTATGTAATAAAACACTTTAGAGTTGCATTTGGTAACCGTATTGTTTCACATTTGGGAAAATTCGTATCTGCATATGTTGCTTGTGGTGGAGATGAAGTTGAAGGAATTGATTATTTTATTGCAAAGAAAATTTTAAGAAAATTTGAGCAATTAAATATAGCTTACATAAAAGATGAAATAGATGGATTTGTTACATTCTTAGATAAAAGCTTTGGTAAAGGAAAGATGAAAGAATGTATAGAATATGTTCTAAGATTAAAGAAATTAGGATAGTTTTCTAGGAGGATACAGTGGATAAAATATTAGATGTTTTTGAATTATATGCAGATACAGATGATAATAGTGTAAAAAAATTCAATGATAAAATAGATTCTAAAATGAATGTTAGAATTGAGACAACTAGACCAAAATCACAATATATTTGGATTGAAAAAATGGAAGAAACTCTTCCATATATAGAAAATATACTAAGAGATCCAAAGAAATTAATTGTTAATGAAGAAGAAGTTGTTAAAATTGAAAAAATAAAAAAAGTAACTGTAGAAAGTATAAAAAATTTAGCTAAAAATTCATCTTATATTGATGAAATAGATGAAAATGGTGATGTAAAACCAGGGAAATTATTAAATGTTTTTAAAGAGGAAACTCTTAATACATATGAAAATAGATTTATTTATACTTTAATTCAAAAAATGATAATGATTATAAGAAAAGAAAAAGACAAACTATCTAAAAATACTAAAAAAGATAAAGAATTCAAAAAAATTGATTATACAGCAAAATCTTATAATGGAAAAAATAAAGTTGATATGCAACTTTTAATTTCAACAACTACTGAAGAATTTGATAAGATAGGTGAGAATAAGAAACAGTTAGAAAGAATAAGAATATTAGAAAAAAATGTTATGAGTTTAACTCTAACAGGTACATATCAAGAATTAGAAAAAGAACATGTTACATTAGTAACCCCACCACTTAGAAAAAATAATGTTTTATTAAAAAATGTTAATTTCCAATATGCAGTTAAATTATGGGACTTTATATTAACTGAAATGGATGAGCTAGAAAACAAAAATCTAGAGCCAGAGCATAAAGTTAAAGATTATAAAGATAATGGAAAAGCAAAAAAATTAATGGATGAAACTTTTTTACTTGATTATTTAATTTTAGATTGTGTTGAAAATCCTAAAATTAATGCAAAAAAGAAAAAAGAACTAATAGAAAGATTAATTGCAAATGTTATAGAAAAAACAATTGATGTAAATAAAAATATCACAGAAGAGCAATTAAAGAATCTAATTGCAAGACAATTTAATATAATTAAATACAAAAAAACAACATCAAATGAAGGAATACAAGAAATATTTAAAAAACATATTGGTAAATATGTTCAAAAAATAAATAAGTTTGAAAGTGGACAATAGAATGAGAAAAGAAAAAGTAAATGGGATAAATATAGTTTTTACAATAATAAAATTAATTTGTATAATACTATTAATATGTTTAATAGCAGTATTAGCTCTTCAAAGATTTTCAAATAATGAAATTGCTATAGGTGGATTTAGGATTTTTAATGTTGCTACAGAAAGTATGGTTCCTAAATATTTAGTTGGAGATGTTTTAATTGTTAAAGAAACAGAAAACAATGAATTAAAAGTTGGTGATGATGTAACATATTTAGGAAAAGAAGGATCTTTTAATAGAAGAGTTGTAACTCATCAAATTGTACAAATTGATGAAACTGAAAATGGTAAAGTTTTTCATACAAAAGGTATAGCAAATGAAGTTGAAGATCCTACAATAACAGGTGATCAAATATATGGTAGAGTTATTTATAAATGTTTAATATTTAGCCAGTTAACAAAACTAATGAATAATATGACAGTATTTTATATTGTAGTATTTGTACCTTTTGCAATATTAGTATCATTACAATTAAAAGATGCAATACTAGGGAAATCAGATGAGGAAGAAGATGATGATGAGTCTGATGAAAATGAAGAAAAATAAGTGATAAATAAAATGGAAGGAGTATATATGAATCACGACGATTTAGAGATAATGCTTGATAAAGAACTTGAAGAAATGTTATTGTTAGAAGCTGTTGAAGATAATGTTGATAATGAATTAAATGAAAAAAATCAAGTATCATCTAATAAAAAGAAGCGAAAAAAGTATACTAGAAAAAGACTAAAAGAAGCTATAAAAATAAGAACTGTAATAATATTATTATTAACTTTACTTGTAAATACATATGCTTGGTTTATATATATTTCTACAGTTTCAACAGGATTAAATATACATGTTAAGAGCTGGGAATTCGAGTTCTCAGTTGAAGATAAAAAAGATGATATTGTTATATTTTCTGATGATTTATATCCTGGAATGGAAGAAGTAAAAAGAACAATAACTGCTACAAATAAAGGTGAAACATCAGCAAATTTATCTTATAAAATTTCATCTGTAAAAATTTTTGGAATAGATTTATTAGAAGGAAAAGAAGCTATTGATGAAAAAGAATTTCAAGAACTTCTAAAAGATTATCCATTTGAGATTCAAGTAAAAATGCTTTCGCAAGATGGAAACTCATATGACCCAAGTAATCCAATGGAAGAAAATGATAAAGTACAAATAGAATTTACTTTAAACTGGGCATATGAGACAAAAGATACAGAAGGGAATGTTATAGAAGAGAAAGATCAATTAGATACACAAATAGGAAAAGATGCATATAACTATTATCATTTTAAATATGAAAATGGTGTTCAAGTTGAATTAACAGAAGAAGAAAAAGCTCAAAGAAAGAATGCTATAGAGATTACTGTTCATATTGAAGCAACACAAACAAAACCTAATACAGAAGAATCAGTAGAACCTGAAGTATAAAAAAATCCCCCAATTGTTATATAGCAATTGGGGCTATTTTTATATATTAGAATTATTATTTTGAGAATTTAATTGCGTTACTTTTAAATTAACTGGAATTTTTATATTGGTATCTATTTGTGATTTTGAATTGTATACATCTTGGTAATTATCTGCTTTATCTTTTTCTTGATCACTTAAATTTTCATATCCTTCAACACTACTATCTTTATCATACCACATAACATAGAAGGTCAAAAGATGTTTATTTTCAGATTGTATATTTTCTGGTGGATTAATAGTTCCTTTAATTGATTCATCTGTAGATTCAACTTTTGTTGAAGTTTCTGCATCATCAATTTTATATGAAATAATTCTAAAATCTTCTATATTTGCAGATTTTCCTAAAGATATGTCATATTCAAATGGAATATCAGTTCCAGTAGAATCAATTTCTAATGTAAAGTAACCAGTAGAAGTAGGAACTAATACATTATTTTTAATATTTTCATTTTCTTCAAATTTTAATTCTAATTCTTCTGAAAAATTATTTGTTTCTGTAATATTTATTCCATTTACAAGAATATTCCAACCAGATATTTTGAATTCTGTTTTTTTATCTTCTTTTTCTATATATTTTGAATAAGTAGATTGAATTATTAAAAACAAAACTATTAAAATTAAAACAAGCAAAATATTTTTCAGAGTTTTTCTATTATTTTTCATAAATAAACTCCAATCATAATTAATCTAAGAAAATTTTAACATAGACAAATTTTTTAGTCAATTAAAGTCGAAGATGTAACATATATGAAAGAAAAATGTAAAAATAATGTAATTGAGTGAAATGTATGAAATATGGTAAAATTAACCTAAATTAGAGAATATGCAAAATTCAATATGTATGTCTAATCTAAGTAGCTTTTATCTAATAGGAGGTGAGGTTTTTCAAATGAAAATGACAAAATTTGAATTTGAAAGAGCCTCTAAGAAAATATTTAGAAGAGATTTGAGAATCAAGATAATTAGATTGGCACTACTTATCTTATTGTTGATGCTGATTTTATTATATTTTATTCTTTCAATAATCTATGATGCGGGACATTTCACTATTTCGCTTGATAGAAATTTAAGTTGGGAAAAAGGTATAATAATTTACGACAATTTAAATGAGAAAAAGGTGTCAAAAAAACTTGAGGCGACAGCTTATAATGGTATGGACAATATCTCAATAGATTGGTTACCAGAAAATATTGATACTGAATCAGATGGCTCTCATAATGGTGATAATTATATTGCCTACACATTTTACATAGAAAATGAGGGAAAAGATACAGTTAATTACTGGTATACTACTTTAATTGATGATGTCATTCTAAATATAGATGAAGCTATAAGATTTATGGTATATTTAAATGGAGAACAAACTGTTTATGCTAAATTAAATGGTTTCACAGAAGAACCAGAAAAAGATACAAAAGCGTTTTATTCCGAAGATACTGTAATGTTAGAATGTAGACAAGACTTTAAACCAGGTGATGTAGATAGATTTACAATCGTCATTTTTGTTGAAGGTGATGATCCAGATTGTACTAATGCATTATTAGGTGGAGAGATAAAAATGCATATGGATATTACAGAAGAACATGTTGATTAATATAGGAGGAAAAAATGAAGAAAAAAACAAAAGTTAACAAGAGAAAACTAGATAGTTTATTACTTGTTTTATTACTAACTGCAGTACTATTAATCATGTCTACTTATGCATGGTTTACTGCTAACAGAACAGTAAGCATTGATACTTTTGATGTTAGAGTAGAAACAACTAGTGGATTACAAATTTCTGCTACAGCTGAACCAGATAGCTGGAAAACATCATTAGATATAAATGATTTAATTAATGCAACTAAAAATACTACATTTGGTATAACAAATCAGTTACCAAGTACAATGGAACCAATGTCAACAGTTCCAGTAAATAAATCAGGAGTATTAGATATGTATTTAGGTACTACTGTTCAAAATGATGCTAGAGACGGATTTTATCTATCAACAGAATTAGAAAGAGAAAAATCTTATGTATCTGCAGATGGAGATAATGGACATTACATAGCATTTGATATTTTCTTAAAATCAGGTAATCCAGAAGATAATTTATATATGTATGGTAGTGTGATAGAAACAGATGCATCTGGAAATTCTTTAAATATTGAAAAAGAAAAAGGTATAGCCAATTCTGCTCGTGTAGCTATTTTAAGAAGTCCAAATACAGTAAATAAAGAAAATGGTGGAGAATTACGTAGCGAATTAACTCCTACTCATGATAAAGTATTATTATGGGAACCAAATGTCGATACACATACAGAAAAAGGTGCTGAAAATGCAAATGCATTAAAATGGCATGGTGAATCTATAGTAACAAAAGGTTCAGGAACAAGCCCTCTAGCTTATGATGGAGTTAAGGCAAGTATTGCTCCAAAAACTTTATTATTACCAGAGGCTACAGCAACAGCTAACCCATCTATGTTTGAAAGAGTAACACCAACTTGGCAAACTACTCGTGCTCAAAATAGTAATGCTAACTTAGAAATGCCACCAATAACTGAAGGTGGAAAAGCATTAGAGGCAGGAGTTGTAAGGTATAGAATCTATATGTGGATGGAAGGTCAAGATGTTGACTGTGAAACTTCAGCAGCTGATTCATATGCACAATTTACATTAAACTTCACATTAGATAAACTTAAAGATGCTGGAGTAGATGCACCAGTTATAGATGCAAAATAATACTTAGACTATAAATTCAAGGCGATAACATTAATTGTTATCGCCTTTTTTTCATTTTTGTTACAAAATCCAAAAATGCTTTAAATCAGTAGTGTTGTATGATAAAATGACCATGAATAAATCTAAAAATGGGAGTATTGTATGACTAGGAAAAATAGAAGAAATAATAAAACTAAAAAAAGCCAAACTATTCAAAGAAATTTAATTAGAAATATAGCAGTAATACTAGCTCTAATTGTTTTTTTATTTGTTATATATAGATTTAATTTTTCAAGTAAATCTGAACTAACAGAAACAGTAAAAATTAATTTCAAAGAATTTGGAGAAAATATTTCATTAGAAGAACAAGAACTAGATATGGAAGTTCTTACAGATGCTGATGGAATAAAATATATTTTCCTACCAGAAAAAGTAAATGGATATTTTGTAGAGCAATATTATATTACTAATTTAGAGGAAGATACCAATACCAATACTTCTATAACATCAGATAATACAAATACACTTTTAGAAAATATTATTCCTGATACAAATGTGGCTGAAGAAGTTGCAGGATTAAAAAAATATTATTTAACTTCCCAAGAGTATGAAGAAAATGAAATTAAGCAAAGTGAAGATAATGAAATTAAAGTAGAAGAAGAGATTAAAGAAAATCTAAAAGAAGATAAAAAAGAAGAAAATACTATATCAAATACAATAAATAATAATTCAAATACTACAGTTCAAAATAATGTAACAAACGAAATTGAAAAAACAGATATTGAAAAAGAAAATGCAATAAAAAATGAATTGCAAAATAATACTGTATCAAATACAGTTGAAAATACTACAGATAAAAATGAAGTTATAGAAGATAAAAAAGATGATAGCGAAAATATACAAGATATAAATAGTGAAACTATGAGTCAAACTGGAATTAAGCCAGGCACAAGATATAATGTATATGAAACAAATGAAAAAGGAAAATATACTTTAGGAAATATTTTAGTAGAAGTTGAATATCAAACTATAACAAATGAAGAAATAAAATTATATAATCAAGAATTAACTTTTAAAGATGAAAGTTCAGAAATTACGGTTACAGGATATATCCCAGCAGAATATGAATTAAATTGTATAAAAGAAAATTCAAATGAATTAGAAAATCAAGTAAATGAATATGAAGATTTGAAAGATTATCAAATGCTTTGCGTTTATGATATATCAATTCAAAAAGATGGAGTTGTTTATCAACCAGAAAATTATGCATGGGCACCAAGTGTTTCAGTAAATATTCAATCTACAGATTTGAATTCATTACCAAATAAAGATGATGTAAAGTTAATACATTTTGCAGATTCGATTGAAACAATTGAAGGATTTGAAACAGAAGCAAATTCAATAGAATTTAATGCTAAGGGATTTTCAAAATATGCAGTTCTTTCAAAAAGAGCAGTTACAGAAACTCAAGCTACAATAGATACGTATGAAGATGACAAGAATTATTATTTAGGAAAAAATTATACAGATAATATTTCAGGAGAAAATACAAATCAATATTCTATTGATAATTTAGCAAATGTTACTGTAAATTATCATAGTGCTCCTGAAAAGAACTTTAGAAATGAAAATGTAGAATACAATTCGGAGTATAATTTGACTTATACATCAGATTCTCCTATAAATATATCTTCAAACGAAAGACTAGTTACCTATACTTTAACTTTAGATAAAAATGTAACTATAGGAGAGAATTGGGAAATAATAATAGATTTTGAACTTAACCAAGGAGCTGCTCAATTTCAATTTACAATTTTAAGTAATCCGACAGAATCTTATACTATAGACAATGGTGGAAGACAAATAAGATTAAATTCAAAAGATTACCGACTTGATAATAATACATTAAGTGTAAATATAATAATAAAACGTACTGATAAAAATTTAAGACCTAACATACCTAGTATAAATTTAAAACCCAAAATAGTAGAGCATCTAACATATTCTTATGAATACAATATTTCAGAAAATAAAACTGGATATGTGTCTGCTACAGAAAGACAAAATCTTATAACATATCATAAAGCTGTTCCTATTATTAATGGACAAGTTGAATTGGAATTAATTGATAATCCTTTTATGGATAGACCATTTGGAACTGTTAATGAAGAATACTCTAATGGAAAAACAAGAGAATATCAATCTTTATTTGGATTTAATGGTTGGAAAAATAAATCTGATGCATTACATATAATAGAAACTAATAAAGATACATATCAACAAATTCTAATTGCCAATGTAGAAGACAAAAATAATGTAGTAATAGATTTATATGTTGATTGGATCCCAGCGAATGTTGTTTTTGTAAAAGATGGTGGAAATGGTGATGGAAGAGAAAAAGAAAACCCTACAGGTACATGGACGCAAGCTATTGAAGCACTTAAAGATGAAAAGAATAAAAAAAGTGCAGAATTTGCATCAGATAGAGAAGTTAATATAATAGTTGTTACAGGACCACTAAGTGCTGATGATAAAGCTCTTGCAACAGAGATTCCATTTACAGTTACTAGTTTGTATGATGGAGTAGACTATAGAATTGCTACAAATGCTACTATTACTTTAAATAAAGGCGTAAAAATTACTAATGATTTACAATTAGAATATTTAAATGTAATAGGGTCTACTAATTATATAGATACGAGAGATGAGTTGAATGATAGTATGAAGTATATTAATGGTAATTCATATAACTTACGTATTGGAAGAGGAATGCTACCATTAAACTATGCTGTTGATACTACTACGTTTGGACAAATTCAATGTGGTGGACAAAATAATAAACAATTTAAAACCGTAGTAGAATCTGGAAGATACTGTAATATCTATGTAGATAGAGCTCAAGGAACTGGAAATAATACAAATTTTTCAATGAATGGAACTTTAATTGTAGGTTGCGATTACGATAGATATATAGAAAATGGTAATAGTAATTTACAAATTTTCTCAAAAATTACATCAAGACGTAATAAGTCCAAAAATACTGCATTAGATGCTAATAAGCCTATATATAATATATATATTAAGAGTGGAATGATAGGAATTGATTGCTTTGAAAATTATGATGAAGCTGCATATTCAGGAATATATTTAAGCGGAAATTCAGGAGAATCAGCAACAGATTATGATGTAGGAGAAAGAAGACTAATTATTGAAGGTGGAAAAGTATCTAATATAATAGGTGGATTAAAAACTTATAGTAGCGATAAAAACGCCACAAGTACACGTATATATATAAAAGGAAAAGACTCAAGTGTACAAAATATTATTGGAGGATGCGTAAGAATAAAAACATCCAGTGATAGAATTATCCAAATAACCAGTGGAACTATTGAATATAGTATTTTTTCAGGTTCTAACGGAAAAGATACTACAAATGCAGATATAGGTAGCTTAGATGGAAATACTTTGGTTTATGTTGGTGGAAATGCCAAAGTTGGTGGAACGAATAGATTAACGATTAATGGAAGTGATGGAGGAGATTCACTTTATGGTTTGCAATATGGATGTATACTTGGTGCTGGAAATGGAAATTCAAGTGTTGATACAGCAGGTGTAGTTAATTCTTCACATATTATAATTGATGGAAATGCTCAAATAAAAAATAATATATATGGTGGAGGAAACTTTGCGGGGGTTAGTGGAAATTCTCAGATAGATATGTATGGTGGAGTAGTTGGTGGAACTATACATGGAGGATCTAATAATTTAGGTAGAATAACAGGAGATGCAAATATAAACATAGCTGGTGGAACTATTAATGGTAATGTAAGAGATGAATCTTCAATTACAGCTGAAGGGAAATCAAAAGAAAATGAAGCTATTTTTGCAGGAGGATATGGACTTAATACTAATATAAATGGAAATACTAATATTAATATTTATGATAAATTTGGGAATGTAAATATAAATGGAAATATTTATGGTGGTAGTGCTATGGGAAATGTTTCTCAAAAAGCTAATATAACTGTAAAACAAGAAAATGGTAATAAAATAGAAATTTCAGGAAATATATTTGGAGCTGGAAAAGGTTCAGAAAATAATCCATCCTCAAATGGAAGTGATATTAATATAACTATAGATGGTGGCGATTATGCATCAGTATTTGGAGGAGCAAATACAAGAGGATATGTTAATGGAAATATATATATAAATATAGGGGAGACTAATCCAACAAAAGTAGATTCAGTATTTGGAGGAGGAAACAATGCTAATTTAACTGATAGTAAAAATAGCAGTCCTGCTGAAACTTATGAAGATAATATTAGACTTGGAAAAAATGCTACAATAACTAATGTATTTAATGGTGGAAATAATGCATCAATAAATAAAGAATTTAAATTAAAATTAGATATAAATGGATCTACAGTCACAAATATATATGGTGGTGGAAACCTAGGAGCTGTTAATGGTTCTACTTTAATTATGGTAAAAGAAAATGCTAATATCGAAACAATACATGGTGGAGGAAAGAACGGAAATATTACAGGAAATATTGATTTAATGATATCTGATTCTATTATACAAAATGTATATGGTGGAGGAGAGAATGGACAAGTTAAAGGATTAATCAAAGTAACTGTAAATTCAGCTTCAAAAATACTTGAAGATATATATGGTGCAGGTGAAGGTGCTAATGCTACAGTAGAAGGAAACACTGAAGTTAATATAGATAGTATAACAGTTAAAAATGTTTATGGTGGTGGAAGACTTGGAGATGTTAATGGACAAACGCAAGTAAGAATAACATCATCAATAATAGAAGAAAATGCTTATGGAGCTGGTAGAGGTGAACTTGGAGACAATGACAAAGATAATGGTCAATTTGCTACTACACAAAAATCAAAAATTATTATAGAAGGAAACTCTATTATAAAAGGAAATGTGTTTGGAGGAGGAAATGCCTCTAATGTTGGAAATAAGGGGGTTTCGGAAGCTAATAATACATATATTGAAGGTTGTGATGCAGAAGTATATATTTCAGGGGCAACAATAGGAACAAAAGAAAATCAAGGAAATGTATATGGTGGATCAAATCGTTCTAAAATTTGTGGAAATACAAAAATATATATTGGAAAACCAGCGTTTGATGAAGGTTATATAAAAGGTATAATAGATATAAATGGAACAGTTTTTGGTGGTGGTGAATCAAGAACAAATAGTACAAACTTTGATTATAGTTTCTTGAGTGTTAATGGTGATATTGAAATCAATATTGATGCAAATGAATATGATTTAAATATAAAAGAAAATATTTATGGTTCAGGAAATGCATCTAGTGCTAAGAATGATGGAAATATTTATATAAATAATTTGGGAAATGAAACAGATATTAAAAAATTAAAGTCAATTCAGAGAGCAACAAATGTTGTAATAAATAATTCTGAATTACAATTACTAGGAGATACCAATAGTACCAATATACACGAAACTACATTATATTCATTAACAAATATTAAAGAATTAATTATAAAAAATGATACTACTTTATATTTAGAACATGGTTCATTTGCATTAACTGGATTTAGTAGTTTAAAATATAATGAAGCAACTCAAACTGATGAGGAAGCAACTGTTACAATAGAAAATGGAATGCTAGACATAAATGGAAATAATAAAATATATATGTATAATGGACAACATTTGGATGTTGTAAATGCTACTGGTGATATATATGGAACAGTAAAAGGAATGACATTCTTTGGTCAGTATAGATATGATAATTCAGGAAAAATCGACAAAGGTATATATGGAGATGAATTTATAAATCACCAAGTAGATGAATTATTATGGAAAGATAGAGATTTTACTCAGTCATATGTTTTAGGTGCACACACACTAGATTTACAAAGAATGGGATTCTATACAGTATATGAAGATTTAAGTCCTGAAGTAGAAGCACTTAAAGAACGTGGAGAATTAAAAGAAGAAAATTATGAGGCAGAAGGATATCATATTGGGTATATTGAGCCAACACCTAATGATGAAAAAATAGCATATGATTATTGGCATACAGGATTTGTTACAGATATAATTAATGTAGATGTGGATTTAAAAGCATCAAAATATTCGACTCTTGGTGTAGTAAGTAAACCATTACAAGGAGCAGAAAAATATCCAAATGCTACTTTAACATTAGATAGTTTTAGTATATCTAGTGGATTAGATGAGAAAGAAATAGAATTTGTAGAAACAAGTTCTGTAAATAATATAGAAACAAATACAGATGTTGCTAATAAAACTTTCGGATTATTAATGAAAACAAGTAATAATGGATGGATAAATAATTCAAGTACAGAATTTCTTCTAAATCCTGAAAAGCATCATGCACAAGTAAATAATGAAGATGCAAGTTACAAATTTTCAGAAAATCCAAGCGATACATATAAAGGAGATAATACATATTTAGCTGGAAGCTTGCCAAATTCAGTAGCGCCAACACTAGAGTTTTATTTATATAATTCTAATACTCTTACATTAAAAACAGGAGAAATCGGTACATACAAATTAAGAATGACTTTAACTTGTATGGCAAATAATAAATATGTGATTGTACCAGTTATTATCAATATTAAAATAACGGCTTCAGAAGATGAAGAAAAAGAAGGATACAATGGTGTAACTACTCCAGGAGCAAAATATGATATATTCCCACAAATGGCAACTAATATAACAGATAAAAGTAGTTTTTCAACTTACTTTGAATTAGCAAGAAAAGATGAAATAACTGAAGAACAATATAGTAAGGCATATAGAGTTATAAATGTAGGACTTGCATTGCCTAAAAATACAAGTATTACTATGATAGATAAATCTCAAGCACAACCAGAATATTATTATTATACTGTTACTGAACAAGATGAATTTAATAAAAAAGAAGAGTTTAGATTAGATGAGTTTATACGTATGGGAACTACAGATGTTACTAAAAAGTATCAAGATAAAGCATATTATGTAAATGAATATAAATATGAATGTTTTATATTTATAGTAGATTTCCAAAATGCAAGCTTTAATGGTAAACAAGGTCAAATAACCAATAGTCCTAGAATGGAAATAAAGTTGATGAAAGATGAACAAGAAACTATTTATAGATTAATAAGTTCTCAACAAAAAGATGGAAAAACTGTATATAATGTATTTGGTACAACGTCTGAACTTACTGTAAATTCAAAAGTAAGTAATTCAAGTATATATATTGGAAACACATCTATTCTAACAATAGATTCTTCATTAGTAACACAATCAACTATGACAGATGATAAAACACATGAGGAAAGAACAGTAGATGTCTATAATACACAATATTTTGATAAAAAACTTGGAGCTGAAATAAGAATTTTAGATAAGAATGGAAATCAAATTAGTGATTTAAAAGGAACAACATTCCAAGTTGAAGAAATAAGAGAGGTAGATGGAATAAAGAAAAAAAGTTACAATACTTATACACCATATAATGGTATAATAAGATTAAAACTTGCTAATATTTTTTCAAATACATCAATACCAGTGATAATAAATACTAAAAATACTACTAACGATTTTGCAAATAAATATGATATTGAAACAAAAGTATTCGCTTCAGCAGATGGGGTATATAATGGAAGAGAAAATATCTCAAATCCAACTAGAGAAGAAATATCATTTATAAGTAATGAGTATGGTTTAAACACGACTATTCCAGAAAATCAAGTTATAATAAATAAGCTTACATCAACAACATTAGATAAAGAAGGATATCTTTCAGATGATTTAAAAGACTTAGATTTACACATTGAATATAAATATTCAGTTGCAAATCCATATTTAACAATATCTTTGGCAAGAAGAGATTATTCTGGTAATGATATAAGTCCTATATATATATCAGAGGGAATTGATTTTGCAGACTATTTAGTTCCAAAAGATGAAAAAGAACTAAAACGAGTTCTAGATATGAATGAAGATAAGAAGGCTATAGAATATGAAGCTCTAAGTACACAAGAAATGATTGATGCAAGTAAAGATGCAAATGGAAAAAGAACAGTGGATTTAAATTATCAAATAAAAGATAATTTACCACTAACAGGAACATATAAAATAACAGTTACATTATATGATGTAAAACAAGATAATGTAGAAACTACTGGAGATACAGATACAAATTCAGAAGAAAAATATCAATATATTGGAGATGTATATTCATATATAATCATAAAATAACAAAAGGAGACGGTAGTCTCCTTTTGTTATATAAATTTAACATAAAAAGTATAGACTATAATTTTAAATTAATATATAATATTTATGAAATATTAGTAATTTCTCGAAAGGAATTAATACAATGGATAAAGGTTTTGAATTTTCAGAATTAAGTAACAATGAGCTACTAGAGTTATATAAAAAATCAGAAGAATATATAACTTTTTTAGAAAAAGAAAAAAGAATGAAAGGTACTGATGAAAAATGAGCGATATATTAGAAAAGTTTGACCAATATATCTCAACAAATAAGGAAGTTTTAAGTGTTTTACCAACTAATACCAAAAAGAATGTTTCTAAATACTTAGAAAAAGTTGATGAATTTTTAGTAGAGGCAGAAAAAATAAATATAGATATTTTTAATGCAATAGATGAAAGATATGAAAAAATTGTAAATGTAGTAGAAAATTCAAAAATTGGTGAGTTAACGAAAAATATTGAAAATATAAAAGACATAGAGTTATTTAATGAATTAAATACTGCTTATGAAAAGTTAGAATTTGATAAAATAAATAATAATTTAGATTGCTTTTTTGAAGGTAACTTGGAGTCTGTAAATATAAACATAAAATTGTTTATAGAAAAATTTAAGGATTGTGGAATCACTTTAACAGCAGAAGATTTTAGTTATAGTCAGTATACTAAAGAATATATGAAAGTATTTTTTGAAGAGACTGCTGATGGAAACTTAAATACACCTAGATTAAAAGAAAAATTTGATGCTTTATATTGGAAGTGTACAGATTTAGTAACTCATATTCAATTAAATTTAAGACATTTATATAATCTTAATTCTAAAAAAATTGAAAAATTACAAAAAGATAGAAATATTTCAATTTTAAAAAGTATGTCTGTAGACAAAAATGGATTGGTAAAAAGATATTTCGAGTTAAATGAAGAGTTAATAAATTTAAAAAGTATAGATTCAAATAGTATACTTGAGAAATTTCTTTCTGGAGAATGGAAATCAAAAGACTTTTCTGATAAAGAAATGCTTTCTTTATATTCAAGATTATGTTCAATAAATTATTATTCTGCATCTCCTGAAAGACAAATAGAAATAGATAAAACTTTTGAAAATTTACTAAAAACGCTTCAAGAGTATAATACATATAGGAAGTATAAATATATTTTAGATGATTTAAAATCTAGATGTAAGAAAAAAGATTCTTTTAAGGAAGAGCATGATAACAAAATTAAAGAAATACATAAAAAAGAACAAGAATTATTAAAAGAAACTGAAAACAATAAAAAATTAATAAAAAGAAAATCTAATCCATTCTTTATATTATTTAGAAAAAAATTGGAAAGAAAAATTTATGAATTTCCAGTTGCTTCAAATGCATTAATAAAAGAAATCAAAAACTTGTATAAAGAATTAGATGATTCTGAAGTTAATCTTAGAATTGCAGAATTTGTTGATGATACATGTACAATAAAATATATGTTTAAAATTGCTGTATCTTTCTATTCATATGCGTATAATATAATAAAAGAACATTACAAAAATGATCCAGAAGTTAATATAGCAACGGAATTACAAGATTTAGTTGATTTTATAAATCAACCATATAAAGTAATGTTGAACAATATAAAATTAGTTGAAGAACCAAACATTGTTTCAATAATTTCAAATAAATATAAAATATTAAATATTAATATTGAAGAAGCAGATTTAGAAGAAAATCTAGAAGGACTTATTGCAGATGTTGAAAAAATAGTTAATAACAGAAATATTTCTAGAAGTGGTCTTAAACTAAATGATATTGAATTCATAGAAACAGTAAAGCCAATTGTTATGAAAAAGCAGTGAGGATAAAAATGAGATATGAACCAGAAGTGATATCAAAAAGAGTAAAAAGAAATAAGAAAATAAAAAAATTCTCTACTATATTTTTATATTTACTTTTAATATTTACAATGATATTTAGTTTGTTTTTAATTACTTTGGAACTAGGAAATTCAAACGAAGTTCCTAGTTTTTTTAATAATGCCATTTACACAGTATCATCTGAAAGTATGAAGCCAAAGATGAATGTAAATGATATTATTATTGTAAAAAGAGGATATGCAAGTAATAAATATAAAGTGGGTAATGTAATCACTTTTACAGATAATAATCGGAAATATTATTACTCATAGGATTTCAAAAATAGTAAATTTAGGCGATGATTATGGATTTATTACTAAAGGTGATAGCAACAGCATTGAAGATGAAAATGTTGTTACATATAATCAGGTTATAGGAAAAGTAATTTTAGTAATGCCTAAATTTGGTAAAATTGTTAGTATATTGAAAAATAAAATATTTTTTAGTTTTTGTATAATAACTTTAATTTCAATTTTGATATACGATATAAGAGTAAAAGAAAGAAAAATTTCTAGAAAATTAGCTAGAGAAAGATATGAAAAAAAATCAGATTTTTATTTTTAAGGAGAATATGTATGGCAGATAGTCCCGAAGAAATAGAAGCAAAAGAAAAAACAAATGATAGAGAATATTATTTGGAATTAGTAAAAACAAGACCAACATTAATTGAATGGGCTAATGAACAAATTCGTGATGATAAAGAAGTTATATTAACAGCTGTTAAAGTTGATGGTGGAGCTTTAGAATTTGCAAGTGATAGATTGAAAAATGATAAAGAAGTTTTATTAGAAGCTGTTTCTCAAGCTGGATGGACTTGTTGTTATGCTAGTGAAAAATTGAGAGCAGATAAAGATGTATTACTAACTGCAAGTAAAAATGATGGTCAAGTATTATATTATGCAAGTAAAGATTTAAGAGATGATAAAGATGTGGTGCTAGCTGCTGTTTCTAATAAACCAATTATTCTAAAATATGCAAGTTTTAGAATGAGAGATGATAAAGATGTTGCAATGGTTGCTGTTAGCAAAGGAAAAAATAAAGTATTAGAATATATATCACATAGACTTAGAGAAGATGAAGATATAAAATCAATTTTAAGTGAATAATTTATGAATAAAACCTTTCTTTTTGAATATATAAATAAAAAGAGAGGTTTTTATTTTATGAAAGATTATAGTAGAGTTAGTAAATTTTTAGAAATTCCAAGAGAAGTAATTTCTAATATTCCAAAGATAACAATAACAGGATTTGATGAAATTATGATAGAAAACTTTAAAGGAATTCTAGAATATGAAGATTATTTTGCAAGAATAAGTACAGCAGTTGGAAATATTAATATAAATGGATTTAACTTAAAACTTAATCAAATGACAGATAATGATATTTTGGTAAGTGGAAAAATAGAAAGTTTAGATTTTGAAAATAGAAAAAATATAGAGGAGTAGCTTGTTATGATTTTTAGATGGATTTGTATGTTTTTTTCTGGCTATGTAACAGTTATTATAGAAGGATTTTTTGTAGAGCGATTCATAAATATATGTAAAAGTAATAATATTATTTTACTCGACATTGAAAGAGAGAATAGTACATATTTAAAAATTAAGATTTTAAAATCAGATTTTAAAGATATTAGACATATTGCAAAAAGAACCAAATGTAAAATAAAAATAGATAAAAAAAGTGGAATACCATTCTTTGTAAATAAATATAGAAAAAGAAAAGTATTTGCAATTGCTATTTTAGTAATTGCAATTTTTATTTTTATATCAACAAAGTTTGTTTGGAATATAGAAATTAATGGAAACGAAAAAATAGCAAAAGAAGAAATTTTAGAATTAGTTTCTGAATATGGAATAACAAAAGGAATATTAAAAAAGAAAATAGATACAGATAAAATTAGTAATTCAATAAGGCTTGAAAGAGATGATATTTCTTGGATAGGAATAACTTTAAAAGGAACAAATGCAATTATAAATATTAAAGAATCAATTGAAACTCCAGAAGTTATAGATAAAAACGAAATATGCAATATTGTGGCAAATCGTGATGCTACAGTTTCAAAATTAGTTGTACATAGTGGAACTGCAAGAGTAGAAGTTGGAGATGAAGTAAAGGAGGGAGATCTCTTAGTTGAAGGAGTAATGGAAGGAGTCCATTTAGGAAATAGAAATGTCCATGCAGATGCAATAGTAACTGGTAGTATAAATTTACAAAAAGAGAAAAAAGAAGAATTTATGCAAACAAAAAAAGTAGAAACTGGAAATATGGAAATAAAAAGGGAAATTTGTATAAATAATTTTAAAATAAATTTAAATAAAAAGCTTTCAAATTTTGAAAATTATGATACAATATATTCGAGTAATAGAATTAGGCTATTTTCTGATTTTTATTTACCAATTGAAATAAAAAAAACTGAGTATAAAGAAATAAAAAGTGAACTTCTAGAATATTCAGAAAGTGAACTAAAAGACAAATTGGAAAAAGAATTAGAAGAAGAAATGCAAAATGAATACAATATATCAAGTTATGAAAACAAAACAAAAGATGTAGAAGTAACTAAAGAACCAGATGGAATGAGTGTTAAATTAACTTATGAAATAAAAGAAGATATTGGTACAAAAGTTAAAATAAATTAGATGAAAGGGTGAAATAAAAGTGGTTGAAGAGAGAAGTTTAAAAGTTATTTCAAAAGATACAACCTTTTTCAATAAAGTATCTGATACTTTAACGAAATTATTAATACCTACAAGAATTGGTATTAATGGAATGATGATAAATTTAAAAAGAAGTAGTACAGTAAAATCTTATGAGCAATTTAAAATTTCTGAACAAGGAAATGATGTTACTAAAACAGCCCAACTAAAAAATAGATATGAAGAAAGTTTTACATTATATTTGGAATCTATAGATAAACATATAATGGATTCAATTTATAAAAAAGTAAAAAATAATACAGCATCAGATTTTGAGAGAAATGCTTTAGCAAATTACTATAATGTAGTTCATTTAAAAGAAACAGAATATCTAGAGTATAAATATAGAAAACAAAAGTTTTTATTAGATTTAGATTATCAAAGTTTATCTGCTAATAATAAGGAAAAAATACTAAAAAAATATACTCCAATATATGTGGAAAGAATAGATAGCTTATATAAAGGAATATTGAAAAATTATTCTGTAAAATTAGCTGATGGACTAAAAGCTACAAGAATAAATCAGTTAGAAATTTATAAAAATATTTTCTTAACATTAGAAGATTATATAAAAAATGTTTTACCAATAAAAATTGAACTAGAAGGTAAAGAAAAATATTCAAAAATACTTGATGAATATGAAGAATATGAGAAATTTGTTGTTGGTAAATTAGATGAAAGGGATTTCCTAGAAAAAAATATGATTTTACTAGGATTAAGTAGAGTGCTATTCACACACTCTTTACCACTTGTTGCAGCTGAACAATGCTACAATAAATTACTTAGAGATACAAGAAATTTAATATCAACTACAAAAATAAAAACGAAAAAAGAAGAAGTCTATAAAATGCTATTAAAGCTTATTGAAGATTATAATGTTAAATTATTATCAACAAAAGTTTATTGGGATAAACCAGTAGAAAGAGATGCATATAAAAAATTCTGGGATGCATATAGTAAATCAAATTCAGACAAAGAAAAAGAAATATTATCTTTAAAAAGAGAATTGCATGATACATCTTATGAATACGAGAAATATGCAGAAATAAGAAAATTTTATAAAGATAAATTATGTGATTTAGGAGTAATGAAAAAATTAAAGAATTCAAGAAAGACTTTAGATGGATATTTTACAAAATTATAATTATAAGAGGTTTTTATGAAAGCAGAAATTGAATATTTAGAATTAGAAGAAAATAAAGAGTGGAATGATTTAATAGAAAAAGTTATTACCAAATGTTTTGAAATAGAGAACATGAATGATTTTAAACTATATATTAGTGTAACATTAACAAATCCTGAGAACATAAGAAAACTAAATAAACAATATAGAGATATTGATAAAGAAACAGATGTACTTTCATTTCCAATATTTGAAAAAGATGAAATTGCAAATCTTAAAAAATTAGAATATGAAGAAGCTCTTGGAGATATAGTTGTATCAATAGAAAGAGTAAAACAGCAAGCTGTTGAATATGGACATAGTTTTGAAAGAGAACTTAGCTATATGTTGGTACATGGATTTTATCATCTAATGGGAGAAGATCATATAAAAGAAGAGGACAAGGTAATAATGAGATCTAAGGAGGAGAATGTTCTAGAACAACTAAATATTGTAAGGGAATAGTTAAACTATGAATAATAAATGGAAAAACCAAAATTTTATTTCAGCATTAAAAAATGCATTTAATGGAATAATATATACATTTAAAACTCAAAGAAATTTAAAAATACAACTAGTAATTAGTATAATAGCTATTTTTGCAGGAATTATTTTTAAAATTAGTATTTTAGAGTGGGCTATAGTTACTGTAATAATTTTTATGGTATTTTTTTCCGAACTATTAAACACAGTAGTAGAAACAATCGTAGATATGATTACAACAGAATATAATGAAAATGCCAAAATAGCAAAAGATATATCAGCAGGAGCTGTTACTTTAGTATCATTTGCTTCAGTAGTTATTGGAATATTAATTTTTTTACCAAAAATATTAGAAATTATATATTAAAAGGAGTTACATATGAAAAAGAAAAAAAGTAAAAAAAGTGAACAAAAGTTAGTAACAATTTTGGTTATTATTTTAGTTGTAATAGCAATTTATGCTTTATCAACAGTTGTACCAGAAAAGAATTCTACAAATCCAGCAGAAGATATTGCAAATTTTGAAACAGAGCAAGTATCAAATGATGATAGAGAAAAAGAGCCAGTTCCAGAAGTAAAATCTAATATAAAAATATTTAATGGAACAGATAGATCAATTGCTTTTATGATAGATAACAATAAAAATGCTCAACCACAAGCTTCTATAAATTCTACATATATGGTTTATGAAATAATTGTAGAGGGTGGAGAAACAAGATTAATGGCATTGTTTAAAGGAAAAGATGCTGATCAAGTAGGACCAATTAGAAGTTCAAGACATTATTTCTTAGATTATGCAATGGAAAATGATGCAATATATGCACATTTAGGAATGAGCCCACAAGCTGGAGAAGCAATCCAAAAATATGGAATTAATAATATAAATGGACAAGCATATGATACAGGTAAGGCAAGAACAGAAAGCTCATTATATTGGAGAGCAACACATAAAAAAGCTCCACATAATGCATATACCAATACTAACTCAATTATTAAAATTGCTAAGGATAAAGGATATAAAACCACTTCAAATCAAAAAAGTGTTTTAAATTATAGTTCAGAGGAAATTAATTTAGAAAAAGAAAATGCAATTGTAGCAAATACAATTACTATTCCATATACATCAAGTCATAAAGTAAAATATGAATATAACGAGAAAACAAAAAGATATACAAGATATTCAAAAGGAAAAGTTATGTCTGATGAAATGTCAAAAGAAAATATTACAACAAAAAATATTATAATTACATTTGCTGAAAACTATACTTTAGATGATGGAGAAAACAAAGGAAGACAAGATGTTGTAACAGTTGGGAATTTAGATGGATATTATATTACAAATGGAAAAGCAATAAAAATTAAATGTAATAAATCTGATAGAAAATCACAAACTAAATATGTAGATTTAGAAGGTAATGAAATAAATGTAAATGATGGAAATACATGGGTTAATGTATGTCCAATCGACAGCAATGTAGTTATAGAATAATAGGAGGAATTAGCTAAAAGCTAAAATTTATAAAATGGGAGAATTTAAATCAGGATTTGTATCACTAGTAGGTAGAACAAATGTAGGAAAATCGACTTTATTAAATAGTTTGGCAAAAGAAAAAATTGCTATAACTGCAAACAAAGTTCAAACTACAAGAACAGCAATAAAAGCAATTTTAAATAATGATAATTATCAAATAATAATTACAGATACGCCAGGTATTCATAAGCCAAAAACAAAATTAGGGCAAACAATGGTAGATACTGCATTTACAATGTTTTCTGAAGTGGATGTTATATTATTCTTAATAGAAGCAGATTCTACTGAAATAGGAAGAGGAGATAGAAGAATACTAGATAAAATAATAGAAAGCAAAAAACCATGTATATTAGTAATAAATAAGATTGATTTAATACAAAAAGACAAATTGTTGAATTTAATAAATCTATATAGTAAAGAGTATAACTTTAGTGCTGTAATTCCAATATCAGCTACTAAAAAAGATGGTATAGATAATATTATTGATGAAGTATTAAAATTATTACCAGAAGGTCCAAAATATTATGCAGATGATGAATACACAGATCAAACAATGAGACAAATGGCAGAAGAAGCAATAAGAGAAAAAGCTTTAAAATTTTTAAATGATGAAGTACCACATGGCATTTACATAGAAGTAGAAGAATTTAAAGATAGATTAACAACAAAAGGTGAGCAAATATATGATATTAGTGCAACAATATATTGTTTAAGAGAATCTCACAAGGGAATTATAATTGGAAAAGGTGGAAATCTATTAAAGAAAATTGCTACATATGCAAGACAAGATTTAGAAAAACAATTTGACTCAAAAATAAATTTAAAAGTTTGGGTTAAGGTAAAAGAAGATTGGCAAGAAAAAGATAATATTGTTAATAAATTTAAGTTTAAATAACTGAAATGGATAAACTTTAGAATAATACTCTAAATTTTACAAAAGATAAAGTTAGATAAGGAGGGAACTTTTATGATTAAGAAATTAGCATGGGACACTTTTAAGCAAACTGGTAGTATAAACTCTTATCTAGAATTTAAAGAATTAAAAAATATAGAAGAAACTATGAAGGTAACAATAGATGAAGCAAATAAAGGTAAATGGGATTATAATATCAGAAAATAATATGGGGGATTTTGATAAAATGCTTACACTTTTAACACCTAACTTGGGTAAAATTTCGTGTAGTGCAAAAGGCTCAAGAAGACCCAAAAGCCTTTTATTAAGTGGAAGTCAATTTTTGTGTTTTGGAGAATATATGTTGTTTAAAGGCTCTGAAACATATACTATGAATTCTTGTGAAACAATAGAACTTTTTTATAATATAAGAACAGATTTAGATAAGCTAACATATGCAACATATATAACCAAAATAGTATCTGATGTAACGACAGAAAATCAAAATAGTTTTAATACATTAAAACTATTTTTAAACACACTTTATATGATTTCGGAAACGGATAAAAACTTAGATTTTATTACATCAATATTTAAAATTAGAATGCTCAAAATATTAGGATTCACGCCAAACATAAGAGAGTGTGTTTCTTGTAAAAGCAAAGAAAATTTAAAGTATTTTAGTATAAAAGACAATGGGTTTAAATGCTCTAATTGTAGCAAACAAGATACAGGAAGTGTTGAAATGAGTGAGGCAACTAAAAATGCTATAATATATATTTTAAAAGCAGATCCAAAGAAAATATTTTCATTTGAACTTTCAGAAAATTGTCAAAAAGAATTAGAATTAATTTCAAGTATTTACTTAAACGAAAAATTAGATAAAGAATATAAATTAGAAAAGTTATTTTAAAATATGGTTGCAAAATTTAAAATTTATTTATATAATTAACTAGCAAATAAACAATGCAAAAAAATATGTCTTTCTTGTTGTCTCAACTTCAAGGATTACAAAATAATCGTTGAAATGCAGATTACAAGCGAAGTAAAGTAAAGGAAGTGTGTAATATGAATATAACAATTACAGGAAAAGAACTTAAAGCTACAGATGCAATTAAAGAATATGCTGAAAAAAAATTAGCAAGAATTGAAAAATACTTTGGAGAAGAAGCAATAGATGCAACTGTTACAATTAAAAAAGAACATGTTGCTAGCGAAATCGCAGAAATGTATGTTTCAGTTAAAGGAATGTCTTATAAAGCAGTAACAGAAGATAAAGATTTATATGCTGCTATAGATAAAGATATAGATATATTAGAAGGTCAAATAAGAAAAACAAAAGCTAAAAAAGAAAAAATGCAAAAGGATTCTTCAATTAAGCAAATGAACTTAAGTGGAGTTGAAGAAAGCAAAATTGAAGATGAAATAGTAAAATCTATTGCATATGATTTAAAACCAATTTCTGTAGAAGATGCAAAAATTAAATTAACAGAAAGAAAAGGAAACATATTCTTTACATTTGTTAATGTAGATACAGGAAAAGTAAATGTAATCTTTAAATTAAAAGATTCTAATAATTACGGATTAGTTGAGCCAGAGGCTTAAGATAGAAAATAAAAGGCAATTAAATGCCTTTTATTTTTTTCCAAAAATTACTTGTTTAAAAATTTTAAAAATACACATTATATAATTAGAAATTGCATTTGATTATTTTTAAATATTTAATCACTCAATTTAAAATTTTAAATTGAATGATTAGCTATTTGATAATAAATGCTTTTTCAGAGTAATTTTGGAGGTGAATTTAAAATGGCAAGAAGTAATAAAAACGTAGTTCCAGAAGCTATGGATTCATTAGAAAGATTCAAATATGAAGTAGCTAGTGAAGTAGGTGTTAACTTAAAAAACGGTTATAACGGAAATATATCTGCAAGAGATGCTGGTAAAATCGGTGGTAACATGGTTAGAAAATTAATCGAACAAGCTGAAAATCAAATGGCTAACAAATAAGTAAAATTTAATAATAGTAAGGAGCAGGAGGAAACTCTAGCTCCTTATTTTTTATTTATTTTAATGTTGTCAAATAAAAGTTTAATGATATAATATGAACGTATTAACAAAGGAGAAGTAGAAAAATGTATAAATTTGTAGCAATTGATTTAGATGGAACATTATTAAATTCATATGGAGAAGTAACCAAAGATACTAAAGAAGCTTTATTAAAAGCTAAAAGTCAAGGAGTAGAAATTGTGTTGTCTTCTGGAAGACCAATTAGTTCTACAGAAAGTTTAGCTAAAGAGCTTGGTGTAGATAATTACTTAATTTCTGGAAATGGTGCAGCTGTGTATGATATAAAAAATCAAAAGTTAATAAGAGATAGATTTTTATCAAAAGAGCAAGTTTTAAATATTGCCAAATTATGTGAAGAAAACAGTTTCTTCTATAATGTTTATACAGAAGATGAAGTTATTGCAAATTCATTAAATTATAATGTTTTATTTTATCATAAAGAAAATTTAAAGAAGATAGAAGAAAAAAGAACACATATAAATATTGTGCAAAACATTGAAAAATATATAGAAGATTCTGGCAAAGAAAAATTTCTAAAAATAACTGTTTGTGATGAATCTCAATTTATTTTTAATAGTATAATGAAAAGATTAAAATTAATCGATGGAATTGACGTATTAGAAACAGAATATATGTCAAGAAAAAAAATAAAGTCTGGTACTGAAGATGTTAATATTCAATACTTTTATACAGAAGTTACTAATAAAAATGTTAATAAATGGTCTGCAATAGAATTTCTTTTAAAGGAATTGAATATAAATAAAGAAGAGGTTGTTGCGATAGGAGATAATATGAATGATATTGAAATGATACAAAATGCAGGGCTAGGTATTGTAATGGGAAACAGCAATCCTAAAATGAAGGAAATTGCAGATGAAATTGTTTCAGATAACAATTCAGAAGGGGTTTTGGAAGCATTTAACAAATTTATATTAAAGTAATATTACGATTGTATTACAGCAAAAATAAGTTTATATTACAACAAGACAATTTGTTGATTTAACACCATTCTTGTTGTAAAATAAAGAAAATGGTATCTTGAGAAGATGCCACAAATTATTTTTTATGTTATTGAGGAGGAACTTGAAATGGCAATGAATCCAATGCAAAGAAGAGCTAGAACATCTTTTATTATAGGTTTTTTAGTGGCATTAATTATGGGAGCTTTAGTTGTAGTAGCTCTATTAGTAAAAATAAAAGGTATAAATGAAGCTAAAGAAGCTATAGAAGCTTTACAAAAACAAGTATATGTTGCGTCAGCTGATTTAACATCTGGACAAGAAGTTACTTTAGAAGATGATTTTTCAATGGGAACAGTTCAAACTGTTGTTCCAACAGATGCAATGATAAGTGCTGACGATTTTTCTGAGCTTGTAGAAGAAGATGGTGAAGAATTTGAAATTGCTAAAAAAGTGTATATGAAAATAGATGTTCCAGCAGGAACAATTATAACAAAAGATATGATAGAGACTGCTGATGATAAATTAGAGGATTCACAAAGAATTCAAGAATTTAATATGATTAATTTACCATCACAATTAAAAAATGGTGAGTACATAGATGTAAGAGTAACATATCCAAACGGACAAGACTTTATAGTATTATCAAAGAAAAAAGTTATAGGAACAAATGCTACATCAGTATGGTTAAAATTAAATGAATTAGAATTAAGTATATTAAACAATGCAATTGTTGAATCATATATGGCTATTGGTGCCAAATTATATGCTATAGAATATGTAGAACCAGGATTACAAAAAGAAGCAACACCTACTTATGTTGCAAGTCAAGAGGCTATGAATTTAATTAATAAAAATCCTAATATTTTACAAGAACTTAAAGAAGAATATGCAAATAATGTAGTAGGATTTTCAGAGTATAGAGCAACAACAATTCAATCATTGTTGGATGTAAATATGGATAATCGTGATGCATTAGTTAGTGCTGGAAATGCAAATGAACAACAAAAAGTTCAAGCTTTAAGACAAGAATATGTAAAAGCATTAGAGGGAAGCGAAGATATAGGATATAATCAATAAAATATATGCATATGGAGGATATTTATGGAAAAAATTGCTTTTATAGGCAGCTATGATAAAGCAGACATGATGATTTGCATTGCCAAAATACTTACTACTATGAAGAAAAAAGTAATAGTTGTAGATGCAACTGCTTTATCAAAAACTAGATATATCGTTCCAACAATGCAAGCAAGTAAGCAATATATAACAACTTTTGAAAATGTAGATGTTGCAATTGGCTTTGAAAGTTTTGATCAAATCAAAGCCTACAACTCTCTTTCTAAGACAGATAAATTAGATTATGACTATGCCTTAATAGATATTGATTCATATAGAGGATATTACTATTTTGGTATAAAACCAGAAGATAAAAAATTATTTGTAACATCATTTGATTTATATAATTTAAGAAGAGGATTACAAGTTTTTAGAAAGTTAACTCAACCAGTTACGGTTAAAAGAGTTATATTTACAAAAGAAATGGATCCAAAAGAGGAAGAATATTTAAATTATCTTTCAAAAAATTTGCCAGTAAAATGGGATCCAGATGTGGTTTATTTTCCTTTTGAAACAAGTGATTTAAATGCGATTTATTCAAATCAAAGATCAGGAAGAATACAATTAAAAGGCTTGAGTGCTACATATGTTGACGGTATAGAGTATATTGTTGAAGAAATTTCTGGTGCAAGTCAGGGAGAAGTAAGAAAAGCTTTAAAGAAATTAATATAAAATACCAGGAGGAAAAAATGTCAATTATAGGATTTTGGAGTGCAAGTGAAAAGGAAACAGGACAGACATTGGCAGCAACTGCATTTGCAACTTATTTAGGAATTAAACATAATTATAGAATCTTGCTTATTGATGCAACATTTCATGATGATGTAATGGAAAGATGTTTTTGGAAAATTAATCAAAATAAAGATGCTGCAAGAAGATTAAATAAAGGGAAAGTAGATATATCTTCTGGAGCTGAAGGATTGGTTACAGCAGTTGCTAGTAATAAAGCAACACCAGAAATAATTACTAACTTTACAAGAGTTGTATTAAAAAATAGATTAGATGTATTATGTGGTTTGAAAACTGAAATCCCAGAAGAATTTACAAAATCACTTATGCTATATAAAGATTTAATAACAATGGCAGATAAATATTATGATTTGGTTATTGTCGATATTGAAAAAACTTTAAAAAAGGATACTACTAAAGCATTACTTGGAGCATCAACATTGATTGTAACTGATTTTACACAAAATTATAAACAATTTGAAGAATATTTTACTGCTATAACAGCAAATAAAAATATATTTACAAAAGATAAACTAATACCTTTATTAACAAACTCAGATGAAAATTCAAAATATAATGCAAAAAATGTTGCAAGAATATTAAAACAAAAAGAACTAAATACAGTTTTATATAATCCTGTTTTTAAGGATTGTGCTTCAGAGGCATCAGTTGCAAATTTCTTTTTGAGATATGGACTATCAACAACTGGAAATGATAAAAATGCACCATTTATAAAGGCATTAGATGAACTTGATAAAACTATAGAATATAAATTAGAAGAGTTAAAATATAAATATTAAAAAGGAGGAGAAACCTTCAAATGAATATAAAAAATATAGCTTTAATTTTCGTAGTACTTGTTGCAGCTATTTCAGCAATTGTATATTTAATAAAAAAGAATAATAGTGAAATAGTTGATGAAGAAAATGTAGACGATAAAACATTTACAATGGATAAAATGGTTAAATTTGTTAAGCAAAGACTTGATGAAATAACTAAAGTAAATTTATATGATATTGGTTTATCAGAAGAAGAATTAAAAAGAAGAAAAGCTAAGAAGTATGAATTAAAGAAAGCTTTAAAAGGATGTACATATGGAGATGTTAATGATAAAAAATATGTTAAAGAATTAATATATGATTTATTAGCAAAAGAATATGGGGTAGATGAAACAAATATATCAAAAGCTATTCCTTTTGATACACCATCATTACTTACAGCTCAAGATAAATTTGATATTATACTTCATGAATATAAAAAAGAATTTTCATATGAAGCTCTTAATGAAATTATAAAAAAATATGATTTAGATAGAGAAAAATATGTAGAAGGCGAATCAAAACCTTGCTATGTTATATTACCTGAAGAAATTGATGAAATTTATGAAAAAGAAGCATTTCAACTTGATTTTGCAGATAAACTAGAAGTACTTGTTCAAAGAATTTATCAAAAATATAAAGGTTATAGTACTATAGATGAAATAAGAGACATGAATATAGATGGTGTATCAGGTGGTACATCAGGTTTACCAGAATCATTTTTAAGCCAAGTTGCTCAAACAGATGGTGATTATTTAAAACAAGCTATGGAATCAAAAATTCCAAGAGCCTGTGATGCTATTTGGATATTTTTCCATGGTAAATCAATAAGACTTTCATTCTTATCTTTTGGTACAGAAGCAGAATTAAAAAGAGTATGTCAAAATATTTATAAATATAACAATCCAGGTCAGTTATCTGATACTAATGGTTATAAAATTAATGAAATGAAGGATGGATCTCGTGTTGTTGTTGTTAGACCATCAATGTGCGAAACCTGGGCATTCTTTGTAAGAAAGTTCGACGTTCAAAAAGCTACACTAGAACAAATAGTTAAATTTCCAGGAAAGGAAGACACTATAAATTTATTAAAATTTATGGTTAAAGGAGCAAGAATTATAGCTCTAACAGGAGAGCAAGGTTGCCGGAAAAACAACAATGCTTATGGCCATGATTGAAAATATATACGAAACAATGAACCTTCGTATCACAGAAACTGCATTCGAGTTGCATTTAAGAAAAATTTATCCAACAAGAAATATTGTATCAATGCGTGAAACAGAAACAATTTCTGGACAGGACTGTTTGGATGTTCAGAAAAAAACTGATGGTTCTGTTAATATAATCCGGAGAGGTTGCAACAGACCCCGTAGCATCTTGGATGATTCAATCTGCACAGGTTGCTTCTAAGTTTACATTATTTACTCACCATGCTAAAACATTCCCAAACTTAGTTACAGCACTTCGTAACTCAATGTTAAGAGCAGGTGTTTTCAAAGATGAAAAAACTGCAGAAGAACAAGTTGTTCAAGTTTTAAATTTTGATATCCACTTAATAAAAGACTTTAGAGGTAGACGTTACATAGAAAGAATTACAGAATGTATACCTGTTGAAGAAAAAAATGAGTATACATTTGATCATAGAAATGAAAAAACATTAGAAGGAAAATTTGATAAATTTTTCGATAATGCGACAATTTTCTTTACAAAAGAAACAAATAGAGAATTATATAAACATCGTAATGTACTTGAATTTGTTGATGACTCATATGTACTAACAAACCCAATATCAGATGAAAACATTAAAGGTATGAGAGAAAACATGAGTGATAGAGATGTTGTAGAATTTGATAAATTCCTAGAAAGAGTTTGGGGAATCAAACCACCAAAGATGATAGGATATGATGATAATGAAGAAACTGAAAGTGAAGAGCCTCAAGAAGAATCTTCAGAACAACCAGTTAGAAAAGTTCCAAAGATAACTTCTAATAGTGCTTCACAAGTAGCTAAAAAAAGAGTTTTACCAAATCCTAATGGACAAAGAAGAGCACAAGCTACACAGAATAATGGGGTAATAAGAAGACCTCAAAAAAATAATGGTAATTCAAAACCAGAGTAATTGTAAAATCTAGATAGAAAGGTAGGAAATTTTAGATGTCAAACGAGATGCTTAAGTATATGATCTATGGTGTATTAGGCTTATTTGTTGTAGTTGCACTTGCATATTATATAATTTATAATAAAATGCAAAATAAAACTACGAAATATGTTGCATCTTTAGTTCAAGGTACTAAAAAATCATCTTTTAATATGGATGTTTTTTTCCAAAAATTCTATATTAATTGTGCCAAAATTCCTTTTGTAAGAAGATATACATTAAAATTAAGAAGAAGACTTGAAATTATAAACCTTGAAGATGAATACCTTACTAGAAAGCAAGTTGCTCAAATTATGTTAAAAGCTATATTAGTAATTGTGCCTTTAACAATAGTTGTAATAATGATGACCAAATCTAATTTTTTAATTATGAGTTCGGTACTTCTATTTGAAATATTTTTTATAGAATCAATTGTTGAAGGTATGGTTGATAGTGTAGATAATAAATTATTAAAACAACAATTAGATTATTTTGCAGAAATAAGACACGCTTATCATGAGTATAACATGGTTGAAGAAGCTATATATGAAGTTTCTCAAGATGATGAAAAAGAAATATCTAGACAATCAGAAAGAATTTATGAAGTTTTAATTTCTGATGATCCAGAAACTGAACTAGAAAAATATTATGATATAGCCCCAAATAGTTATTTAAAAGAATTTGCTGGTATATCATATTTAACTAGAGAATTCGGTGATAGAAAAGATAAAGATGGTGCATCTCTTTACTTAAAAAATTTAAATAATATTACTCAAGAGATGCAACTTGAAATATTAAAAAGAGATAAATTGGATTATGTATTCCAGAGTTTATCTATGATTGCAGCTTTACCAATTTTATTTATTGATGCAATAAAAAGTTGGTGTATTGGGCAATTTGCTTTTACAAGACAATTTTACAATGGTTCACTTGGATTTTTTGCTCAAATAGGAATTGTTTTAACAACATTTATATGCTACATTCTTGTAAGAAAACTGAAAGATAATGGTAGTGTTAATACTACTAAAAATATGGAAAATCCATGGCAAAAGAAATTATATAATATAAAACTTGCAAAGAAAATTATTGATTTATTTATACCTAAAAAAGGTACTAAAGAATACAATAAAATTATTAAGCTTTTAAAAGATTCAGCATCTAAATTGAAAATAGAATGGTTATACATAAATCGTTTAGGTGTTGCACTGCTTTCTTTTTTAGTTTCTATTATAGTGTTATTTGCAGCTCATAAAACAGCTATAAATTATCAATTTACAGAGCCAACATCTAATTATAACTTAATGGGATCAATGAACGAAAATCAAGAAAGAAAAGCAATGGAGATAACCAAAAAAGATAATGTATTTTTGAAAAAGTTTCAATATGATTATGATGTAACAAAAGAAAAATTAGCAAAAGAAATTGCAGAATCTGATGAATATGGTAATGGACAAAATTCAGAGGATCAATTAACAGTTATTATAGATAGAGTATGGGAGAAATTACAAGTTGTACAATCAGAATATGTAAAATGGTTTGAAGTTCTTGTTGCACTTGCAATAATGATTATTGGATATCAAGCTCCAGTTTGGCTTTTAATTTTCCAAAAAATTATGAGACAAATGGATATGGAAAACGAAGTAATGCAATTCCAAACAATTATCCTAATGCTTATGAAAATTGAAAGAGTTAATGTTGAAATGATACTTGAATGGCTAGAAAGATATGCAAATATCTTTAAAGAGCCAATAACAAAATGTGTAAACAACTATGAAGCAGGTGCTTGGGAAGCACTAGAAGAGTTAAAAAATGATATATCATTCCAACAATTAATAAGAATTGTTGAAAGTTTGCAGGCAGCGGTTGAACAAATACCAATTAGAGAGGCTTTTGATGAGTTAGATTCTGAAAGAGCTTACCATCAAGAAAAAAGAAAAGAATCAAATGAAAGAACAATTTCAAGGAAATCAATGATTGGTAAAGTTTTTGGATTTGGACCAATGGTAGTTTTATTTGTTGTATATTTAATTATTCCACTTTGTGTAATTGGTATGACAAGTATGACAGAATCTATGAATGAAATGCAAACAATGTTGTAAGTGAGGGCATAGTATGGAAGATAATATTGCTAAATTACTTCAAATTGCTGGTGGAGTACTGATAGGTGTTATTTTACTAAGTTTAGTTTCATATTTTTTCTCTTCAATTGGTATATTACCTTCAGTTGAGGATGAGAGAGAAACTGCTGAGCAATTGTCAAAATTTAATTTAGAATATGAAATTTATGATAAAAAAGGAATGTATGGAGTTGATGTTATTTCTTGTTTAAATAAGGCTAACAGTAATAACAAAAAGTATGTAGCTGGTAATAGCTTTTTGACAGGAAATGAATATGGAAAAGATTTTTATGTTGATGTATATGTAAGATTAAATGATTATTTAGAAGAGACTATAGAATATTATTATTTCAATAATAATGGAACTCAAGTTCAAGGATTTGAAGAATCTACTCTAAATGGAGTTGAAAAGGGGATACAAAAGACTATGGAAGAGGTAGGCTTCAAGATAAATGGAGAAGATTATTATACAACTTTTTCAGATAGTACTTACGTAGGAAATTTAACAAGTAAAATAGATAAAGATACAGCAGGGATAACAGCATTAAAACCACATAAAGAAGGTGGCGGAGGAATACCTTTAGAACAATCTTTTAGTGGTGATAAATTAGAAGGGTATTATTCATTAAGAGATTTTAAGGATAGCGCTAAAGAAACTTCACTTGCAAAATTAGTTAATCTTTCTAATAAAACAGATAATGGAAATTTAAATAAAATAGTAGTAAATACTAATTCAAGCGAATTGAAAATTTGGAGTAGAGTAGTTTGGAAAACAGCCTTATCTGATTTTAAATCTAGAAGATTTAAATGTGATTACTTAGGTTATAGTCAAAAAACAGGTAGGGTGTGTGAAATTTATTTTTCAGAACTTTAAAAGTTAGGAGTAAAATATGGACAATGCTGCAAGAGCTTTAGTTATAGCTGCTTCTATAATTTTAGGAGTATTACTATTTTCTGCTTTTATGTATGTTTTTAAAGCAGGAGCAAGTTTAGATGAAACATATGATGCAGCTCAAAATAAAAGGCAATTAGACTTATTTAATTCAAGATTTGATGTATATGATAAAGATGATAATACGATAATGGATTTAATTACAGTAGCTAATAATGTTTATAATGTGAATAAAGATTACAATTATGATTCTACAATGACAATTGAGTTAATTATTAAATTTGATAATAATTGTTTGATTATTCCTAGAAATGAGCCAGCAGAAAAATTTTCAAGAAATCAAATATTTTATCGGTAATGAAGATGGAAATGTTTCTGGTCAACCAATTTCAATATATGATTTAGCGGATAAACCTTTAAAAAAATCAGATAATATCGGATTGGATTTAAAAATAGATGGAAGTGATGAAGATAAATTGTCGACTGCTAAATTAGGAAATTATACTTATAAAGCAGATGATGGTAGAGATGTAGAAAAAAAGAATGTTATGATATATAAATATATTTTTGAATGTGAAAATATGGAATATAATTTATCAACAGGTAGAGTAAGAAGTCTTAAATTCAAGGCAGTAAAAAATACTAATTATCCAGGTTAAGTATAACTATAAATATTGTAAAAAAATATAAAATATGGTATAATACTAGTGTAGGAGTTTTATGAAAAAAAGTTTATTTTATGTACTTACAACACTATTTATAGTTCGGTGTTGTACTAGGAATACAGTATAAAAATGCATATGCAAAAAAAATGGAAATTTCAAAATTTAATTTAAATTATGAAGAATACAATAAAGATAATTTAAATGGTTTAGATATTACAACATTAATCAATAGAGCTGTGAGTAATAATGAAAAAAATTTTGTTGAAAAAAACTCAGAAGGACTATATAATTTAGAAGATGAAAATAGTATTGAAATTTATGTAAAAATGCTTATAAATGGTACAACTTATAAAATGGAGAAAATTAACAACTTAGGAATTGACTCTTTTACAGAATACTTTGGAGAAGTTGGTTTCAAATGTATTGATATTACATATCATAAAAATGGTAAAATAGCATCAATGACATTTGAAGCTAAAGAATACTAAAGTTTTTAATGTTACTATAGAAATTACTATAGTTGCTAAAATAAAATACAAATTAAAGAAAAAATAAGGAGGAAAAAGTTATGGAGAATGCTTCAAAAGCTTTAATTATTGCTGGTGCAATTTTATTATCAATATTAATTATTGCTATTGGTATGTTTGTATATACTAGTGCACAAAGTACAATTAATGACTCATTATCACAAATGTCAACATCAGAAAAAAATGCATTTAACTCTGCATTTACAGGTTATCAAGGTAACCAAACAGGTTCACAAGTAAAAGGTTTACTTGGAGACTTAATTACAAACTCAGCTACATATGCTGAAGAAGTTGGAAAAATAGTTAATTTTAAAATCGAAGGAATTAATTCTAAGAAAAGTACTGATAACCAAACTGTTAATAGACCAGATAATGCTGGTGGATCAACAGATAACTATGTTGCTGAGCTAAATGTTATAAAAAATGCAATAGAAAATAAGCATACATATTGGGTTGTTGTTAACCAAGGTACAGCTGGTATTGTTGATGAAATTATAGTTTATTATAATAAACCAGGAGATTCAAGCGATAGCTAATAAAATATAAAAATTTATAAAAGTGGTATGTTTATATCCTAAATATACATACCACTTTTATGAAATATAAAGGAAAGGAATGTGAAAAATGGATGACAACGCAAATCAAGCAATTATGATTGCTTTTGGTGTATTGGTATTTGTAATAGCAATGTCTGCAACAATGTATATGTTTTCTTTACTTACATCAACAGCAGAAGTATTAACATTTTATACTGATGAAACCAATTTCTACGATAATGTTGCTGTTGTTGGAAAAGAAGGCATAGAGAGATATGTAAATACAGAAACAGTCATTCCTACTTTATATAGATATTATAAAGAACATTTCTGTGTTAAAATTTATGATACTACAGGAGAAGCACCTGGCTCATCTACAACTAACCCTGTATTAGTTCAAATACTTGATGTTAATTTGGAAGGGAAAGTTGAGAATGCTGCTAAAAATACTCGAATAGAATCAGGTAATCCTAGTGATATGCCAAAAGTTTCTAAAGATATTGAACCACAAGCATTAAAAAATATATATGATAAATATAATACACCATCAGAAAAATTGTTATATATGTTTGGAGTACCATGGATAGGTAATACAGATAATATGAAAACTAGAATCGATTATTTAATAAATGGAGATGCTGGTTTTATAAATAATAAATATGTTGATTATCGAGAACATCCATTACATAAAATGATTAATAATACAAAAGAAAACAAAAATCTTCAATTTAAGGAGCATTTTGTTAGTTATTCTTATACAGGTGAAACAATGACAACAGAGGATGGAGATGTTTTAGTAACTGGAAATGAGTCAAAAGATAAAATTGTAATAACATATACATTAGTAGAAGTAAAAGAAATTGAATAAAAAATATATTTTTAGGAGGAAATTATGAGTGATACATTAATTACAGTTGTTGCAATATTACTTGCTGCAATTATGATGTTTGTTTTTCCATTATTATCTATTTCAGAGAGAAATGATGATATTTCACAATTATCAGTTCAAACAGCTACAGCACAGTTTGTTGATAATTCAAGATCTGTTGGTAAAATAACAATGGATAATTATCAAAAATTAATAGATACTATTTATGCAACAGGAAATACTTATGATATAGAAATGGAAGTAAAAATATTAGATGAAAATATAGGAAAAAAGTCAGCTTGGACACAAGGAACTGTAATAGGAGAAAATGTATATTATTCTGTGTATACGGCTCAAATTGTTGAAGTTCTTCAAGATACAGGAATTTATACTATGAAAGAAGGAGATATATTTTCTTGTAGTATAAAAAATAATAATAAAACTTTATCACAAGCTATAAGAGGTATATTCTATTCAATATCTGGTAGTGATACATATTCTATTGCAGCACAACATTCAGGAGTATGTACTGCAAATGGTTCATATTAATACAGTACGAGGGATGGTATAAATGAGATTACAAGGAATGAGCATAGTATTTGCTTTAGTTTGTTTACCTATAATTTTAGTTATAGCGTATTATTTAAATTTGCAAATAGAAACAATAAATTTGCAAAATCAATATAATTCTAAATTGTTAGATGCTACTTATGATGCAATGTCAGCATTTGAATTAAATACAGCTAATGAAGATTTATCTACTGTATCTGATTCTTTGCGCACAATTATAGAAGCATCTGACAATATTTTTATGAATGCATTATCAACTAATTTTGGTATGTCTAATGCAAGTAAATCTCATTTAGAACCATTTATTCCAGCTATTTTATATACATTATATGACGGTTATTATATTTATGCACCAACATATGCGCCAACAGTAGTAACAGATTCTGCTGGTAATGCTGTTTATGTGGGACAGATTGGAGTAACAATAAGTGGAAAAAACCAAGATGGTGATATATTATATAATTTTGAAGAGTATAAAGAACAATATAATGAAAAGGGAGAAGTAACTAATCTCCTAACTGATGAACAAAAAAAAGATAAGATGATTTATTATGGTAGTACAAATTTTGATAAAAAAGAGGATTATGGGCAATTATTATATTATACTGATAGTACTATAAAAGGTTCTACTTCAGATGGAGGAAATACATACACAAATTGCACTACTTCAATAAAACCAGAGACAGCTCAATATAAAACTCAAAATGTTTTGAAATCATATATGCCATATTCTGCAAGATATGTACAAGATAAAGATTTTAAAGATAGTGAAGGTAATGCTTGTAAAGCAGATCTTAATGTAATATATACATTAGATAATTATGTAACAATCGAAGGTTCATTTACGTATGATGTAGGTGGTAGTTCTAGAAAAATTTATTATACAAAATCAGGATATTTATTACCTTTTACAGGAGACTCTTTATCTGTTAGATTTAAAGTTGATGGATTCGACTATGATAAATCATTAGAATATAGTGAAAATGAAATTCAAGAATATATAGAATCAGGAAGACCAATAGAAGTTCAAGTTTTAAAGGATTTAAAAGATTTAAATAGTTGGGAAACTATAATAACTATAAAAGATGAAAATAAAGCTATAATTGATAAAACTAACACAAATACAGAAGCTGATTCTGCAAAATTAACAAGATATGAAAATGCATTATTTGACTTAGAAGAAGCTATAAATAATTTTTCATTAAGTGGTGAAGAAAAAAATAATGCTATAAATACTGCTAAAAATAACGCTGTTAATTTATTAAATGCAGATTCAATTACTATAAGTTCTGGTGATGCTGTTGATACTATTCTTACTCAGATTAGATTAAAAATAAATGACATAAAATATAGAATGCAATTGAATTCAGCAGCTGTTTATTATGCCAAAGCTGCAATATTTTCTAAATGGGTTAAAGATAATTTAAGTGATTTACAGGTAAGTAGTATACATGATATTTCAGGGTTGAATTATAGTACTTATATAGATGAATTTGTTCGTCAAACTGTAGGGGATGATGAATATAAAATTTCAAATATGTGGGATAGTGATGACAAAGTATTTGAATTTACGAATGGAACTGAAAATCGAGGTTCTACAGAAATAAGACAAGATTCAACATTTTATAATCATAAAATAGAGATAATTAGAACTTCAATACAGTATAATTTGAATTTATCAATGTCTTCTTATAATAGACATCTTTATTATAATGATAATCAAGAATATAAATATAACAAAAATACAGATTATACAATGCCAATAATGAAACAAAGTGAATGGGATCAGATTTTAAATAATATTTCAATTGTTTCATTTATGCAAGGTATGGATTGTGGCTTAAAACAATATAATAATTATGCTGTTGTTTCAAGTTCTAATAACGAAATTATGACAACGCCTGAGAATATATATTATACAGATATGAACGAATTTAACGATGAAGCTTCAGAATATCATAAATATAATTGTAAAAAAGTATTTAATAAAGTTGAAAAATTAAAAAATGATGGAACTGATATTAAAAATTTAGAAAAACGTATGTCATTTACTTCAAAAGAAGTAAAATATGATAAAATTTCTACAAGATCAACTGTTATACCATATAGATATGATCATAAAAATTTAGCTTGTTATGAATGTATAAATGATGGAAATTATAAAGGTGAGAATATCTTTGAATCAGGAGGAGAAGAAGATATAAAATCTGCACTTAGAAAAGCATATTATATTGGTATTGGTAAAGAGAGAAATGATGTTTACAAAATGAATGCTGTAACAAAATCAGAAGGATATGAGATTTTATATTTTGATGCAAGAGAATCTATGATTAATCTAGATAAATATACAAATACTAAAGATACTACGTCATTATTAACTATGAAAAAAATAAAAGCAATAGAATTAGTATTTGGTGCTGTAACTACAGACAGAAGAGATGAGGCATCTTTAACATTTAAAATAAATTATGAAGGTGCACCTTTAAAAACACAAACTGGAACAACAGAATCTGTACTATATTCAATTCCAACTAATACAACAAATAGATATACATGGAATGTAGAAGTTGATTCACATATAAATTCTTTAGATAAATTTACATTAAAAAGTCTTATTTTTGATTTGCAAAATGAAGATACATCTTCATTTAAAGGAAAAGATATAACAAATTCTATTGTTGCAATGAGAATAATTTATAAATAATCTAAGTTAATTATCGAAATATTTGACTTAATAAAAATAAAATAAATGGTTATTATAATTTTATGAAAAGAATTATAATAACCATTATTTTTTTAATTTTAATATATATGTATGTTGCTAATATTACATTAATTCCAAGTTCTACTGTATTAATAAATGGAGAAAATTTTAAATATAAAATAATGCCAGGAATAACTGTTTCAGAAATTCAAGAAACATCAAATGATAATTATAATATAAGTAATATGGAATTTAAATTATTAGGAATGGTTCCAATAAAAACAACGAATATAACAAGAATAGAAGATATAGAAGTAGTACCTGTTGGAAAAATTATCGGATTAAAATTGTATACAAATGGAGTTTTAGTTGTAGGAAAATCTGAAATAGAAGATTTAAATAATAATATGATTAAACCATATGAAAATACTGATATTGTTGAAGGAGACAGTATTTTAAGTATAAATAATCAAAAAATTGAAAGTATAGATACATTAAAAAGAATTGTTAATAATTCTAAAGGAGAGAATTTAGATATTACTCTTTTAAGAAATGGAACAACATTTACTTCAAGTATGAAAGCAATTAAGTCAAAAAATAAAGAATATAAACTTGGATTATGGGTAAAAGATGCAGCAACAGGAGTTGGAACAATGACATTTTATGAGCCAAATTCAAAATGTTTTGCTGTATTAGGACATGGAATAACAGATAGTGATACAGATACTTTAATAAACATAGATTATGGAGAATTAGTAACTTCAAGAATAATTTCAATTCAAAAAGGAAAAACGGAAAGTCCTGGAGAAATAAAAGGTACAATATTAAACCAACAAAAAATAGGAACTGTGAATAAAAATACACAGTTTGGAATTTATGGAAATTTAGAAAACTTAACAAGTTTAAATATTGATACATCGAATGCAGTAAAAGTAGCTTCTAGAGATGAAATAGCTTTAGGAGAAGCAAAAATATTATGTAGTTTGGATAGTAATAATAAGTCAGAGGAATATTCAATTGATATAGAAAAGATTTATTTTGATAATGATTACAATAATAAAAGTATGCTAATTAGAATTACAGATGAAAGATTAATTGAAAAAACAGGAGGAATTATAAGGGGATTATCAGGAGCACCAATCATGCAAAATGGAAAATTTATTGGAGCTGTTACAAATGTTTTAGTTTCAAATCCTGAAATAGGATATGGAATTTTTGCAGACTTGATGATAAAAGAGATTGGGTCATAAATCTTGCGAAAAAATTTGTAATATAGTAAAATTTTAATATAAAATTTGAAATAAAAGAATCATTTTGTATAGAAATAAAATATGTAGGAGAAAAAATAATGAACTCTGGAGTAGTAATAATAGGAATAGCAATTGTATTAGTATCATTAATAATATATGTAGCAAAAAATAAACAAAAGTTTTTGGAAAAGTATAATAAAATAAAACATAAGAGAAATATAAAAATTTTATTTTATGTTTTAACTATTTTAATCTGCATTTGTTTCATTAAATGGATTTATGAATCAATAATTCAAATACGAGAAAATGTTGAATTTTTTAAAACCTCTAAAGAAAATCAAGAATTTTTTGAAAAATTTGATAAAAATTTACAAGAAGAAGAAAATTTTTATAATGATGTTATAAAGAAAGACTATGGAGATGTTTTAAAACAGCCATATATTCCAGATGGATTTGAATACGTTGAAGGAGATATTTCTTCTGGATATGTAATACAAGATCAAGATCAAAATCAATATGTTTGGGTTCCTTGTACAAATAAAGAAAATGATGAAATATTTAAATTAGCAAAAAGAGATTTTTTTGATATAACAAATTTAACAAGTATAAGAAATTATGAATGTTTAGATATAGAATATAAAGAATTTATAGAAAGTGCGCTTACTAATGGTGGATTCTATATTTCAAGATTTGAACTTGGAAAAGAGAATGATAAAGTAGTTTCAAAGTTAGGAGCCAAAGTTTGGTACAATGTGACAAGAAAAGAAGTTATAGGAATTGTTAAAAATATGTATACCAATATTAATTGTAGACTAGTAAATGGATATGCATATGATACCACTCTAGCTTGGATTAAAAAAAATAATAATATAGAAATAAAATATTATGAAGATTTAAAAAATATAACTTGTGGACGTATAAAATATAATAACATATATGATTTAACAGATAATGTTATGGAAATAACATTAGAAAATCTATATGATACTATTGTTTATAGAGGCTATTCAAATATTGAAGAGCTTAAGTTAAATAATAGATATAATATTGAAGATAAAGAAATTAATAATTATGATGATTTATTAGAACAAAAATTAATAAATTTATTAGCATTTAGAACTGTAATATATAAATAGGGGGAGTAGTTAGATATTCTAACTTTTTGTAAAAATGAATAAAGTAAAAAATTTTATAATGATTATATTAATAATTATATTTACAATAGCTGTTGTTCCAAAAGAGTTTCAAAATGATACTTTTTTTACTATAGCAATAGGCGAAAATATTTTGAAAAATGGAATAGATAATCAAGAAAAATTAGTTTGGCATGATGGACTAGAATTCACAAATTCAAGATGGATATTTGATGTATTAATTACATTAATTTATAATATATTTGACTTTTTGGGAATTTATATTTTTGTAATATTAATGGCAATTGTACAAATGTTGTTATATTATTTTATATTAAACCAAATTACTAAAAATAGAATATTATCATTTATAGCTACAATTATTACAACATATTTTATATCTAATGAATTTGCAGCGAGAGCTCAAATAGTATCGTTTATAATATTTTTATTAGAATTTTATTGTCTAGAAAAACTTACTCAAAAAAATAAACCAATATATATAGTTTGTTTAATTATTTTTCCAATAATTTTAGCTAATATCCATTCTTCAGTATTTCCAACATATTTTGCAATTTATTTACCATATATTGCAGAATTTGTATTATCAAAATTTAAATTAAAAAGTGAAGAAAATAGTAAAATAATAATTGATAAAAGACGAGTAAAGTCATTACTAATTTTATTTGTTTTAAGTATTTTTTTGGGTTTTTGTACTCCAGCAACATTTGCAGCTTATACAGATATGTTTAAAGCAATGAATGGAATTTCATCAGATATTATAGCAGAATTACAACCATTAAATATTTTTGATTCTATTTATTTTACTATACTTGTTATAATTACAATTGCAATAATAGGATTCACAAAAACAAAAGTAAAATTAACAGATTGTTTATATATTTTAGGATTTGGATTAATGTCACTTTCTACATATAGATGTATTTTCTTTTTTTATTTAATATCTTCTATATGTGTATTTAGAATAGTAAATACATTTTTAGAATGTTATGAGATAAAAATACACTTTAACAAGTATGCTAAAACAATACTTGGTATAGTAATAGGTTTACTAATATTCATAATATCATTAAAGAATATTTCTTTAACTTTATCTAGTGAATATGTAAATAGAACAGAATATCCTGTGGATATTTCAAATTATATTTTAGAAAATTTAAATACAGAAGATATGAGAATATATAATCATTTTAACTGTGGAAGTTACTTAGAATTTAGAGGAATAAAGGCATTTATTGATTCTAGGTCTGGAATTTTTACACCTGAATTTAATGAAGGTTGTACAGTTTTAGAAGATTGGTATGCTGTTGAAAATGGTCAGGTTAATTATAAGAAAATATTTGAAGAATATGGTATAACACATGTATTAGTAAGAAAGGGAAGCATTATAGATAATTATATTGGATATGATAATAAATGGAATGTAATATATGATATTGGAACATTTATGTTATATGAAAAAGTAAATTAAACAAAAAAGTATAGCTTTTGAAAGCTATACTTTTTTATATATAATGTTTATTTTAATAGCATAGGACCAATTTGAGTAACTGTTCCAGCGCCCAAAGTTATTACAATATCGTTTTCTTTAACATTTTCTTTAATATAAGAAACAACTTCATCAAAATCAGGTATATAAACTGCTTTTTTACATTTAGAAGTAATTTTGTTTACTAAGTCTTTAGATGAAATATCAAATGTATTTTTTTCACGAGCAGCATAAATGTCTAAAATGATTATATTGTCAAAATCAAGTAATGAGTCAGCAAAATCTTCTAAATGATTTTTAGTTCTTGAATATGTGTGTGGTTGGAAAATAACCCAAGATTCATTATACTTTTTATTTTTGACAGCATTTGAAGTTGCTTTTATTTCAGTAGGGTGGTGAGCATAATCATCAAATACTGAAACAGAATTATTTATTTTTCCTTTAAATTCTAATCTTCGTTCAGCTCCAGTAAATTTCTTTAATGCTGTTTTTATAATATCTTTAGATATGTTGTAGTAATCACAAGTAGAAATACAAGCTAATGCATTTAATATATTGTGATTTCCAGCTACTGAAAGTTCAAATCTTTCATAAAATTTATTATTTTTATAAACATCAAATATAGCGAAACCATTTTCATCAAATTCAATATTTTTTGCTACAAAATTGCAATTTTCATTTTCAATTCCATAAGAAATAAATTTGCATTTTACAATATCTTTTAGAGCAAAACAATTTTTATCATCACCATTGGTAACAACTAAACCATCTTTATCAACAATACCTGCAAAATCGTAAAAAGCTTTTACAACATTATCAAAAGTTTTATAATAATCTAAATGATCATTATCTATGTTTAGAATTATTGCAGTATTAGGAAAGAATTTTAAAAAGTTTCCTTTGTATTCGCAAGATTCTAATATAAAATATTCACTATTTCCAACACGATAATTTCCACCAATAGAATCAAGGATAGCTCCAACTTCAATAGATGGATCTTTTTTTGCATCAATAAAACATGTTGAAATCATAGAGGTAGTAGTTGTTTTTCCATGTGTTCCAGAAATACAAATTGCCTCATTATATAGTTTGGTTAAATAACCAACAAAAGTTCCCCTTCCAATAATAGGAATATTGTTTTCTTTTGCAAGTATTATTTCAGGGTCAGTATCACTAACTGCAGCTGTGTATACAATTAAATCAGCTGTTTTTGAGTTTTCTAAATCATGTCCAATAGTAGTTAGAATACCATGTTTATTTAAATTATCTGTAATTTCACTTTTATTTAAATCAGAACCAGTAACTTTATAATTCCAATTGTGTAATGTTTCTGCTATAGCACTCATACTGATTCCACCGATTCCAATAAGGTGAATATGTTTATAATCTGATAGATTTGATATTTGTGTATCCAATATAAAACATTCCTTTCAATAAAATCTCTATGCCATTATACTATTATATATAGAGAATTTCAAGTTAAACAAATAATTTTTGAATACTAAAAAAAATCAAAAAAATACAAAATATTTTTTGAAAAAAGAAGGAAAAAATTTTTTTGTGTAGAATATTTAATTAGTACATAAATTAAATATGTACAAAACGATAAGAAAGAGGTGCTTAAAACAATGCAAATAACAGATGTACGTTTAAGAAAAGTAAATTTAGAAAACAGAATGAAAGCAGTAGCTTCAGTAACATTTGATGGAGAATTCGTAATTCATGATATCAAAGTTATCGAAAGCCAAAATGGATTATTCATAGCTATGCCTAGTAAAAAAACTCCAAATGGAGAATTCAAAGATATAGCTCATCCAATCAATGCTGAAACTAGAGAGAAAATTCAAAAAGCTATTTTAGAAGCTTATGAAGCTCCAGAAGCTGAAACAGCAGAATCTGCTGAATAATTATTGGAAATTTATTTTTATTATAAAGTATAAAAAGACGTTACAATTTGTAACGTCTTTTTTGTAGTACAGCAACTAAAAATATTGTCATATAAAAAGTAAAAAAATATTGTTATTTTTACAGTTTTTTTATATAATAACTAAAAGTGAGGGACAAGGTATGAATAATAATATTGAGGATATTTATATTGGTGCAAATTATAATTCAAATAATAAAAAAAATAGAAATACGGTCTTATTTTTTATTATATTTCTATTATTTGTTTTAATTGCTACCATATTCGCTTACATGCATTTTTCTAATACTAAAACTGTAAGTATAAAACAATTATTTTTTAATCATTTGTCAAATAATAATGTACAAGAACTTCTTTCTGAAAATTCATATGAAGATTTATTTGATAAAATTCTAAATAATAATTATGAGGCCAATAGTACAATAGATTATTCTACAAATCTGGAACATGAAAAATTAGAAGGAATAGATATTAGTAAATTTACTTTTCATTTAAATTCTCAAAGTTATAATAATAAAACTTATAGAGAGTTAGGAATTAACTATTCTGGAAATGAAGAATTAAAAGTAAAATTACTTACAAATGAAGATGCAATAGGAATTGCAGAAGATGAAGTTGTTAATAAATATGTAGGAATTCATTATGATAATTTAAAAGATTTTTATGGAATTGATCTAAATCAAGAAAAAATTAAAGATATATTTTCAACAGAAAAAAATAATTTAACAGATGAGGATAAAAAGCAATTGGTATCTAGTAATATTACTAAAATAATGGAAATGATACCAGAAGAAAAATTTACAATTCAAGATAATATAGCTATAAATAAAGGTGATAGTAATATACCAGTAACAGCTTATACATTAACATTATCTCAAATTGAATTAAATAATGTATTAGTTGAAGTTTTAAAAAATGTAAGAAATAGTGAAGAAATATTAAACAAGTTAGTTTATAAATCAAATGAAAAACCAACTATTAATGTTATGCCAGGAAATGTTGTAATTACACCAATGTTAGAAGAAGCTACAGAAGAGGAGCAGGAACACTCAGAAGAACAGCAACAACCAGAATTTGAAGCAGAATCAATACCAAATTTTGAACCAATTTCTGGTGAAGTAACTGAATTTAATGAACCTCAAGTTATTGAAGGAGAAAATGAAGAGGAATATAATCCAGAATTAGAAAATCAAGAAATAACTCAACCTGAAGAAAGTAATTATACTCCTGAATTAGAATTAACACAAACACCAAATTTAGATGTTGTTGGAGAAGAAAACAATATTAATTTTGGAGTATTTAATCAATTAGATGAATATACTAATATAATAAAATTATTATTTGGATTAAAAGTAAATAAAACTCAAATAGAATTAGAAGAAATGTTAGATTCTATTATTGAGGAAATGGATGGAATGACTGGAAATGGTTTAACAATGACTTTATATGCTTCAAAAGAAAAAACAGAAAAGGTAAGCATTATACTACCAAATGAGAATACTGTAGAAATTGAAGTATTAAAAAAATCAGATTCAGAAAATAGAATAAAATTAACTTATTTATATAAAGGAAATAATTCAATATTTTCAAAACAAAATGAAGAAAATAATGTTGAATTTTTAGATAATGATGAAATAATATCAGTAGAAGAAGAGGTGCTAGAAGAGCAAACAAATGGTATTTCATTTGATATTAGTAAAATAAAAACAGCCACAAATACATCGATAGATACAACATTTAGTTATATAGAAAATGAAAAAATAACAAAGAAAATAAATATAAAGGCAGATATTAATGATGTTTCAACAGCAAAATCTATTAATAATAGTCTAATAATTACAGTATCTACAAAAGAAAATGAAAGTAAACTTGTTGCTGATACAACATTTAAATTTTCAAATTCAGGAGATAGTATTCCAGATTTAACAGATGAAAATTGTTTGTTTTTAGAAACATTATCGCCAGAAGATTATGGTGTTACAATACAAGCCATAAAAGAAAAAATTGACTATGTATGGAATCAAAAGAAAGAACATTTTGGATTTATAGATACAAATACAAAATCCTCAAAGAAAAGTATTATAGATAAAGCTTCAAGCAGTATTACTCGTGATGAAGCTAGACAAGCTCTTCAAGATAAAATATCTAATATGATAAACGAAGCAATTGAAAATGAACAAGAATTTACAATTCAAAATTTAGAAAACTTACAAATAGATGGATATGAAATTTCATCAGTTGTAAATGAAAATGGCGCTGTTATAGTAATCGATATATATACATTTAATGTAAATAATGAATTTAATATAATAGATGCTTAAATTTAGTAGTATTAGGAGAAAAAAGTGGAAAATAAAAGTCGTAAAATAAAAAAAAGAAAAGTTAATATGAAAAGATTATCATTAATATTTGTTATATTACTTGTAATTATTGCTGTTTTTATAGGAATTTTAAATTTATTAATAAAAGCTTTTTCACCGGAAAAAGTTTTTGGAAATTATTCAAATAATAATGCAGGACTTGCAGTCTCTTCAGGTGGAACTGTATACTATAATAAATATGAAGAAGGAATTTTTAAAGCAAAAAATAAGAATGAAACTAGATTAACAAATGAAACAGCTTATTCTATTACTTTAGTAAAAAATACTTTATACTATTTAACTATTTCAGATAGTAATACAATAGATTTAAAATGTATTAATACAAATGGTGAAGATATGAAAACAATAACAACATTATCAACACCTATAAGTAAGTTTTATATAGAAGATAATAATGTGTTTTATGTTTCAAATAGACAAAGAATGAAAATAGCTAAAATATCTTTAGAGAACTTAGAAGAAACAACAATTATTGAAACTGGAATTCAAGATTTTGTTGTATCAAATGGAAAAATATATTATACAAATAATGAAGGGCATTTATATTCTATAGATATCAATGGTGAAAATGCAAAAGAAATAGCAAGTGAATATAATATTAAAAATATACAAATTATGAAAAATTGGATATATTTTTATGATAGTGCAGAAAAAGCTCTATGTAGAATAAAAAACAATGGAAAATCAAAGCAAACAGTTTCAACATTTGTAACTAATGAAATTTATAATGTTACAAGTAAGAAAATTTATTATTTTGATAGTGTAAATAAACAAATTTGTAGATGTGATTTAAAAGGAAAAAAATCTGTTGCACTTGTAAAAATACAAGCAGAAAGAACTAAAATAAATATAGCAAATGGAATCTTATATTATCTAGATAAAAGTCAAAATGAAAATCAAATGTATCAAATGTTTAGAGTAAAAACAAATGGTGGTGCAACAAATTCAATTGATTATTAAAAAAGATATTGACATATGTTAGGGTTATATATATAAATAAGATATAATCTATAAAGAAGGCTATAATTTTGAAAAAAGAATTATAGGAGGATTTACAATGAAATTAGGAACTATTGCATACAAAAATAAAATTTATAATTTAGACTATATGAAGATTGATGAATTGAAAAATTTATTAAAACTGATTGAAGTTGAAAAAAAAGAAAGCTTTAAAAGCGCAAAAGAAATGCTAAAGAACAATCAATAAAGGAGTGTACAATTGCCTTGGAAAATGTAAGTGAAGTTGAAATTTGTGAATCTTTAAAAAAATTATATGATGAATCAGAAAATAGAGTAAAGTCAGATGCCTTTGTGTGTAGAGCTTATGTAAATAAAGTGTCTATAGATACAATTAATGATAAAGTGAATGCACAAATGAATGCTGTAAAAATAGGAATATACGAGATAAATCATAATTTTAAAGAAACATCAAAAAATTATGAACAAGTAAGAGAACTTGTTTCAGAAACTTTAACTAATTATAAAGATACTTTAATAGAATTAAGTAATTTTTATGATGGAAAAATAGAACAATTAATTTTAAGAAAAGTTGAATTAGAAGCAAGTCTTGTTGGTTCTCTTTTAAATGATGAATATTTATATAGAAAGATTAATAGAAGAATTAATCAAAAGGAAAATGATAAAGTTACAAAATCAGTTAAAGATAATGTAAAAATATTTTTAGATAAAATAAAATCTAAGAAAGATGAGAAAGCTCCTGTGGATCCAAATGTAATTTATAAAGCTATGGATGCTCAAGATGTTATATACGAAGTTGATGAAAAAAATTCTACAAGTTTGACTTCAGCTGAAAACAATAAAAAAGAGAACTTAGAATCTATGGCAAAAATTGAAAAAGAAATTACATTAATAAATTCAGAAATTGAAAGATTAAATGAACAAAAAAGAAAAGCTATATATGAAGCAATGGAAGTTGGAGATAAATCAATTGCAAAAAATATTAGAAGACCTAAGGTATTTAAGAAAATTACAAGATTTTTTATTAGTAGATTTAATACAGCTAAAATTGTTGAAACAACAATTTTAGATCCTTTAAGACTTAGGATTGAAACCTTTAGAAATAATGAATTAGCAAATATGAAGGGATAATTTTATGGAAAATTTAAGTTTTGCAGATAAAGTAAATAATGCATTTGAAGATGGTTGGAAATCAAATCCTCAATTTAGTAAAGCATTAAAAGAAGTAGAACAAGTTGTAGAAGAAAATAGACGTATTCAAGAAGCTGAGCAAGTAGTAACTGTAGAAAAAGTTGCGTCAACTAGAGAAGATGATGAAGGAAGATAAAAATACTTGAAATTTATTTTTAATTGTGTTATAGTATTAACATAATATTTAAAACCGCTAAGAAAAAGCAAAGTAAGTAAATTGGAAAATATATTAAAGAGAAAACAAATGGTACGCTGAGAGTTTGTTTATATATAATTTGCTGAAATTTCACTTTTGAGGTTCTTATGGTGAAAATAAGTAGCTGTAAGCGTTTGTTACGTTATAACTAAAATGAGGTTAATAATTTTTATTAATAAAATTAGGTGGTAACACGGTAGAGCGTCCTATATATAGGATGCTTATTTTTTTTAATAATTAAAATAGGAGGATAAAAATGAAAGAGAAAATCGAAGAGATTCGTAAAGTTGCTAAGGAAAAAATTGAAGATATTCAAAACTTGCAAGAACTACAAGAATTAAAAGTAAAACTATTAGGTAAAAAAAGTGAATTATCTAATCTTTTAAAAGGATTAGGAACTTTATCACAAGAAGAAAGACCTAAAGTTGGTAGTTTAGTAAATGAAGCAAGAACCGAAATTGAACAAAAAATTCAAGGTGCAGAGCAAATTTTAAAAGAAAAAGCAATGGCTCAAAAGTTAGAAAAAGAAAAAATAGATATAACAGCACCAAGTACAAAAATTACAAGAGGCAGCAAACATCCAATAAACAGAGTTATTGAAGAAATACAAGATATATTTGTTTCAATGGGATATGATGTAGTAGAAGGCCCAGAACTTGAAACAGATGAATTTTGTTTTGAAAGGTTAAATCTTCCACAAGGTCATCCAGCAAGAGATATGCAAGATAGTTTTTATATAACAGAAGAATATTTGTTAAGAACTCAAACATCAGCTGTTCAAGCAAGAACTATGATTGAAAACGAAGAAAAATCACCAATTAGAATGATTTGTACAGGAAAAACATATAGAAGAGAAGATGATGCAACACACTCTCATCAATTCAATCAAGTTGAAGGTTTAGTTATAGACTACAAAGAGAAAAATACATCACTTGCAGATTTAAAAGGAACTTTGGAAGTATTTATGAGAAAAATGTTAGGACCAAATACACAATTAAGATTTAGACCAAGTTATTTCCCATTTACAGAACCATCTTATGAAGTAGATGTTACATGTTTTAAATGTGGCGGAAAGGGTTGCCCACTTTGTAAGAAAACAGGTTGGATAGAACTTTTAGGTTCAGGAGTGGTTCATCCAAGAGTTTTAGAAATGAATGGATATGATTCAGAAAAATATTCAGGATTTGCATTTGGAACAGGAATAGATAGACTTGCAATGTTTAAATATGGAATTACTGATATGAGATATTTATATACAAACGATGTCAGATTTTTAAGTCAATTTGATAGAAAGGATGAAAATTAAAATGATATTAAGTAAAAATTTCTTAAAAGACTATGTAGATATAGATGAAAATATAGATATAAAAACTTTAGCAGAAGATATGACTAGAGTTGGTAATGAATATGATTCAGCAGAAAAATTAGTTCCAGCTACAAAACTTGTTATTGGTAATATTTTAGAATGTACAGACCATCCAGATTCAGATCATTTACATTGTCTAAAAGTTGATATTGGAACAGAAGTTGCAAAAATTGTATGTGGTGCTCCAAATGTAAGAGCTGGAATTAAAGTTATAGTTGCTCTTCCTGGTGCTGAGCTTCCAGGAGATGTAACTATTAAAGCTGGTGTTATTAGAGGTGAAGAATCAAATGGAATGGTTTGTGCTTTATATGAAATAGGAATTGATAAAAAATTCTTATCAGAAGAAGATAAAAATGGAATTCATATATTGCCAGATGATAGTCCTGTTGGAAAAAATCCAATAGAATATTTAAAATTAGATGATGAAATTGTAGATTTTGAACTTACAGCTAATAGAGGAGATTTATTAAGTATTTTAGGTATGGCTTATGAAGTTGCTGCAATTTATGATAAACCAGTAAAAGAAATAGATTTATCTCATAATGAATTAGGTGAAGATCTAAATGAATCATTTAATGTAAAAGTAAATACAGAAAATTGTAGTTTATTTTTAGCTAGAAAAGCTTTAAATGTAACAATTAAAGAAAGCCCAGATTTTATTAAAAATAGATTAATAGCATCTGGAATAAGGCCTATTAATAATGTTGTAGATATTAGTAACTATGTAATGCTTGAATGTGGTCAACCACTACATTTTTATGATGCTGATAGATTAGGAAATGTTATTGAAACAAGAATGGCAACTAAAGGTGAAAAATTAACAACTTTAGATGAAATAGAAAGAGACTTGGAAGAAACAGATATTGTAATTTCAGATGGAACAAGAGCTATAGGTTTAGCTGGAGTTATGGGGGGATTAGATACAGAAATAGAAGAATCAACAAAAAATGTTTTAATTGAAGCAGCTATATTTGATTCAGTTAAAGTTAGAAAAACATCTAAAAAAATAGTTAGAAGTGAAGCAAGTAATCGTTTTGAAAAAGGTTTAGATCCAAATAGAACTTATATGGCAATGGAAAGAGCTGTAAAACTATTAGAAGAATATGCAGGTGCTACAATTCAAACTGGTACTGTAGTATATGATAAAATAGATAAGTCAGAAAAGAAAATTAATATAACAGCAAAAGATATAAATAGTTTACTTGGAACTAATTTAACAGATTCTGATGCAATTGATGTTTTCAGAAGATTAAATTTTGTATCTTCATTAAATGGTGATGTTATAACAGTATCTGTGCCAACAAGAAGAATGGATATTTCAATTAAAGAAGATTTAATTGAAGAGGTTGGAAGAATTTATGGTGTTGATAATATAGAAGGAAAATTACCGGTATCACCAATCAAACTTGGTTATGTTGATAAAACAGATAGAGAAATTAGAAATAAAATGGTTTCTTTAGGTTTAAATGAAACATTATCTTATATATTAATAAATGATAAAAATGTACATCAATACACAAACGATAAGTTTGAAGAATTAAGATTATCAGATCCAATGACAGAAGAAAGAAATACTTTAAGATATAGCTTAATTCCCTCATTATATAAAATTTATGAATATAATAAAGCTCGTTATATTAAAGATGTATGTTTATTTGAAATAGGAAAAGGATTCTGGAAAAAAGAAGAACAATATGGTGAAGATAAAAAACTATGTGCATTAATGACTGGAGAATATTATTTAGGAATAGATAATAAGAAAAATGTTGACTTTTATATAATTAAGGGTGTTGCAGAAGAAGTGCTAGATTATTTAGGATACGGAAATAGATATAGTTTTGTATTACCAAAAGAAACTTTGAAAGAATTCCATCCAGGTCAAGTTGCTGAAATAAATGTAAATGGTGAAGTTATAGGTGTTATGGGAAGAATTCATCCAGAAATATCAAAAGAACCAGTATTTGTTTTAGAAATCAATTTGGATAAATTATTAGCTAAAAAAGTTGGAAAAATGAAATTTAAAGATATTTCAATTTATCCAACAGTAAATAAAGATATAGCAGTAATACTTGATAAAGATATTACTTCAGACGAAATATCTAAAGTAATAAAGAAATCAGCAGGAAGCTTACTTGTAAGTTCAAAGTTATTTGATGTTTATACTAATTCGATTTTAGGAAATAAGAAAAGCATGGCTTATTCATTAACATTTGGTTCAAACAGTAAAACATTAACAGATGAAGAAATAAATCCAATAATTGAAAAAGTAATTGAAGCTTTAGAGAAAAACTTTAAAGCTGAATTAAGAAAATAAATAAAAAGTGAAATTTAAAGATTTTCTTTAAATTTCACTTTTATTTTTTATCTTAGTGTTGACCCTCAAAAAATAAAAAGGTATAATTCTTAATAAGAGGTGGATAGGCAATGAAAAATTTTTTTAGAAGACTTTCTACAAGAGGTAAAGTTACAATAATTGCAATTATAACTATAATTCTTGTCACAACGATTGGAATTATTGCAAATAGTAATTTAGAAAGCAAAGAAACTAAGGTTGTTAGTGCTAATAGCAAAAAATTAGCATTAGAAGAGGAAATAGTCCCTACAGTTAAGGAAGAAGTTATCCATGTTTCACAGGATAATTCAATAGATGAAAATTCAAAAGAAGATGAAGATAAAGAACTTGAAATTGGAGGTAAAAAAGTTGCTGTTCCAAAATCTAAAGTTGCACCAGTAAATTCTGCTGAGGATCCTGAAAATAATAAGAAAAAAGGTGGAGATGAAGTTAACCAAAGTCAAGTAAATTCAATGTTTGAAAATGTTGGAACAAAGTCTTTTGGTATAGATGTATCTGCACATCAAGGAAGAATAAATTGGGCTACTGTTAGAGCAGCTGGTGTTGATTTTGCAATGATTCGTTGTGGATTTAGAGGATATGGAACAGGAGCTATTTGTGAAGATGCTTATTTTAAAACAAATGTTGCAGGAGCAACAGCTAATGGAATAAAAGTAGGTATTTATTTTTATTCAGCTGCAATAAATGAAAATGAAGCAGTAGAAGAAGCTGTATGGGTTATAAGTAAAATAAAAACATATAGAATCACATATCCAGTTGTATATGATTTTGAAGATTATCAAAGACATAGATGTGCAAACGTAGATGGTGCACAAGCAACTAGAAATGCTCACACATTCTTAAACCTTGTAAGACAAGCAGGATATGATCCTATGATGTATGCAAATAAAAGTGATTTAACATCAAGAATATCAAGATCAGCATTTTCAGGATATAAAATGTGGCTTGCACATTATACAAGTCAGACAGATTATAGTGGAAGTTATAATATGTGGCAATATACAAGTAAAGGTAGTGTAAGTGGTATTAATGGATATGTAGATATGAATATTGCATATTTCAGTTATGGAACTACAGCAGCACCAAAACATACTCATAATTTTAATGAGGTTGTAAAAAATAGTGAAAAACCAGCAACATGTACACAAGAGGGAAGTAAAACATTAAGATGTTCTTGTGGAGATACTGAAGTTCAAAAAATTCCTAAATTAGGACATAAATATGGAAAATGGGAAATAACTAAACCAGCAACTATAGAGGAAGAAGGCTTAAAAACTAAAAAATGCTCAAATTGTGGAGATACACAGGTTGAACCAATTGCTAAATTAAAACCAAACACAAATACAAATTCAAATAATACATCAAATAATAATACAGTAAAAAATGAAACAAATACAAATACAGTAACACATACACATTCATTTACAGAAGAGGTTGTATCCAAGAGAGTTGAATCAACTTGCAAAGATGAAGGAAGCAAAACAATGAAATGTACTTGTGGAGAAACTCAAATAGTAAAAATTCCAGTTACAGATAAGCATAATTTTGAAAACGGAAAGTGCACTATTTGTGGAAAAGCAGATCCAGATTATAAGGAACCTGAAGATCCAGTTGAAAATAAAACAGAATTAAGTGATGTAAATCAATAAATTATAAAATTTAAGAGTGATTATCTAGTTTAGATAATCACTCTTTTTTGATTATAAAAATTTTTTCAATCTATTAATATTATTTTCTTGAAGTCTAATAAATCCATTCAAAATATCTTTAACATTTTGACTTGCTTCAGGGTTTTGATTAAGAAGTTTAAATCCCTTAATAACGCCCATATCATATCCTTGAATCAAAATTTCAGACAATTTTGAATTAGATGTATCTTTCATTGTGTTCATCTTAATTCCAGTCCATCCCATAAGCTTTTCGTTAATAGGAGTATCATCAGGAATTTCACCGCTATCTGCAAATGCATTATTAACTTTATTTAAAGTTGTTTGATAGGTAGTAAATTGAGCAGATAATTCGTCTTTGAAATTAGAGTCGGTTGTTTTTTTTGAAACTTCTTCAAGAGAAGACATTCCCATTGTAACTCCTTTATGAACTTCATTTAAAATTGTTAAATCATCCATAAAAACCTCCATTCTTAAAAATATTATTTGCAAATATTTTCTTACTATACGAATTTTAACTTAAATTAAAAGATAAAAATGTAACTAAAATGATATATAAAATGAGGCTTAATTATATTTACATATTTACAAAAAAGAGATATATTATTGTATATACATCTGTATATCAATATGTATATACAAAACAAATAAAAAAAAATTATTCAAAATATTTTATATAAAAATGAAGTTTAAACAATGGAGAAAAAATGAGGAGAAAGAAAAATAATAAATTAGTAGGAATTTATTTGTGGAAATTAATATTAATAATTATAACTATCTTTGTAGTTTTTATTTCTATAGAATGCTTCTTTTTGATTGAAAAAACTGTTAGAAAATTTGTATCAGGCTTTTCAGAAAAATACACGACTTCTGCTAGCACAGATTTGAATGAAAATATAATTAATAACATTGATGAAAAAAAGGAAGATGCAGATACTACAAATGATGGTTCTAATTTAGAGAAGTTTGAAAGTATTTCAAGTGATGGTGTAGAGGCAAATGATACAGCAACAGCTACTAATGTAGAAGCAACTGTGGATGTAAGTAATACTTTATATTGTACAGAAGCTCATACTCATAAAAATGTTTGTTATGTAAATATTCCTCATACAGACAGAATGGCTATTTATAATCTTATTAATGATATAAATAGTTTGCCATTATATTCAACAGTTTTAAATAATTTAAAAAGTTATACAACTAATTATGATAATTATTCATCAGATAACTATTATAATTATTATAAGAGTTATTTAGATAGTAATTGTCCACGAATTGAAGCTACATATAATACAATGAATAGTATAAATAGTAGTTATTATGATTACATAGAAAACAGAGAAGAATTGACTAAATTACATAGGACCTTAAAATTTAGAGAGATATTTAATTTACTAAATGCAATACCACGTAGAGGCGAAATTAATAATAAAATGACTGAATTAAAAAATACACAAAATTCAACTGAAATTATAAATTATTTAACAGTATTATCTAATACAGTAATATCAGTTTATCAATCGTTTGTAACTAATATACTACCTAGTATAGATAGCTCTTGGTATGAATATATTATTAATTACAATAATATGTTAGAATTAAAAAGCATGTCTGATAATTTATCTAAAATTACCATTTGTATAAATGCTATAAAAGATTTACCCAAATGGGAGGATGTAGCAAAACAAATAGAAATAAATAAAACAGATAAAGCTACATATATGAGTTATTTGCAAAATTTATCTACTACAGTTAATCAAGTAGAAGCAACCTTTACATCACAAAATTTAGATAGTAATTCTTATACATATGTTATTAATTATGATAATTATAAAAATTTACTTAATATACCTAAGATATGGAATTGTGCTCAAATAATAGATAAGTTACCAGCATATGAAGAAGTAACTCAAAAAATAAATGAATATAAACATAATAATCAAGTTGATGAATGTATAGCATATTTAACAGAAATCTCTTCACAAGTAAATGATGTATATTCAAAATTTATTGCTGAAAAATTAAGTAGTACCTATAATACATATGTTATTAACTATGAAAACCTCAATAAATTATATGATATGCACTTTGATGAAATTTTAAATTTTACTAATCAAATAAAAGATTTAGATTTACCACAATGTGAGGAAATAACAAGTAAAATAATTAATTATAAAGAAAGTAATGATGTATCAGGATGTATTACTTATCTTAATAAAATTATTTCTACTAATTATGAAAAAATATATAGTGATTTAATAAATTCAATAAACTTAAAGCAATCTCATTATACTTATATAATTAATTATGAAAATATAAAAAAAGTATATGACTTACAATTAAAAAGAATAATAAATTTAATTAATGAAATAGAAGAATTACCACCTTTAAGTGAAATTAATTTTTCAGATAGTAAAATGAGATCAAAAGTTATAGCAGTATCTCAACGATATAAAAAATTTTCAATTGAAAATCAACAGCTTTCAGAATATATTATTAACTATGATAAAATGAGAGAATTGCAAACACAATTAAATAATCTAGATAAAGAAATTAATATTAAAGTTCAATATTATGCATATATAAATATAATAGATAACATTACTAAGCCAGAAGGCTCTATTTCTACAATTAACTTTATAGATACTTCTGGAGCTAGTATGCCAATAAATAGAGGATTTGCTCAAACTAATAAAAATCAATTAAATGAATCTCCAACTAATAATCCAATAAAATATGCATATGTAGATAATAGTACAGGTGATGTTATTTTTGAAAAACAGTTAAGAGAAGTATATAGAACGCACGAATATAATTTTAATAGATATTTTGAAGATTTTTATGTAGATAATATGCTAAATTTTACAACTTTTTATAATTTATTAACTACAAATTATGAATTAATTGAAATATGGTTATTACAAGATGATAAATCTTCAGATAGTATAGATAAAAATGACTTTAATATTTATACCTATACAGATGATGTATATTTTACAAGAAATATGAATGATTTAAATCCAAAAGCAATTCGTTTAACCAAAGATGCAGTTGTAAGATATGTTTATAATACAAAGTCAATTGAAAACGGAGTTAATGTACCTGTAACATTTTATGATTATGATATTACTTCGGGAGTAATATATAATTCTGAATCTGATGCACGAAGTAAAATAAATCAAAAAAATACATCGTCACAAAGATTAGATATGACTGCATATGCGCTTACTGCTGCTGAAGGAATCAATAATGATAAAAATTATACAAAACCAGGAGCAAGATTAGGATTTGGAGGAATAAATACAGGTGTTACACGAAATTCGGATAAATGGGTACACAATAGAGTTGAAAACGCTTTAAGTGGTCCAAACAGAATTGGTGGATACGGAACACCTTCAAATTCATATCAAAATTGTGTTTTTAATATTGTACAAGGTATAGATGAAGAAAAGGGAATACTCAAGTATTCAGAAGGAATTTCTGCTCCAAATTTATTTAATGAAGGTAATGCAATTGGCAAAAAAACATATACTGATTATTCGTTAAAATTTAATCGTACAGGTGATAGATACTTATTAACACAAGTAAATGGAACTAATACAACAGATCTGGATAAACTCGTTAATCCTAATGAAAAGTATCCCAGCATAGTTACAAATAATTTTTGGCCAATGGATGATGTGGAATCTTATGGAACAGATGGACATGATTTGAAATTCGGAATGATTGCACAAAAAGAGATGCGTCGATTTGTAGGGCAAACTAATGGGGCTTTTCCACCATCAGATAATATGGATAAAGATCATAATGCATATTTTGGGATGAGAGGAGAAATAGAATTTGATTTATCACCAGAATATGTTGGACCATTAGAATGGCATTTTTATGGTGATGATGACTTATGGATATTTCTAGATGACCAATTAATAATAGATATAGGAGGAGTACATACATCTGTTGGAGAATATGCTAACTTTTGGGATTATTTAACGCCAGGTGATTCTGGACATCATAAAATTACATTCTTTTTTACAGAACGTGGAGCAAGTGGCTCAACATGTTGGATGAGATTTGCCTTACCAGAAATAGAAGCCAAAGAATCTAATCCTACTAAAGGAAATCTTAGAATTGAAAAATCAGTAGTAGGATTAGATACTAATGAAAATTTTGATTTTGTTGTTAATTTTAAAGATAAAAATTCTCTAGAATTGAATGAATATTTTTATTATGCTAAATATAATGTTAATGGAACTAAATTAAAAGAAGAATTATTTAAATCAGGAGGTACAATTTCTTTTAATAAAGATGAATATATAATAATTGAAAACATACCTTCTGGTATAACATACTCTATAGAAGAAACAGCAAATCCAGATTTTATTGTGCAATCTAAAGATTCTAATGGTAATATTGTTGCTGGACAAACAGTAACTGCAAAATTTGTAAATACATTTGGAACAAAATCTGTTAGAGCGATAAAACAATGGGAAGACAATAATATGATTGAAAATAGACCAGAAGAGTTATATGTAAAACTAGTACCTAAAATTTCTGATGTAGCTACTCCAGAAAGTCCAAGTGAAACAGAAACTGAATCTATTATTACAGATGAAGTTGAAGAAACTGTTGAGCCAGATATTGGCGAAGAAGAGACAGAAGCAGAAGAAGATACAAGTGTAGAAGAAAATACAACAGATAATATTACTGGTGAGGAATATTTTAATCAATACTATCCTAGTATTGATTTGATAGTACCATTAAACGAAACAAATAATTGGAGTTATGAGTGGGAAGCGCTTCCTAGATATAGACCTATATATGATGAAACTGGTGAAAATATTATAGACAAACAAGAAATAGAATATTCAGTAGAAGAAATTTATACAAATGAGCTTACAGAAATATATTATCCATTACCAACTTATCAAAATGAGAATGGAAATTTTATATTAACAAATGTATTATATAAAAAAATAGAAGTAATAAAAAAAGATACTGATGATGGCAATATAAGATTAGGTGGTGCAGAATTTAAATTACAAAAACTAAAAGAAGTTGATGGCGAATTAATAGCCGACCCGAATGAAAAACCGATATATGGAAAAACTTTATTTGAACAAGATAATTTAGGAAAAGTAACTTTTAACAAATTGAAGGATGGAATTTATAGATTAACGGAAGAAAAGGCTCCAGATGGTTATAATATAAATAAAAAAGTAATGGAAATAGAGATTACTCCAACTACGGAATTAGTTACTAGTGTAGAATTTAAAAATAAAAAAGGAGCTGTACTTCCTTTTACAGGAGGAGCAGGAATCAATTTATTCATAACATCTGGATTAGCAATAGTCATTTTAACTATATTAAGATTAAGAAAAATAAATTTGGCAAATTCAAAGCCAAAACGAAGAAGGCGAAAGCCAATTAAATAAGCGTACTTCTATCCAATATTTTTAGGATCAGAGATGATATATTATTATATTATCTCTGATCCATTTTTTATTTATTTAAAGATTTTAAATATTTCTTTTAAATAAAAAATAAATGAATTTCTTGATAAGTTATTATCTAAAAATATTTTTGCTTCACAAAGTAAAATTCCATTATTGTATAAATGTAATTTTCCAACTTCATCTCCAGCAGAAAGCTTATAAGAATAATTTTTATTAGTATAAATTTTTGTACTAAACTTTATTTCTCCATTAGTTTTTAATGGAAATTCATAATTATTTAAAGTTTCTAATTTAAATTTAGGAATATCTGTTGTTTTTTCTAGAAAAATTGAATCATTTATATAGTTGCTTAAATTAGAAAAACTTTCATTAATTGATTTTGAAACATTCACATATTGAAAATTGTTAAATATATAATTTATTAAATTATAGCTATCTTGTGTACGTATCTTTTTTGTGTTAGCTCCTAAAACTACAACAATAATATCTAAATCATTTCGTTTGCAAGCTGAAACTAAACAACGACCAGCATCAAAAGTAAAACCTGTTTTAACACCATACACTCCAGATACATTTCCAAGTAATTCATTAGTATTGTTTATAGTTTTTGAATAACCATCAAAAGTAAAACTGTAGTTTTTGCAAGCAACTATACTTTTAAATGTTTCATTTTTAAGAGCATAATTGGTTAAAAGGGCAAGCTCATATGCGGTAGTATAATGGTTTGAATCATCTAGTCCATGAGGAGTTACAAAATTAGTATTTTCTAATTTCAGTTCTTTGGCTTTTTTGTTCATAAGATTTGCAAAATTTTCAACTGAACCAGAAATTTCTTCTGCAATTGCAATTGCACAATCATTACCAGAACGAAGCATTAATCCATATAATAAATCTTGCATACTTATTTGCATTTTTTCTTTTAGTCCTAATCTTGAGCCATGAATGGATGCTGCATTTTTCGAAATTGTAACAATTTTTGATAAATTTGAATTTTCGAGTGCAAGAATACAAGTCATGATTTTTGTGGTAGAAGCCATAGGAGTTTTTTCATTAGCTGATTTTTCATATAAAATTGATAAGGTTTTTCTATCAATAACTGCAATGTGTTTTGAATTAGTTATAGGTTCTTCTGTAGAAGAATTAGAAACTTTAAAAAATTCTAATTCCTCAATATCATCATTATAAGAATAATCATCTGCAAATGAGATAGAAGGAAATATAAATAAAATCAATAATAAAGCAAGAAATTTTTTTAAAATCTTCATAAATTTACCATCCTAAAACAGAGCTTAACTATCGTAAAATATATTCAAAATTTTAATAAAATATGCGAAAAAAATTTAATGTGAAAAAGAAAATTTTTATATATGAAGTTCAATGTGAAAGTTTTGTGAAAAAAAACTCAAAACCTTACTAAAATCTACATAATTACTTGATTTTGTGACAAAAATGTAATATAATTGATATGTAGTGCAAAGTGCGCATGCCTCTAAGATTATACTGCATAATACATAGTATCGTATATTGACAGTAAAATTATAAGAGGTAAAATATATTATATAATAATATAAGTATATGAATTAATAGAATAAAAATAAATAAAAGGATGGTAGAAATTATGTTGAAGAAAAGAATTCTAAAAGTTGCATTGGCATTAGCTTGTATAATTACTTTAACAGTGCCATATACAACAACAGTATTAGCTACTTTTTTAACTCATGAATCTACAACAGCTGAATTACAAATAAGCTTAGTTCATGAAGGTGGAGAAGAAGCGAGTGGTACTTTAACAGATGAACAAAAAGAATTTTATGACGAAAGTCAATATTCTTATGATGTTGGTACTACAAGAGTATTTAAAATAATAGAAAAAGGTGATACAGATTTTTCTAATGCATTTTATTGTTTAAATGCTGTTAAATCATTCCCAGGAATAACATCAGAAGGATTTAATAGTTTGTTATATAAAAATGTTTCAGATTTTAATGATAGTACAAATTTAAAGGTTCAATCATTACATTTAAGCTCTGCATATGCTCAAAATAAAGATACATGGACAGAAAACTATAAAGCATTAAATTGGTTAGTAAATAACATGTATTTAGAAAAACAAGCTCCAATGCAAAAAGATGCTTATTTAGAAAAAGCATTTGCAGATTACGAAGATTGGGATTTTGATAGTGTAAAAGCATTATTAACAGATGATGACATTGATGTTGTACAACAATATGCTATTTGGTATTTTACAAATAATGATGATGAAAGATATAGTGTTACAACATTACCAGCTGTTAGGCTTGCTGCATTAGATTTTGAAAATATGGATATAGACTTAGAGAATACCAAATCATATGGAGATATCAAAGAAGTATATGCAAGTCGTCAAGATATGGCAAATCATTTATATCAATATTTAATTAAGGCAGCTAAAGAAAGAAATGAAAAAGATGAAGTTACATATCCAACACTTGTAAACATCTCTAATGAGACAACAGCAAAAGATGAGAATTATGATGTTGTTGGACCATTTAAAATAACTTCTGGTACAGCTCCAAGTTCAGAATATACAATAAAATTATTAGATCAAGATGAAAAAGAAATTACAGATTACAAAATAAAAATTTCAGGTGAAGATGATTTTACAGATAAAAAAATAAACAATATATTTGATAAAGAATTTGATATATATCTACCAAAAGAAAATAAATCAACAACTAAAGTAAGATTACAATTATCTTATTCGAGTTATGAAACAAAATCAACATTATGGGAAACAGAAACAGAAGAAGATACAGATAAATATCAACCAGTAATATTAATAACTAGAGAAAATACACCACACATTCAAAATGTAGAAAAAACAATTATAAGACATATAAATGATTTAGCTTTAAGAAAATATATTGTAAAAGTAAATGATACAACATATAACAGAATTCCAGTAGTAGATGTTACAGGTTTAAAAAATGATTCAAGTACGACAGCAACTTATAAACATAGCAAAGAACCAATAAAAGTATCAGCAGGAGATACAGTTGTTTATGAAATAAGAGTGTACAACGAAGGTGATACAGATGCTGATGGTACTGTAATTATTGATGCTCTTCCAAAGGGATTAGAGTTTGTAGAAGATAGCCAAATAAATAGAACTTATGGCTGGGAAAAAGTAGCTACAGGAGAAAATGTAGATGTTTATAAAACTGAATACTTAAAAACTTCAAAAATCGAAGGATTTGATAAAGAATCAGATTCACAATTAGATAGTAAATCAGTTCAAATAGAATGTAAAATAGCAAACAATGCTAAAGCAACATCAGTATTAACAAATGTTGCAGAAATCGAAGATGATTTAAATATTGACGATAGAGACTCAACTCCATCAAACAATGATTATACAAAAAAAGATTATGATACATCAAAATACACTGGAGATACAAATAATAAATCAGATTTAACAGATAGTAACTATTATTATAAAGGTGTTGAAGATGATGATGACTTTGAAAAAGTAATAGTTGAAGGAAAATCATTTGATTTAAGTTTAAAGAAATTTATTACCAAAATAAATAAAGCAGCTCCAAAAACAAGTAGAGAACCACAAGTAGATGTTACACCACTAAAAAATGGAGAAACAAATGCTAAATATACAACTGTTAAAAATTCTTTATCAGTAAAAGTTGGAGATATCGTAACATATACAATAAGAGTATATAACGAAGGTGATTTAGCAGGGTATGCTGAAGAAGTAGCAGATTATTTACCAGCAGGGTTAGGATTTTTAGTTGGACATACAACTAATATTGATAATTATTGGTCAATTCCTTCAAGTTCTAAAACTGTAAAATTAGAAACAATTGCAAATGCAAAAAGCAATTTATCAGTTGATGATTTTAACGATATCAAAAATCTATCAGAAGTTGATGTAGTAGTGGGGAGTGTAAAACTAACTTCAAATAAATTAAAAGCATCAGATACAGATACTAAAAATTTAATAAATGGTTTTGATAAAGAAAATGGAACAAAATTAGATTATAAAGATATTCAAGTTGCATGTATTGTATTATCAACAGATACAGAAAACAATAATTTAAGAAATATTGCGGAAATAACAAAAGATTTAGATAATAATAAAGAAGAGGTAACAGATAGAGATTCAAATCCAGATACAGTAGATCCAAACAACTACCCTGGAGATGATAAAAATGATGATGATCATGATTATGAATTATTAACACCTGAAAAAGAAAAAGAGTTTGATTTAAGCTTACAAAAATTTATAACAGGATTAAATAATTCAAAAGTTGAAGGAAGAGAACCAAAAATCTCAAAAACATCAGATGGAAAAATTAAATTTACATCAGATGTTTCTGCATTACAAGTAGCCAATAATGATTTAATAACATATACAATAAGAGTATATAATGAAGGTGATTTAGCAGGGTATGCTAAAGAAGTATCAGATAATTTACCAGCTGGATTAGAGTTTGCAGTAAATAATAGTACAAACGTAAAATACGGATGGAGATTATATGATAAAAATGGAAATGAAACATCTAATTTAAGTCAAGCAACTAAAGTAAAAACAGATTACTTATCAAAAGAAAAATCAGAAGCAAGACAAGAAAATAATTTACTTAAACCTTATGATAAAGATGCAAATAAATTAGATTATAGAGATTTACAAATTGTATTTAAAGTTGTTGAAAGCAACATAACAAGTAAAGACAGAAAAATTAAAAATATTGCAGAAATTACGGATGATCAAGATGAAAATGGAAATACGGTTGATGATAGAGATTCAACACCAAATAATAATAAAGAGGGTGAAGATGATATCGATACTGAAGAAGTATATGTAAAATACTTTGATTTAGCATTAAAGAAAGATTTAATAAAAATAATTGTTATAGAAAATGGAACAACAAGAGAAATCTCAGTACCATCAAGTGCGGGATTACAAAAAGTTGAAGTTCATAGAAACAGAATAAAATCTACACAAGTAAAATTTGTTTATAATATAACAGTTAAAAATGAAGGTGAAATTGCAGGATATGCAACAGAAATTAAAGATCATATTCCAGAAGGATTAGAATTTGTTCAAGCAGATAATCCACAATGGACTAAAGTATCAGATAGAGTTATAACAACAAATGCGTTATCAAATAAATTATTACAACCAAATGAAACTGCATCAGTTCAAGTAACTTTAAAATGGATAAATGGTGATGGAAACTTCGGTTTAAAAACAAATGTGGCTGAAATAAGCGCACATAAAAATGATAGCAATTCACCAGATATAGATTCAACACCAGATAATAATAAACCAGGTGAAGATGATATAGATGATGCACCAGTAATGCTAGAAATTTCAACAGGTACAGCTCCAACATATATTGCTTTAACAACAACAGTACTTGCAATTTTAACAACTGGTATAATCTTAATTAAAAAATATGTTTTATAATAACATAAAATAAAAATGGATTCTGAAAAGAATCCATTTTTTTGTATATTAATTGTAGAAAAATTTCTTAGAATATAGTATTATACATATAGAAATTTCAGAGAGGAAATTATTTATGAATTGGACAAAAGAGCAAAGTGATGCAATATATAAAAAAGGTTCTAATATATTAGTTGCAGCAGCAGCACGGAAGTGGAAAGACTGCTGTGCTTGTTGAGCGTATAATTCAAAAGATTTTAAACGAAAATGTAGATATAGATAAACTTTTAGTTGTTACATTTACTAATGCAGCAGCTTCTGAAATGAGAGAAAGAGTGTTAGAAGCAATTTATAAAAAGTTAGATGAAGAGCCTGATAACGAAAATTTGCAAAGACAAATTATTCTTTTAGGTAAATCTAATATATGTACAATACACTCATTTTGTTTAGATGTAATAAAAAATAATTTTTTTGAAATAGATTTATCTGCCAATTTTAGAATTGGAACAGAAGAAGAGATTGAACTTTTAAAACAAGAAGTATTAGAAGATGTTTTTGAAGAATTATATGAAGACGAAGATGAAGATTTTGCTAAACTTGTAGATACATATACAGGATATAGAGGAGACGAATCTCTAAAAGAGCTTGTACTTTCAATTCATAGATTTATGCAAAGCTCACCTTTTCCAAATGAGTGGCTTATAGAAAAGGTTTCAATGTTTGAAAATAAAGATGAAAATTTAGATTTTGCTCAAAGTATATGGGGAAAAATTTTGCTTAAAAATCTTCAAGAAGAAATTATAGATGGAGTAAATAGCTTAAAGCTCATAAGAAACAAACTTGAAACAGTATATGAACTTGAAAAATATAAACTAACAATAGAATCAGATATAGAAATTTTAAAAAACTTATATGACCAAATAAACAATTCATGGGATGATGCTTATAATTTTTCAAGTGAAATGAAATTTAAATCATGGCCAATTGATAAGAAAATTGCAATGGATTTAAAAGATGAAGCAAAGGCTTCTAGAGATGTTGTAAAAAACAAATTAATGAAATTAATAAAAGAAATTTTAATATATGATTCTAAATCTGCTTACAAAGATATTTATGAAATGCATGATATATTAAAAAAACTAGAAAATGTTATTATAGATTTTGATAACCAATTTAAAAGTAAAAAAAGAGAAAGAAATATAATAGATTTTAATGATATTGAACATTATGCATTAAAGATTTTAGTTAAAAAAGATAAAAATGGAAAATATGCTCCAACAGAAGTTGCTAAAAAGTATCAAGACAAATTTGAAGAAATTGCAATTGATGAATATCAAGATAGTAACCAAGTTCAAGAATATATTTTAGGTACAGTATCTCGTGGAAATAATTTATTTATGGTTGGTGATGTTAAACAAAGTATTTATAAATTTCGTCAGGCTTGTCCAGAATTGTTTTTAGATAAATATAATAGATATTCATTAGATGGAAACGAGAATGGTTTAAAAATTCAATTATTTAAGAATTTTAGAAGTAGAAAAAATGTACTAGATGTTACAAATAAAGTTTTTGAAAATATTATGAGTGAAAACTTAGGTGATATTGATTATAATGAAGATGAATATTTAAATCTTGGAGCAGATTTTGAGGAAATTGAAAATGGACTTGGAACAGCTGAACTAGATATAATAGATTTAAAAGAAGATGAGCAAATTCAAGCTTGGATTGATGATGATGAAGAACAAGAAAATGAGTCATTAAAGTTATTAGAAAAGGAAGAAATAGAAGCAAAATTTGTTGCAAAAAGAATTAAAGAATTAATCGAATCAAAGGTACAAGTAAAAGACAAAAAATTAGGATATAGAGATATAACTTATAAAGATATAGTAATACTTCTTAGAAGTACATCTCGTTTAGCTCCAATTTTTGAAAAAGAATTATTAAGACAAGACATACCAGTTTTTTCAGATAGTTCAAATGAATATTTGGATACAGTTGAAATCCAAACAATTATAAGTTTACTAAAAGTTTTAGATAATCCTATTGATGATATTTCTCTTGTATCAGTATTGCGTTCAGAAATAGGAACATTTACAGATAATGAAATTTTAGAAATAAGACTTTGCAATAGAGAAGAAGACTTCTATCATAGTTTAGTAAATGCAAAAGAAATTCTAAAAGGAGATTTAAAAGAAAAAGTAAAAATATTTTTGGGAAAAATAGATAAGTGGAGAAATGAGACAGATTATTTAAGTTTAGCAGAGTTAATATGGGAGATTTATACAGATACAGGATTTTATAATTATGTAGGATTAATGCCAAACGGTTCTTTAAGACAAGCAAATTTAAAAATGCTTTTTGAAAGAGCAAAAGAATATGAAAAAACAAGTTTTAAAGGATTATTTAATTTTATAAAATTTATTGAAAAGCTAAAATCAGGAAATAGTGATATGTCAGCTGCTAAGATAATTGGAGAAAATGAAAATGTTGTTAGAATTATGAGTATTCATAAAAGTAAAGGACTCGAATTTCCAGTTGTATTTTTATCTAGCACTTCTAAAAAAATAAATATGCAAGATTTAACATCAAATTTATTATTACATCAGAAAATTGGAATAGGACCCGAGTACATAAATTATGATAAAATGGTTGAATATTCAACATCTGCAAAAGATGCTATAAAAATAGTTATTAAAGAAGAAAATATTTCAGAGGAAATGAGAATTCTGTATGTAGCATTAACAAGGGCGAAAGAAAAATTAATAATTACAGGAACTTCAAAAGATTATTTAGATGAACTTGAAAAGAAAAAAGAAATTTTAAAAATATATAACTCTAAAGATGGAAAAATTAATCCAATTTTACTTAAAAAATACATATCTTATTTAGACTGGATAGAGCTTGTATTTTTAAATAGTACAAATAACAATATGATAACTATTAATGAATATAAGAAAAAAGATATTATTCAAAATGAAGAAGAAAAAGAAGTTCAAATAAGAGAATTTAATTTTGAAAAAGAAATTGATTTAGAAAAATATGAAAAAGAGTTTTCATGGGAATATGATTGGAAGATCGCAACAACTTTGCCTATAAAAAGTACTGTTAGTAAAATTAAAGAAATGCAAAATGAAGGAATTGATTTTGAAAGTTTAAATAATAAAGAAGTTGGTATAGCTAGCATAACTCCTGAGTTTATGGAAAAAGATGAATTAATTACTGCAAGTAGAAAAGGAACTTTAATGCATTTATTCTTACAGAAGATTGATTTTAAAGAAGAATATAATATTCAAAAATTAAATGGATTAAAAGAAAAATTAGTAGCAAATCAAATTATATCAGAAGAGGAAAGCAAGTTTATAAATATTTCTAAAATTCAGAACTTTTTAGAATCAGATATAGCAAATAAAATTAGAAAATGCAAAAAAATAGAAAAAGAAAAAGCATTTTGTATTAAAATAAAGGCAAGTGATGTATTTGAAGAAGCAAAAGAAGAAGAAATATTAGTACAAGGTATTATAGATTTATATGCAATAGATGAAAAAAATAGTGTAATTTTATTAGACTATAAAACAGATTATGTAGAAAATGGAAATGAAGAAACTTTAATACAAAAATATCAAAAGCAACTACAATTATATAAGGAAGCAATAGAAAATGGACTTAATTTAAAGGTAAGCCAAGCATATATTTATTCGCTATATTTGAATAAAGATATTGAAGTTAAAATTATGTAAATTATTTACAAATAATGTTAAATGTTGTATAATTAAAAATGTAATATTATTTATAAGTGAGGAAAATATTATGTCTAGAATGAAAACATTCTTATTATATTTTCTAGGAATTGTTGGATTTTTTATTTTATCATTAATTCTAGAAGATGCATTAATAGGAAATATGTATAAAAAGATGGATGGAAATATTCAAGATAATGGATATGCTATTGTTGTTGAGGGAGTATCTGGTAGGGCAACAAATGTAAATGGATATATGAATTTCAGATTATCAAATATTACATCATCAAAACAAAACAATTATTATGCCAAAATTGATTTATACAGCAAGAGAGGTTTACTTGCTGCTACAAAATATGTAGAAATAGGTAATATAGATCCAAACGGATATAGAGATTATAAAGTTAAGTTTAAAGGAACAGAATTGAAACGTTATAATATTTCTGTAATTTCAGAAAGCGAGCTTCCAGATAAAACTAATATAATAAATCTTTTCGGCTGGGAAATTGATTTAACAGATGTATTTGGAATGGACTTAACAAATGCTACACTTTTTGGAGTTAAACTAACAGATTTATTTAGCTGGGACGGAATAGTAAATACAGCCAAAACAGGATGGAATTTCTTCATTAACTTTGCAAGCAATATTCCATGGTGGGGGTATGCTATAGGAGCTGGTATAGTGCTTTGGCACATGCCTGCAAAATTCATATTTGGAATATTTCCATTTTAGATGAAAGGATACAAAAGAGATGAGTGACAAAAATAATAAAAAAGCAAGTGATTTTATAGAATTTTATATGGGAATAATGCTAATAGCAGCAGGAATATTTTTCTTATTAAGTAAAGCAGTAGTTCATTCAGGATTTGGAACATGGAGTATTGCAGGAATAAATATTTCTACAGGATTGGTTATAATTCCACTTATGATAGGAATTGTGTGGCTTGTAAATAATCCCAAATCAATAATAGCAAGATTAATCACAATTGCTGGCTCAATATTTATTGTTGCATCAATAATAATGAGTATTAGAATCACATTCACAACAACATCAATGTTTGATTATGTAGTAATGATGCTACTTATGGCGTTAGGGCTAGGAATGTTTTTAAAAGCATTATTTATGGCTAGAAAGTAAAAAAGTAAATATAAAAGAGTAAAAGAAGCATATAGAAAATATGCTTCTTTTTTTGGGGAAAAGTAATTTTTTTCCTTGCTTAAAAAAAGTAATTAATATATAATTATTTTGGAATAATATTATATGATAGGAGAATTTGTTTATGGTAGATTCATTACAAAAAAAAGCTAAAAATATCAGAAAAAATATTGTTGAAATGGTATATCAAGCATCATCTGGACATCCAGGAGGTTCATTATCAGTAGCTGATATATTAACAGCACTATATTTTTCAGAATTAAGAATTAATAATGTATCAGATGCCAATAGAGATAGAATGGTATTATCTAAAGGACATTGCTCACCAGCATTATATGCAACACTTAGCGAAAAGGGATTTATACCAGAAGAAGATTTAAAATCATTTAGGAAAACAACAAGTTACTTGCAAGGTCATCCTGATATGAAAAAAATATCTGGAGTAGATATGACTTCAGGGTCTTTAGGTCAGGGATTATCTGTTGCAAACGGAATGGCATTAGCAGGAAAACTAGATAATAAAGACTATAGAGTATATTGTGTAATGGGAGATGGAGAAATACAAGAAGGTCAGGTATGGGAAGCAGCAATGACATCGAGTCATTATAAATTAGATAATTTATGTGTAATAGTAGATAACAATAATTTACAAATAGATGGAAAAATATCAGATGTAATGACACCATATCCAATAGATAAAAAATTTGAAAGTTTTGGATTTAAAACTTTAGTAATAGATGGACATAATTTTGATGAAATACTAAATGCATTTCAAATAGCAAGGCAAACAAAAGGAATGCCAACAGCAATAATAGCAAAAACAATAAAAGGAAAAGGTGTATCTTATATGGAAAATCAAGCAGGATGGCACGGAAAAGCTCCAAATGAAGAAGAATATAAAATGGCAATTGAGGAGCTAACAAAATAAAGTGGAGGAGAAATTATGGATTTTAATAATAAAAAAGCTACAAGACAAAGCTATGGAGAAGCTTTACTTGAACTTGGAAAGAAAAATGAGAATGTTGTTGTATTAGATGCAGATTTAGCAGGAGCAACAAAAACAAATATATTTGCAAAAGAAATGCCTGAGAGATTTTTTGATATGGGAATTGCTGAGCAAGATATGCTAGGAACAGCAGCAGGTTTTGCAACTTGTGGAAAAATTCCATTTGCAAGTACATTTGCTGTATTTGCAACAGGAAGAGTATATGATCAAATAAGAAATAGTATATGCTATCCAAATTTGAACGTAAAAATATGTGCTACACATTGTGGTATTACTGTAGGAGAAGATGGAGCAACACATCAAATGTTAGAAGATATTAATTTAATGAGAGGTCTTCCTAATATGACAGTGATTTCTCCATCAGATGATACAGAAGCCAGATGGGCTGTACAAGAAGCAGCCAAGATAAATGGTCCTGTATATATAAGATTTGGTAGAGCTGCAACACCTATAATTTATGATGAAAATTACGAATTCAAATTAGGAAAAGCAATTCAATTTGGTGAAGGAACAGATGCTACAGTGTTTGCAACTGGAATTATGGTAGCTGAAAGCTTAAAAGCTAAAGAAGAATTAGAAAAAGAAGGAATAAATATCAGAGTAGTAGATATTCACACAATAAAACCAATCGATAAAGATATAATTATAAAATGTGCAAAAGAAACCAAAAAACTTATTTCAATAGAAGAACATAGTATAATTGGTGGTTTAGGATCTGCTATTGCAGAAGTTTTAGTGGAAAACTATCCAGCGAAACTAACAAGAATGGGAATGAAAGATTGTTTCGGAAAATCTGGAAAAGCTCAAGAATTATTAGAATATTTTGGATTAACAAGCAAGGAAATTATAGAAGAAGTAAGAAAATAAATTTTTATAAAGGATAAAAGATATGGAAGAAGATAACAGCTTACAAGAAAGCAATCAACAAGATGTTCAAAGAGAAAAATCAGATGAAAAAGTTAAAGAAATGGGAAAAAAAGTTGCTGAAAAAGCAACAAAAAAACTAGCAGGTAAAGGTTCATTAATGGCACCACTTGCTCATATCTTAATGATTATTGCCCCAATTTTAATTGCTTTAATAATTATAATAGGTATTATTTCATTTTTGGTAACAATGCCTGGAATGGTTATGGATAAACTAAAAGGAATGCTAAAAGAATTAGGAAATTTTGTTGCTTCTTTTTATGGTGCTGATACAACAGAACAAATAGATGATACAGAAATATATGGTACATTAGATTATCTAGAACAAATGGGATATGACTTAAAAGGTTTTGGATTTCTAACAGATTATGTAACAAATATTAATGATGTAAGTACAGATGATTATGACAATAAAGATGGTGCAGAACTTGATCCAGATATGGGAGTGATTAGAAATGATAGTGATAATATAATATATGCCAAAAGCGATTTTATTTTTACATATATAATGTCAGATAACTATATGTATACTTTAGCAAATGATAATATTGCAACTATCAAAGGTCATAATGGAAAAGGTTCTAATAGCTTATTAGACAAAATTATTGATCTAGGTAAAGGAATTGCAACTGTTTGGTATAAATTTAGAAATGCGGTATGGGGACCTGTATTTGATGCATTAGGTATTACAGATACTGTAGTAGGTAAATGGGGAAAAGGATTAATAGTTTTATATTATGATACAGGGACTATTGGAGAGAAAGATCATGTTGTTAACCAAGGAAGTTTGTGGAATTTAGATAGTATTAAAATTAATGTACCCAATAATACCTTGTCTATAGCAAGAGGAGCGTTCTTAAATAGCAATAATCCGATAGAATTTTCATTAGATGGCTGGAGTGGTAGATATGGTATGCCAATGGAATTTTTGCTATCTGTTCACTTAGCAACAATGATGCCAGATTTAGCATATGATATGGCAACTTCATTTCCAACAAATGTAAATGTATATTTACACAAAACTTCAGATGGAAAAGCAGTAGTTGCATATAAAACTAAAGGTGGAAAATTTATAACTTATGAAGAATTAAGTGAAGCTGTAAATAATAATAATGGACATGGTGTATTAAATACTGTTGTAAATTGGTTTAAGAAACTAACAAGATTAGATCAAGAAATCTTAAATGCATTTGCATTAGGAATAGATCATCATGAACCATGTGATTGTACATTTTCAGAAGAATCATTTGAAGATACCACATATTATATTGAAGTAGATGGAGCAGAAGTTATAGTACAACCAGATGAAGATGGAAATTATTATACTGATATTACAAATCCTGATACAATAGTAGGTGATAAGGTTGAAGTAAAATCAAAAACAGAAACAATTACTATGCCATCAGGAATTCCAAGTAAACCAGGGCCACAATGTTCAGCGTATATTGAAAAAATTCTTTCAGTTGAAAAGTGGCAAGATGATCCAAATTATTTAGCATATATTCCATATATACATAGTGTAACAAATCATTGGTATAGAGATGTTTATTTTGTTGAAGATGATCCAACAGAAAATAATAAAAATATAAAACAAGGTGGATTTGTTGATTATGATTACGATTATGAAGCATTAACAGGTGAAAGATGGACTTTATATGAAACAGATGATGAAGGAAATTTTGTTTTATATAAAACAGATGGGACAAAATTTGATGGAACAATAAAAGAAGCACAAGAACAGGGAATAGCGGTTTCTAAAAAACCTATAAAAATACAAGCAGATGAAGAAACATATGATGACCTTGGATGGATGGATAACGGAAATGGAAAATGGGTTGCATATGAAGATGAAAAGAATGAATCTTCAACAGGATATGAAAGACTATATACAGATGCAGAAGTTGAGGCAGAAACTGATGAAGATGAAAAAACAATAAAAGGTAAATTATATGTTGATGTATCTTTTAAAGGTAATGTTGTACAAAAAGGTGAAGGATTAAGAACAGAAACAAATTCAAAAGTAAAGAAAATGTTCTTAGAAAATCAATATTATAAATATGATGGAACGGCAGAAACTGCAGAAGTTATAACAGCATTAAGAGAAAAAGGAAAATATGGATCATTAGATGAAAATGCATTAAAAAAGGAAATCAGTGTTCAAAAAACAGTAGATGGAGAATCTCAAGAAATAAAGCATAAAGCTTCAGAAGTTTCAGGAAGAGTTTCACTAAATCAAGATTCATTAAATGCATTTAGTATGTTAGAAAATATTCATACATTAGATGCTGATTACATATATAGAGATTTTAAAGAATTAATAGTTGAACTTGGATATTTCGAAAAAGAAGAATTAACAGATGAAACACCAAGATTATTACAATTCTTAGTTCCAGATATAGATTCAGGAGGATTTCCAAATAGAGCAATAGATAAAAATGAAAATGAATTTGGAACAATGGTACATTCAGAAGGTGATATAAAGGCAAATGAAAAAAATACATTAAAAGCTATAATTGCAAAAGCAAATAAATTAACTGAGGCTCCAGAAGGTGCAGGGGAAGAAGAAGAGGGTGGAACAGGTGCACTTTTAAATAGATCAAAATTAATAATGAATTCAGAAACTAATATAATTGGACAAGTTGCAAGTTTAAGTACAACGCCAATAAATACATTAAAAGAGATTGGAGCAATTTCTGATATTTCAGATGCTAATTGGACATTTAAAGAATCAGGAAGTACAGAAAAAGGAACTAAAACAGGAGATTTAGAAATTGATGGTGTTGCCTATGAAGTATGGAAACAAACAGCATCAACATGTACTTTATATTCATTTGCATTTATTGCACAAGCTTATACTGGTGAATCACCAGAAGGTTATTTAAAAACTTCTTCAGGAAGTTTAATAAATGCAACTGGTGAAGGACAGGGAGGTAATGATTATTGGGCTCAAGGCGCTGGAGTTTATTGGGATATGTTCGATAAAGTTGGAATATCTGGAAAATATTATTTTCCAGGAGATTCTACTGTAAATGAAGATGTTGCTACAGCACTTGGAGAAGGAAAACCAGTATATTTTTATGGTGATTTAAATGCATCAGCAGGATACCATGCAGTAGTATTATTAGGATCAGATGGAGGAAAAGTACTTTTTTATGATCCAGGACCAGGTGCTATTTCAACATATGGTAGTGGAGGAAGTTTCTCTGCTAACTTAAGTAGTTTAATGAGTACACATTTTAAGCATAGAATATTTATACCAGATGAAGTACCAACAGGAGTAAAGAAGAGTAGTAATGGCTCATCTTATTCAGGCTATAAAGGAAATGAAGCAGTAGTTTCACCAGTAACAGGAATTTTACTAGACTATGGAACATATGATGGTGTAAATGATAAGAGTAATATAACAGATGAATTATATAGACAAAATGTAGATTTAAAATATCAAAAAAATCCATTAGGAACAGGTGGAGACGGAACTGGTGAAGGAGGAGATGGAACAGAAACTTCTCCAGTAACAAATCCAGAATATGATCCATCAAAACCAGATTTAGTAGGATATGCAAAAATATTAGTTCTAGATGCTGAAAATTATAAAAAATTGGAAGCAAATTCAGGAACTAAATGGGCAAGTAATTCTTTAGTATATACAAAAGAAGAAACAAACGATAGTGGAGATAAGATAGTAAAAGCAAAATATAAAGATGACGAAGCGGTTAGTGAAACAGAAAAATTAGAAGATTTATCAGAAATAGAAAAAACAGTATATGGATATAAAGAATTTGCTGAAAGTTATCAAGCAGGAGGAATTTCTGGATATGTTGTTTATATAGATGGTTTTGAATGTTATAAACCAGATACAGAATTTACAGATGATAAATTAGAAACAGAATCTCCAAGTAAAGATGATGAATTAAAATTAACATTAGATGATTTTAAGAGTATTACAACAGGAAATGTAGGAGAAGAATCCGAAGGAGAAGATAAACCTAAGATAGAGTCATTATATGAAAAAGATGAAGATCATAAAATGGCAAGTAAAAAAGCAACTGAAAAATTAAAAGCAACAACTAAAGTAAAAGAAGATGCAAGTCCTTCATTATATGTTGATGACTTAATTTTTATAAAAGAAGGTACAATAATAGGAAGAACAATAACAGACTTCCAATTAATTGAAGAATATAGAGGAGAATCTGGAGGGTATTCAAAATATAGGACAGTTAAAGGAGAAGATGGTGAAGTAGGAGAAGGAGCGCCTAAAAAAGATTCTGATGAAGAGGAAGAAGATACAGATGCAGTAATAGGAAACTACTTAAGAATAATCTTAAGAGATTTAGATGATTCTGTTGTTGAAGATGTAGAAAACTATATGAAATTAGATGATGATGGTAAAGGAAATGGAAAAAAACTTGCTGGAGATACTATAGAAGAAAAAGTTTGGTTAGCTCTATTAGATGCAGGATATTCAGAAATAGCGGCAGCTGGAGTTATGGGAAATATATATGGTGAATCTGGATTTAACCCAGCAGCTATAGAAGGTGGTAGTGGAGAAGGACATGGACTTTGTCAATGGTCATTTGGAAGAAAAGAACAACTATTTGCGTTTGCAGCTTCAAGAGGTGTTGATTGGACAGATGAAGATTTACAAGTTGAATTTTTATTAGCAGAATTAACACCAGGAGGTGGAGCAGATGGACATGCAAATTATCAATTTTCAGGCTTTGAATCTTATAAAAACCAATGGGAAAATGCAACTAATATAGAAGATGCTACTACCGCATTTTGTGCAGGATTTGAAAGACCAGGTGTGCCTAGAAATGAAGCAAGAATTGAAGCTGCACAAAAATACTATGATATGTATGCTTCTTAAAATCAAATTATAAAAAGGAATAAAATATGAGAAAAGATATTATTCAAAAAAATATTAAAAAATTCATGATTTTTTTAATAATTTTATTAGTTATTATTACGATAGTTATTGGAATTTTAAAGTTAATATATAGAAATAAAGAAAGAGAAGGGGATTATGTACGTCTAGAAACCGTTACTCCAATGTTTTCGGAAAACTTTTTTAGAAAATATAATGGTGAAGTTTCAAAAGAAGATATACTAAATAGCATAACAGAGTTTATTTATTATATAATGGATAATAAACAAGAACTTACCAAATTAAATCAAGAAGAATTAATTCAAAAATATCATGAAAATGAAGAATACTTTAAAACAATTGGGTTTGCATCTGTAGAGGATTTTGTTACAATTATAGGTGTAATACAAAGAATAGATATTGATGAGTTAGATTTTAGTTATGCTTCTTTTGAAGTTAATACAATAGAAAATTTAAAAGATAAAACTCTTGTGAATTTATCATTAAAGTTTGTTAATGCAAATGAAATAACATTAAAATTGCAAGTAGAGAAAAAATCTCAAGAGGAAATAATACATATTAGTTATTAGTTAAAGTATTATAAAAATCCAAATTGAAAGATAAAATTTTTATCAATTTGGATTTTTTATTTTGATAAAGTAGGTTTAAAAAGAGTATCAAATTATGTTAAATAAAATAGATTTTTGTTATAATTAATGGTATAATATATATAAGAGGTTTATTTTTTAGTAATAGAGGTGATGATATGGACGAAGAAAATGAAGGAAACATGATGCAAAGCCAAGAACAAAATATGCAAAGAGATCAAGCATTAAATAGAACTAAAGAAATGGGAAAAAAGGTGGCAGAAAAAGCAACTAAAAAACTTGCTGGAAAAGGTTCTTTAATGGCTCCGCTTGCCCATATTTTAATGATTATTGCCCCAATTTTAATTGCTATAATAATTATTATAGGTATAATTTCATTTTTGGTAACAATGCCTGGAATGGTTATGGACCAATTAAAAGCAATGTTTTTAAGAATAGGAAATTCAGTTGCTGCTTTTTTTGGTGCAGATACAACCAAAATGATTGAGGATAGTGAAATTTATGATACATTAGACTATCTAGAGAAAATGGGATATGATTTAAAAGGATTTGGATTTTTAACAGATTACATAACAAATTTAGAAGATGCAGACTATGAAGAAAAAGATGGTGCAAATGTAGATGTAGATATGGGAGTTATAAGAGATGGTGAAGGTAATATAATAGCAGCCAAAAGCGACTTTATCTATACATATATAGTATCAGATAATTATGTTTATACATTAAAAAATTCTAATATAGCAACTTTAAAATCAAATCCAAAAGGATTTATAGATGGAATAATTAATTTCTTTACCGCAAGAGCAACAGGATGTTATAAAATTTTAAATTTTATAGCAGGACCAGTTTTAGATAAACTTGGTGCAACAGAAGCAATAATGGAAACATGGGGAAGTGGATTAATTGCATTATATTATGATAATGGTGTTGTAGGAGAAAGAGGAGATGCAGTAAATCCAGGACTTTTTAATTGGGATTCAGTATCAATAGATGCTTCTAGCAAAAAATTATCAATAAAAAGACATACAATTTTAAATAATAATAATGCAATGGATTTTTCATTAGATGGTTGGACTGGAAGATATGGTATGCCATTAGAATTTTTATTATCAATTCATGTGGCTACAATGATGCCTGATTTAGCATATGATATGGCGACATCATTTGCTACAAATGTAAATATATATTTGCATAAAACAACAAGTGGTACGGCAATAACAGCTTATAAAAGTGGAGATAAATATATAACATATGGAGAATTGGAGGAAGCTTTATCAGGAACAGATGCTTCTGGGTGGTTTAGTGCTGCAAAAGCATGGTTTGATAATTGGATTATAAATGATGATGAGGCTAGTAAAGCATTAGCTATAGGAATACCACATGCACCAGATTGTACTTGTGATGGTTCTGTATCTATAACTTATGCAGGATATCCATGCACTTTAATAGAAGGCTCAGAGCCACCAAAATATAGTTGCACAATTCCATCAATAGATCCAAATATACAATCAACACCACTAGAGCTTACTGATTCACAGGTTACAAAAACTGAAAATATATGTGGTAATTGTAAGAGCTATATTAAAAGAATATTAAAATTATTACGTAAAGATAATGATTATGATTTTGATACATATATTCCATATATTGCAAGTGTAACAAATCATTGGTATAGAGATGTATATTTTGTAGAAGATGATAATGTAAAAGGCAAATTTATAGATTATGATTATGATTATGAAGCAATAACAAATGAAAGATGGACATTATATGAAACATACGGTGAAGATGAGGGGGAAAAGGCTGGAGAATTTAAATTATATAAATTAAATGAAGATGGAAGTACATCAGATGAACTATATAATGGAACAAGACAGCAGGCAGAAGAAGAAGGAATTGCCGTTGTTAGAAAAGCAAAAACAATAGATGCAAGTGAAGAGACATATGAAGATTATAGTTGGGAGAAAAATTCTAGTGATAGATGGACTGCATATTCTGTAAAAAAAGATGTTGAAGAAGGACAATTTGAAAGATTATTAGAAGATGATGAAATAGAGGCAGATGATAGTGATGCAGAAATAAAGAAAAATTTATATGTAAAAGTAAGTACTTCAGGAAATGCAGTACAAAAAGGTGAAGGTTTAAGAACAGAAACAAATCCTCAAATAAAGAAAATGTTTTTACAAAACCAATATTATAAATATGATGGAACAGCAGAAACTGCAGAAGTTATAACTGCATTAAGAGAGGAAGGAAAATATGGTGCATTAGATGAAAATGCATTAAAGAAAGAAATTAGTATTCAAAAAACAGTAGATGGAGAATCTCAAGAAATAAAACATAAAGCTTCAGAAGTTTCAGGAAAAGTTTCATTAAACCAAGATTCACTAAATGCATTTAGTATGTTAGAAAATACTCATACATTAGATGCAGACTTTATATATAGAGATTTTAAAGAATTAATAGTTGAACTTGGATATTTTGAAAAAGAAGAATTAACAGATGAAACACCAAGATTATTACAATTCTTAGTTCCAGAAATAGGGTCAGGAGGATTCCCGAATAGAACAATAGATAAAAATGAAAATGAATTTGGAACAATGATGCATTCAGAAGGAGATATAAAAGCAAATGAAAAAGAAACTTTGTCAGCAAAAATTAGGAAATTTTTAGAGTTACAAAATGAAGATGGATCAATGTCATCAGAAGAAGAAATTAACAACATTATTGATTCAACAATTAATGGTATTTCAAATCAAAATGATATGGTAGTACCTAGCCAATTAACAAATGTCGGAGCTGCTCAAGGTGAAAAATCTGTATCACAAGTTTCAGTAGATGAATTTTTAGGCAAAACACAAGAAATGTGTGAATACATGAATACAGAAGGATATGATTATTGTGCACAAGCTCATGATCACACAGTTAAACACAATGGACATGGATTAAAAACAACGTTTGAAGAATCAAAGAGTCTTACAAATGTATGTTGTGCAACATTAGTTTCATGGGTTTTACAAGATATTGGAATATATAATGGACACACAGATAGTGCAACAGCAATATATCAATTAGCAATGGAACTTGGAGGAGAAGTTATAACAGAGTGGAGTCAAGTTCAACCAGGAGATATATTATTTTATGGTAGTGAAGGTGATTGTAGTCATACAGAAATACTAGGAGAAGAACAAGGTGGAGGAACGTTTACAAAATATAATACTGGTCATGCAGTAAAAGGTAATGCCAAAACAGGCTCATGGGATTCAGGAGGATATTCTTCTATACAAGATATATCTGGATTTGGTAGTGATGGATTTGCAGTAAGATTAAATTGGGGAAAATCAACTCCAGAAGGAAAACCATATTCAGGCTATAAAGGAAATGAAGCAGTAGTATCACCAGTAACAGGAATTCTATTAGATTATGGAACATATGATGGTGTAAATGATAAAAGTAATATAACAGATGAATTATATAGACAAAACGTAGACTTAAAATATCAAAAAACATCTACTGAAAATGATGAATCTGGAGATGGAGAAAACAATACTCCAGTAATAAATCCAGAATATGATCCATCAAAACCAGACTTGGTAGGATACGCAAAAATATTAGTTCTAGATGCTGAAAATTATAAAAAATTAGAAGCAAATTCAGGAACGAAATGGGCAAATAAATCATTAGTATATACCAAAGAAGAGACTAATGATAGTGGAGATAAAATAGTAAAAGCTAAATTTAATGATGATGATGAAGTAGATTCAACAGAAAAATTAGAAGATTTATCAGAAATAGAAAAAACAGTATATGGATATAAAGAATTTGCTGAAAGTTATCAAGCAGGAGGAATTTCTGGATATGTAGTTTATATAGACGGATTTGAATGTTATAAACCGGATACAGAATTTACAGAAGAGCAATTAGAAACAGAATCTCCAAGCAAAGATGATACATTAAAAATATCATTAGATGACTTCAAAAAGGTTACACCAAGTAATGTAGAACAAACAGTAGAAGATGATAGTGATGACCCATTAGCAATGGACTCATTATATGAAAAAGATGAAACTCATAAAATGGCAAGTAAAAAAGCAACAGAAAAATTAGAAGCAATATCAGCAGTAAAAGAAGAAGCTTGTTCAACAATGTATGTAGATGATTTAATTTTCATAAAAGAAGGTACAGTATTAGGAAGAACAATAACAGATTTTCAATTAATTGAAGAATACAGAGGAGAAGCAGGAGGATATTCAAAATATAGAAAAACTAAATCTGGAACAGGTGAAGATGGAACAGGAGCAACAGAAACAGTTTCTGATGAAGAAGAAAATGCAGATGCAGTAATAGGAAATTATCTAAGAATTTTATTAAGAGATTTAGATGATTCTGTTGTTGAAGATGTAGAAAACTATATGAAGTTAGATGATGAAAGTAAAAATAAATCAGAATGTGATTTTGAACAATTAGCGTATTTCCTAGGTTGCCTAGAAGAAGGTTTTTATAAGAGTATGGATAATGGAAGTTCATATGGAACAGAGGTTTTAAAAGATGGTGCAGGAAATACAACAGCATTTGGATTAACTAAAGCAGTTTCTGAAACTGTACAAGGCACTTATCCAGAGTTTGCTTCACATTTAGCTGCTGGAAGTGTTCCGAAAGAAGAAGCACAAGATGTATTTATATTAGTTTTAGAGGCAGCTAAAGAAAGTATTCAAAAACAGTTAACAACACCATTGGAAGAAGATGACTCAAATTTATTTGCATTAATTGATTTAAACCATGCAAGTCCTGCAGAATGTTCTGAAGTAATAAAAGAGTATAATGCTAAAAACAATAGTTTTTCAGCTGATGAATTAGTAAAATTATATTCAGATCATTGGGGTAGTAATGAAAATTATGGTAAATTATTAAGACGTAGAGGAAGAAATAGAGGATTATTAGCTTCAGAAGGAAGATTTTTCTTATATCAAGAGGGCTCAGCTGGAGATGAAGTAATATTTGACACAGAAACTCCTTGGACTGAATTTTGTGATGCAGGAGGTACTTATGAAATGACACAAGAAAGCAGTGGATTATATCATGTCGAAAAAGGTGCTGATTCAGGTTATATTAATGAGTAAAAGGATTAGATATATGGATAAAAAAAATAGATTTAAATTTTTAATAATTATAATAATTACAATAAGCATAATGGGTATATTCTATATAATTGTATTAAATAATAAAATTGATATTGGAAATAAAAAAGATGCAAAGTTGATCGAAAGTCAAATAGAAGATTATTTATCTGATAAAATCACACCTAAAGGAATTGCAAAACTGTATGGTAAATATGATGGGGAAAATGATTTAAACGATATGTATAGAAGTATATATTCCTTTGTAAATTATTTACCAATTTTATCAAAGAAGGTAAAATATGATAATAAAGATGATATAATTTCTTATTATGAATCTAATAAAGATGATATAAGAAAAAATTTAGGAATAAGTAATCAAGAAAAATTCTTAGACTTAATAGAATATTTGAATAAAGTTGGATATCATGGAGAAAAATTGGTAACTTGCGAAATAGATACATCAACAATCAAAAAAAGAGGAAAATATTTTTCGTTTGAATTAAAATTTAATTTTGAAAATTTTGCTAATGATTTTAAATTAAAATTGAATTTTGCAAATTATAATAGTACTAAACCAATGGTATATTATTCAATAATTGAAGAGGAATAAAGTAAAAAGAAGGGAATTTAATTTTTAAATTTCCTTCTTTTTTTAATCATATTTTAATAATTTTGTATAAACATATAATTAGTTAAATTTTGTATAATTTTCTAATTATATATTTATTTTATATTGATTTTTTTTACTATTATTGATATTATAAAGTAGCAAATATTATATTTGGGGACTAATAAAAAGAAAGGATAAAAAGAAGCCAAATGATAGAATTTAAAAACGTTACAAAGGTATATGATACTGGAACAGAAGCTGTTCATAATGCAACATTTACGATAGATAAAGGTGAATTTGCATTTTTAGTTGGATCTTCTGGTTCTGGAAAATCAACATTAATTAAATTAATATTAAAAGAAGAAGAAGCTAATAGAGGAAATATAATTATAAATGGAAAAGATATAACATTTTTGAAGGCAAAAAGAGTTCCATATTTACGTAGAAGTATGGGAGTAGTTTTTCAAGATTTCAGATTACTTCCAGATAAAACAGTTTATGAAAATGTTGCATTTGCAATGTATATAGTAAAGGCAACACCAAAACATATAAGAAGACAAGTTCCAATGGTACTTTCTTTAGTTGGACTAAGTAGTAAAGCAAAATGTTATCCAAATGAGTTATCTGGTGGAGAACAACAAAGAGTGGCTTTAGCTAGAGCACTAGTCAATAACCCATCAATGATAATTGCGGACGAGCCTACTGGTAACTTAGATCCAGAAACTGCTTGGGATATAATGAACTTACTTAACGATATCAATGCTAGAGGAACAACAGTTGTAATGGCAACACATGCTAAAGATATAGTAAATGCAATGAAAAAAAGGGTTATACAAATAGATAAAGGTGTAATCATAAGAGATGATAAAAAAGGTGGGTATAATAGTGAGGTATAATGGATTATCCTATTTAATAGGTGAAGGTTTTAAAAATATATTCAAAAATACAAAATCAACTGTTATATCAATTATAACAATGATTTGTACAATGTTTTTATTTGGAATATTTTTTGCAATTGGTGTGAATATTAATTCTATATTAGAACAAGTTCAATTAAAACAAGGTATGGAAGTTTTTATATGGGACGATGTTACAGACGAGCAAAAAAACTTATTTGAAACAGAAGTAAAAGCATTAGATGGTGTAAATAGTGTAAAATATAAAAACAAACAACAAGCATTAGATTCTTTTAAGGAAAGACTACAAAGTGAAAACTCAAGAGTTTTAGAAGGATATGAGGGAAATAATAATATATTTCCTGCATCATATGTTATTACTTTAACAGAACTTGAAAAATCAGAAGAAATACAAGCAGAAGTAAGTAGAATTGGAGCTAAAATAGCTACTTCAGATAGAGCAGGTGAAGTGGATTTAGAAATAGAAGAATCAACAACACATGATTCAATTATCAAAAAGATTACAAGCAAAGATAGTACAATAAGTGCATTAATTACGATTGTAAGAGGAGTTAGAATAACTGTTGGTATCATATTTATAATACTATTAGTTATTTCAATTACAATTATTTCTAATACAATAAAACTAACAGTTCATGCTAGAAGAAAAGAAATTTCTATTATGAAATATGTAGGTGCTACAAATAGCTTTATCAGATGGCCATTTTTAGTAGAGGGTATTATTATAGGTATAATTGCAGCTCTTATTACATTAGTAATTGTAGGATTTTTATATGATTTTGTAATTGATAAAATAGAATCTTCAAATGTATTACAAAATATGGGAATAACATTGCTTCAATTTATTGAAATAGCAAAACCAATAGCAGGAGTTTATGCTACATTAGGTATAGGCGTTGGTATTGTTGGAAGTTCTGTTTCAATGAAAAAATATTTGGAGGTATAAAAGTATTAAATGAAAAAATTTATTAAAATTAATTTAATGATTTTAGTAATATTTTGTTTATTATGTAATTGTTTAGTAATTCCAATAAATGCAGAAACAGTATATGAAGCTGAATATTTAGATAATGAATATTCAGAAGAAAACCGAGATGATAGTCAAGAAGAAAATAATGAAGAAGAACCTGAAGGAGAAGAAAAAACATTAGATGACTTGCAAATTGAAAAGTCTCAATTGGAAAATATAATTGATGAATCAAATAATCAAATATTGATTATAGAAAATGATCTTTCATCATTAGTTTTTGAAATATCAGAAATAAATCAAAAAATTTGTGACAAACAATTAGAAGTTGAAACTTTAGAAGCACAGGAAATTGAAATGCTTGCATATATTGAAAAAGCTGAAAGAGAACTAGAAATATCAGATGCAAGATATGAAAAACAGAAAGAATTGCTTGAAAAAAGATTAGTTGCAATGTATGAAATGGGACAAAATTCTTATTTAGAAATTTTACTAAATTCCAAAAGCATTACGGATTTCTTTTCAAACTATTATTTAATTTCTGAGATTTCTAAAGCAGATGAAGAATTATTACAAACAGTAGAGGCTGAAAAAAAATATAACAAAAAATTAAAAGAGACTTTAGAAACTAAAAAAGCAATTTTAACGGCTTCTAGAGAAACAAGAGAAAAAAATGCAATTTCTCTTACAAACATGTCTGTTATAAAAAACAATAAAATTCAGCAATTGTCAGAAGAAGAACTTGCATTACAGCAGTCAATTGAAGAATATCAAAATCAAATAACAGAAATAGAAAAAGAAATTAGAATATTAGCAATAGCTAATGTTAGTGAAAAGTATGTTGGAGGAACAATGGCTTGGCCTACACCAGGATATACTCGAATTACTTCTCAGTTCGGAATGAGAACTCATCCTATAACTGGTATATATAAACTTCATACAGGAGTGGATCTTGGAGCACCATATGGTTCTAATTTTATTGCGGCAAATGATGGGTTAGTTACTTATGCAGGATATAATGCAGCTTATGGAAATATGGTAATAATTGATCATGGTGGTGGTGTTACTACATTATATGCACATGGTTCAGAAATATTAGTTAATGTTGGAGATATGATTTATCAAGGAACTCCAGTTTTAAAAGTTGGTTCAACTGGATATTCAACAGGACCACATGCACATTTTGAAGTTAGAATTGGTGGAGAATATGTTCAACCATTAGACTATATAACATCTTATTCAGCAGAAAATACAGAAGAAAAAAATGAAGAAAATGAAGAACAAAAGGATACTAATAATTCTAATGAAACTATTACTGTTGAATTAGAAGAATAAGTAGGAGGTAAATATGAATATTAGTAAATTAGGAAGAATAATATGTATTACTTGTTTGATATTAATACTAACAATTACAACAGGTGGAATATCATATGGAACAACAACATCAGATTTAAAACAACAACAAAATGATATTGATAAAAAAATTAATGAAATTAATTCTGAAATTGCAGGAACAAAGTCTAAAATGACAAAGAACTTAAATGAAATTAATAAATTAAATGATGAGATTTCAAATTACGAAAATGATATTTCAAGTCTTGAAGAAAGACTTGGAATTGTAAATACACAAATTTCAGAAAAGGAAACAAATCTTGCTGAGCAACAGGAAAAATATAATAATCAAAAAGAATTATTAGATGCAAGATTAGTAGCTATGTATGAAAATGGAGAAACTTCTTATTTAGATATGCTACTTTCATCAGATGGATTAACAGATTTCATATCAAATTATTATATGATTTCACAACTTGCTGAATTTGATGAAGAATTACTTCAAGGAATAGTAGAAACTCAAAATCAAATTCAAGCAGAAAAAGATTATTTAGACTCTGCTAAAACAGAAATACAAGAAACTCAAACATCAATAAAAGGTAAACAAACATCTCTTGCAAATTCTAGAAATCAAAAGAAAGCAGTGGTATCACAACTTTCAGAAGAAGAAAAGGAATTACAAGAAGAATTAGAAATATATGAAGAACATAAAAAAGAAATTCAAAGACAAATTGCTAAAGCTTCTGAACAATATTCAGGAATACCAGTTGTTCCAAGTGCAGCTGGATACATATCACCATTGTCAGGAAAAACAAAATCAAATATAACTACAGGATATGGAGCATATAGAGGACATACAGGCGCAGATTTTGCATGTAGTGGTGGAACCCCAATATATGCTGTAAAATCTGGTAAGGTATATAAATCAACAGCAAAAATGAAAAATGGAAAATATGTAAGTTATGGAGAATACATAATTATAGATCATCAAGATGGAACGATGACATTATATGCACATATGTTAGCAGGTTCAAGAGCAGTACAAGAAAATCAAACAGTATCACAAGGACAACAAATAGGGAAAGTTGGTTCAACAGGAAATTCAACAGGAAACCACTTGCATTTTGAGGTATGGGTTAACGGAAAACATACAAATCCTGCACCTTTCTTACCTTAATAAATTAATGGGGGAAAAATGGAAGAAAATAATCACGAAGACGAATTACTTTTAGAATTCGAAAAAGAAAAGAAAAGCTTAAAGATAAAACATAATATAACAACTATTATATTATTAATAATAGTTGCTGTATTTTCATCAGAATTTACAATGTATTATTATGCAAAAACAATAATACCAAATAAAACTGAAGCATCAGTTGATTCAGATGAAAATATAAATATTATCGCAAAAAATTTAAAAAATTTTAGAAAACTTATAGATCAAGTGTATATAGGTGAAATCGATGAAGAAAAACTATTAAATGAGACAATAAAAGGATATGTAAATGGATTAGATGATGAATATTCAGAATATATGACAACTGATGAATGGGACGATTTCCAAAGTCAAGCATTAGGAAATTATGTTGGTATAGGTATTTATATGGCAACAGATAAAAACAATAATGTTGTTGTTTTATCGCCAATAGAAGGATCACCAGCTGAAAAAGCAGGAATTGAGCAAGGAGATATAATTGCTCTTGTAAACGAAGAAAATGTGTTAGGAACATCTTCTGATAAAGTGGCTTCATTAATAAAAGGTGAGGAAGGAACAGAAGTTAAAATAAAAGTATTAAGAGATGACGAATATTTAGATTTTAATTTAAAAAGAGAAGCTATAAAAATATATCATGTAGAAGAAGAAATGCTTGAAAATAATATAGGTTATATTTCATTATTAACATTTGATGAAGGATGTGCAGATGAATTTAAAAATGCAATTGATAGTTTAAAAAATCAAGGTGCTAAAAAACTAATTATCGATTTAAGAAATAATACAGGTGGATTAGTTGAAGAAGCATTAAAAATTGCAGATTACTTTATTCCAAAAGGAGAAAATTTATTAATAACTGTAGATGCAAATGGAAATAAAGAATATAGTAAATCAGAAAATGATCCAATAATAGATTGTGAAATTATTGTTTTATCAAATGAATATTCTGCAAGTGCTTCAGAAATTCTATTAGGAGCTTTAAAAGATTCTGGAAAGGCAAAATCTGTAGGAACTAAAACTTTTGGAAAAGGTGTAATTCAAAGTGTATATTTATTAGAAGATAATAGTGCTTTAAAATTGACTGTAAATGAATATTTTACACCAAATGAAACAAAAATTAATAAAGTTGGAATTGAACCAGATTATGAAGTTGAATTAGATGAGGAAGCAGAAGAAGATTCACAATTAAATAAAGCAATTGAATTATTGAACAATTAATATGTAAATGATATAATTATCCAGGAAAAAAATGTAAGGTGGTACGAATGATGGAATTAGATTTTACAAATGAAGAACTTCAAAATCTTGAAGTGTATATGGATGTAAAATACCAAGCTATTAACCAGTTGCTAGTTAGTAACTGTGAAACTGATATAGCTTTATTAAGCGATGAAGTTGAAAATGAAGTAGTAAAAATTCCGTATGACAGAATGTCTGTTATAGAAAACCTTATGAGTACAAAAATGCTATATAAGTTATTTATTAAAAATTTTTGCAAAATAAAGCATAAAAATAGAACATTTTTTAGAGGAACAAATTTAGCGGAAATAGAACGATTAAAATCAGAACCATTTATAGATAGAATTTGGTCAGCTACAACAGATGAAAAAATGGAAGAAGAATATGCTACTAAGTGGAATAGACCAGTCGGAATAACAATAACTTTAGAGGAAAATGTACCATTTATAGATGTTGGAAAGATTTTAAATTCAGACAAATATAAAAATTGTATTTTAATTTCACCATTTACAAGAGTAAAAACTATAGAAGAAGATAGAACAATAAATTTAGAGGATTCAAAATATTTTAAATGCTATAATATTGTACTAGAAAAACAAAATTTAGATAAACTAAATGTTATGGAAAGAAATGGACTTTATAATTATATATTAGAAAATGCTTATTCTATAAAAAGAAAGTTAGAAGAATGTATAAAGCTTGAAAGAGAAAATTCAATTAATTTTGATAACATAAGAAAAATGGAACAACTTCTTAGAGTTTATGAAAATGCAATAGATGAAAATGAATTAGATTCTGAATATTCAGATATAGATAGAACAGCCAACTATAATGATGTTGAAAGAGTTACAAATGAATTAAATGACCTTAAGAGAATTTCAACAAATGTTTTTGAAATTAGAAAACAAAACATAGATTTTATTAATACATGGAAAAGAAATATTGCTGTTTATATGATTGCAGAATGTAGAGAGATAGAAGAGCAATTTAAAGATGTTGAGTATCTACCAGAAGAAATTGAAAAGACTAATGAATTAGATGAAGTAAATGAGAGTTTTGATAGTAATCAAGATACGAAAATTATAGATATAAACGAAGCATTGAATTTAAATGAAGGAAACGAAAAGATATTAAGTACAGCTGTTTTATTAAAAGAAGATGAATCAGATAATGATATTGAAGAAGAAAAAGAAGCTATTGAAATTGATAATGAAAACAATAGTTTAAGTTCTGATATTGATTCTGAAAGTATAGAAAATAGTAATGAAGAAAAATCTCAAGAAGAAACTATTGAAGAAAACGAAACTCAAAAAAGAGTAAAGCAAGAGTGTAAAGAAAATATTAATACAGTGCAAAATTTACTAAATGATATAAATGCATTAATTAGCAAACAACAAAATCATGCTAAAATAGCTGGAAATATGGGATCTTCTTATAGTGCTCTAAATAATGCATTTGAAATGAGAAAAGTAGCAGAAAGCTTAAAAGAGCAAGTAATACAGATTAATGAAAAAGTAAATGCGCTTTGTAAAAAGGAGTATAATGAAAGAACAGAATTAGATTTAGAACTTATCTCTAAATCTAGTATAGAAATAAGCACATTGTTAAATTATTTAAATAATCCCAAAATTGCAGTTAGAAATAGTAAAATAACTAGATTTGAAGAAATGGCAATTATTGAAGAAAATGAACTAAAAAGAGGAATTGCAGAAAAAATTAGAGAAATTAGAGGAGAAGCTGAACTAAAAAAATTAAAAGATGATCTAGAAATAATAGAAGAAAAAGGAACTTTTAGTAGATTTATTGGCTTATTCACAGGAAAAAATAAAATAGATGATTTTATGATAGAACAGATAGAATATAGACAAAGAGCAATAAGAAAAACTTTATCTAAAAAATTAAGTTTAGCACATAATTATAGTATACATGAATTAATGGCAGAAATAACAATGTTTGTTAATGATAATGAAGATGACGAACTTGTACAAGATGATGTTTTAGATTTAAAAGCATTAGCTGAAGAATTAAGAAGAAATTATATAATTTTAGAATCTAAAGTAAAAAGTATTGTTGAGGAAAAAGAAGGCAAAAACTTACTTTATGATAATAGAAAAATGACTAGAAGAGAGACAATAGAATTAGAAACAAATAGATTTTTAAATAAATATGGATACAGTAATTATAATAATCATAGAGATGAAGAACCTAAATATCAAGATACAATGTCAAGTGAAATCGCAAGAATAATAGAGTATATTAATAGTTCTAATATATTGTAAAAGTTAATTATAATTTATAATGAAAAAGTAATACTTAACTCAATTAAAATTTTAAGGAGAATATAAAATGGAAAATCTTGATAAAGAAAAAGAAGAACCAAAAGATAAAATTGAAAATTCTGAAGATGGAGATGTAAAAGAAAATAAGGAGCACAATAAAAAGGATTCAGAAAAAAATGAATCAGAACCTATAAAAATAAAGATAGGTACAGTAGGAAATTTCATATTTGCAGCATTTATAGTTTTAATATTAGGGACTGGTGCTTTAACATATTATTTAATTCATCAAGAAAAAGAAAGTGTTAATGAAATTGTTTCAAGCTTACCAGAAAATTTAGTAAATACGACTGTAGGAACAGAAAATACAAATGAAGTTGTTGATTCTATAGCTAATATCATAGATTCTGCGTTAGCAGATGTAACAAATCAAACTCCTAATAACTCTGCTGTTACAGATGGAACAAATACAAGAAAATTTTTAAATGAGGAATTAGTTGTTTTATATAATGGTTTAATATTAGATACTTCAAAAATGGATGAAGTAACATTAAAATATATAGATAATACTAATGATGCTGCTGATAAATATGTTATTACATATTATAATTATGAAAATTATAGTTTTAAAGAACAGAAATTAGGAACTCTTTCAACACAGTTATATGAAGGACTAGTTAAGATTGACAATGTTGGAAAGGTAGCTATATCAGAAGATTATGAAGCAATTCCTAGACCAATAAAAGTAGTGAATACTGTTCCAACTATTGTTTTAGATAATAATCCAAATGTTGCAGATTATACAAATGTAAAAACATTAATAGTAGATTTAGATGGAAATCAAACTGATGAATATATTTTAATTTTAGCAAATAAGAAAACAGGTTTTTCAAAAATCACATTAATCGATTCAAAAGGTATGAAAGTAAATGATTTAGCATCAATTGAAAAAAGTAAATGGAAAAAAGATTCTACTGCTGAATACTATTTAAATATTAATAATGTAGAGATTTTAGATGTAGATAATGATGGAATAATGGAAATAATGGTAGAAATACCACAAGCAACAGGAAATTCAACAGTTAGCTTGTTAAAATATAATAATGGAATTTTACAAGGAAAAACAGGAATAGAATGTTCATTAGTTGTAGAATAATTTTTTAAAATTTATAAATTAAATGAAAAAATAAAAGTGTTATATATTTTTTATAGAATAATTATGCTAGAAATTATTTATAAAAATATATAACACTTTTGTTTATTATGAGGTTTGGAAAAATTATGAAAAAATATGTTGACAAAGGCTTGTACCCGTAGTATAATATTAAGGCGTAAGATAAAGCGAAGAAGCAGAATGTGGCTACACTTTAAGTGGAGGGAACTTCTGTGGAGTATGTCTTGGCATAGACCAGGCGATAAGTTTGATAAATGTACATAACTTATCCAAGATTTTTAGTTTAAAATTAAAATGCTGTTAAATTTTAAGCACAAGGAATACTTGGATTTTAAAATGGGGTTAAATGAAACACCAGGGTACGTTGATAACTTGCCGTTAGCCAAATATTATATTAAGGAGGGAAAATTTAAATGGCAACATCAAACACAAAAATAGGAAGTGACAAAATCAGAATAAGATTAAAAGCTTATGACTATGTTGTTTTAGATCAGTCTGCTGAAAAAATAGTAGATACTGCTAAGAGAACAGGAGCTAAAGTTTCAGGTCCTATTCCACTTCCAACAGAGAAAGAGATAGTAACTATTTTACGTTCTCCACACAAACATAAAGATTCAAGAGAACAATTTGAAATGAGAACACACAAAAGAGTTATTGATATTCTTTATCCAACACAAAAAACAGTTGATAGCTTAATGAAATTAGAGTTACCAGCAGGTGTTGATATCGAAATTAAGTTATAGTTTATAAATAAGAAAGAAATTTCTAAAAAATCAAACCAAGCTCTAACGCTATACGTTCGAGCCAATAGTAGGAGGAAAAAAGAAAGATGAAAGCAATAATAGGAAGAAAAGTTGGAATGACACAAATCTTTGATGAAAAAGGTGTAGTTATTCCAGTAACAGTTATAGAAGCTGGACCATGTCCAGTAGTTCAAGTTAAAACAGTTGAAACAGACGGATACAACGCTGTTCAATTAGGTTTTGGAGCAGTTAAAGAATCAAAAGTTAACAAACCAGAACAAGGACATTTTAAAAAAGCTGAAGTTACAGCTACAAAACATTTAAGAGAATTTAGAACATGCCCAGAATGCGCTGCTGATTTAAAAGTAGGAGCAGAAATTAAAGTAGATACTTTTGAGGCTGGAGAAAAAGTTGATGTTCAAGGTATCACAAAAGGTAAAGGATTCCAAGGTGTTATTAAGCGTCATGGACAATCAAGAGGACCTATGGGACATGGTTCTATGTATCACAGAAGACCAGGTTCAATGGGATCTACATCAACTCCAGGTAGAGTTTTCAAAGGAAAGAAATTACCAGGACATATGGGAAATGTAACAGTTACAATCCAAAACCTAAAAGTTGTTAGAGTTGATTTAGATAAAAACTGTATATTAGTAAAAGGTAGTGTTCCAGGAAACAAAGGTGCTATCTTAAAAATAAAAGATGCCACAAAGGCATTAGCGTAAGAGAAAGGAGGAACAGTAAATGCCTACAATAGATGTATATAATGTAGAAGGAAAAAAGGTTAGTACAGTAGAGTTAAAAGAAGAAATATTTGGAATCGAACCAAATGAAGCTGTAGTACATAGCGTATTAGTTAACTATTTAGCTAACCAAAGACAAGGTACACAAAGCACTAAAACTAGATCAGAAGTTAGCGGTGGTGGACGTAAACCTTGGAGACAAAAAGGAACAGGTAGAGCTAGACAAGGAAGCATTAGAGCACCACAATGGATTAAAGGTGGTATTGCTTTAGGTCCAAAACCACGTTCTTACACATACAGAGTTAATAAAAAAGAAAAGAGATTAGCAATAAAATCATTATTAAGCTCAAAAGTATTAGAAAATCAATTAGTAGTAATTGACGCATTACCATTCAAAGAAATCAAAACAAAACAAATGGTAAGTGCTTTAGCAAATAACAAAGTTGAAGGTAAAACATTAGTAATGTTACCTGAGAAAAACGAAGCTGTACAAAAATCAGCTAGAAATATAGAAGGTGTAAAAACAACATTAGTTAACACAATTAATGTATATGATTTATTAAAATACAATAAATTAGTACTTACACTTGACACTGTTAAAAAATTAGAGGAGGTGTATGCTTAAGATGGTAGCAGAAGATATAATCATAAGACCAATCATTACTGAAAAAAGCAATGATGCGATGCAAGAAGGAAAATACACTTTCAAAGTTGCAAAGAACGCAACTAAGCCACAAATAGCAGATGCTGTTGAAAAATTATTCAATGTAAAAGTATTAAAAGTTAATACAATGAACATTGATGGAAAGAAAAAAAGAGTTGGTGTTCACCAAGGTAGAACAGCTGACTGGAAAAAAGCAATAGTATTTATAGATACAGATCCACAAACAGTAACTTATACTAAAAAAGGTGGAAAAGAAGCTAAAGGTACTAAGAAATTTAATTCTTCAATCGAAGAATTCATGGGAGCTTAATTGAATCTTAAGCCCAACATAATATCTGGAAAATACCAGGAAAATAAATAATATCTGCAGCGGAGCAGGAAAAAATCCGTAATATAATTTTAGAAAGAGGAATTCAAAATGGGAATTAAACATTACAACGCATACACACCATCAAGAAGAAATATGACTTCTTCAACATTCGAAGAAATCACTAAAAAAACTCCTGAAAAATCATTACTTGCTAAAAAAGCAAAAAATGCAGGAAGAAACTCTTATGGTAGAATAACAGTTAGACACCAAGGCGGTGGAAGCAGACAAAAATACAGAATAATAGATTTTAAGAGAAATAAAGAAAATGTAGAAGCTACAGTAATCGGAATCGAATATGATCCAAACAGAAGTGCTAACATAGCTTTAATCGAATATAAAGATGGAGAAAAAGCTTATATATTAGCACCACAAGGATTAAAAGACGGTGATGTAGTAGTAGCTGGTAAAGATGCTGATATCAAAGCAGGAAACTGCTTACCAATCGAAAATATACCAGTAGGTACATTAATTCACAATATCGAATTAAATCCAGGACAAGGTGGAAAATTAGTAAGAAGTGCAGGTCAATCAGCACAATTAATGGCTAAAGAAGGAAAATATGCACACGTAAGACTTCCATCTGGAGAAATGAGATTAGTTTTAGCTAGATGTAGAGCTACAATCGGAGTTATTGGAAATTCTGATCATGAAAACATTAAATTAGGTAAAGCTGGAAGAACTAGACACATGGGAATACGTCCATCAGTTAGAGGATCTGTTATGAACCCAGTAGATCACCCTCATGGTGGTGGTGAAGGTAGAGCTCCAGTAGGTCACGCAGGACCACTTACTCCTTGGGGTAAACCAGCACTTGGATACAAAACTAGAAAGAAAAATAAAACAAGTGACAAATTTATTGTTAAGAGAAGAAAATAATATAGCCGCATAAAGGTTAAATGAATTCGGAATTTAGGAAAGGAGATAATGGCGATATGTCAAGATCAAGCAAAAAAGTACCATATATAGCTCCAGAGTTATTGAAAAGAGTTGAAGCTATGAACGAAAGTGGTAAAAAAGAAGTTTTAAAGACATGGTCAAGAGCTTCAACAATATATCCACAAATGGTTGGACACACAATAGCTGTTCATGATGGTAGAAAACATGTTCCAGTTTACGTTTCAGAAGAAATGATAGGACATAAATTAGGAGAATTCGCTCCTACAAGAACTTTTAAAGGACACGCAGGAGACAAAACTTCAAAAGTTAAAAAATAAAATATGAGATATGAAAGCTAAAAAGAAGGAGGAAATCGTGATGGAAGAAATGACTCAAGTTCACGAAGCAAAAGCTTCATTAAATTATGCTAGAATCTCAAGCAGAAAAGTTAAGATAGTAGCAGATTTAATTAGAGGTAAAAAAGTAAGCGAAGCATTAGCAATAGTAAAATTTGCTCCAAAAGCATCAAGTGAAATACTTGAAAAATTACTAAAATCAGCAATAGCTAACGCTGAAAACAATCACTTGATGAAAGCTGAAGACCTATATGTTGCAGAAATATATGCAAACCAAGGTCCTACATTAAAAAGAATAAGACCTGCAGCAAAAGGTTCTGCAGTTAGAATAAGAAAAAGAACAAGTCATATTACAATAGTTTTAAGAGAAGCTAAATAAGAAAGGAGGATTCTTAAAACATGGGACAAAAAGTACATCCTAATGGATTAAGAGTAGGTGTTATTAAAGACTGGAACTCAAAATGGTATGCAGACGACAAAAACTTTGGTGATTACCTAGTAGAGGATTATAAAATCCGTAAATATGTTAAAAGTAAATTATTTGTTAGCGGAATTTCAAAAATTGAAATTGAAAGAACAGCTAAATTCGTAAGAGTAAACGTATATACTGCTAAACCAGGACTAGTAATAGGAAAAGGTGGAAACTTAGCAGAAACATTAAAAGCAGAACTTCAAAAAATGATAGGAAAAGACGTAAACTTAAATATCGTTGAAGTTAAAAATATTGATTTAGATGCACAATTAGTTGCAGAAAATATTTGTAACCAATTAGAAAGAAGAATTTCATTCAGACGTGCTATGAAACAAGCAATGCAAAAAACAATGAAAGCAGGAGCATTAGGAATCAAGACTTCAGTATCTGGAAGACTTGGTGGAGCTGATATGGCTAGAACTGAATTTTACAAAGAGGGTACAATTCCTCTACAAACTTTAAGAGCTGATATCGATTATGGATTCTATGAAGCAAATACAACTTATGGAAAAATAGGTGTTAAAGTTTGGATATACAAAGGTGAAGTTCTTCCTGAAAAGAAAACTGATAAAGCAGAAAGGGGAGAAGAATAATGCCAGTAATGCCAAAAAGAACAAAATATAG
>CASYFC010000006.1 GCA_949482135.1 uncultured Clostridia bacterium
GTGCCGAAGATACTTACGAGTTACCTTGTTGGGAAAATAGGACGTCGCCAGATTTTTTTTATTTTATTAAAAATTTTGAATGTAATCATTGTAAATGATGTACATTTTTTTCATTTTTATGCCTTTTTACTTAGTTGGAAGTGAAATAATAAGAGAATTTTCTGTTCGAATCAGAAAAAAGGGAGAGAAAAGATGAAATTTAAGGAGTATCCTTAAGTTTCATCTTTTTATATTATAATCAATTACTTATTTAAACTTTGTTATTTATTTTTATGAAATCTAAAAAATGTCCTTAAATTTCGCTAGTAGACTTTTAAAGTTTTTTTTGATATAATATATAAGCTTTATAATTTGAATAATATAAGGAGAAATAATATGTATAAAACAATAATATTTGATTTAGATGATACTTTAACAAATGATTTTGAAAATACTAAGAGTGCTTTTGCTATTGCAATGAAATATAAAGGTCAAGAATTTACTAAAGAAGACTTTTTGAGATTTCATGATATTGATGTACAAACATGGAAGGATAGAGCTGCTGGAAAAATTGTTACTCCTTATGATGATGATAAGGTTAAAAAAACAGAGTGGATTAGAGCAAGTAGATTTATAAAATTCTTTGGAGAAGGAAATATATCTTATGAAGATGCAGTAGAACTTAACAATGTATATATGGAAGGAATGAAAGAAAAAGTTGTCGCTCGTCCAGGTGCTTTGGAAGTAATAAAATATTTATCAGAAAATGGATATAGGATTGCAATAGCAACAAATGGTCCAAGAATACCATTACAAACTAAAATAGAAAAATTAGGAATTTCAAATTATGTTAATTTAATATTTTCAGCAGAAGAAGTTGGTTTCATGAAACCAAGTCCTATATTTTTTGAGGGCTTATTAAAAAAGCTTGGAGTAACAGATAAAAGGGAAGTGCTTTTTGTTGGTGATGATTTGGATAAAGATATCAAAGGTGCTTTAGAAAATGGATTAGATGCTTGCTGGTGTAATTATAATAATGAAAAAAATAGTAAATATAGATGTAGATATCAAATAAGAAGATTAGATGAGTTAAAATCTATTATAAGGCAAAAAGAACAAGATATTGATGAAGGACGCTAAAATTAATTTTAGGTTTTATTTATACTATTAGTATACAAAAAATGTTTAAAAATATAATAAACGGAAAAGATAACATAGGGGGATTAAATGACTAATAAATTATTAGTGCCAAAAGGATTTTTTAAGAAAATGCAGGATGATCATATAAGTGAATATGCTGCTGAATGTGCTTACTTTACAATATTTTCTTTTATACCATTTATAATTTTCTTTTTGACATTAATACAATTTACAACAGTAGATAAAGAAAATATATTTTATTGGGTAGGCCAAGTTGTACCAACTTCGATGAATGATACAATTGTTAATATAATAGAGGAAGTATATTCTAAATCTTTTGGAACAATTTCAATTTCTGCTATTCTCGCATTATGGTCGTCAAGTCAAGGTTTTTATTATTTGAGTAAAGGTTTAAGACATATTTATGGAACAAAAAAAACAAAAACTAATATAATAATAAGAATTGAAGGAATTTTATATACTTTAATTTTTATTATATCAATTATAGCTTTTTTACTAATAATGCTTTTAGGAGAAAGAATACACAATATATTTGATAATAAGATTGAAGTCTTAAGTACAATTATATCCTATGTTTTAAAAATTAGAGGTTTTTTATTAGTAATACCAATGTTTATTGTTTTTTTATTTATATATAAGTTTATACCGAAACATAAATTACCAATAAAATCTCAAATAATCGGAGCTATTTTTTCATCAATTGCATGGTATATTGTATCATGGTTTTTCTCAATATATATTAACTTATTTGATGGATTTTCTAATACATATGGTAGTTTAACGTCTATTATTTTAATAATGATGTGGGTATATGTATGTATGTTTATTATTTTAATAGGGGCAGAAATAAATTATTATATATATTATAGAAAGTCAATGTTCTAAAAATATTAATATAAAAAACTGTAATTAAATTAGTTTTTATAGATTTAAAATATCAAGAATTTTGTAAAATATTGCAAGAAAATTGCTTAAAATACTTGAATTTATTTGACAAATTGTGTATACTAAACAATGGTTAAAATATCTTAGATAGGGGAGAATTAAAATGAAATCAAATTTAAGAAAAACAAAGATAGTAGGAACTATCGGACCAGCTAGTGAAACAAGATTAGAAGAATTGTTTGAAGCTGGATTAAACGTTTGTAGAGTTAACTATTCTCATGGAAGTTACGATGAACAAGAATGGAAAACAAACGAAATCATAAGAATAAGAAATGAAAAAGAATTACCTATTCCAATGATTCTTGACATGAAAGGTCCAGAAATAAGAACAGGAATGTTATATACTGGAAAAAATGATAAAATAAAAATAGAAGATGGACAAAAATTTACTTTAGTAAATGAAGATATCACTGGAGACGAGAATAGAGTTTCTGTATCTTACAAAGAACTATATAAAGATGTTAAGCCAGGTACAAAAATATTAATAGATGATGGTGCTATTGAATTAAAAGTTGATGAAATAGTAGATAAAGATATAGTTTGTACAGTAGTTCATGGAAATCCACTAGGAAGTAGAAAAACAATGAACTTACCAGGTACAATAATTCGTTTACCAGCTTTAGCTGAAAAAGATATTAACGATTTAAAAGCTGCTTGTGAACATGAATATGATTATGTTGCAATTTCATTTGCAAGAAACTTAGATGATATTGCGCAAGTTAGAAAAGTATTAGATGAAAATGGCGGTAAAGATATCAAAATAATAACAAAAGTTGAAAACGTTGAAGGTTTATCAAATATGGAAGATATCGTTCGTGTTGCTGATGCTCAAATGATTGCTCGTGGTGACATGGCTACAGAAACAGATTTTACAGAACCACCTGTAATGCAAAAAAGATTTATTAAATTATCAAATAGATGCTATAAACCAGCTATAACAGCTACACAAATGTTAGAATCAATGATGAGCAATCCATTACCAACAAGAGCTGAAGCTTCAGACGTAGCAAATGCTATCTATGATAGAACAAGTGCTATAATGCTTTCAGGAGAATGTGCAATGGGTAAATATCCATTAGAATGTATTCAAACAATGGTTAAAATAGCAAATAGAGTAGAACCAGAAATTAATTACTGGAAAAGATTTGATGATAAAGAAAAAATCGAATTAAATACATTAGAAGATAATATCACATATTCTACATGTATAATTGCTAAAAATACACATGCTGATGCAATTGTTGCTTATACTCATACAGGAGACTCAGCAAGAAGATTAGCAGGTATGGGAGCAGGATGCCCAATTTTAGCTATTACAGATAATAAAAGAACATTCCGCCAATTAGGATTAGCTTGGAATATTCATCCAATATATGTTGATCCAAAAGATTCTATAGATAATACAGTTGAAGCTGGACTTGAAAAATTAAAAGAAAAAGGAATATTAGAATCAGGAGATAGAGTAGTTATTTCTGGTGGACGTAACTATGTTAAAAATGCTAAATTAAGCAAAATGATCGGTGGATATGTAGAAATTTAATAAAAATGTAAACTAGAAATGAGAAGAAATGACATATTTTTAAAAAATATGTCATTTTTTTTGCTAAATTTACAAATTTATTTGAAATATCGCTATATCCGTGGTATAATGTCAAAGACAAAACACCTTGTGTAAACAGATAGAAGCTAAAAAAACTTTTTTTGCTTTAAAACAGAAAAAGCATTAGTTTATATTTGTTACCAATGTGGAATAACTCTAACAACAAGATTCAATCAAATAAGGAGAGGATATTCTATGAAGAATAAACCAGCATTCAAAGCGTACTTGAGTGCATATCACAACGAAGTAACTGGTTCCCGGTTGTTAGTCGTTGTCGAATTTCCGAATGGAACTAAAAGACGGATTCTTATCGATTGTGGTTACTTTCAGGAAATCAAGTACCGACATCTGAACTATGTGGATGATCTTAACCCAGAGAGTATTGATGCTATGATTATTACTCACAATCATATTGATCATACTGGTCTTATTCCAAAGTTTGTTCGATATGGTTACCATAACAAGATTTATATGACCAAAATTACTCAGGAACTTTGTCCAGCTTTTCTGTATGATAGCTGTGAGCAGCAGGAAGAGAATGCAGATGATATGCGTGAGAGATACCCTGATGAAGCAGACAAATTCAAGCCTTTGTACTATGCAGAAGATGTTGAAAAGGCAGTAGATTTGTTTGAAGGGGTTTCTTATCGCAAAACATTGGAAATTTTCCCAGGTATTAAAATGACATATTTTGAAAATGGTCATATACTTGGAGCTGGAATGGTTTTACTGCAATGTCATTATGATGGGATGCAGGATATTAACTTTTTCTTTACAGGAGATTATCGTAGGAAAAACTGTTTCTATGAAGTACCATCTTTGCCTAAGTGGCTCAGAAAGTTACCTATTATTATGGTACATGAGTCTACCTATGGTAGCACAAATTCCAACGAAATAAAAAAATGTTTCCGAGACAATGTTCTTACAGCTTTTGCCAAAAAGCAGGATATTTTGATTGGTGCATTTGCACAGGGACGTATGCAGGAAATGCTTTATTTCTTCAAATGTTTGGAGGAGGAAGGCTTGCTTCCTGAGGATTATGTTATCTGTGTTGATGGTCCTTTGGGTATTAAAACTACCCATAAATACCAGTCTATACTTTCGTGGTATAACCCTTCTAAGGCAGATTTCCTTCCAAAGTGTGTAGAATTTGTTACACCTAAGGATAGATCTCATCTTCCATTTGATGGACGGCCCAAAATTGTTATTACCACTTCTGGTATGCTTTCCAATGGACCTGCGCATTATTATGTGCCAATTTATTTGGCAATGAAAAATGCAATGATTCATTTGGCAGGATATGCTGCTGAGGAAACTTTAGCTCGGAAATTGCTTGAGTGCAAGCGTGATGAAACCATTAGGATTGGTGGAGAAGTTATTGAGAAAAAGTGTATTGTAAAAACGACTCGTGAATGGTCTTCACATATTACTGCTGATGATGGTATTGAGTTTATTAATGAGTTTGAAAATATCATCTTTTTGGCAATTAATCATGGTGAAGAGGTGAGCCGTAACACCTTTGCAAAGAGAGCTAAGGAAGAGACGTCTGTTAGAGAAGTTGGCTTGATTGATAGAGACGAAATGTATGTCTTTTATCAGAATGCCACTAAAGGCGTTTGTTACAATGATATGCTTATTAAAAGATTACCAGCAAAGCTGAACAGCTCGTATGAGATGTCCTCAAAGCAAAAAGACCTTGAGAAAAGAAGAAAGCGTCAGGAAGAAAAGGCTGAAAAGAAGAAGAACAGAAATGCAGCCAAGAGGGCGCGCAAATCTCAGAAAAAGTTGAAAAGCGGAATGTAAGAGTTAACTCCATAATGGAAAACTACAACTGAATAATGCTTTAAGAGCAGACGATTTTCGTCTGCTCTTTTAATATTATTTTGTATAAAAAGTTAGAACAAGTTAGCTTTTTTTTATATACAATATTGACTTTATAAGCAAAAAGTAATATAATGTTAACCAAGGTTAACAAAAGGAGAATATAAATGATAAGTAAATCTTTAGAAGAATATTTAAAAACAATGTATATATTAAAAAAACAAAATGGTGATATTCGTGTTACAGATATTGCAAATAAAATGAATTGTTCAAAGCCAAGTGTAAATAAAGCAATTAATAATTTAAAAGATAATAATTTAATAAATTATGAATCTTATGGAACAATAGAACTAACAATTGATGGAGAAAATTTAGCTAAAAAGATTTTAGAAGCATATGATATAGGTTATGTATTTTTAAAAGATGTTCTAGGTTTAGAAGAGAGTAGTGCACATAGCGAAGCTGAGAAATTAAAATCTGTATTAGAAGATCATACTATAAATAATTTAGCTAAATATGTACACAAAGTTTTAGATTTTAATAATTTAGATTGTAATTATGACATAAATAAAGAAAAATGTAGATGTTGTGCTAGAAATTCTTTAAAAGGAAAGGTATAAAAAATATGTTGGAATTAAAAAATATATGTTTTGAAAGAGATAATAAAAAAATATTAGATAATATTAATTTAGTAATAGATACAAACAAATTAGTTGTAATAACAGGACCAAATCGGTTCTGGAAAATCAACATTAGCTAAAATCATTATGGGAATTGAAAAACCAGACTCAGGTGAAATTTTTTTAGATGGACAAAATATTACAAATCTATCTATTAATGAGAGAGCAAAAAGAGGAATTGCTTTTGCATTTCAACAACCGGTTAGATTTAAAGGAATAACAGTATTTGATTTATTAAAATTATCATCTGATAAAGCAATTAATAAGTCAGAAGCGTGCGAGATTTTATCTAAGGTTGGTTTATGTGCTAAAGAATATGTAGATAGAGAAATTAGTAGTTCATTATCTGGTGGAGAATTAAAAAGAATAGAAATTGCGACAGTAGCAGTAAGAAAATCTAAACTTACTATTTTTGATGAACCAGAAGCAGGAATTGATTTATGGAGTTTTCAAAATTTAATTAAGATTTTTGAAGATATGAAGAAGATTATTAAAGGAACTACATTAATAATTTCTCACCAAGAAAGAATTTTAAATATTGCAGATGAAGTAATTTTAATTAAAAATGGAAAAATAGAGCAGATAGGAACTAAAGATGAGCTTTTAGGAATAGTTCCAGAAAAACCTTTATGTTGTAAGTTAGGAGAAAATCAATAGATGGATAATAAAGATATAGAATTATTACAAGAAATAACAGGAATTGAAAATGCTGAATTTAAAGGAGCATATAATATTAGAAAAGATGGTCAAGGAATTGAAAGAAAAATTACAGAAAATGTAAATATTATAACTAAAAATGATGTTTCTGGTATTGATATATATGTTAAAGAAAATACTAAGTATGAATTCATTCATATACCAGTAATAATAACTGAAAGTGGATTAAATGATGTTGTATATAATGATTTTTATATAGGAGAAAATGCAAAAGTAACAATAATCGCAGGGTGTGGTATTCATAATGATCATCATAAAGATTCTCAGCATGATGGGATACATCGCTTTTTTTTAGAAAAAGGTGCAAAAGTAAAATATATTGAGAAACATTATGGTGAAGGAACTGGAACCGGAAAAAGAATATTAAATCCAGTTACAGAAGTATATTTAAAAGATGGTGCTACATTGGAAATGGATTCTGTTCAAATAAAAGGTGTAGATTCAACTATAAGAGTAACCAAAGGAGTACTTGAGGATAATACAAATTTAATAGTAAGTGAAAAAATCTTAACACATGGAAATCAATTTGCAAAAACATCTTTTGAAGTTGAATTAAATGGTGAAAATTCGAGTACAAAAGTAACTTCTAGATCAGTTGCAACAGAGGACTCAAAACAAGAATTTTCTTCAAAAGTGATAGGAAATAATAAATGTTTTGGACATGTTGAATGTGATGCTATTATTAAAGACAATGCCAAAATAATTGCTATTCCTGAAATTGTTGCTAATAACGTAGAAGCAAATTTAATTCATGAAGCTGCAATTGGAAAAATAGCAGGTGAACAATTAACCAAATTAATGACATTAGGCTTAACGGAAAAAGAAGCTGAAGATGCTATTATTAATGGATTTTTAAAATAAAGGATAAAATATGAAAAATAAAAAAGTATTATTAGGTATGAGTGGAGGAGTAGATAGTAGTGTATCAGCTCTGCTTTTGAAACATCAAGGATATGAAGTTATAGGAACAACTTTAGAACTTTTTTCTGAAGGTAGCTCTTGTAACAATAATACATATTTAGATGCAAAAAGTATTTGTAGTCAAATAGGAATTGAACATTTTGTTTTTGATTATAAAAAAGAATTTAAAGAACATGTAATAAATGATTTTATTCAATGTTATTCAAATTGTAAGACACCAAATCCTTGCATTGAATGTAATAAACATATGAAATTTGGAGTGATGTATCAAAAAGCAAAAGAGCTAGGGTGCGAATATATTGCAACAGGCCATTATGCTAAAACTGAATATAGCGAAAAATATGAAAGATGGGTTTTAAAAAAGTCAAACGCAGGAAATAAAGATCAAAGTTATGTTTTATGGAATATTCCTAAAGAATTAATTAAATATATTTTATTTCCATTATCAGATTTTGAAAATAAAGAAGAAATTAGACAAATTGCAAGAGAAAATAATTTAAAAGTTGCGAATAAGCCAGATAGTGAAGATATATGTTTTATTCCAGATGGAAATTATAAAAAGTTTTTAGAGAATAATTCTAATATTAGACCTAAAGAAGGAAATATTGTAAATTTAGAAGGAAAAATATTAGGAAAACACACAGGATTATATAATTATACAATTGGTCAAAGAAAAGGTTTGGGAATTTCAAATCCAGTTCCACTTTTTGTTTTAGGTTTTAATAAAGAGAAAAATGAAGTAATTGTTGGAGAAGAAGATAAATTATATAAGAAAGAAATTTTAGTTAATAATATAAATTTATTATTAGTAGATGAAATAAAAGCGCCAATTGAAGTTGGAGTAAAAACAAGATATTCATCTAAAATTGCAAAAGCTAAAATTGTACAAGAAAAAGAAAATATAAGAGTTATATTTGAAGAACCACAGCGTGCAATAACTCCAGGTCAGTCTGCAGTATTTTATATGGATGATATTGTTTTAGGTGGAGGAAAAATTATTTAATGATCTAAAGCGAGGAAATATATGGTAGTAGATGTTGAAGAAAAATTAAGAAATAAAAAAGAAGAAGTACAAGAATTATTAAATAGCAAGAAAATAAAAATAAAAGGATACTTAAAGAAAATTGATGAAGAGAATAGTAAAGAGATTGAAAAACCAGAAAAAACATCAATTTGGAGCGTTTTAGCTTATTTTATAATATACAGTTTTATAGGATTTATAATAGAAACAATTTTTGCTTTATTAAATTATGGAGTTTTTGAATCTAGACAAAGTTTTTTATATGGACCATTTTGTAGTATTTATGGTGTAGGTGCTGTTGTTATAATTTTGAGTTTAAGATATAAATTCTTCAAAAACAATTATACATTATTTACAGGGGGATTTATAGTTGGTTCAATTGTAGAATATACAGTAAGTTTTTTTGGAGAAATGTTATTAAATGTAAAATGGTGGGATTATTCAGATAGATTTTTAAATATAAATGGTAGAATTTGCTTTTTATATTCTATTTTTTGGGGGCTTTTAGGTGTTTATCTAATGAAAGGAATTAATCCTAGAATAGATAAATTTATAACTTGGATAAAAAGAAAATTGAATTTGCAATTTCTAAAAGTTGTAGTTAGTTTTGTGATTATATTTTTATTTGTAGATTGTGTTATTTCTGGATATGCTATAAATGCATATTTGGTAAGAGTTTGCGTTGAAAATAATTTACCTATAGCAAATATGCAAGAAGTCGAAAACTATTATCATTATATATATGATAATAAAGAAAAAGCAGATTTAATATATAAATATTGGAATAATGATAAAATGATATTAACATATCCTAATCTTACAATAACATTAGAAGATGGATCATTAAAGCGTGTTGCAGATTATTATCCAGATATAAAAGATTGTTATTATAGATTTAAAAATGCAAGAAGTATAATGTAAATTGTTATTTAAAGAAAAGGAAAAATAATGAAAAAATATGAGGAAATAGAGAAAACTATTACTAAAAGATTTAGAAAAGAAATTTGGAAAAAGTTTGTTAAAGCAATTTGTGACTTTGAGATGATTTCAGAGGGAGATAAAATAGCAGTATGTATTTCTGGTGGAAAAGATTCAATGCTTATGGCAAAATGTTTTCAAGAATTAAAAAAGCATAGAAAAATGAATTTTGAACTTGAATTTATTGTAATGAATCCAGGTTATAATGAACTTAACAAAGATAAAATTATTAATAATAGTAAAATATTAAATATACCTATAACAATGTTTGAAACTGATATTTTTAATAGAGTAGTAAATATAGAAGATAATCCATGTTATATATGTGCAAGAATGCGAAGAGGATATTTGTATGAAAAAGCAAAAGAGCTTGGATGTAATAAGATTGCTTTAGGACATCATTTTGATGATGTTATTGAAACAATTTTAATGGGAATGTTTTATGGAGCTCAAATGCAAACAATGATGCCTAAAGTTCAAAGTACATCGCATCCAGGAATGGAGCTTATACGCCCATTATATTATGTAAAAGAAGAGGATATTATTTGCTGGAGAGATAGAAACAATTTAGATTTTATTCAGTGTGCATGCAGATTTACAGAAGAATATAATCAAAATCATAATGAAGATGGAATGAGTAAAAGACAAGAAATGAAAAATCTTATAAAAGAAATGAAAAAAGTATATGATAACATTGATATAAATATATTTAATAGTGTACAAAATGTTAATTTAGATACAATTATTTCATATAAAAGAGGAGAAAACATATATCATTTTTTAGATGATTATGAAAGTAGGCTAGAGGAAAAAAGGAGAGAAAATGAAAAAAGCTAAATTTAATATTCAAGGAATGACTTGTAGTAGTTGTCAAGCTCATATCAATAAAGCTGTTGAGAATCTTGATGGAGTAAAAAATGTTAATGTTAATTTACTTTCAAATAATATGATTGTTGAATATGATGAGAAAAAGGTGGATAATAATAAAATTATTTCAGCTGTTAAAGATATAGGCTATGATGCTTCTACAAATTTTGAAAATACAAAAGAAGCAAGCAATAAAAAAGTTAATAATGATAATGTTATTAAAGGAATGAAACAAAGATTAATAGTTTCTATTTGTTTTTGGATACCTTTGATGATTGTTGCAATGTATCATATGATATTTAAATTACTTAATATCCCAGTACCAGAAATAATTAATAATATATTTGATGGTCCTGAGAATTCTATTACATTTGCATTAACTCAGATGCTATTATTGTTGCCAATTATATATATTAATAGAGTATATTTTATAAGTGGATTTAAAAAGTTATTTAAAAGAAGTCCAAATATGGATTCATTAGTGGCAATTGGTTCAACTGCTGCTATAGGTTATGGAATATATGCTATTTATATGATAGGTTATGGATTAGGTCATGATAATTTAGATTTAGTTAATAGATTTAGAATGGATTTATATTTTGAATCAGCAGGAACAATTCTTACTTTAATAACAGTAGGAAAATATTTAGAAACTAAATCTAAAGGTAAAACTGGAGATGCAATTTCAAAATTAATAAATTTAGCTCCTAAAACTACAATTTTATTGAAAGATAATAAAGAAATCGAGGTTAATATTGATGAGATATCAAAAGACGATATAGTAATAATAAAACCAGGAGCGAGTATTCCAATTGACGGAGTAATAATCGAAGGAAAATCCTCTATCGATCAATCAAGTATTACTGGAGAAAGTATACCAATAGAAAAACAAGTTGGAGATAATGTTGTTTCTGGAACAATAAATAAAAATGGATATTTAAAGGTAAAAGCAACCAAAGTAGGGGAAGATACAACACTTTCACAAATTATAAAACTAGTGGAAGAAGCAAGCAACTCAAAAGCCCCAATATCAAGACTTGCAGATAAAGTATCTGGTGTATTTGTCCCAATTGTAATATCTATTGCAATAATTTCTACAATATTTTGGATATTACAAGGGCAAAGTTTTGAATTTGCATTAAGTATAGGAATTGCAGTTTTAGTAATTTCATGTCCTTGTGCGCTTGGATTAGCAACCCCTGTTGCAATCATGGTTGGAACAGGAAAAGGAGCAGAAAATGGAATTTTATTTAAATCTGCTGAAAGTTTAGAATTATTGCATCTTGTAGATACTGTTGTATTAGATAAAACAGGAACTATAACTGAAGGAAAACCAAAAGTTGTTGAAATAATTACAAATTTACAAATAATGCAAGAAAATTCAATTGGAAATGGAAAAGTTAAATTTGTAGAAAATATTAATAATAGTACTGCTTCTATTAATAATTTATTAAAAATAGCAGGAAGTTTAGAGAAAAATTCTGAACATCCATTAGCAGAAGCGATAATAGAAAAAGTAAATGAAAATAATATAGAGCTTCAAGAAGTAAAAGAATTTCTAGCAGTTTCAGGAAGAGGTGTAAAAGGAAAAATAGATGGGGTAAATTACTATGGTGGTAATTTAACATTCATGAAAGAAAATAATATAAATACAAAGGAGTATGAAGAAAAAGTAAAGAAGCTTTCAGAAAGCAGAAAAATATGCTTATATTTTGCAAAAGAAAGTAATTTACTTGGAGTAATAGCAGTTTCTGATACAGTAAAAAATACTAGTAAAAAAGCAATTGAAAATTTAAAAAAACAAAAAAAAGAAATTGTAATGATTACTGGTGATAATAAACTAGTTGCAGAATCTATTGCAAGAGAAGTGGGAATAGATAAAGTAATAGCAGAAGTTCTTCCTCAAGATAAAGAAAAAGAAGTTTCAAAACTTCAAAAAATTGGTAAAAAAGTTGCTTTTGTAGGTGATGGAATAAATGATTCACCAGCATTGGTAAAAGCTGATGTGGGACTTGCAATTGGTTCTGGAACTGATATTGCAATTGAATCTGCAGATGTAGTATTAATGAAAAATAGTTTATTAGAAGTAGATACTGCAATTGCTTTAAGCAGATCTGTTATAAGAAATATAAAAATGAATTTGTTTTGGGCATTTTTTTATAATATTATAGGAATACCAGTGGCTAGTGGGATATTTTATTTGAGTTTAGGATTGAAATTAAATCCAATGATAGGTGCAGCTGCTATGAGTTTAAGTTCTGTATGTGTTGTAACTAATGCACTTCGATTAAGATATTTTAAAAATAAAAATATTAAACAAGATCTTATTCAAGAAGAAATATGCTTAATTGGTAAATGTGATATAAAAAAGGGAGAGGAGGAAAATATAATGAAAACAATATTAATAGATGGAATGCAATGCAATCATTGTAAAATGACTGTAGAAAAAGTTTTAGGAGCAATAGATGGAGTAACAAAAGTTGAAGTAAATTTAGAAAACAAAACAGCTATTATTGAATCAAGTAAAGAGATTTCAGAAGATATAATAAAAACTGTTATTGAAGAAGCAGGATTCAAAGTTAGATAATATACAAAACGGATGGACTATGTCAGTCCATCCGTTTTTTTTGAAGCTTACAAATTATTGCGACTTATTTTCGTTTGCTTACAACATCTTTCCAGATTTTATCCAATTCGCTTTCGCTCATAATGTGCTTTTCAAGCAGAGCTTCCACGATTGCTTCAAGGATATCTTTGTTTTCCTCAAGCAACTGAGTTGCTCTATCAAAAGCTTTATTGATGAGCTTATTGACTTCCTTGTTGACGAGATTCATAGCTTCCTCAGAGAACATAGGATAGTCCGCTGTGTTGAGATAAATTTGATTTCTGAGAATTTCGACCTCTGTACCCATACCGAGTTTGCTTACCACATGGAAGGCAGTTTTGTTTGCGTTAATAAGATCTGCGCTTGCACCACTGGTAAAACTGTGCCGGAACATATTTTCTGCAACTCTGCCACCCAAGTCGAAGGCAATGTCATCGATATAGTAATCGATATTGCAGAACGGAACCTTTTCATCATCATCCTCAGAAACAGTTACTCCAAGATAATCCTCAGCAGGCATAATTGAAACAGCGAGCCAATTGTAGCTAATCAATCTGCCAGAAGCTTTACCAACAATATAGTGGCCGGCTTCATGGAATGCTACTTCCTTTTTGGAATCATCACTCATATTTTTCCACATCTTAAAATAGATGCCAAAATTAGTGAGAATAGATTTCTTATCAACGTATTTTTTGCCAGACCTTTTGGCAGCAACCATTGCTCTGTCAACCAAATCCAGAGTTTTATCCGGATTTCTCTTTTCAAAAGCAAAGCAGTTGGCAATCATAATGGCATACTGAACCATTTCACGAGTGATTTTCACACCATGGAAATCAGAAAGTGCCTGAAGCTTATTCTTGATCATAGGATAGACGTCTTTGGATTTTGGCTCCTTCACTTCAACTTTCTCGAACCGACGAGAAAGAGCAGCATCCTTTTTGAAATACTTTTCATACTCGTTTTCAGTAGTGGAACCAATTACAATTGTATCACCACGAGCAAGAATTGGTTTTAAGGCGTTTGCCAAATCCATTTCGCCCTCAAAACACGAACCTGCGCCCAGAATTGTATGGACTTCATCAATGAAGAGAATCACATCATGATTGTTCTCCAAAAAGCTGATGACGTCTTTAATACGTTCCTCGGCATCACCTCTGTAGGAGGTACCAGCAATCAAAGAATTGACATCTAGAGAAATCACTTTGAAATTGGTGAAATCAGCAGGACAAGTGCCTTTGTTAATATCATAGGTGATTTTTTCGACCAGAGCTGTTTTACCAACTCCAGCTTCACCAACGATAATAGCATTGCGCTTGTTTTTCTTGAGCATAATATTCCAAAGCTGTTCTGCTTCTTTATCACGCTTCAAAATTTCACAAGGTTTGTTGGAATCTATTTTGTCGTTCACAGTATTCATGAAACCTGCGAGAACAAAGGGGATGCAACCGAGTTTGAGAATACGCTCAGGTCGGAAATACTTCTTTGCTTCAAGGTAGTTCACACCAATCTCTTTGCAGAAATGCTTGAATTCTTTGTGATCTACCATAAACATTGCCACTGTGAAATGAAGAGGATCCAGATGTGTAACAGAGTAATTGCCAATAATGTCAAGCAATTTCTCATAAACAGCAGTGAGCTCATCATTTACAGGTATACGAATTTCTTTGCCTTCAAAATCCTTGAAAATCCAGGTAGTTTTGATGTCAGACATCATAGGGCTAGGGTCTTTTTTCTTGGGCTTAGAATCCTTCTTTCCTTTTTTCTTTTTGGAAGAGTCAGATTCAGAGTTTCCAGATTTGGAATCACTTTCTTCCGGATGTTCCTTTTCGTACTTGTCCTGAAGCTTTGCACAGTAGTCAGTAATCATCATGCTAACTGAATCTTCGATTTCGATTGGATAGATTTCCTGAGTGCAAAAGTAGTTTTCGAGAGCGCTACCGCCGTCTTTTTCCTCAGATGCATTCAGAATACCATACAGAAGCATTGCGAAATTAACAGAATCGAAATTGTAACTCCGCATATCTTCCATAATGTTCTGAAACATCTCGGTAGAGGACTGGGATAAACGTACTTCGCTAGTTGTCATAAGTCTTCGCCTCCTTATAATTTTTACGACATTATTATATTACGGTAATTTAATTATGTCAATTAAATTGAAAATATTTTATAAAAAATGTATGAATATTGCAATTTCGAATACTTTATAATATAATATCCAAGAAATATGAAATAATAAATGGAGGAACATAATGAAAGATGTAGAAATATCAAAAGATATTATTTATATAGGAGCAGACGATAAAACAATAGATTTGTTTGAAAGTCAATATATTGTACCCAATGGAGTTTCTTACAATTCTTATTTAATTAAGGATGAAAAAAATGTAATAATGGATACAATAGATAGAAGAAAAACAGATGAATGGATTGAAAATTTAGAAAAAGCATTAGCAGGAAAAAAACCAGATTATTTAGTTGTTTCTCACTTAGAGCCAGATCATGCATATAATATTGAATTGGTAACAAACAAATATCCTGAAATGAAATTAATTGGAAATGCTAAAACTTTTTCAATGTTGCCACAATTCTTTAATATAGAAAATTTAGAAGACAGAATTGTTATTGTAAAAGAGGGAGAAGAAATTTGTTTTGGAAAACATACATTACAATTTTTTATGGCACCTATGGTACATTGGCCAGAAGTAATGGTTTCATATGAAAAAAATGAAAAAATATTATTTTCAGCTGATGGATTTGGAAAATTTGGAGCTTTAGATACAGACGAACCATGGGATTGTGAAGCTAGAAGATATTATTTTAATATTGTTGGAAAATATGGGGCTCAAGTTCAAATGTTATTAAAAAAAGCAGCAGGATTAGATATCAAAATGATTTGCCCATTACATGGACCAATACTAAAAGAAAATCTATCTCATTATATCGAAAAATATGATATTTGGAGTAGCTATAAATCAGAAGATGATGGAGTATTTATTGCATATGCATCAATACATGGAAATACAGAAAAAGTTGCACAAGAAATGAAAAAAATATTAGAAGATAAAGGAGCCAAAAAAGTATCTATTGCAGATTTGTCTAGAGATGATATCGCAGAAGCTATTGAAGATGCTTTTAGATATGATAAAATTGTTCTTGCAGCTGCAAGTTATGATGCAAGTGTATTTCCACCAATGCATAATTTTTTAAATAAGTTGCTAGAAAAAAATTATCAAAATAGAAAAATAGCAATTATTGAAAATGGCTCATGGGCACCATCAGCAGCTAGATGTATGAAAGAAATAGTTTCTAAAATGAAAAATATTAATTTATGTGAAAATATAGTAACAATAAAATCAACAATGAAAAGTGAAAATATACCACAATTAGAATCTTTAGCAGAAGAATTATTAAATAACTAAATATACAAATATTATAAAATTTAATTTAAAGTTTAAAAGGAGATTAAAATGACTCAAATTATACCATTAATTATATTAATTTTACTTAACGCATTTTTTGCAGCATCAGAAATTGCGTTTATATCTTTAAATGATGCTAAAATTGATATGCAAGCGAAAGAAGGAAATAGAAAAGCCAAAAAAATAAAGAAAATGCTTGAAAACCCAAGTAAATTTTTAGCAACAATTCAAATTGGTATTACTTTAGCTGGATTTTTATCAAGTGCTTTTGCATCAGAAGCTTTTGCAAGTAGTTTAGCTCCAATATTGCATAATTTAATTCCAAATATAGATGTTGCAGTTTGGAATAGTATAGCAATTGTTTTAATAACAATTATATTATCATATTTTACTTTAATTTTTGGAGAATTAGTTCCAAAAAGAATTGCAATGAAATACTATGAAAAAATAGCTTTTGCAACCATAGGTATTATAAGATTTATTTCTATAGTAACAGCACCATTTGTAAAATTTTTAACTTTTTCAACTAATGTTGTATCAAAAATATTTGGAATAACAGGAAATGAAGAAGAAACAGTAACAGAAGAAGAAATTAGAATGATGGTTGATGTAGGAGAAGAAAAAGGTTCTATAGATAAAGAAGAAAAAGAAATGATAAATAATGTTTTTGAATTTAATGATAAAACAGCTTCTGAAATTATGGTTCCTAGAAAAGAAGTATATGCGTTAGATATGAATTTATCAATATCTAAAGTAATTGAAGAAATATCAGATAATGAAGATTTTAGATATAGTAGAATACCAGTATATGATGAAACAATTGATGAAATAAAAGGTATTGTTTATATAAAAGATATTTTATTATCAACAAAAAATAAAAGTGTAAAAGTAAAAAATCTTGTAAAAGAAGCATACTATATACCAGAAACAAAACCTTTAAATGAACTTTTTGAGGATTTAAGAAAAAATAGAAAACAAATTGCTATTGTTGTAGACGAATATGGTGGAACTGCTGGTATAGTTACAATGGAAGATATTTTAGAAGAAATAGTTGGCGAGATTTACGATGAATATGATTTAGTAGAAAATAATATTGAAAAAGTGGATGAAAACACATATTTAATAAATGGTAGTGTATCAGTAGGAGAGGTAGAAAAGGCATTAGATATAGAAATACCAGAAGGAGATTATGAAACAATTTCTGGATATTTAATAGAAGAACTTGGAAGAATTCCAGATGAAAAGGAAAAACCTATTATTGAAACAGAAAAGGTTATTTATAAAATCGAAGCTGTAAAAGATAAAAGAATAATAAAAATTAAAGCATGCAAAGTAAATAAAGTTGAAGAACAAGAGGAAGAATAGGAGTACACATTAAATCCTTTTAAAATTCACAAAAAAAACACTCAAAAAAATGTAGGTAATGTTATAATCAAATCAATTTAAAAGAGAGTTTAAAAATTTTGAAAGGGTAAATGTGGACGGCTATGGAAAATTTAAAAAATATAATGGATGTTAATGAAAATATTATTGGAGCATCTTCTTTAAATAGAATTATGATTGATGAGAAAGTAGAACAAGTAAGAGTATATTGCGGAGCAAGTGATTCTTATTTTGAAGATATGTAATTTTATTTAAAATAAAATTAAAAACTGTTTGAATTTTTAAAAGTTTTGTGATATTTTATATATGTAAATTTTAAAATTATACATATTAAGGAGAGAGTAAGATGCAAAGAGAAGTTAACGAAGAAAAAAGAGCAAAATTTATGGAATTCGCAGGAAAAAGAGTAAATAATGTATTACATGACATTCAAATTTTAGAGCCAATGGCAAGAAGTAATTCTTATGATTTTACTAAGCAAGATGTTGATGAAATGTTTGATGCTATGCAAAGTTCTTTAAATGATGCTAGAGAAGAATTTTATAGAAAGTTTGAAGAAAAAGCAAAAGCTGCTAAGAAAACATTTTCGTTTGGAACAACTGTTGCTAAAGATGAGAGTGAAGAAACTATTTTAGAAGAAAATGTTTAAAAAGATTAAATATATATTTTCAAATAAATTGTTAAATTATATAAACAAAAGTAACTAGATAATTCTATTTGGTTACTTTTTTTAATACCCAAAAATATTGTTATGTATTTTTTTATTTTTAACAAATAAGTAAACTATAACATATTATGAATTACAAATAGATATGAAAAGGAGATAGTTTATGAATTGTCAATCTATGAATGAAAGTAGAAAATATTTATATGAATTTTTTCAAATATTAAATAAAATGGAAAATAAAATGCTAAGTGCAATTATTACAGATAATATAACAATAAATTTTATTAGAGCAATGGTTTCTCATCATCAAGCAGCAATATATATGTGTCAAAATTTATTAAGATTCACACATTATGAATCTTTAGAAGAAATTGCTCGAAATATTATAAGTAATCAAACTAAAGAAATTTCTGAAATGAGAGAAGTAGCAATTACAACTTCAGAATATTCTAATTCTAGAAGAGATGTTAATCTTTATGAAAAATCCTTTTTTTGCATAACAAAGCAAATGATTTGTAGAATGAGAAATGCACTAAGAAGTAATGATATTAATTTAAATTTTGTAGATGAAATGATACCTCATCATGAAGGTGCTATAAAAATGTGTGAAAATTTGTTGAAGTATAAAGTTGACCCAAGACTTATGGAAATTTCCAATTCTATAATTAAAGTGCAAAGAGAAGGAATAAAGAAAATAGAAGAACTACATAGAATATTGTATAATAGCTAAATTACTTTTCTTGACAAAGACAGAAAAGGATGATAATATTGGTTACATAATTTTGATATAAAATTTAAATGTAGCTATTAATTAGTTTTTTAAGGAGATGGATATTATGTTTAATATCAGAGAAAGAAATGTTGAGATATTCGAAGACACTAAACGGTTAGTTCAAACTGATAATCGTTTGATTGATGCAATTCGAGAATCAAGTAACAAACAGTACTTTGTAATGGAAGGCGAGAATATTGAAACTACAAAGGAGCACAGATTTAAAGAATCTGCTATGGTTTTGGTATCAAAGAAAAGGAGTTTGGAAGCGGCAAGTAAATATGTTGGACAAAAGGTTTGTGTTCACAATTTCGCATCTGCAACAAATCCAGGTGGCGGTGTATTAAAAGGATCCAGTGCACAAGAGGAAGCTATCTGTAGGTGTAGCACATTATATTTTAATATAAGCGAGCCTAGTATTGTTGATGAATACCATGATTTTCACAAAAGGATGTTAAGTGAAGGAAAAATGGATGTCACCTATAATGATGACTGCATTTATACTCCTGATGTGGTAGTATTTAAATCAGATACACGTATTCCAGAAGTGATGGAAGAATGTTATTGGTATAATGTAGATGTTATCACATGTGCAGCGCCAAACCTTAGACCAGATGCAAGTAATTACATGAATCCTGATTCGGGAAGTACTAAAGTAGAACTTACTGATGAAGAATTGAAGAACTTGCATATAAAGAGAATGCGTAGAATTCTTGATATTGCAAAGCGAGAAAATGAAGATGTAGTAATTTTAGGAGCATTTGGCTGTGGAGCTTTTTATAATTCTCCTAAGGTTGTTGCAGAAGCAATGCTGATTGTAATTAAGGAATATTTATATGACTTCAAAACAATCGAGTTTGCAGTATTCTGTACAGAAAAAGATAAGAAGAATTATGAGGAATTCAAAAAGATACTTCAGCCATAACAAATTAGAGGCAGTGGAGGGAAACTCTACTGCCTTTAACATTATATTTTAGAAATATGATGATTCTAAAAGTTACTTATTGCTTGAAAATTCTGGGAAATCGTGCTATAATAGTAAACGTTAACATAAAAATATAATAATCTGAAAGGAGATTTTGAATATGGTAGCAATTGATACAATTCAAAACGAAACTAATAACAAGGTTGTAGCTGCAACAGTAGTAAGACTTCAACCGCTTCACAATGGACACAAACAATTTCTTGTCAAATGGGCACGGAAGGGAAAAATCGTTGTAATGATTGGATCCTGTTACGAAAATGGTGAAGAACGGAACTGTATACCAGCTTCTGAAAGAGAAAAAATGGTGAGAGCTGTTTTTAAAAGAGCTGGAATTACAGAATCTCAGTTTGAAATCATAACTCAGGAAGATACCGAAACATTTGATGAGTGGATTGGCAATGTCAAGGAAGCCTGCAATATGTATGGCGTTACTCATTTTATAACAGGAAACCAAAAAGACATTCTTGATGTTTTGAGGCAAAGAGGCGAATCTTTAGGAGCCGAAATGATAAATCCGGAAGAAGATTCAGATTTTCCTTATCATGCAACAGATATAAGAAAACTGATAATTGACGGAAATTATGAGGAATTAGATAAGTTAATTCCAGATGAAGTAAAGCCAATTCTTTTCAAGTATACCTTTAAAGAAATTATTGCAGCAAGCAGAAATCAGGGGATTAAATTTGTTCCTGGACGCCAAACAGTAGATGTTATTTTACTTGTGAGAAATACTATTGATGGTAAAGTATATGTCATGCTGGGAAAGCGTTCCAATAAAAAGGTAGATTTCCAAGGATATCTTGGACTTCCTGGAGATGAAATTAAGAAATTTGAAACCCCGATGAAGGCCGCAATACGAGCTTTTAGAAAGGTTACAGGATTGGAAATTAAGATGCTAGACAATTCATTAGAACCTGCAATTATTAGATTTTCTAATATTCCTGGTTCCAATTTGGAGCAGATGCATATTATTGGAATTTATAGTGCAGAAGATGAAAGTTTGGCAGGAACTCGTGGTGGATCTTCTCAGTGTTTTGGCATTTTCTTTGAAGATGATATTTCCAAATATGAGAAATATATAAATTTGGAAGATGACACAGTAACTGATGTGAAGTTTTATGAAGTAAGTCAAGTTCTTAGAGAAGGTCTTGCTTACCAGCAAACTGAAATGTTAGAAAAAGCGATAGCAATGCTCAATGCTTATCCTAATTTAACAAAAGAACAGTAACCTGATGTATGAGAACAATGTAAGTGATTGAAGAGGAGAAAACTGATGAAAAAGTTGAGTTCAGAAAATGTTCGGTCTAAAAGTCTTATAAAGTCTTTGGAGGGGAAAAAGGTAACTATTCTGGGACATGACAATATTGATGTGGATGCAACGCTTTCTGGAATATTGATGTCCAGACTTCTTGATTTTCTTGGAATTGAAAATGAGTTTTGCATCTTAGAGAAAGTAAAAGAAAATGATACCTATGAAATTATTCGGGAAATGTTTGGAATTGACATGAGAAAATGGGAAAAAGTTGGAGAAGATAAGAAAAGAAATCTTTTGCTCCTTGACCATTATGAAACAATCCATGCTGGAAATGTGATTGCTTGTATTGATCATCATCCAAACAATGCTGGTAAGAAGTATCATTTCATGTATACCAGAAATGCATGTGCAGCAGCATTCCTCATTTATGAGATTATGCTGGAAGTAGGTTATCCAATTGGTGAAGAAGAAGCAAAAATGATTATTGTCTCTATGTTGGTTGATACTACTGCTTTTAGGAGTAGTAAAACTATCAAAGAAGAGGCAGATCAGGCCAAAGTTTTGGCGACAGAATTTCATTTGGATTATGGAGTTCTGGAAAAATATTGCTTATGTTTAACACCAATTAACAAGCTTACCATTGATGAGATTATTTCCAATGGTCAGAAGTGGTATGATTACAGTGGTAATAAAGTAGGTTCTGCATATTTACAGTTGTATGGATTGCCTGAAGAAAATGTTCTGAATAACTGGTTGGAAAAATTGGAAGAAAAAAGATATGAAACTGATAGCGCTATGTTGGTATTTATCATTTTCGAAACAGAAAAAAATCTTACCTACGAATACAGAATTACAGAAGATGGCATTGATAAATTTGTGAAACTTGGCATCTTGTCCAGAGGAAAAGATATCATGCCTGTGATTGAAAAAAGATATCTTCCTGAGTAAAGGAAGGATAAAAGAGAGCTCATCCGAGAATGGATGAGCTCTCTTTTTATTGTTGACAATATATAAGAGCAAGTAATACAATTATTTTATAAAAAAAGAAAACTTTTTCTATACTTAATCGTATTATAAAAAATTAATATAAATGTTAGGAGAAGATATGGAAGAAGATAAAGTTTTATATAAAGAATTTTTAGATGGAAATAAGAAATCTTTTGAAAAAATTATAGAAAAATATCAAAATAATTTAATATATTTTATTTTAAAATTTGTTAAAAATATAGAAGTGGCAGAAGATATTTTGCAAGATGTTATTTTATATATTTTAGAAAATAAAGAAAAATATAATTTTAATTATTCTTTTAAAACATATATGTATATAATTGCAAAATCAAAATCTTTAGATTATATTAAAAGACAAAAAAATATTGAATGTTTTGACAATAACATAGATTTTATTGAGGGACAAATTTTAGAAGAAATAATAATAACTAATGAAGTTAAAGAACAAATTCAAAGAGTTATGAGTAGAATGCAAGATGATTATCAATTAGTAATTTATTTAACTCAAATTGAAAAACTATCTTATGAAGAAGTATCTAAGATAATGGGAAAAAATATAAGTCAAATAAAAAATTTAGTACATAGAGCAAAACTAAAATTAAGAAAGCTGTTAGTAGAAAATAAAATAATAGAAATAACAAAATCAAAAGGGATAAGAATATTACTACTATTTGTAACTATAGGAATTTTATTATCTGTAGCTACAATAGCAATAAACAATGTTGTAAAATACACTAAAGATGGAAAACCATATATTTTTTATTATGAGGAAGTACCAGAAGAATTAAAAGGAAAAGAGATTAGCATTGCAATACCAGCAAATCCTAAACGAGAGCCACCATATAGAGATTTAAAGAAAATATTAGTTAAATATAGAGATTCAGATGAATTAGATAAAATATTTGAAGAAGCTAAAGATTCAGAAGATGAATTTAAACTAACTGAAAGTGGTGGAAGAAAACTATTTACTACAATTGCAGAAATTTTTAATGAAAATGAAATTTCAGAAGAAGAAATCAGAAAAGTTAGATACTATATTGAAAATTTGAATTATAAATATGTTTATTCTTCTGGAATTGATGAAAAAATAATAAATATAGTATTAGGAAAAGAAGATACAGGAGAAATAAAAGAAGTTCCTGAAGAGGTTATAAAAAAAGCTAATGAAAGACTTAAAAGAGAGGAAGAGATTATAAATATTATAAAAAAATATTATGGAGAGGCAGAATTTGAGGAACTTTCGGAAAGAGCTAGTTCTAGTACAAATGATTTACCATATATAACCGAAATTTTAAAATCTGTTTTTTCTATTATTGATGGAAATGAGGCTACAACAGAAGAGAAAAGTAGATTAATAGAATATGTAAAAGAAAAAAAAGAACCATTAATAGAAAGCTTGGAAGATTTAGAATTAAAAAATCGAGTAGAAAATTTATAAATCCTTTTCAATTTTAAATTTTTAATATATAATTAGAAAAACTGTTAACAATATATTAAAAAATAAAATAGAGGGAGGAAAACATTTATGGAAAAATCAAAAGTTTATTTTTGCAAAGAGATTACACCAGAAAATGTTGTGAAAATGTTTGAAAAATTAGAAAAAAACTTACCTGGAAAAGTAGCAGTTAAGGTACATTCGGGAGAAGAAGGAAATCAAAATTATCTTCATCCAGAATTTATGAGACCAATAGTAGAAAAAGTTAATGGAACTGTTGTTGAGTGTAACACAGCTTATGATGGTGAAAGAAACTATACAGATAAACATAAAAAATTAATGGAAAATCATGGATGGACAAAATATTTTGATGTTGATATTATGGATTCTGAAGATAATGATATAGTATTAAATATTCCAAATGGAAAAGTTATTAAAGAGAATTTTGTTGGAAGAAATATGGAAAACTATGATTCAATGCTAGTATTATCTCATTTTAAAGGACATCCTATGGGAGGATATGGTGGAGCATTAAAACAATTATCTATTGGTTGTGCTTCTTCAAGAGGAAAAGCATGGATTCATACAGCAGGAAAAACAAAGGATCAAACAAAATTATGGGATTTTGTAGCCAAACAAGATGAATTTTTAGAAGCAATGGCAGATAGTGCAAAATCTGTAGTAGAATACTTCAAAGGAAATATTGCTTATATTAATATTATGTGTAATATGTCTGTAGATTGTGATTGTTGTAGCATAGCAGAAGATCCTTGTATGAAAGACATTGGAATTTTAGCATCTTTAGATCCAATTGCTATAGATCAAGCTTGTATTGATTTAGTAAAAAATTCTGATGATCCAGGAAAAGAACATTTCTTAGAAAGGGTAAATTCAAGACATGGAACTCATACAATTGATTCTGCAGCAAAATTAGAATATGGAAATAAAGAGTATGAATTAATTGAAGTCTAAATAAATTAGAAATCTCACAAATATGTGAGATTTCTGACTTTAGATAAAAATGTTAATGATAGTTGACAAAATTTCAAAGTTAAATTGGTAGAATGCAACCCATAAAAATCGTATAATTTTATCAGAAAGGAAAGGTGCATAAAATGAATATAGGAGAAAAATTATTTGAATTAAGAAAAAACAAAAATCTATCACAAGAAGAAGTTGCAGAAAAACTAAATGTAACAAGACAAACAGTTTCTAAATGGGAAACAAATCAAAGTACACCAGATTTTGATAAAATTGTACCATTATGTGAGTTATTTGAAATAAGCACAGATGAATTATTAAGAGGTAAAAAATCAGAATCACAAGTAGAAGAAAATGATACAAATATTTTGGAAAAGCAAGAAAATAATACAGAATTAAAAGATGATATTAAAACAGAAGAAAATATTATGACAAAAGATGAGCTTAGAAGAAAAGCAGCAGGAGAGATAAGTACATCAATATTTATTTATATTGCAGCAATAGGTGTGTTTATTGCTATAGTTGATAATACAAATATAGATGCAAGTATAGCTGTAGGATTACTTTTACTAGCTTGTGCATATGCAACAGCTAGAATTATAAAAGGTTGTATGTCTATGCCAAAATCAGATGAGACTAAGGAAGAAATGAATAAAAAAGAAAAAAAGGAAATATTAAAATCTATAAGATGTATTATATGGTGCTTAATTACAGCTCTTTATATAGTTTTAAGCTTTGTAACTATGGCATGGCACATTACATGGGTAATATTTATAATAGGTGCGGTAATAAGCGAGATTGCTAAATTATGTTTTTTATTAAAGGATGGTGAATATAATGAGAAATAAACCTTTAATAATAACATTAATAGTACTTTTATCAATAATTGCAATATTGCTAACAGTATTTTTAGTACTTGCTATATTGGGAGTAGAATTTCCCTTTTTTTCTAATAACAACTTTAGAGAGATAAATAAAAATATAATATTTGAGCAAAACTTCGAACCAGAACATATAGATAAAATTGATATAATATCAGATTGCGGAGATATTAAAATTCTTGAAAATTCAGAAAATAATATAAAAGTAACAATATATGGAAGAAATGATAGAAGTTTGAAAGATATAAATTTTTCAAATGAAGAAGGAATTTTAAAATTTGAAATTAGAGGAATGAGCAATAAAATTATAAATTTTGGTTTTTCTGAAAATGATATAGTTATTTATGCTCCTAAAGAAATTATAAAAGAAATAGAAATAAAGAGTAGTTATGGAGATATTGAAATTGGAGAATTTGAAAATGCTTTAGTAGATTTAAAACAAGATTGTGGAGATATAGATATTGTGAAAATACAAAATGCTATAATAAAATCTTCATATGGAGATGTAAAAATAACTTCTCTATTAAATAAATGTGATATAGATTTAAGTTGTGGAGATATAAAGATTCAAAATCTTCGAATAAATGAAGACTCAATTATAAAAAATGATTTGGGTGATATTAAAATCGAGAAAACAAATGATATTTTTATTGATGGAAATACAGATTTAGGAGATGAAAAAATAGAAAATAATAATAGACATTCAGAAATTACATTAACTCTAAAAAATAGCTGTGGAGATATAAAAGTTAATAATTAATTTGAAAGTGAAATTTAAGAAATGTTCTTAAATTTCACTTTTTTCTTAAAAAATTATTAAGATAAAAAAATGATATTGTTATATTTTTTTTATAGTGATATGATAATAAAGTAATAAAAGGAAAAATTTCACATAAATTTATACGAGTAAATCAAAAAAAATAAGGAGTACATGTTATGACAAGAGTTGCTAAAAAAGATAAAAGTAAAAAAGAAAAAAGTAAGAAAAACAAGTTAAAGAAAATAGTAATTATTGTAGCTATATTAATTATTATTGGAATTATTGTTTTTTGTGTGTTTAATAAGTTAAATGGAAATAATCAAAAAGATGAAAATAAAATTGCAGTTCAAGCTGTTAGTATACTTACAGGAAGCATGAACACAATGGAAAATCGTTTTGCAGGAGTTGTAGTTTCTCAAAAAACTATAAAATTGCAAAAAGAAGAAAATAGAACTGTAAAGAAAATTTATGTCGAAATAGGACAAGCAGTAAAAACAGGTGATAAATTATTTGAATATGATACAGATGAAATAAGTACAAAAATAGATCAAGAAAGTTTGGAAGTAGAAAAATTGCAAAATAGTATTGCCAATTCACAAAAACAAATAGAATCTATTAATGCAGCTAAAGCTGAGAATCCAGGTGGAGATCATACTTCATATAATTTGGAAATACAAACACTAGAAAATGAAATAAAACAAACTCAGTATAATATAACATCTAAAAATAATGAAATAACAGCTTTAAGAAAATCTTTAAAAAATACAGTTGTTACATCTGAAATTGATGGTATTGTTCAAAGTATAAATGATTCATCAAATCCAGAATCTACTAATATGGGATATGATTCTGGAACTCAAGATAATTCATATATGTCAATAATGCAAACAGGCCAGTACAGAGTTAAAGGAACAATAAATGAACAAAATATGTTTTCTATTAATGTAGGAGAAAAGGTTATTATTCACTCAAGAGTTGATGAAAATAAAATTTGGGGAGGAACAATTGAAAGCATAGATACATCAAATCCAGAAAAAAATTCGGATGGATATGGCTATGTGATGATGGGAGATGATTCTTCAAATAAATCTTCTAAATATCCATTTTATATTACATTAGATTCAATGGATGGGCTTATGATGGGACAACATGTTTATATAGAAAAAAATATTGGTCAAGGAGAACCAAAAGATGGTTTATGGCTTTCAAATTATTATATAATTGAAGAAAATGGAGAAAGTTTTGTTTGGGCTACTAATAAAAAAGATAAGTTAGAAAAAAGAAAAATAAAAATTGGAGAAAAAGATGAAGAACTTGGAGAGTATCAAATTTTAGAAGGACTTACAGAAGATGATTATATAGCAATTCCACAAGATGGTTTAGAAGAAGGGCTAGATGTAAATAAATTTGATACAATGGATGTCCCAATGAATATTCCAATGGATGATTCTATGATGATTGAAGGTGGAGATGTAATGAATATGGAAGAAGTTCCAGTACCAGATGCTGGAGAAAGCCAACCAATAGAAAGTAGTGGAGAAGTAGCTTTATAAAATATAAATAAAATGAGGATTAGAAATGATTGTAGATATTAAAAATGTTAATAAAGATTACATTCAAGGTAAAATGACAGTGAATGTTTTAAAAGATATAAATCTTTCGGTAGATAAAGGTGAGTACATTGCTATAATGGGACCATCTGGTTCAGGAAAAACAACTTTAATGAATATAATTGGTTGTTTGGATGTTCAAACTTCAGGAGAATATCTATTAGAAAATCAAGATGTCTCAAAAGTAAATGATGATAAAATGTCAGATATAAGAAATCAAAAAATAGGATTTGTATTCCAACAATTCCATCTATTACCAAAGCTTAATGCAATGGAAAATGTAGCACTTCCTCTTTTATATAGAGGATATGAAAAAGAAGAGAGAATGAAACTTGCAGAAGAAGCTTTAGAAAAAGTTGGTCTTGGAGAAAGAAAAAAATTTATGCCAAATCAGTTATCTGGTGGTCAGTGCCAACGTGTTGCTATAGCAAGAGCTATTGCAGGAAATCCAATTTTATTATTGGCAGATGAACCAACAGGTGCTCTAGATACAAAATCAGGTGAGCAGGTTATGGAATTATTTAAGAAATTAAATGATGAAGGTGCAACAATAATTATGATAACACATGAACAGGAAATAGCAGAACATGCAAATAAGATTTATTATATAAGAGATGGAATGCTTAGAAAGGAAAAATAGATGAATAAAGGAAAAAGTAAAAAATGGCTTAAATACATAATTATAATAGCTATTATTTTAGCTATTATCGCAGGTATAATAACTTTTTTTGTTACTCGCAAGAAAAACGAAGTACCAGTTTATTCTGTAAGTGATGTTGGAAATATAAATTATTGGGAAAATAATTCAAGAACAGAAGGTATGATAAAAGAAGATAAAATGCAATCTGTTTATTTGAGTTCTACTCAAAAAGTAGAAAAAGTTATGGTAAAAGAGGGACAAAAAGTTAAAGTTGGTGATACATTGTTAAAATATAATACAACACTTTCTAATCTAGAATTAGAAAGAAAAGGATTAGATATTAAAAAAGCAGAATTGGAACTTTCAAATGCACAAAAAGAATTAGAAAAAATTAGAACATATAAACCAGGAGAGCCAACTTATGGTAGTTTACCAGAAGAACCAGTAGAAGAACCAACAGAACCACCAAAATTTCATGATACAGTACCAGAGCTTACTCCTCCAAAACCAACAGTACCAGCTGATAAGGAAGTAAATCCTGCTCCACTTACAGGAGAAGGAAGCTTAGATAAACCATATTTATTTGTTTGGAAAGAAAATAAAGAATATGAACAAGAATTTATTAAAGCTTTAATTGAAAGAACTGGAGAAAATAAAACAGAAGTTATTGCTATATTTATGATAAGAGAAGATGATAGCATGACAGGAATTTTAAAAAGCAGTTCAAAAATAAAATTTGTTAAAAAAGATGAAAATTATACATTTTCAATATTAGGAGCATGGACAGGAGATGAAAATGATCCATTATATCCAAATACTCCAGATATAGAAAATCCATCTGAACCAGTAACTCCAGAGATGCCAGAAGTAGGACCAATTTATACAGCAGCTGAATTAAAACAAATGATTGTTGAAAAAGAAAATTCAATTAATGACATAATATTAAATATTAAAGTTGCTAAAAGTGAATTGAAAAAGCTACAAGAAGAAGCTAAAAATAATGCTGTTTATAGCAAAATTGATGGTGTTGTTAAAACTGTTTTAGATGTAGAAAGTGAAGATGCGAAAACAAAACCTGTAATTGTTGTATCAAGTGGCGGAGGATATTATGTACAAGGAAGAGTTGGAGAATTTGACTTAGGAAAAGTAAAAGTTGGACAAAAAGTAAATGTTCAAGCTTTTGAAAGTGGTGCTTCAAATCAAGGTACTATTGAAAAAATATCTAATGTTCCTTTAACAGATAGATATTATAATGGTATTGGAAATAGTAATACTTCATATTATCCTTATACAGTAAAATTAGATGATAGTGTTAATTTTAAAGAAGGTGAATATGCATCAATAGAGCCAATTTTTGAAGAGGAACAATCAAGTTCATTTTATATAACTGGAGCTTTTGTTCTTTCTGAAAATGGAAAAAATTATGTTTATATGGCAGGAGAAAATAATAAACTAGAAAAACGTGAATTGAATATTGGAAAAAATATGCATGGAAGTTTGGAAGTTCGTGGAGGAATTACAATGGAAGACAGGGTTGCTTTTCCTTATGGAAAAAATATTAAGGAAGGGACTCCAGTAGTAGATGGAAATTTAGAAGATTTATATAATGGAATGTAGAATTGAGGTGAATAAAATTGATTGAAAATATAGCACTTGCATTTCAAGGAATATGGGGACATAAATTACGTTCATTCCTTACAATGCTTGGAATTATTATTGGTATAGCTGCAATTATGACAATTGTTTCAACTATTCAGGGAACAAATGAACAAATAAAACAAAATTTAATTGGTTCTGGAACAGATGCTGTAAAAATAGAATTATATCAAGGAGATATGCAACTTGAGTTTATGTGGAATCCAATTCCAGATGGTGTTCCAACAATCTCTCAAGATGTGAAAAATCAAATTTTGGAATTAGAAGAAGTAGAAAAAGCTGCTTTATATAATTCAAGAAGATATTCAGAAAATATTTTTTATCAGAATACAGCATATTCAGGTGCTTTACTTGGAATAGATAAAGATTATTTTGATGTGTATAATTATTACATACAATATGGAAGAAATTTTGAAGAAAATGATTTCAAAAATTACAAAAAAGTTGCAATATTAGATTCTATAGCTGCTAAAAGTTTATTTCAAAGTGAAAATCCTATAGGAAAAACAATAGAAATAAATAGTGAAGCATATATTGTAATAGGCGTTGCAGACAAAAATTCAAAATTTAAGCCTGTAATTAATAGTATATCTGATTATATGACATATATGGAAGAATCAAATGGAGAGATATTTGTACCAATATCAAATTGGCCAATTTTATATAATTTTGATGAACCAGAAAATATAGTAGTAAAAGCAACAAGTACAGATGATATGGCAAAAGCCGGAAAAAGAACATCTGAAATATTATCTGAAAGAATTGTAAATCAAGATGAAAATAATCAAATAAGTTATAAAAATGATGATTTACTAAAACAAGCCAAACAATTACAAGAATTAGGTTCATCTACAAATAATCAATTATTATTAATAGCGAGTATATCACTTGTTGTTGGTGGTATAGGAGTTATGAATATAATGCTTGTATCTGTAACAGAAAGAACAAAAGAAATCGGACTAAAAAGAGCAATAGGAGCCAAAAGAAAACGTATATTATGGCAATTTTTAACAGAAGCTTCTGTTCTTACAAGTATAGGAGGAATTTTAGGAATAATAATTGGAATTATAATTTCTCAAGTTATTTCAAGAATTTCAATGATACCAGTAGCTATAAGTATACCAGCAACTATAATTTCAGTAGTATTTTCAATGGTAATTGGAATTATTTTCGGAATAATTCCAGCAATGAAGGCATCAAAATTAAATCCAATTGATGCATTAAGAAGTGAATAAATAAGAAATGAAATTTAGGGAATTTTCCTTAAATTTCATTTTTTATTATTTCAATAAATTTTTCTGTTGCAAAACTAGATATCATATTTTTTTGTAAAACAATTCCAAGGCTTCTTTTTGGAATTGTTTCTTTTATTGGAATTTCAAAAAGCTGATTATTTTTTAATTCATCTTGTGCAAATTCTTTAGTTATATAAGCAATTCCAAGGCCAATTTTTGCAAATTCTTTAACTAATCCATAACTTACAATATCAAATTTGGGATGAAATATAACATTATTTGAAATCATTAAATTATTTAAAAAAGTTCTTGTATTAGATGGCTCTTTTTGAGTAACAATTGGATAATTTGTAACTAAATCTTCAAGAGAAATCGGAGCTTTTATACTTTCTTTATATTCTAAATTTCCAGCAAATCCATCATGAAGAATAGCACATTCTTCAATTTCTAAATCATCATCATTTTCCATAGGAAGATTTACAATTAATACATCAAGACTTCCCTTTTTCAAATCTGATATCAAATTATGTGTTAAACCATTTGTAATAGAAATATCAATATTAGGGAATTCTTTATGAAATTTTGCTATATATTGAACCAAAAAATATTTTGTTACAGTACTACTTGCACCAATTTTTATAGTACCAGTTTCTAAATTCTTTAGAGAAGTTAGTTTATGTTCACCATTCATAAAGCTTTCAACACCATTTTTTATAAAATTATAAAAAATTTTTCCATTTTCTGTTAAAGTAACTCCTTTTGGACTTCTATTAAAAAGAGTAATACCAAGTTCTTGTTCCAATTTTTGAAGAGATTTGGTAACAGCTGGCTGAGAGATATACAAGAAATTAGCTGCTTTTGTAATACTTCCATAAAGAGCAACTGTATAAAAGATTTTATATGATTCGTAATTAATATCCATAGTCATAACCTCACATTATAATAAATATAAATAATATATATTTGAATTATACTATAGAATGAAATATAATGCAATCATCAAAGAGAAAGGAGTATATAAAAATGCGGATGAATGATTATTTGTCGGTATGTATGTTTCAATTAAAAGTTGATTTGGATTGTAATAGTGAAAATGAATATTTAGTTGAAACAGAACAATCCTTGATGCAAATTGAATCTGCTTTTCGTATTATTGAAGAGAAAAAGCCAGACATAGTTTTGTTTCCAGAGATTGTTTATCTGGAAAGATATGAAAAAAAGTATCAGGAATTATCGATATCAAGAATTATTGTAGCAGGAAGTTATTACAAAGATGGAATTAATACAACTGTAGTATTTGAAAATGGGAAAAAGCATGAAATTCCAAAGGATTATGCATCTGGTGCAGAACCTATGGCAAGAAAAATTACTTTTATTCCGCCTAAGGAATTCTTGAGAAGCAAACTTAAAAGCCATGAGTTTTGGGTAAAAGGAAAAAAGATTTATATTCTTAATTGTATGGAATATTATCATGCAGCTTATTATATTTCAAGGGATGAAAAACTCAAAAATAAACTGTTTGGAATCTTTACAGTTTGCTCAAATTCTAATACACATGTTTTTGAAGAAGAAACAGTGTGTATCCATAATCATAATGAAAGCCTTTATACTTTCACATTAAATTGTGTTAGCACATATAAGGGTGAAAGTTATGGAGATGGCCAAAGTTATATTTATGGACCTGTTTCTGTTCATGAAAAAGAGTGGCTTGTAAAAGAAGGAATCGAGAGTAAAAAAAATGCATGTCATATACTTTCGCTTTCTAAAGAAAATGCTCAATATGTTTATGGAAAATTTGTATTTCCTGAAAACTTGAGTAGATTTGGCAGAAGTGACAAGTATTTGAATAACCCCAGAGATGTCATTGTAAATAATTTATAATAGGAGGAAAAAACAATGAAAAAGAACATTATTATCACATCTGGTCCTACTAACGAGAGAATTGATGCTGTAATGAAAATTACAAACATGTCCACTGGAGCACTTGGCAATGTTGTTGCTGAAACATTTTTGGAAGATAAATATGATGAAATTGGAACTATTTATTATGTTTCTACCAAAATGTCTTATAAACCTAGAATTGCAAGCGAGAAAGTGCAGTTTGTAACGGTAGAATCTACTCAGGATTTGATAGATGCCCTTCAAAAGATTTTTGCTACTACGAAAATTGATATCATAATTCATTCTGCAGCAGTAGGTGATTACGCAGGTAAATACACCATCAGAGCGGAAGAATTGGTTGATGAAATTTGGGATACCATTCAAAAGGCAGAACATAAAGATGAGATTACTAAAGATGTTCTTATGAGCATTTTTGAAAATCCTTTTACTGTATGCAATGATAATACCAAAATTTCTTCTTACGAACCTCATTTGATGACAATGATGAAACTTACTCCTAAGGTCATTAGCCAGATCAAGGAGATGGCGCCTGATGTGACATTGGTTGGATTTAAGCTTCTTGAAGGTGTCAGCAAAGAGGAACTGTTCGGTGTTGCTGATAGATTGAGAGCTAAAAATCATGCAGATTATATTGTTGCTAACGATTTGGCAAAAATCGGTGGTGGCAAGCATTGGGCAATGATTTTGAATGAGAACGGCATTGTAACTGAATGTAATACTAAAAAAGAAATTGCAAAAGCATTGGAAAATATTCTCTTTTAATTAAAAGAGAATGAAATTTAGGGACGCTCCATAAATTTCAACATGGCAAAGAGCCGAGAGCTATTGTAGCTCTCGGCTCTTGCTGTTACTTAAATAAAAAAGTTTTTACTTACATTTATCACCTCTTAAAAATATTACTGAGAAACGCCATTTACCCAAGCTGGAACTTCATTAATGGAACAAGTGCTGAAATCGCCAGTTTCCGCATTAATAAACATCATGCCTTCAATATTTCTTCCAGCACGGAGCCACTTGAAAGTACCATAGGTACAGACATAGTATACTTCATCTTCGCCGTTTTCAATAGGTTTAAGCTGGAAACTCCAGTTACCAAAGAAAATCTTGGTAGGCATAATTTCGCGGGCAACCATAGAAGGATGGCAGGTACTGTTATGATAAGGAGTATAACGCAAATCCTTTTTGATGATAGTAGGCTCGTTATTCTGAATCATGACATATCCTGCAAAATTTACATTTTCCTCACGACTTAGAGGGATTACAACCTTTCCATTACGATTGATTGCACTTCCAAGCTGGTAGCCATCAATTAGAACTTCACTTTCTAGAGTTTTAAGTGTATCAACACTTACAACAGGTACGTTTTCTTCCTGAAGGAAAGTTGTAGTTTCCTGCTGATGGCTATAGTTATAGCAAGAGCCAGCAATACCACCACCCCAAGAAATAACAAGAAGTGCAAGAGAAATGATAACTGCACAACAAGTAAATCCTTTGGGAGTACCATGCTCAAACCAAAAGCCTTCGGCGAGTACAGCAACTATGAGCCAGTTAATCAAATGAGCAAGACCGATAAGCCAGCCTGTTGAAATAAGGAACTGAGATACTGTTCGATCGGCCGCTGCGAAATAGTACCAGCATAAGAGAATTACGAATACGATAATGAAAATAATTATCTGAGTAATCAGGAATGGAGCAAATTCATCAAATTCGAAATCGAATTTCCCTTCCTTTTTTCGGTGTCCATAGCCTCTGCCTGAATCTTTTTCGCTATCAGGCGGAGTTTTTACAAAGCAGAGCCGAAGCCCCTTGATAAATTGCCTGATAAAGTGAATGTTTACGAACAGTGTGCTGAGCAAACCTCCGATAAGCGCCATGATGATTACGGTTGTCATAATGTTTCTCCTTTCAAGTTGTTGATAAAATGTTTATAGGGTTTACTAATATATTATAGCACAATTTAAATATGAAATCAATGTTATGTAAATTAAAGCGAAATTTATCAAAAAAATGTAATAAAATTTGTAGAAATATGACGATTAATATATCTAAACATTTTTTGCGAAGCCAACAAGTTGTCAAAACGAGCTAATATTACAGAAGTATTAATTAAATACTAGAAATAGCAGATGATATTGTCAAAAGAAAAACTTAAAAATTAATTAAATTTACAATTTTGATACAATTTTGGTTTATAATATTTATTGAGGTGAAAAAGGATGAATAAGATATTAATTGTAGAAGATGAAATTGCAATTAGTGATTTAATAAAAATAAGTTTAGAGTCTCGGAGGATATATATGTGAAAATGCATTTGATGGGGAAATTGCAGCAGATTTAATAGAAAAAAATCAATACGATTTAATTTTATTAGATATAATGTTACCTAAAGTAGACGGATATGAGCTTTTAGAATATATAAAACAAATGCAAGATACTCCTGTAATTTTTATAACTGCTAAATCACAAATTAAAGATAAAATAAAAGGATTAAGAAAAGGAGCTGATGATTATATAACAAAACCATTTGTTATGGAAGAACTTTTAGCACGAGTAGAAGCAGTTTTAAGAAGATACAATAAACTAAGTGAAAACATATGTATTGATAATATAACTATAAATTCAGTAGCAAGAACAGTAAAAAAAGATAATGAAAAAATAGATTTAACTCCAAAAGAATTTGATCTTCTTATACTTTTTGTCCAAAACAGAAATACAGCATTATATAGAGAAGTTATTTTTGAAAAAGTTTGGGGAGAAGAATTAGAATTTGAAACAAGAACATTAGATTTGCATATTCAAAGATTAAGAAAAAAATTGGACTGGAAAGATAGAATAAAAACGGTATATAAAATAGGATATATGCTTGAAGTTTAGAAAAATTTCAGCTAATAATTATGTATAAAATGAAATTTTTCGACTGTCCCTAAATTTCAGAAAGGAAAAAAATATGAAATTTTGGATAAAGTTAATGCTAGGTATTGTAATAATTATATCTATTATTTTGTCATTTAGTAGATATATTACAGTTAGGCAAAATTTTATAAATTCATTGGAAAGTAGTGTGAAACAAAATGCTAATAAGCATAAGCTTGAAAGGTATTATTTAGATAGTAATATTGTAAGTAAACTGCAACAAGGAGAAGAATTCACGGAAGAACATTTATATGAATATATAAGTTCATTAACAGATTATATGAATAATGATTTGGAAAGTATTGAAATATATTCAGAAAATAAAGTAAAAATAATATCTTCTTTTCCAAAATCAAATAAATTAGATTTAGATAATATATATGATCTATTAGATAAAGAAGTGGATAGATATATTATAAGAGAAATTGATGGAAATAATTACATGGTATTTAGTTCATATTATACTACATGTAATGTTAATATGTATATTGTAAATTTTTATGACATTACAACTCTTTATGAAGAAAGAAATAGACAATTAAAAGATATTATGTATACAGACATCATTGTTTTAGCAATCTCTTCAATTGCTGTTGCTATATTTTCAAGATTTTTAACAAATCCAATAGAAAAGCTAAATGATATAACAAAGAAGATTTCATCAGGAAATTTTAATGAAAGAGTAAAAGTTAAAACAAATGATGAAATAGGAGAATTAGCTAATAGTTTTAATAAAATGACAGATGAAATAGAAAATAAAATAAATTCTCTTAATTTATCTATTAAACAAAAAGATGATTTCATAACAGGATTTTCTCATGAAATAAAAACACCAATGACTGCAATAATAGGATATTCGGATTTATTACGATTAAAAAATTGTGATGATGAAGTGAAGATTCCAGCGCTAAATTATATATATTCTGAATCAAAAAGACTAGAAGATCTTTCTTACAAATTATTATCATTGATGGAACTTTCTGAAGATAAAATAGAGTTGAAAGAAACAAGGATAAAAGATTTGATAGAAAGAATTTGCAGAAAAATTATACTAGAAAATATAGAAATAAAATTAGAATTAGAAGAAGCAATTGTAAAAGCAGATGAAAATTTATTAGAAGTTGTTATAAGAAATCTAATTCAAAATGCTAAAAAAGCAGAACCTAAAGATAAGTGTGTTCATATATTGGGGAGTTGTGAACAAAACCGATATATACTTTCTGTAATAGATAATGGAATTGGTATTCCAAAAGAACATATACAAAGAGTAACAGAAGATTTTTATATGGTAGATAAATCTCGAAGCAGAAAAAATGGAGGAACAGGAATTGGTCTTTCATTATGTAAAAAAATTTTAGCTCTTCATAACTCTAAAATCAATATAGAAAGTGAAGAAAATGTAGGAACAAATGTATATTTTGAATTGGAGGTAATAAATTAATGATAAAGAAATTTTTATTAATTATAATTGGTATAGTAATAATAATTTTTTCTTTTACAATGCCCAATTTATTACTTCAAGTAGAAGATTTATCAAGGGAAAAAGAAATATTTACAAAAGAAAAAGAAGAAGGAAAAATTGATGTTCAAGCAGAAAAAATTTATTTAGTAAGATTTATTCATGATATATACAACCTTAAAGATAGTAAAGCTTATTATGATAACAAGAAAAAAATTTCTATTAATGTTCCAGTAACTGAACATATAGAAATTGAAAAACCTAGTGACGAACTTAAAAGCGAAATTCAGAAATTTATTACAAATGATATAATAAAAGAAATAAATATGGATGATTTTGATGATTATCAACAAGTTGCAGATATATTTTCTTCTGAGTATACAGTATTTTCCTGTGGTTTAGTAAAAGAAGGTGGAGATTGGCTTGGAATTAATTTTGAAGAAAAAACAGGAAAAATTATAAGCATTGATTTTCCAACAGTATATTTAAGAAAAGATGTAGATATTCAAAAACAACTTGAAAATTATGCGAAATATTTAGATTTAGATATAATTGGTGATTGGAAATTTGAAAAGAATAATATTTTAAAATCAGAAAAAGCACAACTTATTATTATGTTAGTAGAAAAGGGAGATTCCTGCATGCTTACTATTGCTCCAATAGAAATATATGAAGAATATGTTGAAACAGATAAAGCAATTAGACGTGAATATGAAATTGTTGAATCAAGCAAAAAAAAATAGATACAATTTAGATACAATAAAAGTACAACTTTGATACAGTATAAATACAATTTAGATACCCGAAAATGCTATATTTAGAATATAGCATTTTTATTTATTTCTTGACAGAAATAAATAAAAGAATTTAAGTGAAATTTTGAAGTTTAAGGACTTTCCAAAAATTTTACATAGGAGGGTATTTATGGAATTTGTTGCAAATGAAGGGAAGAAAGTTGAAATAGATGTTCAAGGTCAAACATATTTAAGACATGCAATTAAAACTCGATTTGTAAAACAGGGAGAGAGTTATATAGATCTTTTTAAAGAATATGTGAGTCCAATATATGAGTATGGAGATATTGTTTCAAGTAGTGAGAAAATTATTGCACTATGTCAAAATAGAGTTGTAAAAAGAGAAAATATAAAAATTGGCTTTTGGGCAAAATTTTTATCGAAGTTTGCTTGTCATAAAAATAGAGGTGGATATGGTGTTGGAATGACAATAAATATGCAGTATGCAATTGATAAAGTGGGAATTACAAAAGTGTTATTTGCAAGTATTATTGGCGGAATCACTAAATTAATTGGAATCAAAGGTATGTTCTATAAAATTGTTGGACAAGAAGTTACAGGGTTAGATGGATTTTATGATGGTGCATGGAATGAGTATAAAGATATAGGAATAGAAATACCAGAAAATCCAGATAAGGTTTGCAATGAAATAAAAGATAAATTAGGAATAAGCATAATGATAGTAGACTCAAATGATTTTGGACGTGAAATACTTGGGAAATCTTATGATATTGATTTGCCAGATAGTTATTTAAAAGAATTAATAAGAGATAATCCAGCAGGACAAGGAAAACAACAAACGCCTATTATATTAATAAGAAAAAAGTAACCAAATAAGCATTTAATGTCAATATATTAATAGAAAGTTATGAGGTACTTTATGAAAAAAGTTGTTGTAGTTGTAATTTTAATAATATGTGTGATTTTTTTGATTATTAAAAATTTTAGAAATGTAAAAAATACAGAAAAAATGGATAATAGTGTTGTTTATGAAAATAATAATGAAATTAAAACAGATGATAATTCGAGTGAAATAAATGATTGGAAACTTGTTTTAGTAAATTATGAAAATGAACTTCCAAAAGATTTTGAACCAGAACTTAGCAGTATAGACAAAACAAGAAAATTTGATTCAAGAGCAATAGAATATTTAATGCAAATGCTTCAAGATATGAAGTCACAAGGATATAGAAATATATGGCCTCAATCTACATATAGAAGTATTGCAAGACAAGAAGAAATATTTAATAAAAAGATTCAAACTTATATTGCAAGTGGAAAAAGCAAAGAAGAGGCAGAAAAATTAACTTTACAAAAAATTAATAAACCCGGAACAAGTGAACATAATTTAGGATTAGCAGTAGATTTTAACAATGTTGATTATAATTTTGAAAAGTCAAAAGAATATAATTGGTTAATGGAGAATGCTGAAAATTATGGATTTATACTTAGATACCCAAGAGATAAAAAAGACATAACAAAAGTAGATTGTGAGCCATGGCATTGGAGATATGTGGGTGAAGAAAATGCCAAAAAAATGAATGAACTTAATATGTGTTTAGAAGAATATATTAAATATTTAAAAGAAAATAATTAAATGAAAAGTAGTCAATTATTATTGATAATTGATTACTTTTTTGATAATATAAAGCTCTGGAATATAAGAAATATCAAGATTGCAACTTTAAGTAGCAATGAAAATATAAGTTGCAAATAATAGTTGGTGGAAAAATTATCTATGCAACTTTAAAATTGAATATAGGAGGTGTATAGATATGAGTTTTAGTGAGAACTTACAAATATTAAGAAAAATGAAAAATATGTCACAAGAGCAATTGGCAGAAAAGCTTGAAGTATCAAGGCAAGCTGTATCAAAATGGGAGAGTGGAAATGGTTATCCAGAAACAGATAAATTAATTTCTATTTGTGAAATATTTGAATGTAGTATTGATGAAATATTAAAAGGAAAAATTTCAGAAAATACAAATGGGGACAAATCTGAATATGAAAATTTAATGAACAGATTTAGCAAAGGAATGGCAATAGGGGTTGGACTTATATTAACAGGAGTAACAATTTTTATGTATTTTGCAGGAATGCAAGAAAAATATTCAACAATTGGACTTGTAGTATTATTGCTATTTGTATTAATGTCAGTTCCGATGTTTATTGTATTAGGAATGGAACAAGAAAATTACAGAAAGAAAAATGCTCAGCTTCCAAACCTGTATACTGAAGAAGAAGTTGAAAAATTTAATTCTAAATTTGCAAAAGCTATAGCTTTGGGAGTTGGAATAAATATATTAGGAGCAATACAATTAATATTTTTATACGGAATGGAAATATTTAATGATGAGAGCACTATACCAGTAACAATTTTATTAGCTTTAACAACGATTGCAGTTCCAATATATGTTTATTATGGAATTCAAAAATCAAAATTTGATATTGAATTATATAACAAAATAGGTTCACAACAATTTAATAAAGCGAATGAAAAAGTAGGAAAAATTTGTGGTGTTATAATGTTAATTGCAACAATAATTTTCTTTTGTTTAGGTGCTGTTAGAAGTTTATGGCATATTGCTTGGATTGTATATCCAATAGGCGGATTAATGTGCGGAATCGTTTCTATAATATTTGAAAATAATAATTAAAAATAAAAGAAAGCAGGTATTTAAAATATTTTGCTTTCTTTTTTGAATAAAAGTAAAGTTCTTGAAGAAAATAAAATATATGAGAAATAAGTCTTTCATAAAAAATTCTGAAATATTTCAAGGCGAAAAATATTTAAAACTAAATAAAAATTATTTTGAAGGTTGGTATTTTAAATGTAATAATAGCGAAGAAGGAATTTCATTTATTCCAGGAATAAATGTAGATGAGAACGAACCCAAAGCTTTTATACAAATAATTACAAATCAATCTTCATATTTTGTAAATTACAATATAAATGATTTTAAATTTAAATCTAAACCTTTTCAAATTCAAATTGGAAAAAGTATTTTCTCTAAAAGCGGTATTAATATAGATGTTGAAGATAAATCACAAGGAATTGCGATTAAAGGAATTGTGAAATTTTCAAATAGAAGAAGTATTGAAACTAATTTATTAAATCCTAATATAATGGGACCATTTTCATATATTCCTTTTATGGAATGCAATCATGCAATTTTATGTATGAAAAATACTACAAATGGTTTTATTAATATTAATGATAAAATAATAAATTTAAATAATAGCACTGGATATATTGAGAAAGATTGGGGGTGCTCTTTTCCAAAAAGATATATTTGGTGTCAGGCAAATAATTTTTATAAAGAAAATAGTAGTTTTATGCTGGCAATAGCTGATATTCCATTTGGACTATTTGATTTTAGAGGAATTATTTGTGATTTGATAACAGATAAATCTGAATACAAATTTGCAACATATAATAATACAAAAATATTAGAATATATTATAAATGATAAATATATAATTATAAATTTGAAAAAGAAAAATTATTATTTAAATTTAAAAATAATTTATGATAAAGGAAAAAAACTTTCAGCTCCTGTAAAAGGAAAAATGGCGAAAGATATTTTTGAAAGTATTTCATCAACAATTAAAGTAACACTAATAAAAGATAATAAAATTATTTTTTCGGATACAAGTAAAAACTGTGGACTAGAAATTGTAGAGTGAAATTTTTTGGGAGTCCTTAAATTTCAAATTTGACAAAAATACGAAATTATACTATGCTTTAAAAGTATAATTTCGTATTTTTGTGTATAAAAAGGAGGTTACTATATGAATAAAATTATAACAATAAGTAGAGAATTTGGAAGTGGAGGAAAAGAAGTAGGAAAAAGACTAGCAGATATGTTACAAATGGCATATTATGATGAGGAAATTATAACAGACCTTGCAAAAGAAACTGGAATGTCACAAGAGTATATACAAAATATTTCAGAAAAAGGAATATATCCTCAAAGCTTTAATTTTGGTAGAACATTTACAAGATATGGAAGCCTTCAAAGTAATCAAACAGAAATACTTGTAAAACAACAAGAAATAATTAAAAAAATTGCAGAAAAAGGAAATTGTATTATTGTTGGTAGAGGAGCAGATGTTATTTTAAAAGATTATAATACAATAAACATTTTTGTTTATAGTGATATGAAATCAAAAATTAGTCGTTGTAAAATAAAAGCTCCTGAAAATGAAAACTTAAGTGAAAAAGAATTAGAAAAGAAGATTAAACAAGTAGATAAAAATAGAAAGAAATTCTATGAATTAATTTCAAATTTAGAATGGGGAGATAAGAAAAATTATCAACTTTGTATAAATACAGCAGGACTTGAGATAAAAGAAATTATTCCTGCACTTAGTGAATATATAAGACAATGGTTTAGGAGGAAAATATAGAAATGAAAATACAATTATCAGAACATTTTACATATAAAAAATTAATAAAATTTACAATACCAACTATTATAATGATGATATTTACATCAATTTATGGAATAGTAGATGGCATATTTGTATCAAATTGTGTTGGTTCAGAACCTTTTGCAGCATTAAATCTAATTTATCCAGCATTAATGGTTTTAGGAACGGTTGGTTTTATGATAGGCACAGGAGGAAGTGCTTTAGTGTCTAAGACTATTGGAGAAGGAGATAAAAATAAAGCAAACCGCTACTTTTCTATGCTTATATATTTGCTAATAATAGTAGCAAGTATACTTACGCTTTTAGGTATTATATTTATAAAACCAATATCAAAACTTTTAAGAGCAGATGAAACTATGCTTTCAGATTGTATAACATATGGAAGAACTTTAATGATTTTTTTAGTTCCATTTGCTTTGCAAAATTCTTTTCAAAGTTTTTTAATTGTAGCAGAAAAACCAACTTTTGGATTAGTAGTTTCTATAGCGGCTGGTGTTACTAATATGATATTAGATTTTCTTTTGGTATATGTTTTAAAAATGGGATTATTTGGAGCAGCACTTGCAACTGGAATAAGCCAAATTGTTGGAGCAATTATTCCATTAATTTATTTTATAAGAAATAATGATAATACATTAAAATTATCAAAAGCAAAATTTGATTTTAAAGCTATTTTTCAAACTTGTGCAAATGGTTCATCAGAAATGCTAACAAATTTATCTATGTCACTTGTTACTATATTATATAATATGCAACTTATGAAGTATGCAGGATCTGACGGAGTTGTAGCCTATGGTATTATAATGTATGTAAGTTTTATATTTGTAGGAACATATTTAGGATATTCAATTGGTACAGCCCCTATTATAGGATATCATTATGGAGCTGGAAATGAAAAAGAGCTAAAATGTTTATTAAGGAAAAGCTTAATATTAATTGGAATAACCGCTATTGTTTTGACTGGATTTGCTGAAATTTTATCAGAACTACTAGCATCAATATTTGTTAGTTATGATATAGAATTATTGAAAATGACAACAATGGCAATACGATTATTTTCTATATCTTTTATGATTAGTGGATTTAATATTTTTGCTTCATCATTTTTTACTGCTTTAAATAATGGATTTGTTTCAGCAACGATATCTTTTTTAAGAACATTGGTGTTTCAAGTTGCTGCGATAATTATATTACCATTACTTTGGGGGTTAAATGGAATTTGGTTTGCAGTTGTAATTGCTGAAATTTTAGCATTAATTGTAAGTGCAATATTCTTGATTTGTAATAGAAAAAAATATAAATATGCTTAAAAACGCCAAAAGGAGACCTTTGAAATGGTCTCCTTTTTATCTTTTGTTTATATTAATTATTTTGAATTTTTGAAATTACAGTTTCAAAAATGTTTTTTAAATCTCCCACTGCTGTGAATCCAGCAGAATAGCTGTGCCCACCGCCTTTAATAAACGTGCCTTCTGATATAAGATTAGTGCAAATCACATTTAAATCAACACTAGAATCTAACGCACGCATAGAACCTTTCCACTGTTTTTTATCATTCATTATTGCAAAAATCAGAAATTCATAATTTACAGATTTTTGAAGTTCAGCAATAATAGACTTATGATTTACAGTATTCAAGTTTCTTTCAGAAATGAGCAAATCATCTTGTGTTAAATAAGTACAAAAGATAGAACCTGAGAAAAATCCTCTTTCTTTAACAATTGTTGCAAGTTCAATAGTGCGTTTGCTTGGAGAAGTAAGCTTGTGTACGATAAAGTTTACATCAACTCCAAAACTTCTCAAGCTGTCAATAATTTCTTTACCTTTGTTGTTTGTATTTAACATCAAGTTATTGGTGTCAGAAATTAAACCAGTTGCAATACATGTAAGAAAATTCTTATCTTTACACTCAAAAGATTCATATATAATGCAAGTACAAGAAGGTGATGTGTTGTCAATAATGCTGTAATTAAAAGGAATTGTAGTTTCATCATGATGATCAAAACAAATTATACAATTTGAACGTTTTAAAATATCAGAACCCTCAAGCAAATGCATACAGGCAACATCAACAATAATTACCACATCATATTTTTCCTTTGAAGGAAGGGCTTTGATATACTCAATTCCTGGAATAAATGAGAAGTCATCCAGAAATTCTGGGATAATAACATCAATGTTATTTTTGTTTTTTCCGATACTAGTAAGATGCCAAAATACAGCTAAACTACTGGAAATTGCATCTCCATCCGGCCGTTTGTGTGTAATGATTGCAAATGTTTGTGCAGTAGAAAATATTTTGGATAAGTTTTCAGTTGAAATAGTATCCATATAAAGTACCTCCTTTAAGATTTTCGGGTAACATAATAACACGAAAATTCAAAAAAGTAAAGTGAAATTTAGGGACGCTCTAAAAATTTCATTAAGAAAATTTTAAGAAAAAATTTTTTATCCAAATGTTATAATTATATTGAAAAAGCAAAATATAATTATAGGAGATGAAGAAAATGAAGTCAAAAAAGTTAACAAGTGCTTTACTTGGAATTTATGTGATAATTATAAGCTGGATTATAGTATTTAAAATGCAGTTTAGTATTGATACTCTACCATACATCAGGTCAATTAATTTAATTCCTTTTGGAGAATCTGTAATTATAAATGGAAAAATATATTTTGATGAAATAATAAACAATTTAATTGTATTTATTCCAGTTGGATTGTATATAGAAATGATATGGAAAGATAAAAAATTATTACAAAAAATTATTCCAGTATTATCTTTAACTTTAATTTATGAAAGCTTGCAGTATGTATTTCATGTAGGAGCAACTGATATAACAGACATTATTATGAATACTTTGGGCGGAGTTACAGGAATTTTAATAATTAATTGCTTATATAAAATGTTTAAAAATAATGAAAAAGTAAACAAAATTTTAAATATTTTAGCAACCATTTGCACTATAGGACTAATTGGTTTAATAATAATTTTGATAGTTGCAAATCTTTAAGGAGGAATATTATTGATTTTAAATTTAATAATTTTTACTATTATTTATATATGCATATTTTTTATTTTTTTAAAGAATAAAGAAAAATCACAAATTTTAAAAATATCAATGATGTATTTTTACTTAAGTGCTGTGCTTTGTGTAACAATATTTCCGATTGATTTTACATTAGATTTAAAATGGAAATATCATAGCTCTATTAATGTAACCTATATTCATTTAAAACCATTTAATGATTTAATTATGGGATATAGAGGAGCTACAAAACAAATAATTTTGAATATAATAATGACAATTCCCTTTGGATTTTTATGTTGTACTTTAAAAAAGAATAGTAATATTATAGGAATTACACTAAAAACATTTCTATTAAGTTTTACAATAGAATTTATTCAATTAATTATGACAATATTTTTATTACATCATAGAAGTTGTGATGTAACAGATTTAATTACTAATGTAATTGGAGGACTATTAGGTTTTATATTGTATAAATTATTTAGAAGAATTTTTTGTAAGAAAGGAATTATTGTATTATGGACGAAAAAGAAAAGATGTTAGCAGGAGAAATATATGATGCAAATTATGATGAACAATTAATGAAAGAAAGACTTTTGGCAAAAGATAAATGCTTTGAGTACAATAATATAAAACCTTCTCAAATAGAAGAAAGAAAAGAATTAATGAAAAAAATTTTAGGAAAAACAGAAAAAAACTTTTTAATTGAGCAACCTTTTATTTGTGATTATGGATACAATATAAAAATTGGAGAAAATTTTTATTCAAATCATAACTTAGTTATATTAGATGCTAATAAAGTTGAGTTTGGAGATAATGTGTTTATAGCTCCTAATTGCGGATTTTATACAGCAGGACACCCTTTAGATTATGAAACAAGGAATAAGGGATTAGAATATGCAAAACCAATAAAAGTTGGAAATAATGTATGGATTGGTGGAAATGTAGTTGTTCTTCCAGGAGTTACAATAGGAGATAATGTTGTAATTGGAGCAGGAAGTGTTGTAACAAAAGATATTCCATCAAATTCGGTTGCTGTTGGAAATCCTTGCAGAGTTATTAAAAAAATATGAAACTTTTCGAGTGTCCCTAAATTTCAGGGACGCTCGAAAAGTTTTACTTGTGTTTTTGTATAAAATGTTATATAATATTACCCAATATAAAAAAGGAGCGAATAATGGATAAAATAATTGGGTTTATTGGAAGTGGAAATATGGCAAATGCAATTGTTGGTGGAATTATAAATGCAAATTTAGTTCCATCTATTAATGTTGTGTGTTCAGACCACTCAATGGCTAAACTAGAAGATTTTCATAACCGCTATGGAATCACTATAGCAACTAGTAATTCAGAAGTTGCCAATAAATCAGATATTTTAATTTTATCTGTAAAACCACAATTTTATCCAGAAGTAATAAATGAAATAAAAGATCAAGTTAAAGAAAATACTATTATTGTTAGTATTGCTGCTGGTCAAAAAATTGAAACTATAAATAAACTATTTAGAAAAGAAGTTAAAATAGTTCGTGCAATGCCGAATACACCTGCTTTAGTAGCAGAAGGTATGACGGCTTTAAGCCCATGCCCCATGGTGCTACCCGAAGAACTAGATTTGATTTGTAATATTTTTAATAGTTTTGGAAAATGTGAAGTAGTATCTGAAAAGTTAATGGATGTTGTAACAGGCTTAAGCGGATCATCTCCAGCATTTATTTTCATGATAATAGAAGCAATGGCAGATGGGGCAGTGCTTGAAGGTATGCCAAGAGATAAAGCATATAAATTTGCTGCGCAAACTGTTTTAGGATCTGCAAAAATGGTATTAGAAACAGGGAAACATCCAGCACATCTTAAAGATATGGTATGTTCACCAGGAGGAACAACAATTGAGGGTGTATCTGTTTTAGAAGAAAAAGGTTTAAGGGCAAGTATGATAAAAGCAGTGCAAGCAGCAACTAAAAAGTCAAAAGACTTATCAAAATAAAAAATATAAATCAAACTAGGGAATTGGGTTAAAATACTCAATTCCCTTTTTTATATATAGGAGGATATAAATGGAAAATTATTGGAAAAGAATAAAAGACAAAAAAAGGATTGTTATAAAAGTTGGTTCGTCAACTTTAACTTATAAAGAAACAGGAAACTTAAATTATTCAAAATTAGAAAAATTAGTTAGAGCAATTAGCGATTTAAAAAATAGTGGAAAAGAAGTAATATTAGTATCTTCTGGAGCAGTGGCTATTGGAAGAGAAACTTTGAAAATAGGAAGACGTCCTAAAACTATGGCAGAAAAGCAAGCATGTGCAGCAATTGGACAAGGAAAGTTGATTATGAATTACTACAAATTATTTGCAGAATATGGACTAGTAGCATCACAAGTATTAATGACTAGATATAGTTTAGATCATGAAAAATCGTATGAAAATTTGAAAAATACTTTCCAAGAGTTGTTAAAATACAGTTCAATTCCAATTGTAAATGAAAATGATGCAATAGCAACAGATGAAATTGAATTTGGTGAAAATGATACATTATCATCAATTGTTACGTCAATTACGGAAGCTGATTTACTAATTTTATTAACAGATACAGAAGGCTTATATACAGATGATCCATTTTTGAATAAGGATGCAAAATTAATTGATATTGTAACATCAGAAATAAATGATATTCATAAAGTGGCAAAGAAATCTAGTGATAGTGATGTTGGAACTGGTGGAATGTATACAAAAGTTTTAGCGGCAAATATAATAAATCCATTAGGAATTGATATGATAATTTGCAGTGGTAAAAATCCCAATATTTTAAATAGAATTATGACAGGTGAAAAAGAAGGAACATTGTTTGTTGGAAAGAGCTCAGAAGAATGTGATATTAGAAATTATTTGATTTCAAAAATTGAAAAATAAAATTATAAGGAGTGGTAAAATGGAAAATTTAGAAGAAATAGGAAAAATAGTAAAAGAGAGTGCTCGAAAATTAAATAATATGAGAAGTGAAGAAAAGAATATTATTTTAAGAAAAGTTGCAGAACAAATTATAGAAAATCAGCAAGATATATTAGATGCTAATAAAATAGATGTTGAAAATGCTATTAAAAATAATATGAAAGATAGTTTAATAGATAGATTAAAACTAGATGAAAAAAGAATTTTAGATATGTCAGAAGGATTAATAAAAATTACAGATTTAGAAGATCCAATAGGAGAGATTTTAGAAGGAAAAAAAATGAAAAATGGATTAGAAATATTAAAAAAGAGAGTTCCTTTAGGAGTTATTGCTATTATTTATGAATCAAGACCAAATGTAACATTAGATGCATTTGGATTATGCTTTAAGACGGGAAATGCTGTTATTTTAAGAGGAGGAAAAGATGCAATAAATACAAACATTTCTATTGCTAGAATAATTAGAAATGTTTTAAAAGTATCAAAAATATCAGAGGATTGTGTATATTTAATAGAAGATACAAGTAGAGAAAAAAGTCAAGAACTTATGAGATTAAATAAATATGTAGATGTTCTAATACCTAGAGGCGGAAGTGGACTTATAAAGACAGTAATTGAAAATAGTACAATTCCAGTAATTGAAACAGGTACAGGAAATTGTCATATATATGTAGATAAATTCGCAGATTTTGAAATGGCTATTTCAATTATTGAAAATGCAAAAACACAAAGAACAGGAGTATGTAATGCCTGTGAATCATTAGTTATTCATAAAGACATAGCAAAAGAATTTATTCCCTTATTAACTCAAAAGTTATCAAGTAAAAATGTAGAAATTAGAGGAGATGAAGAAGCCTGTAAAATTTCTAGTGATATAGTAAAAGTAACAGAAGAAGATTGGGGAAAAGAATATTTAGATTTAATTATATCTGTAAAAATTGTAAGTAATATTGATGAAGCAATTGAACATATTAATAAATATAGTACAAAACATTCTGAAAGTATTATTACTGGTAACTATGAAAATGCACATAAATTTTTAAATGAAATTGATAGTAGTTGTGTATATGTAAATGCATCAACAAGATTCACAGATGGAGGAGAATTTGGATTTGGTGCTGAAATTGGAATTAGTACTCAAAAATTGCATGCTAGAGGTCCAATGGGGCTTAAGGAACTTACAACAACGAAATATGTAATATATGGAAATGGACAAATTAGATAAAATTTTCTATTGACAAATAAAATACAAAATAGTATTATTGTATTATGCAAGTAATACAATAATAGAAAGGAAGAAAACTGTGGATTATATTTTTGATAATGAAAGACCAATTTACATACAACTTGTTGAAACTCTAAGAATTGAGATTGTTTCTGAAAAACTAAAACAAGGAGAAAGATTACCTTCAGTAAGAGAGCTAGCACTTATTGCAAGAGTTAATCCTAATACAATGCAAAAAGCATTAGTAGAACTTGAAAAAGAAGGATTAGTTTATACAGAAAGAACAAATGGAAAATTTGTAACAACTAATAAAGAATTAATCGAAAAAGTAAAAAAAGAATTGGCAAAGGAAAAAATGATTAATTTTTTGAATGATATGAAAAATATAGGCATAACTCAAGAAGAAACAGTAAAGTACTTGCAGGAGTTAGGAGGAAATAAATAATGGAATTACTAAACACTAAACATCTATGTAAAGAATTTGATAAAAAGCAAATTTTAAAAGATATTAATTTAAGTATTCCCAGAGGAAAAATAATTGGACTTTTAGGAAAAAATGGTGCTGGAAAAAGTACATTTATTAAATTAATAAATGATTTATTAACACCTACAAGTGGAGAAATTTTAATAAACGGTCAAAAGCCAGGTGTAGATTCAAAAGAAATTATAGCTTATTTACCAGAAAGAACATATTTAGATAAAGATATGACAATAAAACAAGCCATAAAATATTTTGAAGAGTTTTATTCAAATTTTGATTCAAAAAAAGCAATAAAATTATTAAAAGATTTAAATTTAGATATTAATGTAAAAATTTCTAAAATGTCAAAAGGTATGCAAGAAAAATTACAATTAATTCTTGTAATGAGTAGAAAAGCTGAATTATATATATTGGATGAACCGCTTGGAGGAGTTGACCCTGCAACAAGAGATTATATATTAGATACAATACTTTCTAATTTTAATGAAGGTGCAAGTGTTATAATATCAACACATTTAATATCAGATATTGAGAGAATTTTAGATGAAGTAATTTTTATGAATGATGGTGAAATTGTTTTAACCTCGTCAGCTGATGAACTAAGAAACAGTGAGAAATCATCTATAGATGATATTTTTAGGAGGTATTTTAAATGCTAGGAAAATTATTAAAATATGATTTAAAATGGGTATATAAAGTAGTTGTAGTATTTTATATTTTGGCTATATTTTTTTCAATACTAGGAAGACTTTTAAATAACATAGAAAATTCAGTGGTATTTTTTGCAATAACACAATTTACTTTTGGATGTGCTGTTGCTATGATGGCAAATTGTTTAATAAATTGTATAATGAGACTTTGGGTAAGATTTCATAGAAATTTATATAAAGATGAATCATATCTTACACATACAATTCCAGTAGAAAAGAAAACTATATTTTTATCAAAGGTACTTACTGCTGCTATATGCGTATTTACCACTGCTACCATTATAATAATTTGCTTATTTATATGTTATTATTCAAAAGAAAATATGCAAGTTCTTAAAAGTATGTTAGAGCTTGCTGCTTCAACATATGATACCACTGTTATAAATTTACTATTATTAATGGTTATAGTATTCTTTTTAGAAGTTATGTTTATGATTTTAATAGGATATGTAGGTATGATATTAGGTCATAAATCAAATAAAAATAAAATGGTAAAAACAATTTTAATTGGAATAGGATTATATATGTTAACACAAGTTGTAACTTTAGCTATAATTTTTATATTTGGTTTATTTAATCAGAAAGTTATGAATTTAATAAATACAACAGACATAGTAAATATTGAAGCGATAAAATTAGTAATGACAGGAGGAATAGCAATATATGTTATATATATTGCATTCTACTATTGGATAGGAAAAAAAGCTTTTCAAAAAGGTGTAAATGTAGAATAGATAATTATATAGGATAGTTAGTTTTAGTGAAATTAAATGCTAGATAAAAATTAGATTTATTTTCATTATTGCCAACTATCTTTTTTAATGATATTATGAAGTCAAAAGAAAGGATGGGAATATATGAAAAATATAAATATTACATGGAAAATAACACAAGGAATGTATGTATTAACAACAGAAAATGGCGGATGTGTTGTTGATGCAGTGTCACAAGTAAGCGGTGGAGATAATCCATTAATTTCAGTAGCTGTAATGAAAAAAAACTATACAAATGAATTACTAAAAAATAATACAAAATTTGCAATATCTATATTAAGTAAACAGGTAAATCCAGAGATAATTAAGACTTTTGGATTTAATTCTGCAAGAGATATTAATAAATTTGAAAAAGCAGAAACAATGCAAATTAAAGGATTGGAAGTAATAAAGGATTCTATTGGATATATGATATGTGAAATCGTAGATAGTATTGATAATGATACACATACATTATTTATAGGAAAACTAATAGAAGGAGAAGTTTTTGAAGAAAAAGAACCTATGAGTTATGCTTATTATCAAGAACATAAAAATGAATTATTAAAAGTAACAACTGAAAAAGGTCAAACTGCTTGGATTTGTACTGTTTGTGGATATGTTTATTATGGAGAAGAATTACCAGAAGATTTTAAATGTCCAATATGTCAAGTAGGAAAAGAATTATTTAAAAAGAAAGAATAATTATATATGAGGGATTTATGAAAAAAGTAAAAAGTATAGTTGTTGCTATAGTAGTTATATTAATTTTAATTCTTACTGGAATAGTATTATATAATAAAATGCAACCAGAAAATATGAAAGTAAAATTGAAAGCAGTTGTAGTAAAAGTAAATGAAAATAGTATGTTAGTTACTACTGATACTAAAAATACTAATGGTTTAATGAATATTGGATTTGCAGATGATGGTAATATTGGATATAAACAAGGACAAGAAATACTAATTTATTATAATGGAATGATTGATAGTATGTTTCCAGGGCATATAGGGAATCCAGGAAAAATTAAGATAAAAAATGAAAAAAGCAATGTAGAAATTTCAGAGAGTATTTTAAGATATGCTTATAGTTCTATAAATAATGTTCATGTCGAAATAACTAAATTAACCAATGCAGGAATAGCTTTGCAAATTACAGATACTAATGAATTAAAATATGTATTTTCTAATAGTTATAAGATAGAAAAAGAAGTTAAGAATCCTAACTATACAGGAGCCAGTGGATATAAAATAGGAGAAGACACTGCAAATTCCACAGCAGCGTATGTTCGGACCAGGACCAGAATATATATATGAAGAATTAAGTAAAATTTCAAATATATATAGTGAAGATACACAAAAAATGAAAACATTATCAGATGATTGTATTGTGAAAGAATTTAATTGGGAAACACTTTATGGCAAATTAGATGTTGGAAGATATAAATTTATTTTAAATTATGAGGAAGATTCTCAAGGGATTATTGTTTATTTTTCAATAAACGAAAATGAAGAAATATCTTATAATGAGCCAGAATTTATATATTAATTTAAAAGGGGAATTATTATGGAAAAAAAGAAAATGTATTTTATAGTAGCTATATCTTTACTAATTATTATAGTAACTTGTATTGTTGGTTATTTTATTTATAAAAATAGTAGAATAGCTTGGATAACAGATCATGAATATTTATATGATAAAGCTATTGAGTACTTAAATCAAAAAGATATATCAGAAAGTTATGACAAAAATAAAGAAGGCTTTAAAATATTTTTCGATTATGAACCATTTGGAATAGAAGAAAAAGGAAAACAAAAAATTGCCTATATGTGGATTTTAGAAGAAGAATATTTTTTAGAAAATAATGAAATTGAATCTGGAGAAGGCAGTTCAATGCCATATAAATTTATTTTTGAAAATAATGAGGTAGTAAGTTATCAATTTCCTAGTGATGGAAATGAATATGGTCCTTCAATAAAAAGAATTTTTCCTAAGAGTATAGAAAAAGAAGTAATGAGTTTTCAAATAGATAGTTCAAAATTAAGAAAAGATGTAGAAAAATATTATTTAGATTTTAAAACTAATACTGAGCAAATTAATGCAAATTCAATTAAAAGTTATTCATCAAAAGATGGACATAATGGTGTAATAATGAATGCTGTAGTTGTAAAAGCTGATGAAAAAAGAATGCTAGTTTTAGCAGGAGATAGTACTTCAACATTAATTAGTCTCGGATATTTAGAAGAAGGTAATATTGGATATAAACAAGGACAAGAAATTGCAATATATTATAGTGGAGATATATTAGAAACTTATCCTTGCCAATTAGCAGGAATAGAAAAAATTGAAATTATAAAAGATAAAAGTGATATAGAGATTCCAGATAACATTTTAAGATATTGTTATAGTTCTAAAGATAATGTTAGTGCTCAAATATTAGAACTAACAAGTAGCAAAATATATTTAAAAATTACAGATACAAATGAATTAAAATACAATTATTCTCATAATTATAAAATAGAGAAAGAAGTCAAAAATCCAAATTATACTGGAATTGGATATAAAGTTGGTGAAGATACAGAACATTCAACATCTGGGTATGTTGCACCTGCTCCAGAATATATATGGAAAGAAGTTAGTAAAATTTCGAATATTTCATGTGAAGATACAGAAGATGTTAAAGGAGATACATCTAAAGAACTTATAAATAGAAAATTTGATTGGACACAATTATATGGAAAATTAGAAGGTGGAAAATATAAATTTTATTTAATTGATAATGATTGTTTAAGTATAACAATTGAATTTTCAATTGATGAAAATGGAAATGCAACATATAATGAACCTCAAATTTTACGTTAATAAAAAATGACAGGAAGAAATTCCTGTCTAATTTTTTGTAAACATTCACAAACAGATGTTTACAAATATAAAAAAAGATGTTATAATTCTACCAAACAAAAGTTCATATTTAGAGGTATGTAAAATGAATCATATTTATATTTGTATAGATTTAAAAAGTTTTTATGCTTCAGTAGAATGTGTAGAAAGAGGTCTTGATCCACTTAAAACAAATTTAGTAGTTGCAGATGTTACTCATACTGAAAAAACTATATGTTTAGCGGTAAGCCCTTCATTAAAAAAATATGGAATTCCAGGAAGAGTAAGATTATTTGAAGTTATACAAAAAGTAAAGGAAATAAATTCAAATAGAAGATGTTATGCTCCAAATAAAATATTTACTGGTTCATCTTATGATGATGAAATATTAAATAAAAATAAAGATTTAGAATTAACTTATATAGCAGCACCACCAAGAATGTCTTATTATATGAAGTATAGTCAAAAAATTTATAATATATATTTAAAATATTTTTCATCAGAAGATATATATTCATATTCAATTGATGAAGTATTTATTGAAATTACACACTATTTAAAAACTTATAAAATGACGCCAAGGGAACTAGTTACTAAAGTGTTACAAGAAGTTTATGAAAAAACAGGAATTACAGGAACTTGTCGGAATTGGAACTAATTTATATTTGTGTAAAATAGCAATGGATATAGTAGCAAAACATGCTAAGCCAGACAAAAATGGAGTTAGAATAGCAGGGCTTGATGTAATAACATATAGAAAATTACTTTGGAATCATACACCAATAACAGATTTTTGGAGAGTTGGACATGGATATGAAAAAAAGCTTAAGGAACATAGACTATATACAATGGGAGATATTGCAAGAACTTCTATTGAAAATGAAGAATTATTATATAAATTATTTGGTGTAAATGCAGAACTGTTAATTGATCATAGCTGGGGGTGGGAACCATGTACACTTAAAGCAATAAAAGAATATAGGCCAATTTCTAAAAGTATTGGTTCAGGTCAAGTATTACACTGTCCATGCAAGTATGAAGTAACAAAGCTTATTGTAAAAGAAATGGCAGAATTATTATCTTTAAACTTAGTTGAGAAAAATATAGTTACAGATCAAATAGTTCTAACTGTTGGATATGATATTTGTAACATATCGCAAAACTATGAAGGAGAAATAATAGCAGATAGATATAATAGAAAAATACCAAAACATGCACATGGAACAATTAATTTAGAACATAGTACATCATCTACTAAAATTATTATGAAATCAGTAGAGGAACTATATGATAGGATTATTAATAAAAATTTACTAGCGAAGAGAGTATATTTAACAGCAAATAATGTAATAAGTGAAGAAGAAGCAAATAATAAGAATAAATTTGAACAGATTGATTTGTTTACAGATTATAGAAAAAAGGAATTAGAATTTAAAAAAGAAATTTCAGAAAAACAAATTCAGAAGGCAATGATTAATATAAAAAATAAATATGGAAAAAATTCAATTATAAAAGGAATGAACCTTCAAGAAGGTGCAACTACAATTGAAAGAAATTGCCAAATAGGGGGACATAAGGCATAAAAATGAAAAAGAATTATGATGATATTATAAACCTTAAGCATCATGTATCAAAGAAACATATACAAATGCCATTAGATGCAAGAGCTGCTCAATTTGCTCCTTTTGCAGCATTAACAGGATTTGATGAGCAATTAAAAGAGGCAGAAAGATTAGCAATAGAAATATATGACAAGTAATTTACTTTGGAAGTATGATGGTGAGTTGATAATAATTTTTATATATGCTATTATTTTTGTATAAATAAAGTTAGAAAATAGTTGGAGAATATATGAAAACAAAAAATGTAATTGCATTTATAGTAACATTTACTATTTTGGTATTAGCAGTATTAGGAAGTTTATATTATAAAAATCTTCTTAATATGCAACAAGGAAGTATACATTATACAGATATTTTGATGTTAAAAAAACAATATCCACATAATAAAAATTCATTTACACAAGGATTATTTTTCTATAATAATCAAATGTATGAATCAGTTCGGATTATATGGAAAATCATCATTATATAAAAATATAGATTTGAAATCAGGTAATAGTGAAAGTCAATATAATTTTGAAAATAGTATTTTTGCAGAAGGCTCTGTAGTGTTTAATGAAAAATTATATGTTTTAACATATAAAGAAAATAAAATTTTTGTGTTTGACCCTGAATCTCTAAATCTTGAAAATACTTACTATTATAAAAATGAAGGTTGGGGACTTACTACAGATAACGAATTTCTTATAGCAAGTGATGGTTCATCAAAACTGTATTTTATGGATAAAGAATTAAATATTGTAAAAGAAATTATAGTAACAGATAATGGAAAACAGATAAATAACATTAATGAACTAGAATATATAAATGGATATATATGGGCGAATATTTGGCAAACCAATAATATTGTAGTAATAGACAAACAAACAGGTAATATTGTTAAAACAATTGATTTTACAGGATTATATAATATTTCTGATACTACGAGAAATGTTTTAAATGGAATTGCATATAACGAAAAAAACGAAACCTTATACATAACAGGAAAATGCTGGGATACACTGTTCGAATTTGAACTAAAATAATATAATATTAATTTTTTCTTTAATCAAATTTTAAGCATTTTAAGTGATAATAATAAATGTAAATTCATATAAAAGGAGAATATTATGAGAATTTTAATAATAGAAGATGAAAAAGCATTATCAAATGCAATTAAAGATTCTCTAAAAATGGAATTTGAAATAGATCAAGCATTTGATGGAGAAGAGGGGTTACTTTATATAAAACAAGATATATATGATGCTATTATTTTAGATTTAATGCTTCCAATAAAACATGGATATGAAGTTCTTGAAGAAATGAGAAAAGAAAAAATATTAACTCCTGTTTTAATTCTAACTGCGAAAGATTCTTTAGAAGATAAGCTACAAGGATTCCAAAAAGGAGCAGATGATTATTTAACAAAACCATTTGCAAAAGAAGAATTGAAAGCAAGAATTCAAGTAATGATAAGAAGAAACAATCCTAGTTTTTATAAAAATGAAATTACATTTAAAGATTTAAGAATTGATATAAACAATAGACAAGCATATGTTGGGAATGAAGAACTAAAACTTCAAGGAAAACAATTTGATATGCTAGAATATTTAATGAATTATCAAAACAGAATAATTACCAAAGAGCAAATTTTTGACAAAATATGGGGCTTCAATAGTGAAACAACTACAAATGTTGTAGAAGTATATGCAAGTGGAATTAGAAAAGAACTAAAAAAATATGATTATGATAAATACTTTAAAACAATAAGAGGTGTAGGTTATATGATTTCATAAGAAATTATTGGAGGAAATAATGAGTGAAGAAGAAAAAGTAAAAAAACAGATATTAAAAAATGTTATTTTAAACCTAATAACTTTTTCAGTTGTATTTTATATTCTATGTATATTCATATATGCTCAATTTAATAGTTCTTTATATCTTTCAGCAGATATGGCTTTAGAAAAATTTATAGTACATGAAAGTGAAGAAATTGGTAGAAGGTTACCTAATGGAGTAACAGAAATTAGAGTATCTGTAGAAGACCAAAATCCAAGGTTAATTTTTATAAGAAGAAATGAAAATGGTAGAATTTTAGATGATAATAATAATTTAAATAATATTTTTGAAGAAACTGGATTTGATCCTAATAATTTAAATACGATATATGAAATAAATATAGGTGGATACTATTTCAGAGGAGTTAATTATAGGTTAGATAATGGTTATTATAATCAAGTTTTAATAAATGTAGATTCAGAGAAAATGATCGAACAAAAATTTATAAAGAATTTATTAATATCTACAGTGCTTAGTTTAGTATCTGTTTATATTGCTAGTCATTTTTTGGCAAGAAAAACTTTAAAGCCAATTATAGATTCATGGAAAAAACAAACTCAATTTGTACAAGATGCATCACATGAATTAAGAACACCACTTGCAATTATAAAGGCAAAACAAGAAAATCTACTAGAAAAGCCAGATGACAAAATTATAGACAATATAGAAGATATAGGATGTACTTTACAAGAGGTTGATAGATTAACAAAACTAATAAAAGAATTAATGGAGCTTGCAAGAAATGATTCTAATAAGCAAAAACTAAATAAAGAAGATTTTATGTTAGACACAGAAATTAAATCTATTATTGAATTATATAAGGAAGTTGCTGTAACAGAAGAAAAAGAATTTTTGCTTGATTTAGAATATAGTGAAGAAATTAGTGCAGATTTAAATAAAATAAAAGAATTACTTATTATTCTTTTGGATAATAGCTTAAAATATACAGAAGAACATGATTCTATAGAAGTTAAAACTTATAAAAAAGATAATAGATGCGTAATAGAAGTTTTAGATACAGGAATAGGAATTAGCAAAGATGCTATAGATCATGTTTTTGAAAGATTTTATAGAGAAGAAAAATCAAGAACAAGAAGCAAAGGTGGTATGGGACTTGGACTTTCAATTGCTTATAATATAGTAGAGCTTCATAAAGGAACAATTAAATTTGATAAGGCAAGAGAAAAAGGTACAAGAGTAATTGTCAGGTTACCAATAAAATAACAAAAAGTACTACACAAAATAATTATAATATGCTATAATAAAAAATGTTCAAAATAATTAAAGGTATAGAACCTTTAAAATAAATAAGAATTAAAGGAGGAAATTATCATGTCAGGACATAGCAAATGGCATAATATTCAAGCAAAAAAAGGAAAAGCTGATGCAGCAAGAGGGAAAATATTTACAAAATTAGGAAGAGAATTATTAATAGCTGTAAAACAAGGTGGACCTGATCCTGCTGGTAATTCTAAATTAAAAGATGTTATTGCTAAATGTAAAGCAAATAATATGCCTAATGATACAATAAATAATGCTATAAAAAAAGCTTCTGGTGCAGGAAGTAATGAATCTTATGAAGAAATTACATATGAAGGGTATGGAACAAATGGAGTTGCAGTTATAGTTAATGCTTCAACAGATAATAAAAATAGAACTGCTGCTGATGTAAGACATGTTTTCAGCAAAGCTGGTGGAAGCTTAGGTACAAATGGTTGCGTATCTTATATGTTTGAGAAAAAAGGCGTAATTGTTATAGAAAAAGAAGAATGTCCATTATCTGAAGATGATTTAATGATGCTTTCTATTGAGGCAGGAGCAGAAGATTTTTCAAGTCAGGAAGAGGTTTATGAAATTACAACAGCTCCTTCAGATTTTACACAAGTAACAGAAGAACTATCAAAAAATAATCTTACATTTTTAGAAGCTGGAGTTCAAATGGTTCCAAATAATTATGTTGCATTAGATGAAGCAGGAGCAGAAAAAATGCAAAGATTAATAGATAATCTTGAAGATTTAGATGATGTTTTAGAAGTATTCCATAACTGGGAAGAATAAAATAATAGATATATAGAAGTGAAATTTAGGATTTTTCTTAAATTTCACTTTTTTATTATACTATAAGAAATTTAATAAAACGCCTATATATTACTGAATAATTTCCATAAATTTGGAAAAAATATTTGAAAGTTTATAGGAGGTGCACGATATGTTTTTTAGAACAGATATGGCAGTGGAGAGAAGGGACTTATATAAGAATGCGAATAAATTGGAAGATGAAATAAGAGGAGTTGAATGTGAAGAAGAGAAAATTGATGATATAAATATAACCAGAGTAAAGATTACCAATAGTGAAGGAGAACAGGCTCTTCAAAGAAGAATTGGAAACTATATAACTATAGATATAAAGAAAATTCATAATATAACAGAAGCTAAAGAGAATCAAATTATTGAAACTTTTTCAAAAGAACTAAAAGCAATTATAGATAAACATATAAAACCAAATGAAGAAATTTTAATAGTTGGTCTTGGAAATTCATTTTCTACTCCAGATTCATTAGGAGCAAAGGTTGTTCAAAATATTGAAATTACAAGACATATAAAAATTTATTTACCAAATGCTATTGATAGAAACACAAGATCAGTAAGTGCTATTACACCAGGAGTACTTGGAACAACAGGAATCGAAACAGTTGAAATTGTAAAAGGAATAGTTGATAATATAAAACCTAAATTAGTTATTGCTATAGATAGTTTGTGTTCAAAAAATATTGATAGAATCAATAAATCGATTCAGATATCAGATACAGGAATCGTACCTGGTGGCGGAGTAGGAAATAGACAAGCAGAACTTTCTAAAGAAACTTTATCAGTTCCTGTTATTGGAGTGGGAATTCCTACAGTATTAGATGCTGCTACAATAGTAATAGATACTTTAAATGCATGTGATGTAAATATTTCAGAAAATGAAATTGTAGATAAGATGAAATTAAATAATTTTAATTTTATAGTTACACCAAAAGAAATTGATGAATTAATTGAAAATATGACAGCAATAGTTTCAGAAGGAATAAATATGAGTTTTTAGTTTCAAGAAATTACCTAATTTTGTTTTTTCTATTGTTTTTTTCTTTATTTTAGGTTAATATTTTTATATAATAATTAATATAAAAATAGGAGCTAAATATGGAAGAAAAAAAAGGATTAAGTGCAGAAGTTATAATAATAGCTATAGTTGCAGTAATAATATGTGTTGCTGTATTTATAGCAATAAAATCATCTAATAAAGAGGAAATTGTATATGGAACTACAGAAGCAACATCTGGACCACAAGAAAATCTTATAGAAGATTATAAAACTTATAAAAAATATATAAATAAATGTGGGGTTGATGATAATATAACAATCAACTACAAAAAAAATTCTATGAAAGAAAGATACACTGAAGAATTTTTTAAAACTAAAAAATTAGCTGTTATAGCAGTTAGTGAAGATACATCCAAAGATTATTTTCATGATATAACAAGTGTTACCTATAATGATGACAAAACACAGGCAACAATAAAATATGTATATAAAGCTGGTGGATATGCAGGATCACTTTCAAGAAGTTGGTATGAATGGATGATAGTAGAACTCGATAATACAGTTACAAGTGTTAATTTTGAATTAGATAATGAAAGTTTAGATAAATAAAATAGGTAAAAGAAGTTGGTTGAGAACTAACTTCTTTTTTTGAATAATATAAACACAAAATGGAAAAATATGAATAATATATTTTAGTAAATTTAGGAATTAACTTGAAAGGGCTTAAGAGGTATTGGGATTGAAAAGTGTTTGTATAAAAACTATTAGTGAAGAAAAAATTGAATATTTAATAGAACAATTTGAAAAAATTCCAATGAATATTTATATTTCAAATTATAGGTTTAAAACTTTTGATAATTTAATAGTACACTATACGGAAAAGGAATATATTGATGAGTTCTATGAAATTGTTAGTTTGATTATAAAGAAAACAATAGAAAAATTTTTTGAAGATGATTTTATAAAAAAGACAGTTGAAAAAAATTATTTTTACTTAAGTAGTATTGAAAGATGTTATATATATGAAATTACAAAAAAAGTATTAGAACTGCCAGATGAAAAAATAGGACATAAAAGTAGTATGTTAAAAAATTTAATAAAGGATTACTTATTAGAAAACAAGAAAATTGTTCTAGAAGGATTTATTAACTTTAGAATTTCTGAGTATAAAGAATTATTAGAAAAGATTGTTGAAGTTTCAGTTTTTAGTTATCTTGATTTAATAACATTTTAATGAAATTTTACTATTGATAAATTAAGTGTTTTGTAGTAAAGTAATAGCAGAAAGAGGGGGATAAATATGTTAAAAGAAAAATTAATGAATGATTTAAAAGATGCAATGAGAGAAAAGGATGAGATTAAGAAAAATACAGTTCAGATGGTAAGAGCTGCAATTTTACAAATAGAAAAGGATAAAGGAATTACTGTCGAGGATGAGAAAATTATAGAAATAATTGCTAAAGAAGTAAAAGGTAAAAAAGATGCTATACAAGATTTTGAAAAAGGTGGAAGACAAGATTTAATAGAGCAAACCAATAAAGAAATTGAGATTTTACAAGAATATTTACCAAAGCAATTAACAAAAGAGGAATTAAAAATTGAAATTGAAAAAGTTATAAATGATTTAGGAGCTACTTCTATGAAAGAAATGGGAATAGTTATGAAAGAAGCAAAAGCAAGAATTGGAGCAACTGCAGATGGAAGAACAATAAATGAAGTTGTTAAAGAATTATTAAATTAAAGTAGGAGAATGTTTTGACTAGTTTTGTAATAAAAGTAATTGCTTGTATTACTATGGTATTAGACCATATAAAGTATGCAATACCACAGACAGATTGTTTTATAACACAATATTTAGGGAGAGTGTCATATCCATTATTTGCTTTTTTAGTGGTAGAAGGTTATGTACATACAAGTGATTTAAAAAAATATTATAAAAGATTATTAATTTTTGCTATAATTTCGCAAATACCATTTATGCTGTTTAGAACATTAGTTGGGCAGTGGAAGATGCTTAATATAATGTTTACATTATTGTTAGGATTACTTTGCATTACAGCATATAATAAAATAAAAAAAGAATATATATCATTTCCAATTTGTATATTTTTAATTCTTTTAGGGGATTTTTTAAACGTAGATTATGGTTGGTTTGGTGTAGCAACTATTTTTATTTTATATGTTTTTAGAGAAAAAAATATTTTAAAATTAATAGCATATACAATTTCAATTGTTTTATACTTTTCTTTTTTAGGAGTAAAAACAATAGATAATGGAGTTGCAATGTTATTTATTTCAATGTTATTACCAATAATTATAATACTTGCATATAATGGAAAACAAGGAAAGAAAATGAAGTATTTCTTTTATTGGTTTTATCCAATACATATGATAATTTTATATGTTTTAAGTTTTATATAAAACGATACTTTTTAAGTATCGTTTTTATAACATAAATAAATTCTTGAAAAAATATAAGAGCTATGCTATAATTTTAGTGATTCAAAACTTATGGAGGTAAGGAGCATGATAGAGATTATGACAGCAGAATCAGTAGCACGGGAAACAATAAAAAACGTTTTAGAAACCGAAATTCCTAAAGTAAATGATGCAATTCTTTCCGCAAGAAAAAAAGGCATGAAATTCTGTTTTTTAAAAATAGGAATTTCTGAAGGAACTGCAAAACTTCTAGAAAAGGCGGGGTATTACGTACAAATTGATGGTGATAGTACAGAAATTTCTTGGGAAGGGGTTTTTAATCGACTGATGGCTGATGACGATTTTGTGAAGAATATTTCAAAAGAATTGGATGTCAGAATCATTGATGCCAGTAATGGTGGGAATACCATTGATCCAAATTGGAGACCTTCAGATGAAGAAGATTAATATCTGAACAAAAAAGCGACACCTTGAAAGGTGTCGCTTTTGGTATTTGTATATTTAAATTTTAAGAAATTATGCAAAAGCTTGACGATTTTTTTTGAAAGAAAGTAGATTTGTAATTTCATTTGATTTTTTAATTTCTTTTTGAGCTTCTTCTTGAGAAATTTGTTTTGCTTGTCTGTTTGCTACTGTTTCTGCAATTGCTTTTTCATAAGCAAAGTGAGTATCATTAGTAATTTTTGTCCAATTATATTCACTTTTTACTTTAGATATAGCATTTTTTGTAACTGTATCACAAAGTTTTTGATCAAACAATAGTGTAAGAATTGAATCTGCAAAAGAATTTGCATTTCCAGCGTAACTTTTCATTCCATTAATGCCATGATCAATTATTTCATTTAACCCACCAACATCAGATGCAACAACAGGTGTTCCAGAAAGCATTGCTTCAAGAGCAACAATTCCAAAAGGTTCATATGTACTAGGGAATACAGAAACATCTGCACATTTATACATTTTTTGAACATCTTTAGAACCAAGATATCCAGTAAAGTAAACTTTATTTCCAAGTCCTAAATAATTTACTTGATTTCTTAATTCATCAATCATTCCACCTTTACCAGCAATAAGAAGCTTAGCATCATGGTAATGATTTAAAATTTTTGGCATAGCAGAAATTAATGTTTGAATTCCTTTTTCATATACTAGACGTCCCATGAATAAAATAATTTTTTCATTATCCATTGCATATTTTCTTCTAAAATCATAATCTTTTTCAATTCCATCATACATATTTAAATTAACACCATTTGGTATAACATTAATTTTTTCATAAGGAAGACCAAATAATCTTTGTAATTCACTTCTCATATAATTACTATTTACAATTACTTCAGAAGATTCATAAGTAAGCATCCATTCTGTATCATTGATATATCTTTGTTGCTCATCACGAATACCACTATTTCTACCAGCTTCTGTAGCATGAATAGTAGAAACTAAAGGAATATTATAAGCTGTTTTTAAAGTTTTGGCAGCATAAGCAACTAGCCAATCATGAGCATGTATAACATCAAAATTTCCTTTTTCAGCAATTATTTCACCAGTTTTTGCAATCATATTAAAATTAAGTTGCATAGTCCAATCAATAAGATTGTTAGAAGAAATCATAAAATTATCAACTCTATACACCTTTACACCATTATCATCTTCAATATAAGGTACATTTCCATCTTTATATGTTACAACAGTAACTTCATGACCTTCATTAACAAGTTTGTGTGATAAGTCGTGAACAACTCTTGATATTCCTCCTACAACTCTTGGTGGGTATTCCCATGAAAGCATTAAAATTTTCATTTAATCTATGTACTCCTTTCAAAAATATCTTTTGTTATACGAAATTTAATTAAGAATAAAAAAGCATTTTGTCAAGTATTAAAAAAAATAAGAAACTTTTTGAAAACCTTGAAACAAAATAATTATAAAGCTATGACTTTATTTTACATTTTTATAAATTCTTAGTATATTGTATATAAAATGTTTGCAAAAGTAAACAACTTTTGACAAAAAAATAGCTTAAATGTATTACATTTTTGTTACAAAATGTAATGCTTGTAAATTGTTTACTAAAGATAAAAAAAACTTTAAAATACTATTGAAGTTTAAAAGTATTATATATATAATACATATATTATTGAAATGCAATTTATATACTAAGGAGGAGTAAAAGTAGAATGCCAAAGAATGAAAAGTTCCCAAAAGAGCAAAAAGAAAAAGAGTTAAAGGTAAAAAATAATACAAAAAAAGTGGAAAAAAATCAGAAATCTCCAAAAGATTCAAAGACTAATAAAAATGGAGCAGTAAAAAAAGATACTGCAAGTAAAGTTTCTGAGAAAAAAACACAAACTGAAAAAAAAGTAGATGAAGAAACAGTAATAGATAAAATTAAAAACTTTTTAGCTAAAATTGCTTTAATGCAAGAAGAAGCTCAAAAAGAAAATGATGATAAAAAAGTTAAAAAAAGTATTGTAGAAAAAAAATCAAATATTGAAAAAATAGAAAAAACTAAGTATATGCTTGAATATTATGATTTACCTTATAGATATAACGAAACTGTGGTAAAAGTGCTTGCTCAAACTCCAAAAAAACTATTTGTATATTGGGACGTTTCAGATAGTGATAGAGAAAAATATTTAAAAGCTTTTGGCAATGATTTCTTTAATAAAACTTATCCAGTATTATTATTGTATAATGAAGATAAAAAATATGTAAGAGAAATAACAGTAAATGATTTTGCAAATAGTTGGTATATTGATATACAAGATCCAAAAACAAAATATACAATACAATTAGGAAGAAAATTCAAGAATAAACCAGAAATAATAAATTTAGTAGAATTTGAACAAAATAATATTGTTCTTCAAACAGATTATTTACCATTTGCTAATTCTAATGAAATGGAGGCTCCAAATGATCATGTATTGTTTGAGTCTTTACCAAGATATTTTGTTTTTAGAAATGTAAAAACAAATCAAGAAATAACAAAAGACTTAAGAAGCTTTAAAGATACATTTGGAAATAATTATAGTGTAGAAGAATTTTATCAAGAACAATATAATGAAGAAATTTCAGAAGGAATGTTTGATATGTCAAATCCATCTTCAGGATTTAGTAGTTCGAGTTTTAAATAAAAGTTAAATAGCGTGTATTAACTTTTGATACACGCTATTTATATAATAGGAGAAAAGATAAATGAAAAAAATAAAAGGATATGTAAATTTTATTTTACATGCACATCTTCCATATATTCATCATCCAGAATGTGACACATATTTGGAAGAAGAATGGCTTTTTGAAGCAATTTCTGAATGCTATATTCCACTTTTGCTTAATTTTGCAAAATTAGAAGAAGAAAAAATAGACTTTAGATTAACACTGACAATGACACCTACTTTATTAAGTATGCTTGATAGCAAATTATTACAAGAAAGATATATAAAATATTTAAATAAACATATAGAATTATGTGAAAAAGAAGTAAAAAGAACTGTGTATGAACCAAGATTAAATAATTTATCACATTATTATTTAGACAGATATACAAATGATTTGTATGTATTTAAAGATGTTTATAATTGTAATATAATTACTGGATTTAAACATTTTCAAGATGCAGGATATTTAGAAATTATAACTTGTGGAGCAACACACGGATATTTTCCAATTCTTTATGTTAATGAAAAAGCTGTAAGGGCTCAGATTGCTGTTGGGGTTCAAACTTATGAAAAATATTTCGGAAGAAAACCTAGAGGAATATGGCTTCCAGAATGTGGATATGTTCCAGAAGCAGATAAATATTTAAAAGAATTCGGAATAGAATATACAATAGTTGAAACGCATGGAATGCTTTATGCAGATCCAACTCCAATATATGGAACATATGCACCAATAGTATCTCATGGTGGAGTTATAACATTTGCAAGAGATTTAGAGTCTTCAAGACAAGTATGGAGTTCAATAAATGGTTATCCAGGAGATTACAATTACAGAGAATTTTATAGAGATATAGGATATGATTGTGACTATGATTATATAAAACCTTATATTGCATGTAATGGTGTAAGAGTAAATACAGGAATAAAATATTATAGAATTACAGGAAAAGATTGTCCAAAAGATTATTATGATATTCAGTGGGCACACGATTCTGTTGAAAAGCAAGCAGGACATTTTATGGATTGTAGAACAGCTCAAATAAATCATTTATCTAGTTATATGGACGTTCCACCAATTATTACTTGCCCTTATGATGCGGAACTTTACGGTCACTGGTGGTATGAAGGACCATATTGGCTATATATTTTATTTAAAAAGATTTATTATGATGAGTGTAATTTTAAGTTAATTACACCAGGTGAGTATATAGACCAATATCCACAAATGCAAGTATCAACGCCTTGTCGCTCCAGTTGGGGAGCAAATGGGTATAGTGAAGTGTGGTTAAATCCTACAAATGATTATGCACATCGCCACTTACATAAAGCAGCAGATAGAATGTGTGAACTAGCTCAAAGTTATCCAAATGAAGGAGATACATTAAGAAGACAAGCTTTAAATCAATGTGCAAGAGAATTATTAATGGCACAAACAAGTTGCTGGTTATTTATAATTACAAATGGAACAATGGTTGAATATGCTCATAAAGCAATAAAAGAACATATAGGAAGATTTACAAAACTTTATTATCAAATAAAAAAAGATAAAATTGATGCAAAATTTTTATTAGATGTATTTGATAAAGATGATATTTTCCCTGAGATAGATTATATGATATATTATTAAGAAAGGATGTAAAAAATGAACGTATATGATGCAGTAAACAATTTAGCAAGAGTTATAAAAGATTCAAATGAATATCAAGAATATAAAGAAATTAAACAAAGAATTGTGAAGGAACCACAATTAAAATCTCAAATAGATGAATTTGAAAAAATTCGTTATGAAGAGCAACTTCTTGCTATGCAAGGTGAAAGACAAAGTGAAGAAAAAATGGCAAAATTACAAGAACTATATAAAATATTAGTACAAAATCCAGATGTTAAAGAATACTTTGATAAAGAAGTTAAATTTAATGTTATGATTGCAGATATAAATAAAATAATCGGAGAAGCTATAAAAGATGTATTATAGATTAAAGATGAAATTTAGGGATGTTACTTAAATTTCATCTTTTTTTTATAAAAAACTATCTTTTATCTAACTTTTAGTATATAATATTGTAGAAAATTTGTATTTTGGGAGGAAAGGATGAACAAAAAATGGGAATTTTATAATCAAGAGCAGGACAAAGTAAATAAGTTAGTAGAAAAATTTAAAATTTCAGAGTTACTTGCCACAGTCTTGGTTAATAGAAATATAGTAGAAAATGAAGATGTAGAGTTATTTTTAAATCCAACAAGAAATGATTTTCATGATCCATACTTAATGCCAGATATGAAATCAGCCGTCCAGAGAATTATTAACGCAATTAATAATAATGAGAAAACAATAATTTATGGGGATTATGATGTTGATGGTATTACAAGTATAACTGTTTTATCAAAGTTTCTTAAAGAAAGAGGATTAAATGTAGAATCTTACATACCAAATCGTTTAGATGAGGGGTATGGTTTGAATAAAACTGCAATTAAAAAAATTGCTGATGAAGGCTTTAAACTGATAATAACTGTAGATTGTGGAATTTCTGGTACAGAGGAAGTAGAATATGCATATAATTTAGGAATGGAAGTTATAGTCACAGATCATCATGAGCCTTTAGATGAACTTCCTAAAGCTTTAGCTGTAATAGACTGTAAAAGAAAAGATAGTAAATACCCATTTAATAGTTTGGCTGGTGTTGGTGTTGCTTTTAAATTAATACAAGCTATTGGACTTGAATTAAAAATAGATGAAAAAGAGTATTTAAAATATTTAGATATAGTAGCTATTGGAACAATTTCGGACATAGTGCCATTAGTTGATGAAAATAGAGTTATAGCAAAACTTGGATTAAAACTTGTTGAAGTTACTCGTTCTCCAGGAGTTAGAGCATTACTTAATGTTGCTGGATATAAAGAAGTAAATTCTAATACTGTATCTTTTGGAATTGCTCCTAGAATAAATGCATGTGGAAGAATGGGACATGAAAGAGAAGCATTAAATTTATTTCTTACAGAAAATATTGTAGAAGCGAATAGAATTACTAATATTTTAAATGAGTATAATAAAGATAGACAAAACATAGAAAAAAGAATTTTTGAAGAAGTTGTAGCCAAAATAGAATCAGAACATTTGGATAAAAAAAATAGTATAGTTCTAGGAGCAGAAAACTGGCATCATGGGGTTATAGGAATTGTAGCTTCTAAAATTACAGAACTTTATTTCAAACCTAGTATATTAGTTTGCTTTGAAGGAAATGATGGAAAAGGATCAGGAAGAAGTATTCCTGGATTTGATTTACATGCAGCATTATGTGCCACAAGTGATTATTTAGAAAAATATGGTGGACATGAAATGGCTGTTGGACTTAGTTTAAAAAGAAATAAATTTGAAGACTTTAGAAAGGTTTTTGAAGAAAAAGCAGAAGAGTCTCATACCGAAGAAATTATACCAGTAATAAAGATAGATAAAGAAATCGAATTAAAAGATTTATCTTTAGAAAATGTAAAAAGTTTAAATTTATTAGAACCATTTGGAGAATCTAATAAAACACCTATATTTATTTATAGAAACTTAAGAATTGATTCTATTAGAGCACTATCTGAAGGTAAACATTTAAAATTAACATTAAAAGATAAAAATACAATAATAAATGCTATTGGATTTAATATGGGACAATATTCAGAAGAATATCAATTAGGAGATAAAATTGATGTAATAGGAGTGTTGGAAATTAATGCTTTTAATGGAATGGAATGTGTACAAATCAATATGAAAGATATTAGAAGATCATATTAATTTGTTTGGGGGGAGTTAAATATGGCAGAAAACAAAACAATTGATGATATTATAAATAAACAATTAGAAACATATCCAAATTCAGATGTGGCTTTAATAAGAAGAGCATATGAATATGCTAATAAAAATCATGGTGATCAGTGTAGGAAATCAGGAGAACCCTATATGATTCATCCAACTAATGTTGCATATATTTTAGCAGAACTTGGAATGGATGATGAAACATTATGTGCAGCACTTCTTCATGATGTTGTTGAAGATACTAAGATAACACATGAAGATTTAGTTAAGGATTTTGGAGAAGCAATTGCTGAAATGGTAGCAGGTGTTACAAAACTTGGTACATTAAGATATACATCAAAAGAAGAAGAACAAGTTGAAAATTATAGAAAAATGTTTTTAGCGATGGGAAAAGATATAAGAGTTATTCTTATTAAGCTTGCAGATAGGCTTCATAATATGAGAACATTAAAATTCTTAACTCGTGATAGACAAATTGCAAATGCAAAAGAAACTCAAGATTTATATGCTCCTCTTGCAAATAGACTTGGTATTTATTCTTTAAAATGGGAACTTGAAGATTTAAGTTTTAAATATTTACATCCAGAAGAATATCACGAAATTGTAACTGGATTAGATAGAAAAAGAGAAGAACGACTTAAATTTATAGAAAAAATTCAAGATGATTTAGATAATGAAATAAAAGTACAAGGAATAAAGGCAGAAGTTACTGGTAGAGCAAAACACTTATATAGTATATATAGAAAAATGCAAAGAGACAATAAAACTTTAGATCAAATATATGATTTATTTGCTTTAAGAATTCTTGTTGATAATGTAAAAGATTGTTATTCTGTACTTGGTATTGTACATGAAATGTATACACCAATGCCAGGAAGATTTAAAGATTATATTGCTGTTCCAAAGAAAAATATGTATCAATCTATACATACAACTTTGCTTGGACCAAAAGGAACACCATTTGAAGTTCAAATTCGTACTTGGGAAATGCATAGAATAGCTGAGTTTGGTATTGCTGCACACTGGGCATATAAAGAAGCTAGTAACCAAGGGACCAAAAAATCTGTTGTTGTTACATCAGATAAACTTGCTTGGCTTCGTGAAACATTAGAATGGCAAAAAAATACTGAAAATCCAAATGAGTTTTTGAATACATTAAAGCAAGAATTGTTTGAAGATGAAGTATATATATTTACACCAAAAGGTATGATAAAGGTTTTACCTAAAGGAGCCACTCCTATAGATTTTGCATATAGTATTCATGAGCAAATTGGTCATAAGATGGTAGGATGCAAAATCAATAGTAAAATGATGCCAATTATTACGCAATTAAGAAATGGCGATATTGTAGAAATTATTACTTCTGAACAGTCAAAAGGACCTAGTCATGATTGGTTAAAGTTTGTAAAAAGTTCTTCTGCAAAATCTAGAATTAATCAATGGTTTAAAAGAGCACAAAGAAGTGAAAACATTGAAAAAGGAAAAGATTTAATAGAAAAAGAAGTAAAAAAACTTGGAATAAAATATTCAGATATTGTAAAACCAGAGTGGTTACAACTTGCAATGGATAGATATAAGTTTGCAAGCCCAGATGATTTATATGCAAGTATTGGTTTTGGTGGAATATCTGTGAATAAATTAATGGCAAGACTTTTAGATGAATACAGAAAAGAACATGAAGAGGAAGATTTAGAACAGAAAATAGAAGAATTAGCTCAAGCAAAACCAGTAAGACCAAAAAATTCTAAAACAGGTATTGTTGTTAAGGGAATAGATAATTGTTTAGTAAAATTATCAAAATGTTGCAATCCTTTACCAGGAGATGAAATTGTAGGATATATTACTAAAGGTAGAGGAGTTTCAGTTCACCGTACAGATTGCACAAATGTTAAGGATTTACTAAATGAAGAAAACAGAATGATAGATGTATATTGGTTTGATGATGTTAATGGCTCTTATAAAGTTGAGATAGAAATTTTAGCAAATGATAGAAACGGATTATTAAGAGATATAATAAAACAAGTGGAAAATAATAAAGTCAAATTAACTGGAATGAATACAAAAACAACAAAGGAAAATATTGCAGTAATAGAAGTTTCACTTGAGGTACTAAATACAGAAATGTTAAATAAAATTATTTCTTCTTTTAGAAATGTTGAAAGTGTTTATGATGTAAATAGAAAAAGAGGTTAAATAAGATGATACTAAAGAGATTACAAGTAATAACTCCACAAAAGGGGTTAAAAACAAATTCATATATAATTTGTGATGAAAAATCAAAAGAAGCTATGGTTATAGATCCTGGTGGAGAGCCAGAAAGAATTGCAGAAACTTTAGATATATTAGATGCGAATTTGAAATATATATTTCTAACCCACTGTCATGCAGATCATATTGGAGGAATTGCTGAGTTAAAGAAAATAAAGGGCGGAAAAATTTTAGTAAGTAGACCTGATAGTGAAGGGTTATATAATAAAGAAATAAATTTAGCTGAATACATTAATATGGAAGTCCCAGAACTTGAAGCTGACTCAAGAGTTGATGATGAAGACTTAATTCATATAGGCGAAATTGAGTTTAAAGTTATAGCAACTCCAGGACATACAAAAGGCGGACTTTGTTTATACTCTGAAAAAGAAGGATTAGTTTTTACTGGAGATACAATGTTTTCTGGAACTTGGGGAAGAACAGATCTTCCTACAGGAAGTTTTGTGGAATTAATAACTTCAATTACTGATAGATTAATGCCACTTCCAGATGATACCATAGTTTATCCAGGACATGGAAAAATTACAATGATACAAGATGAAAGAAATATTTATATAGAATTAAGAGAAAAGGATTTCTAAATTGTAGGGAGGAATAGAAATGATACAAAAACCAAAAGGAACTAAAGATCTTTTGCCAAATGAAAGTTATAAATGGCAAGAAGCTGAAAATAAAGTAAAAAAAGTATTAGAAAGTTATAATTTTAAAGAAATAAGAGTACCTGTTTTTGAACATACAGAATTATTCCAAAGAGGTGTTGGAGAAACAACAGATGTTGTACAAAAAGAAATGTATACATTTGATGATAAAGGTGGAAGAAGTATCACTTTAAGACCAGAAGGAACTGCAGGAGTAGTTAGAGCATTTTTGGAAAATGGTATGGGAAGTATGCCAAGTCCAATTAAACTTTGGTATAACATGGGAATGTATAGATATGAAAATGTTCAAAAGGGGAGACTTAGAGAATTTCATCAAATAGGTGCAGAGCTAATTGGTTCAAGTAGTTATTTAGCTGATGTAGAGGTTATTTTATTAGGAAAAAGTATGTTTGATAGCTTAAACATTCCGAATATAAAATTAACTATTAATAGTATAGGATGTCCAAAGTGTAGAGGAGAATATCAAAAAGTATTAAAAGAATTTATTGGAAAGAATCTAGATGAATATTGTGATACATGTAAAACAAGATTTGAAAAAAATCCAATGAGAATTTTAGATTGTAAAGAAAAAAGATGTAAAGAACTAAATGTAGGTGCTCCAATGATGATAGATTACCTATGTGATGAATGTAAAGAACATTTTGAAAATGTAAAATCAATGCTTAACTCAGCAAATGTAAATTTTGAAATTGATGCAAGAATTGTTAGAGGACTAGATTATTATACAAAAACAGTATTTGAATTTATAGATGAAAAATCAGGATTAACAGTTTTAGGTGGAGGGAGATATGACGGATTAGTAGAAGAATTTGGAGGACAACACACTCCAGCTGTTGGATTTGCTACAGGTGTTGAAAGATTAATGGAAATGTATAATGAAAATAATCCTGAAAGTGAAGACAAAAAGCCTGATTTATATATTTTAGCTATTGGAGAAGCTGAAAATAAAAAATCCTTAGAATTAACAAATCTTTTAAGAAAAGATGGATTAATAATAGAAAAAGATATATTTGAAAGAAGCTTTAAAGCTCAAATGAAATATGCTGATAAAATAGGTGCAAAAAACTTAGTTGTTATTGGAGAAAATGAATTAAATTCTAATACAGCAAAAATCAAAAATATGTCAACAGGAGAAGAAAAAGAAATATCATTGAATTACAATGATATAAAAAGTTATTTTATTAATAAATAGTTATTTTAAGAACATACTATACAAAGTGTGTTCTTTTTTTTATTCTCTTTAATATAATTTTAATATTGGAGAGAATAGTATGATTAATTTAACTGTTATAAATGTAAAGGATTTTTTAAAAGTATTAAAAAAGATAATATTGGTAATTGTGTTTGGATTTTTTTTAGTGAATTGGTTTGGTAAATTAGAATTTAATATGGAATATATTAAAAGCAAAATTAGCTTTAATAATAAAATAATTGATGATAATATAATAATTTCTAATTATTATAATGTTAATACCTCTAAAAAGGAAAGTGGTTTAAAAAAAATACTTGTTTCTGAATTTGCTTTATTTTCTAATGAAGAGGAATTAATGGAAAAAGAAAACCAAGAAGAAACTTTAGAGTTTGAACAGACAAATTCACAAAGTAATAGTGAGAATATAAATGATAATGAGAAATTAAATACAAATTATGAATCTCTCGAAAATGCAAATGATAATATGAACAATGTGAAATCAGTTGCAGAAACTAAAGTAATTAAAGAGAATAATAAAACAGATGCTTATACAAATACATATAAAAGTGTAAAAATCAAAAATGAATCATCTTATAATTTAACAGAAGAAATGCTTTTACCTAATGTAGATTTTCAAAATAAAGAGGATATTATAATATATCATACACATACATGTGAGAGCTATACTCCAACAGAAGCAAATAATTATGTAGCAAGTGGTAATTTTAGAACAATAGACTTAAATTATAGTGTATCAAGAGTTGGAACAGAACTTACAAATAATTTATTAAGTTTAGGGTTTAATGTTAATCATAATACAACTTATCACGATTATCCAGCATATACGGGATCATATACAAGATCTTTGGCAACAATAAAAGAAATGCTTTCAAAAAACCCAACTTCTGAATTTATTATAGATTTACATAGAGATGCAATTGGTAGTATGAGTAATTATGCACCATCAGTTAAAATAGGAGATGATATAGGCGCCCAATTAATGTTTGTTATAGGAACAGATGGAGGGGGATTGGATCATAAAGATTGGCTATATAATTTTAAACTTGCAGTCAAAATTCAAGAAAAAGCAAACGAAATGTATCCAGAATTATTTAAGCCTATAATATTAAGAAATTCCAGGTATAATCAACATGTTTCAAAGGGAGCTTGTATAATAGAGGTTGGAGCTACTGGAAATACAATTGAACAATGTAATACTAGTATGAAATATTTAGCTAAAGTTATTGAAGAAGTTATGAAATAAAATGCATTTTGACAAACTTAACATAATGTGGTATAATAAACAAGTATCCTTTAAACAATAACATTTTAGGAAAGGTTGGTATAATTATGATGAATGAGAACATTAAGAAGGTTTATGCGGAACTGATTGACATCGAAAGTACCCTGATACATTCTGAGGCTATGGGCAATCTGCCTATCTTAGAGTGTGTGGATCGGATGTCTGCCTGCGTAACTCCGCTTCTGGAGGAAGAACAGTACGCATTTTTCGCGGCGAGTCTCCAGCGGTATGCTAAGGAATATGACGTCGAGAAAGTGGAACTGGACTTCGTCAAGAAGTATCTTTCCAAGCTGATTGAACTCATTGAAGAAACCAACAAGCCGGATCGCTCCGAAGAAGCTAGGGCAATGTATGAAGGTGCCAAAGCTGTATGCGGAGATATCGCAAGTACTGTCCAGAGTGGCCTTCATGTTGCCAAAGAGGCAGTGAAGGCGGAGGGTCCAAGGTATGCTGCTGAGGCAGTAAGCTCCCTGAGGGGGATGGGAAAGAAAATCGGCGATGGCTTCAAAAGATGGCTGGAAGAAGACGATGAAGTAGATTCTGACGGCAAAGAGGAGTAAATCCAACTTATATTTTCGTATGACAATTGAATAGAAGACCTTGTGGCGGGGAAGATATTTCTTCCTCGCCATTCTTAATTGACAAACTTAACATAATGTGATAAAATCATGCAGTAACATTTAGATGTAAAAACTTATGAAAGGTTGGTAAACATCATGAAAAAAGAAGACATTCAGTATGAAGTAACCGAACTTGTCCGGCTGATTCAAAATCTGCAGAATGCTAATGCTGAAGCAGATATCACCGCATATTTGATGCCTGTGTATTATAATATGTGTGATTTGATGTCTGAGGCTGATTATTCTGATACTGCAGAGGCAATTATTCAATGCATGGAAAAGTATGAGGAACAGGATGTTTCTAAGGCAAAAGAGGAGGTTCTTTGTGAATTGCAGGCTCTGATTGAAAGGATGCAAGAAGACTTGCAAAAACCGGAAGAAACCAGTAAAGTACAGTCTGTTTGCAAAGAAATCAGAGATGTATGCAATAGTGTTGCCAGCATAATTTCTCATGAGACTAAAACTGCCTGGGAGGAAGCTGGTAAAGCAATCAAACAGCAGGAAATGCCTAAGTGTGCTGGTGCAATTGCCGATATGAAAAAGATTCCGAAAAGGTTTGAAAGAAACCTTAAAAGGGGAATCAAGAATTGGCTCAAAAAGGATAAGTAAACAGAAACTGTAAATCTGTTCATCAAGAATAGGAGACAAATATGAAGAAACAGCCAACAATTAAGGAGTATGTTCTTGAATTAAGAAATATTAAGAGCAGACTACTTAAAACGGAAGATTCTGTTGAGAGCGAGGCCTATCTTAAAAGGCTTACTGAAATTGTTGTTCTTTTGAGAGAAAAAGATTCTGCCCAAAAAATGCGGAGTCATATTATGCATTACTATATGAATAACATAGGTAAGGCGGAACTTTTGGACTATCTGGGAGAATTTATTAAGGAGCTGAAAAAGGAAGCTGAATCAGACGGCGAAAATGTAGACGAACCTACTTTAGCTGGTATGTACTCTGAAGTGAAGGATGTGTGTGTTAACGTACTTGGTGTATTTTGCAGAGAGGCTGGCAGTGCATGCAGAGATATCGGAAAAACTTTTAAAGAAGGGACTCCGAATTGTGTGAGTACAATCCAGTATCTGAGGGATACGCCTAAGAGAGCTGAAAACGTGATTAAGGAAAAGCTGAGAAATTGGCTTAACTCTGATAAAGATGCTTAAAACAGATTCCATGAAAGGAATGGTAATATATGAGTATTGAGGAAATCAAACACGATACAGCTAAGCTAAAAGAAATCAGAGATGGACTTCAGAAAACGGATAATTATATGTGTATTGACTGTCATATCAGACGGATGATTGAATATATCACATTTTTGAAGTTTGTAGATGATTGTGGAGAACAGGTGGAATTGATTCAATCCCAAATTGTTCAGTACTATATGAACCGGTTGGATAAGAAAACTGTTATCGAACCGTTGTCTAAGCTGATTGCAATTTTGGAAGAAAAGGTAGCATGAGTTAACCAAAACTTTAAATGGCGAGGGTGTAATATCCTCGCCATTTTTTTATATGAAACCAATATTTATAAAGTAAATATTGGAGTGCTTAGCCTGTAACAGCTAAAGTTTAACATGTTAAGTAATTTCAATTACTTTATGAGTATAATCTAAATTTGCAACTGGATTATTTTTATATCCTAGAGTATAAACGTTAGTTGCAAATATATCTTTAGAAATCATATTTCTTAATGTATTATCATTAGAATTTTCCATAAATTTTTTCACAGAAACAATAATTTTTAATTTTGGATTTGCTGCAGCAATTGCTGAAATAATTCTTTTACCATGTTTGTTAAAACCAAGAACTCTAATATATGGTGTAACTCTTTTTGAAGCATTTATATCTTTTCCGAGATATATTTAAAAGAGCATATAATAAAATTCTTTGAATTCTACTTTGTGTATATCGTTTTGTTTTTATATTAGAAATTAAATCATTTAAATTATTAACAGTATTGGCTGCTAGTTTTATTCTATTTTCTAATCCTTCAGAAACATCTGGGAGATTAGCAATTTCTGATAATGTCATTTTTCTAAGAACATATAATATTTCTTTTTCAAATACAGATAAATCTGGAATGATTTTTCCATTTTGTTTACATTCATCAATTAGTTCATAAGTTTGGAATGGAACAACTCTATGAATATTCTTTCCGTTTTGAATCATAGTTCGTATAGCTGTAGCGCTAGCAATTCCATTCTTTACAGTAGTACTATTATAATCGCTATAATCCCTTTTTATGGTTAAAGGTTTTATATGGCTTCTATGTTTTTTTATTGATTTTAAATATTCAACACCTAATATATTATTTGGATTATTTAAAACTTCAGTATATTTTTTTGATGTTCCAAAAAATTGAGATAGTGCAATTTCACGAGCACGAGGGTAAGATAAACCAGATTTTAATTGAGCAGTTATTAAAGAAGAAAATTCTTTTGGTTCTTTATATAATATAGATGCAACATCATTTAAAGGTGATATTTCACCAATTTCACTTCCAAAAGAAAGGTAATCAACAACTCCCAAACTATTTAAAATTTTTATTGCACCATCTGCAAAGTTTTCTGCACTAGAAAGAGCATAAACAGCTGGAAGTTCTATAACTAAATCAATTCCACTTTTTAGAGCCATTTCAGTTCTTGTCCATTTATCAACTAATGCTGTATCACCTCTTTGAACAAAATTACCACTCATTACAGCAACTGTAAAATCAGTTTTTGTTAATTGTTTAGATAACTCTAAATGACGAATATGTCCATTATGAAAAGGATTATATTCAGATACTATACCTAATATTCCGTCCAAAATAAATCACCACCTGTATTGTAATATTTTCAATTTACTGGTATAATATCATAGATTTATAAAAAAAACAAATTATTTTAAAATTTAGGATTATTCGTAAAATTTTAAATAGGAGAAATTATGAAAAAAGTTACAATATATACAGATGGAGCATGCTCTGGAAACCCTGGTCCAGGTGGTTGGGGTGCAATTTTAATGTATAACGAAACTTCAAAAGAAATTTCAGGAGCAAATAAAGATACAACCAATAATATAATGGAAATAACAGCAGTTCTAGAAGCACTAAAATTGCTAAAAGAAGAGTGTGAGGTAAAGATTTATAGTGATAGTGCATATGTTGTAAATGCTTTTAATCAAGGCTGGATATACAATTGGAAAAAGAATAATTGGAAAACTGCAAGTAAAGATCCTGTTAAAAATAGAGAACTTTGGGAAGAATTATATAGTTTAGTACAAAAGCATAAAGTAGAATTTATAAAGGTGAAAGGTCATAGCGATAATGAATATAATAACAGATGTGATTTTTTAGCAACAAGAGCTATAAAAACAATTTAATATGGAGAGGATGTTTAATATGAAAATATTAGGAGTTACAGGAACTTCAGGGTCAGGAAAATCAACTTTTAGTAAAATTTTAGGAGAAAGAGAAGATATAAAAGTAGTAGATGCTGATAAAGTTGCAAGAGAATTATCTGTTCCAGGAACAGATTATTTGCAAGATATAGTAAATGTTTTTGGAGATAATATTTTATTAGAAGATGGAAATTTAAATAGAAGAGCTTTAGCTCATATAATTTATAGTGATGAGAATGAGAGAAAAAGACTAAATTCAATAACTTTTCCTCATATTGCAAGAGAAATTTATACAAGAATAAAAGCTTTTGCAGATCCTAAAATTAAATATGCAGTTATAGATGCACCACTATTATTTGAAGCTGATTTAGATAAAGTTTGTGATAGTGTTATTTCATTAGTTGCACCAGAAGAGGTTCAAATAAAAAGAATTTGTAACAGAGATGGACTTGATGTAGATACTGCTAAAGCAAGACTAAGTTCACAAAAACCCGCAAGTTTTTATGTTGAAAATTCTGATATAGTAATTATGAATACAGAAAATACAAATTTAAGAGATGAAGCTGAAAAACTTTTAAAAGAACTTGAAATGTCAGATAAAGCATTAGAAAAAAAGACAAATAGAAAGGATAAAGTAGATGAAGGTCGCTGATTTTAATTATGAATTACCAAAAGAATTAATAGCTCAACACCCTTATGATAAAAGAGATGAAGCAAGACTTATGGTATTAAATAAAAATGAAGAAAAAATAGAACATAGAGTATTTAGAGATGTAATTGAATATTTAAAACCAGGAGATTGTTTAGTAATTAACAATACAAAGGTTATTCCAGCAAGACTTTATGGGAAAAAGGATACTGGTGCTAATGTAGAGTTCTTATTATTAAAAAGAATTGAAGGCGATATTTGGGAAGCTATGGTAAGACCTGGAAATAAATTAAAGCCAGGTAGTAAAGTTGTTTTTGGTGAAGGACTTTTAAATGCAACTGTTTTGGAAGTTTTAGAAGGTGGGAATAGAAAAGTAGAATTCAAATATGATGGAATATTTAATGAAATTTTAGATCAAATAGGAATGATGCCACTTCCTCCATATATTACAGAGGCTTCAAGAGAAGATAATGAAAAATATCAAACAGTTTATGCTAAATATGAAGGTTCAGCAGCAGCACCAACTGCTGGACTTCATTTTACAGAAGAGCTTTTAGAAAAAATAAAAGAAAAAGGTGTTGAGGTGGCAAATGTTACACTTCATGTTGGGATAGGAACTTTTAGACCAGTAAAAGTTGAAACTGTTGAAGAACATGAAATGCATTCTGAACATTATTATATAAAAAAAGAAGATGCAGATAAAATAAATAAAGCAAAATTAAATGGAAATAGAGTAATTGCTGTTGGTACAACTTCATGTAGAGTACTAGAATCTGTTTCAGATGAAAATGGAAGGGTAAAAGAAATCGAGGGAGATACAAGTATTTTTATTTATCCAGGATATAAATTTAAATGCATAGATAGTTTAATTACTAATTTCCATTTACCAGAATCAACTTTAATTATGTTAGTATCAAGTTTGGCAGGGAAAGATTTTATTATGAAAGCATATAACGAAGCAGTGGAAAAAGAATATAAATTTTTTAGCTTTGGTGATGCAATGATTATATTATAAATGGGGGAAAAAATGAAAAACGCAATAACATATGAATTATTACATACGTGTAAACAATCTGGAGCAAGAAGAGGTGTAATTCATACTCCACATGGAGATATACAAACGCCAATATTTATGCCAGTTGGAACACAAGCAACAGTAAAGGCTATGACACCAGATGAATTAAAAGAAATGGTACAAGCTCAAATTATTTTATCCAATACATATCATTTATTTTTAAGACCAGGACATGAACTTGTAAAACAAGCAGGTGGTCTTCACAAATTTATGAACTGGGATAGACCAATTCTTACAGATAGCGGAGGATTTCAAGTTTTTAGTTTAGGAGCTTTAAGAAAAATAAAAGAAGAAGGTGTTGAATTTAGATCACATATAGATGGAAGTAAACAATTTATAAGTCCTGAAAAAGCAATGGAAATTGAAGAAGCTTTAGGTGCAGATATTATAATGGCATTTGATGAATGTTGTCCATATCCTTCAACCTATGAATATACAAAAAAATCTATGGAAAGAACTACTAGATGGGCAGCAAGATGTAAAGAGGCTCATACAACAATAGATAAACAAGGTTTATTTGGAATTATACAAGGAGGATTTTATAAAGATTTAAGAGAAAAAAGTGCTAAAGATTTAATAGAAATGGATTTTCCAGGTTATGCTATAGGAGGAATTAGTGTTGGAGAACCTAAAGAAGAATTTTTGGATATTTTAAATTATACAGCGCCACTTATGCCAGAGAATAAACCAAGATATTTAATGGGAGTTGGAACACCAGATTATTTAATAGAGGCTGCTATTGCGGGAATAGATATGTGTGATTGTGTATTGCCAACAAGAATTGCAAGACATGGAACAGCAATGACTTCTCATGGAAAATTAGTAGTAAGAAATGCAACATATGAAAAAGACTTTACACCATTAGACTCAGAATGTGATTGTTATACATGTAAAAATTATACAAGAGCGTATATAAGACATTTAATTAATACAAAAGAAATTTTAGGTGTGAGATTATTATCAATTCACAATTTGAGATTCTTGACTAAATTAATGGATAGAGTTAGAATTGAAATAGAGAATGATAATTTATTATCATTTAGAGATGAATTCTATAAGAATTACGGATATACAAAAGAATAATAGGAGGTTTTTTATGAATCTAGAAGAAAGCAATTCTTATAATCAAGAAATTGAAAGCAGAGACAGAAAAAGAAGAGCAGTAATGTTATCAATTATTTTGTGTGGAGTGTTTATTGCACTACTATTTGTAATGATAATAATTATAAGCTATAAAGATTCTATCACAGAAAAATTTTATATTGATGGAGTACAAATAAAATCATTCAATAATAGTATGTATACAGAAATTGAAGGAGTAACATATGTAGATGTTAGAATGATATCTAGTGCTCTTGGGTATACATATACAAAAGGCGAATATAAAAAATATAATGAAAATGAAGATAGTTGTTATTTACAAAGTGATTATGAAATTGTTACATTATCAGCTGGTAATGATAGTTATGATAAATATATTGAAATAACAGCTCCTAGTCCTAAAATTGCAGAAATACCTGTGGTTGTAAAGAATAAAAAGGGATATTCAGAAACTTATAAATTACAAAATGAAATTGTTTATCAAAATGGAAAAATTTATGTACCACTAGATTCACTTCAGAAAATGTTTAATATAAATATTTCTTGGAAAGAATATAGAAAGAAAATTTATACTTTAGCCAATAGAGTTGCAAATGCTAAAGCCACAATTGGAAAATATGGTTATACAGAAATGAGTGGAGATTATGAAAACCTAAGAGCTATAATAGATGGATTAGTAATTGTTGCTGACACACAAGCATCTTCTAAATATTATGGGGTATTTTCTTTTGGAAATGAAAATCAAAAGGCAGGAGAAATATTAAGTAGGAAATATGATAATATAATTTATGCTCAAAATGTTGGAGAATTTTATATAACAGTTGAAAATGGAACAATGGGACTTTTAAATTCTGAAGGAGGTACAATAATTGATTCATCATCAGGATATGAAGAAATTTCTTTATTAGATGATGATGGAGAAAATCAATTATATTTAGTAAAAAAAGGTAAGGAATATGGAGTGGTTAGTAGAACTGGTGAGGTTTTAGTACATCCAGAAAATGATGAAATAGGATTAAAAGAGGAATATGTTAGTTCCTTTTCTTTAGAAAAAATTAGAAATCCAAGAGTTTTATTTGATGCATGTATTCCAGTAAAAAAAGATGGTAAATATGGATTGGTTAATAAAGATGGAGAACAAAAATTGAACCTTTCTTATGAAGGATTTGGATATAAAACAACAGCAACATCATCTACCTCAGGTAATGAGCAAAGTGTATTGTTAATACCACCATCTGTTGGAATAAAAGGAATTGTTGTGAATTATGATGATTTATATGGTATTTTTGATGTAACAACAGAAAGACTAATTCTGCCATGTGTTTATAGTAAGATATATGCAATAACTAGAAATGGAAAAACAACATATTATATAGAATATAATGAAGCGTCAGTAGAATTAAAAGACTACTTAGAAGACAATGGATTAAATAATGTAGATGAAACAGGAAATCCTATACAATCAAAATTAAAAAAAGAATTGCCAAAAGATGATAATGACGAAAATACTAATCCAACTAGTGGAAATGTAGTTTCATCAGAAGATTCGAATAATAATGTAGTAGATAATACTATATCTGAAGATGATAATGATATAAATAATGAAAATGTTGTTTCAGATGAAGAGTCTAGTGTTATTGAATTAAATTAATAAAGGAATAAAAAAGAAAATTTCTAATATAATGTATTAGAAATTTTCTTTTTTTAGTGAGGTGTTTATGAAAGTATTTTTAAAAAATTTATTATTATCAATTTTAATTTCTTTTATATTAATTATTATTTTATCAATAATAATGAGTAATACAAATATGAGTGATAATTTATTAAATCCTGTAATTATAGGAATTGTATTTTTTTCTCTTTTAGTTAGTGCGTTTAATATGACAAGAAATAAAAAAGAAAAAGGTATAGTTTTTGGAAGTTTTCTTGGAATTTCATACATTTTTATGTTATACATAATTTCTAGCTGTGTTTTAATGGATTTTTCTTTATCATTAAATTCATTAATTTTCATTGTTTTGGGAATATTAGGAGGAGCTATTGGTGGAATATTAGGAGTTAATTTTTAAATTTTGTTTTAAAATATGTTGATATTTTTTTCTATTTAATATACAATTTACAAGTATAAAACTTACGCCTAAGTATGTTTACATAAATAATGGAGCAAAGGAGGATATATGATAACTTTCGAGGATATTGTAAATAATGCTGAAGTTAATGAACTTATAATAAATGCTCAAAAACAAATGGATGTTATAGGATATACAGAACATTCAATAAGACACGTTTCTCTTGTTGCAGCAAGAGCTGCACAAATCCTAGAATCATTAGGGTATGATGAAAGAAGAATAGAACTTGCAAAAATTGCAGGATATATGCATGATATTGGAAATTCTGTAAATAGAGTAGATCATGCTCATACAGGTGCAATTTTAGCTTATAATATTTTAAAAGATATGGGAATGGATGTAAAAGAAAGAACTGAGATTATTATGGCAATTGGAAATCATGATGAATCAACAGGAACACCTGTTAGCGATATATCTGCTGCTTTAATTTTAGCAGATAAATCAGATGCCCATAGAAGCAGAGTATCAAAATCAGATAGAAGTCTTTTTGATAAGCATGATGAAGTAAATTATGCGGTTACAAGTTCAGAATTAAAGATAGATACAGAAGAAAGAAAAGCTATCTTAAATTTAAAAATAGATACAAAAATTTGTCCAGTTATTGATTATTTTGAAATATTTATGGATAGAACTAAAATGAGTAAAAGAGCAGCAAAATATTTAGGATTATGGTTTGAATTAATAATTAATGATACAAACTTATTATAGGAGGTAGTTGTTTTGGAAAAAAATTTAAAAAGATTTAAAACATTAGCTGTAGTATTAATTGTAATTTTAATATCAGCAATAGCATTTGGTGGATTGTATATTCAAAATCAAGGTGTATGGAAAAATATATTACCAAAATTTAGTTATGGTATGGAACTTGATGGAATTAGAGAATTAAGATTTATTCTTAATACATCAGAAGAAGAAAAAGAAGTTTATGTAGATAAGAATGGAAATTATGCTGGTGATGTTGTAAGTAATGATACAACCACAAGTAGTCCAGAAATAGACTTAGTTGATGAAAATGGTCAGCCTATATCTTCTGAAAATACAGAAAATTCAGATACACCAACTGAATCTCAAGAAAAAAAGGAAGATAAAACGTTAGAAGGATATAAAATAGAAAAAAGAGTATTAAAAGCAAATGAAGATGCTGATATTAATATAACTAATTTCGAAAAAGCTAAAAAAATAATTCAAGAAAGATTAGAGACTCTTGATTTATATGAATATAATATTAGATTAGATGAAGTTACTGGAGAATTAGTTGTAGAAGTTCCAGATAATGATAATGTTGAAATTCAAGAATCTATGATTGCTACAAAAGGAAAATTTGAAGTAGTAGATCATCAAAACGGACTTGTTTTGTTAGATAATTCACATATAAAAAATGTATCTGCAACATATACAAATAATGATAATAATTATCAATCATATTTAATTGTTCAATTAAATAAAGAAGGCACAGAAAAATTAAAAGAGATAAGTAAAACTTATGTAAGACAAACAGATGAAAAGGGAATAGAAACAACAACATATGTAGGTGTTGAACTTGATGATCAAGAATTATTACAAACATATTTTGGAGATGAATTAATAAATGGAGTGCTTCAAATTCCTTTAGGACAAGCTTCATCAGAATATGAAGATTTTGTAATAACATACAATAGTACAGCAAGAGTGGCTGGAATTTTAAATTTAGAAAAAATGCCTTTATCATATAAATTAAATGCAGATAATTATATACAATCACATATAACATCAGAAACAAGAATAATTGCAATTATTTCTTTTGCTGTAATTGTTTTAATACTTTCAATTGTAATGATTGTAAAATATAAATTAATGGGATTAAAATTTGCAATTTTTAATGTAGGATATACTGCTATTGTAACTTTAGCATTTAGATATACAAACGTTCTTATTACATTAAATTCATTAATTGCATTTGCAGGGGTAGTAGGAATTAATATGTTATTTGAATATAAACTACTTGAAAATTTAAACAAAAATGATGATATTAAGTTAGTGTTTACAGAAACAATGAAACAATTATATCTTGCAATTATTCCAGTAGCAATAGTTGCTATTATATTTACATTTATGTCAGGTGCTGTAATTAGTAGTATAGGAATGGTTTTATTCTGGGGTATTGCTATACAAGCATTATATAGTGGATTACTATACATTATTGGTATGATTTAAGAAAAATAATGTAAATTAAAATATGGAGGATATAATATGAAATTAAGTGGAACAAAAAAAATATTGCTATTAGGTCTAATTCTTATTATTATTGCAGGAATTGTAGTAGTGGCTTTAAAAGGAGTTAATGTATCGTTATTATATGAGCAACATGAATCTGTAAATCTAGTAGTAAGTAAAGAAATTAATATAAATGATATAAAAGATATTTGTAAAGAAGTTTTTAATAATAAAGAAGTACTAGTAAGGAAATTAGAATTATTTGATGATGCTGTTAATATAAATGTAGAATCTATGACAGATGAAGAAAAACAAAATTTGGTAGCAAAAGTAAATGAAAAATATGGAACAGAATTTACTGTAGAATCAATTAATGTAAACGTAAATCCTAAAGTAAGAATAAGAGATATTGTAAGACCATACTTAATACCACTTGTAATAGTAACAATTGCTATAGTGGCATATATGATAATTAGATTTAGAAAAATAAAAATGTCAAAACTTTTAGGAAAAATACTAGCAATAATTCTTTTGACAGAAGCAACAGTTACAAGTATTATTACAATAGCAAGAATACCTGTAACTCCAACATTAATAAATGTAATGTTTGCAGTTGCTATTTTAGAATTAGTTTTATATGTTGATTATACAGAAAAAAATTATAAAACAATAAAAGATTAATGAAGATGCTTGATTTTTTTAAATAAATGTAGTAAAATAATTAACGTAAAATACCATATACTTAGATTAAAGGAAAAAACCTACTTTATTCCCAGTACATGGCAAATATAAAAAATAGGAGGAAAAAGAAAATGACTAAGGAAAGAAAACAAGAAATTATAGCTACACATAAAAGAGAAGAAAATGATACTGGTTCTCCAGAAGTTCAAATTGCTCTTTTAACAGAAAGAATTTCAGAATTAACAGAACACTTAAAAGTTCACCAAAAAGATAATCATTCAAGAAGAGGATTATTAAAAATGATAGGTAAAAGAAGAAACTTATTAAACTACTTAGCTAAAAAAGATGTTAACAGATATAGAGAAATTGTAAAAAAATTATCTTTAAGAAAATAATTAAAAGGGTCTGCACATTAAAGTGCAGACCCTTTTTTGAAATTTAGGTAAATTGTATGCAGTAAGGTCTTAGTGTTCTGCACCCTGGTTTTTCTGTACCTCATTTCTTGAATCTTTAACAACAAATTTGTGTGGGATTTACCACTCAAAATTTTTAGCATAAAGTATTCCTCCTGTTATATAATTTACATAATACTTTCAAATTTTTATTGCTTTTTAAATTTACTTATAGTAAAATATATGTGGTTATTTATTTGAATAGTAGCTTGCACAATGTATATTTTAAGATTTTCTAGAGAGTATATATTGTAGAGGTTACATTTCAAATAAATTACTAAAATAATTAAAAGGAGATGTAAAAATGTTTAAAACTTATAGTATGGAGTTAGCAGGAAGAACTCTTACAATTGAAACAGGAAAAATGGCAGGGCTTGCCAATGGTAGTGTTCTTGTAAAATATGGAGAAACTACAGTGCTTGTAAATGTTACAGCATCAAAAGAGCCAAAAGAAGGAATAGATTTCTTTCCACTTTCAGTAGATTATGAAGAAAGATTATATGCAGTAGGAAAAATTCCAGGAGGATTTACAAAAAGAGAAGGAAAACCTACAGATAAAGCGATATTAACAGCAAGAGCTATTGATAGACCAATAAGACCACTATTCCCAAAAGATTTTAGAAATGATGTAGTTGTTTCTTGTTTAGTATTATCAGTAGAACAAGATTGCTCACCAGAAGTATGCGCAATGATAGGTACATCAGCAGCATTATCAATATCTGATATTCCATTTGGTGGACCAACAGCGGCTGTTGCTGTAGGATATGTAAATGACCAAATAGTTATTAATCCAACAGAAGAGCAAAGAGCAAATAGCAGATTAGTATTAACAGTTGCAGGAACAGCAGATAAAATTGCTATGATTGAAGCTGGTGCAGATGAAATACCAGACAATACAATGTTAGATGCAATCAAAATGGCACATACAGAAATCAAAAGAGTTTGCGAATTTATTCAAAATATTAAAAATGAAATTGGTAAACCAAAATTTGAATATACATCATTTGCAGTAAATGAAGAAGTATATGATATAGTAGCAAATGAATTCTCAGAGAGAATGAAACAAGATGTTCAAACACCAGATAAGCCAGAAAGAGATGAAAAAATAGACAAGCTTACAGAAGACGTAAAGAATTGGTATGGTGAAAAATATGGAGAAGAAAAATTAGAAGAAGACAGCAAAGCTATAGCAGACGCTCTATATAAATTAGAAAAGAAAACAGTTAGAAAACTAATTTTAGATGAAGGGAAAAGGGTTGATGGTAGAGGAATTTATGATATAAGACCTTTATCATGTGAAGTTGGATTAATTCCTAGAGTTCATGGAAGTGCTTTATTTAATAGAGGTAGAACACAAGTAATGTCTATAGTAACACTTGGAATGAAGAGTGAAGAACAAATGCTTGATGGATTAGATACTGAAGAATCAAAAAGATATATGCATCAATATAACTTTCCAGGATATAGTGTTGGTGAAGCAAAATCATCAAGAGGTCCAGGAAGAAGAGAAATTGGACATGGTGCATTAGCTGAAAAAGCATTAGTTCCAGTATTACCAACAGTAGAAGAATTCCCATATGCAATAAGAGTTGTATCAGAAATTTTAAGTTCAAATGGTTCAACATCTCAAGGAAGTATTTGTGCATCAACACTTGCATTAATGGATGCTGGTGTTCCAATTAAGAAACCAGTAGCAGGTATTTCAACAGGATTAATTACAGATGAAAATGATCCTTCAAGATATGTTGTTATAACAGATATTCAAGGAATTGAAGATTTCTTTGGAGATATGGATTTTAAAGTTGGTGGAACAAGAGATGGTATTACAGCTATCCAAGTAGATATTAAAGTTGATGGATTAAGCTATGAAATTATAGCTGAAGCTTTTGAAAGAACAGCAAAAGCAAGAAGATATATTTTAGATGATATTATGGCTCCACAACTAGCAGAACCTAGAAAAGAAATTTCAAAATATGCTCCAAAAATTATTAATATGAAAATTAATCCAGAAAAAATTAAAGATGTTATTGGTTCAGGTGGAAAAGTTATTAATAAGATTATTGAAGAAACTGGAGTTAAAATTGATATCGAAGAAGATGGATCAGTATATATTTATTCAGATAATATTGATGGTGCATATAAAGCAAAAACAATTATTGAAGATATAACAAGAGAAATTGAAGTAGAAGGAATATATACTGGAAAAGTAACAAGAATAGCTACATTTGGTGCATTTGTTGATTTAGGTGGAGGAAAAGAAGGATTACTTCATATTTCTAAAATCTCAAAAGAAAGAATTAATAAAGTTGAAGATGTACTAAAAGTTGGAGATGAAGTTACTGTTAAAGTTTATGAAATAGATAATCAAGGAAGAATAAATTTAACAAGAAAAGATTTATATTCAGAAACTGAAAATGAAGAATAAGATTATAAAAGATTTTGTGAAGTGAAATTTAGGGACGCTCCTTAAATTTCACTTTTTTATATAATAGGAAATTTATATGGATTTCCTATTATATATTATTCTTTAATAATATATAATTCTAAAAATGAAATTTTTCGAGCGTCCCTAAATTTCACCTAAATTTCATATTTTCAAAAAAATTGCATATAATTTACTAATAAAATTTTTCAAAATCCTTATAATACAAGTAGGCGTAATTCTACAAATTTCTTAATTTTTCTTAAAAAACTTGAAATGAAATCCATAAAATGGTATAATAGAAAATGTGTAAAAACATTGTTGGCAATTAGTGCCAAAATAAAATAAAGTGAGGTCGAAAGATGAAATATTTATATCTTTTACAACAAGCTTTGATATGGATAATAACTATATATTGGGCATATCAAATTGTAGTAAGTTTTTGTTCACTAATAAAATTAAAAGACAAAAAATTATTAATTGAAAAAGATCATAAATTTATGGCTGTAATTCCAGCTCATAATGAAGAATCCGTAATTAAAAACTTAGTAGATAGTCTTCAAGAGCAAGATTATCCAAGAGAATTATATGATATATACGTTATTGCAGATAATTGCAATGATAATACAGCTCAAATAGCAAAAGATGCAGGAGCAATAGTTTTAAAGAGATTTGATGAAGAACATAAAACAAAAGGATTTGCTTTAAACTGGTTCTTACAACAAAAAATAGAAGAAAATGCAGATTATGATGCGATGTGTGTATTTGATGCAGATAATATAGTTGATAAAAATTTCTTGAAGAACATGAACAAAAAATTATGCCAAGGAGAAGAAGTTGTTCAAGGATATAGAGATATAAAAAATCCTACTGATAGTTGGGTATCATCAGGATATGCAATATTTTATTGGATGATGCATAGATTTTACCATTTAGCAAGATATAATTTAGGTTTATCACCATTATTAAATGGTACAGGTTTTATGGTAAAATTTGATTTATTAAAACCAGAAGGATGGCAAACAGAAACTTTAACAGAGGATATTGAATATTCTTTAATAAATATAGCTAGTGGTAGAAAATTAGGTTGGGCTGTTGATGCGATAGTATATGATGAACAACCTACAACATTTAAAGCAAGCTGGTCACAACGTTCAAGATGGTCAGTTGGGCATTTACAATGTATGAAAAGATACACTAAAGATTTAGCAGATGGAGTAAAAGAACATAAAACATTAATGAATTTTGATGGTTTATTATATATGTTTGGTATTCCTATGATGTTATTAACATTCCTTTTATTAGGAGTAAATACATTATTATATTTTGGTGCAGAAATGACATTTGCAGATTTAGTTGGAAACTTTTCAAGATATCTAATTGCTACATTTATACTTCCAGTTATAACAGGAACATTAATTATGGCATTAGAGAAAAAAGAAATCAAACCAATGATAAAAGGAATTATATGTTATCCACTATTTCTTGGTTCATGGATTTTAATAAATATAAAATGTTTAATAAAACCAACTACAACATGGGAAAAAATTGAACACGTTAGAGATATTAATATAAAAGAAGTATCATCTAATACATTAAATTAGTAAAAAATTTTGAGAGGTAGAATTCAAATTCTACCTCTTTTTTTATTATAAGCATTTCAAATGTGATGCGCAAGTTACCAATTCTTAACATAGTAGTGAAATCCAACATTTATAAGTGTTTCAAAAAAATGGTATGAAATATATTTGTAACATAAAATTTTAAAAGACTTGAAAATGTTGGATATTAAGCATTTTGATTTTATGAGTGAGTATAAATTGTACTCGCTCATTTTATTATGATAATATTTATGTGAAAAATAATAATATTATTATTTTATGGAGGACTATAAAAATGACAAAAAAGAAATTATTAATTTTAACGATTTTAATGGTAGTATTACTACAAATAATTTTACCATTAAAGAGTTTGGCGGCACTTGTAAGCGGAGAACAATTTTCAGTTGAGGTAGTAAAGGTAGTAAAAAATAGTGCAGTACAGAGGAAAAAAATTGTTTCTAGATGTCTACAATCAACAGGACATTCGGGATATAATCATTCTACGAATCTTAGAAGTCTTGCTCAAAGTGCTGGATTTTTAGGTTATGTTGGCTACAATTGGAGCACATATACTACTGTGCCTAGTACTTATACTAGTGGACTTGCTCCTAATAATAACTATGTGGCGGTTCATTATAATATAACAGGAAACGCTCCATATAAAGCAAATGAAACTCTTTTCCTCTTTTTTAGTAATACATTTTATTTAAATTATAATGCAAATGGAGGAAGTGGTGTGCCAGCATCACAAACAGCTACTAGTGTTACAGAAAGTGGTCATGACTTTACTATTTCATCAACTAAGCCAACACGACCAGAATATACTTTTTTGGGATGGAGTACTAGTTCAAATGCAACCTCTCCAAGTTATTATGGAGGTGGAAATATAAATGTTACAGGTACTACAACATTATATGCGGTATGGAAAAAAATATATGCATTAGATTATAAAACTAATGACTATAATGTAGAAAATATGCCAGAGGGAGAACGTGATAATACTCTTGAACCAAGTACAACATTTAATGTATCAACAAAAAAACCAACACGTCCAGGATATGATTTCTTAGGATGGGCTGAAGAAGATAATTCATCAAAAGTTAAATACACAGAAAATCAAGAAATAGTATTAACAGCTGCTAATCCTACCAAAACTTTATATCCTGTATGGAAAGAGAAACCAGAAGTTTATGAACCAGCAAATTTATGGGGAGATTATAACATAGAGTATTATTATGATAATGTTAAAGATAATAGCAAAACAGAATCTAACATTTATGAGACAATAGGAACTGAGATTACTGAATCAAAATTAAGTAGAAAATTAACTGCCAATAGGAAAGCCAATTACAGTAATCCAGCAGTATTAAATGTGCCATATGTTGTAGAGGATAAAGCAAATGAAGAAGAGAAAACTATAAAAGTATTTTATGAGTCAGAAAAACAAACAAATCCATCAGATGATAAAACATATACAATAACAGTAAGAAATAACAAAGATGGACATACATATGATGCATTTCAAATATTCTCAGGAGATTTTTGTGCAGATGAAAATGGAAATGCAGTATTATCAAATATAGAATGGGGAGAAAATTTAGATACATTAATTGTAGATTCAGATAAAACACATGGAGATGCAATTTTGGAAAGATTAAAAAATCCAGAATATTCAAAATATGCAGATGAATATAATGATTGTAATACAGCAACAGAAATTGCAGATAAATTATCTCAAAATGAGAGTCAAAAATATGACGGACCAAGAGTAAGAGATTTTGTTAATATAGTTGCAGATTACATAGTAGAAAAAGGTATTGAAAAAACAAAGTCAACAAATCAATTTATCGAATCAGCAGATAGTATAACAGGAGCAGAAACTACATATTATCAAATAACAGGATTACAAGCAGGATATTATGTAGTAATAGATGCAAATATAGATGCAGAGCATAAAGATGATAATATGTATAGTAGATACTTATTAGATGTAGTACAAGACGTAACAATGTATGTAAAAACTTCAGTACCAACATTAACAAAATCTGTAACAGGAAATAATATCAAAAAAGAAATAAGAACAGTTGTAAGTGATGTAGAAAATGAAGAAGAACAAAACAATGTAGAAAAAACATATATATTAGATAATATAAGAAATACAGCAACTTATAAAAAAGATGGTGAAGACTATGATATAGGATTTCAGCTAAATACATCAATTCCAAATACAGACACATATAAACAATTTACATATGTAATAACAGATATATTATCAAAGGGATTTGATTTTGATCAAAATTCATTAGTAGTAACAATTGGAGGAAGTAAATATACAGATTATACTTTAACGAATGAATTAGATGAAGAAACAGGAAATAGAAATATAGTATTAAACTTTGGTAACATAGTAGATAAAATAGGAAAAGGAATAGAAAAAGGACAAGATGTAATTATAAATTATAATGCAAAACTAAATGAAAAGGCAGAAGCAGGTAATGTAGCAAATACTAACCAAGCATATTTAACATATTCAAATAATCCATATACAGATGAAACAACACAAACATCAACAGTATATACATATACATATGCCATTGGATTAGATATAAGCAAAATTGCTGAAATTAAAGATGATAGTACATCTGAAAATGAAGTGACAGAAGAAAATCTAGTAACTGCAGAACTAGAATATTTATCAGGAGCAGAATTTACAATATATAAAGCTATCGAAGATGAAAATGGAGAGTTAACTGGAGAAAAAGTAGAAATAGCAAAAATAACATCAAATGAAGTAAAGAATGAAGAAGGAAATGTAATAAAAGAATTAGGACACGCAATATATAGTGGATTAGGAGCTGGAACATATTATATAAAAGAAACAAAATCACCAGATGGATATAATAGATTGAAAAATGAAATAGAATTAAAAATAGATGTATCATGTACAGAATTAGGAGAACCAAGATGGGATATTAAATATCAAAAGGATACAGAGTTGGTAAACCTAAAAGAAGGATTTGTTGAAAATGAAAAAGGTGATACAAAAATACAATGTATAAATTTAGAGGTACAAAATACATCAGGATTCCAATTACCAGCAACAGGTGGAAGGGGAACAATAATATTTACAGTTATAGGATTAAGTATAATGCTAATGGCAGGAGTATCTTTAAAAATTAATAAAAAGAAATAAAAGATATATAGGGCGATTTTATAATTGCTCTTTTTTTTATTTTGTATATAGTTAAACTCTAATTATATCAACTGATTTGTAGAATCCTGTACTTTTTTAAAGGAAAAAAGTAGTGTTTTCTTATTGTAAAATTCAAGAAAAAATGATAGTATATGTATACGTTTATAAAATAAAAATAACTACAAAAGGGGATGGCAAGAATGGAAGATTTTGAAAAACAATTGCAGGATATTGTAACTGCTAAAAATGTTTTAATAAATGAGCCAATGTCAAAACATACATCTTTCAAAATAGGAGGGAATGCAGATTATTTTATAATAATCAATTCAGTACAAGAATTAAAAGATGTTTTAAAATTAGCAAATAATAATAATATTCCTATTACTCTTGTTGGTAATGGTACTAATCTTTTAGTTAGAGATGGTGGAATTAGAGGGGTTGTTATAAAATTAAATTTGAATAATTTTAAAATTAAAAGAAGTTCAAATGAAATACAAATAACAGCTGAATCTGGGATGACACTAGCAACATTATCACTAATTGCGGGAAAAGAGGAAATTGCAGGTTTAGAATTTTTATCTGGTATACCAGGAACTATAGGAGGAGCACTTCGTATGAATGCAGGTGCCTATGGTAGTGAAATGAAGGACATTGTTGTTAAGTCAAGATATATGACTTTGGATGGAAAAATTAAAACATTAAATTTAGAAGAACATAAATTTGAATATAGAAATAGTATTTTTTCAAAGCTTAAAGATTCAATAATTATAGATACAACAATAAGAGCTCAAAAAGGAAATAAAAAGGAAATTGATGAAAAAGTTAAAGAATATTCAAATTTAAGAAAAGAAAAACAACCTTTAGAGTATCCAAATGCTGGTAGTACTTTTAAAAGAAAAGAAGGATATATAACAGCAAAATTAATAGATGAATGTGGATTAAAGGGTTTTAGTGTTGGAGATGCAGAGGTGTCTACAAAACACGCTGGATTTGTTGTAAATAAAGGAAAAGCTACAGCAAATGATGTTTTAAAACTAGTTGAATATGTAAAACAAGAAGTAAAGAAAAAATTCGAATTAGACATAGAACTAGAAATAATAGTATTAGGAGATGAAAAATAATGAAATCTTTTTTTGAATGGTTTAAGGCTAGTACTAAAGTGAAAAGATGGATTCTTTTAATTTTAGTAGGGGTAGCACTTGTTTGTTATGGTATTTCCAAAATTTTAGTTTCAGAGGAAATAACATTTTTTGAACTTGGAAAAACAGTTATAATTTTTGTACTTGGGTTCATAGCTATTGTTGTTAGTGTTGTTTTTATCCAAAAACGCTCTTTAGAAATAATTATTGAGGCAAATAATGCTTCAACAGAACAAGGAAAGAAAGCTAAAGCAAATATAAAATCATTAATTTTTAATAGAAAAGTATATGAAGAAGGGCCAAAAATAGTTGTAATAGGTGGCGGAAAAGGGTTAAATACAGTTATTGAAGGATTTAGAAAATATACTAATAATATAACTGCAATTATTACAATGTCTGATTATGGAAATGTGCCTACAAATTCTAGAAAAGCTTTAAATACATTACCATTAAAAGATATTAAAGATGGTATAATTGCAATGTCAAATAAAGAAGATCTAATGAGTAAATTAATGAACTTAAATTTCAATAATGAAAGATTAAGAGGGTTAAATTTTGGAGATATTTATTTAACTGCAATGAATGAAATATATGGAAATATTTCAGAAGCAATATCAAAAAGTACAGAAGTTTTAAATATAAATGGCAAAGTAATACCAGTTACTTTTGATGAAATTACAATTTGTGCAGAACTTGCAGATGGCACAACAATAAAACAAAAAGATAAAATACCAGAAGCTGTTGCAAAAAGTGGTGCAAAAATTAATAGAATTTATGTTTCACCATCAAATTGTAGACCAGCACCAGGTGTTATAGAAGCAATTGAAGATGCAGATGTTATTATTATTGGACCTGGAAGTCTTTACACAAATGTATTACCAAACTTACTTGTAAAAAATGTTGCTAAAGCCATAAAAGATAGTAAAGCAATGAAATTCTATATTTCAAATATTATGACAGAACCTGGTCAAACTGATAATTATGATTTATCAGAACATTTTAGAGTAATTAAAGAACATGTTGGCACAGATATAATAGACTACTGTTTAGCTGATACTGGAGAAGTAGTTCCTGAATATATTAGAAAATATAATAAAGAAGGTTCTGATTTAGTTGAAATAGATAGTAGAAAATTGAATAATTACAATATAAAAATTATTCAAAGAAATATGTCTTGTATAAAAGATGGAAAAGTCCGTCATAATCCAGAAATTATAGCAGCTGCTATAATTGAAATGTTATGTAATGATTTAAAATTCCATGATATGCAAAATGATACAGAATATTTGCTATTACAATCTGTTTTAAAAGAACAGAAAAAAGTAATTGCTCAAAATGAAAAACGTTTAGTAAAGGTTTCTAACAAACCATCACTTATAAAAAAGAAAACTAATACAAATAAGAGAAGTAAATTTAAAGAAAAGTATAACGAAAGAGTAAGCTCAATTCAAAATACTGAATCAAAAATTGCTGAAAATAAAAAAATAGCAAAAGAAATAGAAAAGATGGAAAAAGCTAAGAAAAAGAAGCATTAAAAAGATGAGTTAATAAAAGGAAGAATACAAATGAAAATAAGTAAGAAGAAAATAGATTTAAAAGAATGCCTAAATAAAGAATGGATTATAACAAATGGTATAGGTGGATTTTGTTCATCAACAGTTATTGGAGCGAATACTAGAAGATATCATGGACTTTTAATTGCTCCATTAATTCCACCAGCACAGAGACATTTATTAGTTTCTAAATTAGATGAAAAAATAGAATCAAATGGTGAAGAATATAATTTGTACACTAATGTTTGTAAAAATTATATTTCAGATGGTTATAAAAATTTAGAAAGGTTTGAAAAAGATTATTTTCCTATATTTACTTATAAAGTTAAAGATATAAAAATCACAAAAACAATTTCTATGATTTATGGTAGAAATACAGTTGTTGTACAATATAATATAAAAAATGGAAAATATGATTCAAAATTAACTTTAGCACCAGTTTTAAATTTTAGAGATTTCCATTCAATGACTCCAAATCATCAATTTTTACTAAAGCAAAGAATTGATAAAAATAAAGTTAGAATTGAAATTGATGGGAATTCAAGCACACCAATTTATACATATGTAAATGATGGAGAATATATTATACATGAAAATGATATTTTCAATAATATGTATTATTTAAAAGAAGAAGAAAGAGGATTTGATGCAGAGGAAAATTTGATTGTTCCTGGAAGATATGAAATTCTGATAAAGGCAAGAGAAACAAAAGAAATTACTTTTGTAGCATCTTTAGAAGATAATACAGAGCAAGTTGAAAGTAATAGTGTATTTAAAAATGAAATCCTAAGGTTGCAAACAGTAGTTAATAATTCTGAGCTTTTAATTTCAAAATCAAAACTTACAAAAAATGAGAAAGATTATAATGAATTAGTGAAAGACTTAATAATTAGTGCAGATTCTTTTATAATAAATAGACAATCTTTTGGGACACATTCAATAATTGCAGGATTCCCTTGGTTTTTAGATTGGGGACGAGATACTCTAATTGCTTATGAAGGTCTATTATTAATTACAAAAAGATTTGATTTAGCAAAAGAAATATTATTAACATTTACAAGAGATATAAAATATGGATTAGTTCCTAACGGATATTCTGGTTTTGATAATAGACCATTATATAATAGTGCTGATGCTTCACTTTTACTTTTTGAACAAGTTAATAAATATTTACAATATACAAAAGACTATGAATTTATAAAAAATAATATTTATGAAAAACTAAAAGATATTGCTGAAAATTATATGAAAGGTATCGATTTAGATAATAACAATATTTATATAGATAAAGATGGATTACTATCATCAGGAACAGAAACAACTCAAAATACTTGGATGGATGCTAAGATAGATAATTTTGCGGTTACTCCTAGAAATGGAAAAGTTGTAGAATTAAATGCTCTTTGGTATAATGCATTAAAAACTTTAGAAAATTTAGCAAATAAGTTTGATGAAAAAATGTTATCAGATAATTATAAAAAATTAGCAACAAAACATCAAAAAGAATTCAAGAATCAATTTTATAATAAAAAGAAAAAATCATTATATGATGTTATTGGAGATGAGAAAATTAGACCAAATCAATTATTTAGTATTTCTACAACATATCCAGTAATTAAACCATCTTCTGAAATAGGTAAAACTATTTTCAAAACTTGTACTACTAAATTATTAACAAAATATGGATTACGTACATTAGCTAAAGGAGAAGAAGGATATATTCCTTATTACCAAGGAAACGCAAGAGAAAGAGATATGTCATATCATCAAGGCGTAGTTTGGGTATGGCTTATAGGATTATATCATGATGCATTAAAAAATATAATTAATGATGAAAAAGATAGATTAGAAAAAGAAAAATTACTAATAGAGTACGAAAAAATTATAAAAAATGTGTATTCTAGCTTTAAAACAGAAGTATATGATGTTGGAATTGGAAGTATTTCAGAATTATATAATTCACAAATGCCTTTTATTGCAGGAGGAACTTTTGCTCAAGCTTGGAGTGTTTCAGAAGTTTTAAAAATTTTGTCAAAAATGAAATAAAATGAAATTTAGGGGGCGTTCAAAAGAACGTCCTTAAATTTCAAAGGAGAATATTATGATACAAATAAAAAATATAAGTAAATCATATGTGAAAGAGAAAAAGACTATAGATGATTTAAACTTAGAAATTAAAAATGGAGAAATATTTGGATTTTTAGGACCTAATGGTGCTGGTAAAACAACTACGATAAAAATGATTACAGGTATTTTAGATATAGACGAAGGCGATATATTAATAGATAATATTAGTATAAAAGAAAATCCAATTAAAGCTAAAAAAGAATTTGGATTTGTTCCAGATAGTCCAGATTTATTTTTAAAACTAAAAGGTATAGAATATTTGAATTTTCTTGCAGATATATATAATGTATCAAAGGAAGATAGAAAAAATAGAATCGAAAAATATTCTAAAATGTTTGATATGTTTGATAATTTGAATGATAGAATTCAAAGTTATTCCCATGGTATGAGACAGAAAATAATTGTTATAGGTGCGATGCTTCATAATCCAAAAAATTGGATATTAGATGAACCAATGACAGGTTTAGATCCGAAATCAGCACATGATTTAAAAGTTCTTATGAAAGAACATAGTAGCAAAGGAAATTGTGTATTTTTTTCTACACATGTTTTAGAAGTTGCAGAAAAATTATGTGATAGAATAGGGATTATAAATAAGGGAAAATTAATTTTTGTGGGAACATATGAAGAAATGAAAAAAAAGTTTAAAGAGGATGCGTCTTTAGAAGATTTGTTTTTGGAAATCACAGAATAATTTATGGAGTAAAATTTATGAGAGATACATTGTTGCTTACCAAGATTTTATTAAAGAGTTCATTTAATAAGAATAGTAATAAAAATGGACTTGAGGTAGGAAAATTAATTTTATATATAATAGTATATGGATATATTATGGGAATATTTTCATATGTTGCTTATATGGCCATTTCACAATTAATTCCATTTAAGCAAGAAATATTGTTTGTAGGATTATGTTTTGCTGGAGTTATTGGATTTGGAATAATTCATACATTATTTACAAGCTTAAATTTGCTATTTTTTTCAAAAGATATAGAAAACTTATTACCACTTCCAATTAGTCCAATAAAAATAATTATGGCAAAATTTAATTGTTTAATTGTTGCACAATATTTTATTATATTAGCAGTATTAGTACCAGTTTTGGTTGTTTATGGTATTTTATTAAAGTGTAACATAATATTTTACTTAATATCAGGTGTTGTTTCATTATTAATTCCAATTGTACCTGTATTATTGTCTTCATTACTTATAATAATAGTTATGAAGTTTACAAAAATAATAAAAAACAAGGAAGCAGTACAGTATATATCTGTTTTTTGTACAATAATTTTAATAATTTTGATACAAATATTTTCAAGCTCTATTGGTAATCAAGAAGTATCTGATGCAGAGCTTGCAGAACTTCTTATTTCTCAAAGTGATGCAATAAATAATTCTTCAAAGATTTTATTTACATTAAAACCAGCATTAAATACTGTATTAAATTATAATAATTTAGAAGGATTAAAAGCTTTAGCAATATTAAGTACAGAAACACTTTTAATATATTTTGTAATATGTAGTTTTGTTTCTAGAACATATATAAAAACAGTTACAAAGATTTCTTCATTAGGAAACAAAAAAAGTAAAAAATTAGATATTTCTAAAGATTTTGAAAGAAATAAATTATGGAATTCATATTTAAAAAAGGAATTTAGAATATTAGTTAGAAATCCAATATTTTTTATGCAATGTGTATTACCATCAATAATTTTTCCTTTTATATTTTCACTTCCAATATTTATTGCAGTAAAAGATGCTGATCCAAATATTATGAAAATATATACAGAATTTTTACTAAGTGATATTAATACGTCTATTGGAATTGCTGTTTTTTTAGTTATAATATTAATGCTTTATATGTTTAATTTTATAGCGTTAACCGCAATTTCACGAGAAGGAAAGGATTCTGTATTTATGAAGCAGATACCAATTCCTTTATATAAACAGATTTTATATAAAATATTACCTGGGATTATTTTAAATATATTTCCAATAGTATATGTTATGATTGTTGCAAAAATTATTATAAAAGACTTAAGTATTGATATGATACTATTTTCATCAATTATTGCAATGCTTTGTAATATTCTTAATAATTATTTAATGATACTAATAGACTTAAAAAATCCAAAATTAAATTGGACTACAGAATATGCAGTTGTTAAACAAAACTTTAATATGATTTTTCAATTTATAATTGTTGTAATTCAAGGTGGAATTGTGATTGCGATATGTTCATATTTTAATATACAAAATTCAATAATTGCTTTAATAATACTATTTAGTATATCATTACTAATTGTAACAAAATATATAAAAACAAACGAAAACAAAATATTTAATAAAATTATTTAATTTAGATGTAGAAAGGAAATATTATGGAATCAAGTAAACCATTTTTTAGAATGATAGATGAAATCTGTAAAGAAGAAAATATAAAGCAAAAAATGATTTCCTATAATTGGATTAGGCAATTGGAAAAAGAAAATAAGACACATTATATAATGAGCTATCAACTTGATTTAAATACAGCAAATTCATATAATATAGCACATGATAAATTTGCAACCTATGATGTTTTAAAATCAAATAATGTACCAACAATTGAACACAGAATGATTTTTAATCCTAAAACAAGAAGTAAATTTTATGGTGAAAAATTTATTAAAGATGCTGAACGACTACTTTTAGAAAATAATAATAAAGTAGTTATAAAAGCAAATGAATCTTGCGAGGGAAAAGATGTATATTTTTGCTCTAATAAGCAAGAAATAGAGGAAACAGTTGAAAAACTCTTTGGTGAAAATAAAGATACATTAAGTGCTTGTCCTTATGTAGATATAGAATATGAGTATAGAGTAATTTATCTTACAGGGGAAATACTATATATGTATAAGAAGAAAAAAGCATCTGTTATAGGAGATGGAAAGAAAACTATAAGAGAATTAGTTAATGAAATCAATGAAAAAAGAAATATTAATATTGAGATTATAAAAGACTTGGACTTAAGCTATATTCCAAGATTTAATGAGGAAGTTTATGTATCATGGAAACACAACTTATATAATGGTGCAGTACCAATATTAGTTGATGAAAGTGACCAATTTGCAAATAAAGTAAAAGAAGTAGCATTACTTGCAGGAAAAGCAATGAATATAAACTTTGCAAGTATTGATATAGCATTAGCTTCGGATAAAAGAATATTGGTTATGGAAGTTAATGGAAGTGTATGTATGAATAAATTTTCTGAAATAATTCCAAATGGATACAATATTGCAAAAGACATTTATAAAAAAGCAATTATAAAGATGTTTGAAAATTAAATTTACTTAAAAAACTTGACAGTTTACAATAATACATATAAAATAATAATGTAGGAAAAAATACAATATAAATTATATAAATAATTAATTGAATTTATGAAATAATTTTGTTGTACATTGAAAATTTAATAGAAAGAGGTAAATGTAATTATGAAAACAACTTTAATTATTGTTGCCACTTTTCTAATCTCAGCTGTAATTTTCATACCAATAGGGGTATTTATAAGAAAGAAAATTGCGGAATCTAAAATTCAAAGTGCAGAAAAAGAAGCTAAAAGATTAATTGAAAGCGTAAAAATAGAAGCTGAAAACTTAAAAAAAGAAGAATTGATTAAAGCTAAAGAAGAAGTTTTACAAATTAGAAATGATTTAGATTTAGAGATTAAAGAAAGAAGAGGCGACATACAAGCACAAGAAAGAAGATTGATTCAAAAAGAAGAAAACTTAGAAAAAAGAGTTGCTGTTTATGATAGCAAAGAAAAAGACTTAGAAAGAAGACTAGCAGATAACGAACAAAAAAAGCAAGACTTAGAAAAACTTTATGAAAAAGAAATGGAAGAATTACAAAGAATTTCTGGATTATCTCAGGAACAAGCAAAACAACAATTGCTATCTGATTTAGATAAAGAAATTTCTCAAGAAAAGGCACAATTAATCAGAGACCTAGAAGCTAAGGCAAAAGAAGATGCTGTTAAGAATGCTAGAGAAATTGTAAGTTTTGCAATTCAAAAATGTGCTGCTGATCATACATCTGAAACAACAGTATCTGTTGTTGCACTTCCTAGTGATGAAATGAAAGGAAGAATTATTGGTAGAGAAGGTAGAAACATAAAAACATTAGAAACACTTACTGGTATTGATTTAATAATAGATGATACACCAGAAGCTGTTATAATTTCTGGATTTGATCCATTAAGAAGAGAAGTTGCAAGAATTGCTATTGAGAAATTAATTGAAGATGGAAGAATTCACCCAGCAAAAATAGAAGAAATGGTAGAAAAAGCTAAAGAAGAAGTTGCATCTATCATTAAAGAAGAAGGTGAAAGGGCAGCTTTAGAAACAGGTGTTAATAATCTTCATCCAGACATAATAAAATTAATTGGAAAATTAAAGTATAGAACAAGTTATGGACAAAATGTATTAAATCACTCAATTGAAGTTTCTAATTTAGCTAGAATAATGGCTGAAGAATTAGGAATTAATTCAAAAATAGCAAGAAGAGCTGGTTTATTACATGATTTAGGAAAAGCATTAGACCATGATATGGAAGGTACACATGTTGAACTTGGTGTTGAAGTTCTTAAAAAATATAAAGAGAACGAATCAATAATAAATGCTGTAGAAGCACATCATGGTGATGTTGAACCACTTACTTTAGAAGCTGTTTTAGTACAAGCTGCTGATGCAATTTCTGCATCAAGACCAGGTGCTAGAAGAGAAACATTAGAGTCATATATTAAAAGACTTGAAAAACTTGAAGAAATTGCAGATTCTTTTGAAGGTGTTGAAAAATCATTTGCTATTCAAGCTGGACGTGAAGTCAGATTAATAGTAAAACCAGAAAAAGTTTCAGATGCAGATATGGTAATAATGGCTAGAGATGTTGCTAAGAAAGTTGAAAATGAAATGGAATATCCAGGACAAATAAAAGTAAATGTAATTAGAGAATCTAGAGTAATTGACTATGCAAAATAAAAAAATAGTAGAGCTAAAAAAATGCTCTACTTTTTTTATTTTATTTTCTATTCTAAGTATTGACATTGCTGAACTTTGCACATATAATAGCGTTACAAAGCATTTTTAGGAGGTCAAAACGAGAAATGTATAAAAGCGCATATTTTTCTAACAATAAATATGAAGACATTTCAGATGAAAGCTTAATCGAAAAAATTAGATTAGGCGATATTGAGGCGCAAGATTACTTATTGGAGAAATATAGAAATGTTGTTACAATGAAATCAAACCGCTTTTTCTTAATAGGAGCGGAAAGTGATGATATGATACAGGAAGGAATGATAGGTCTTTTTAAAGCTATACAGTCTTTTGATTTGGACAAGAAGAATATTTCATTTAAAACATTTGCAAATTTATGTATAGAAAGACAATTAATTACTGCTATAAAAACATCTAACAGGCAAAAACATATTCCTTTGAATTCTTATTTTTCACTTAATATAGCTGCTTATGATGAAAATGAAGATACAGAAGTTATAGATATTTTAGATACTAATACAGTAGAAGATCCATTAGAAACAATTACCAAAAGAGAATATAGAGAGTTTTTGGAAAATAAAATAGAACAAAACTTAAGTCCTTTTGAAAAAAAGGTATTAGATAGATATATTCAAGGAGAAAGCTATGTAGATATAGCAGCTAAACTAGAGTCACCAGTAAAAGCTATAGATAATGCAATACAAAGAATTAGAAAAAAAGCAACAAAATGCCTAAACGCAGATGAATAAAACAAATCAATAATATATATTGGTTTGTTTTTTTCAATATTTTATTCTAAATAAAATGTTGAAAAAAAGATAGAATAATGTTATACTAATTTTATTGTAAAAAAATAAATTGATTAAAAAATATGCCCTCTTAGCTCAGGTGGTAGAGCACTTCCTTGGTAAGGAAGAGGTCGGCGGTTCAAGTCCGCTAGTGGGCTCCATATTTTTTTAAAGTAAAGCGAAGGAATGATATAATATGAAATTAGGAATAGTTGGACTTCCAAATGTTGGAAAAAGTACTTTATTTAATAGTATTACAAAAGCAGGGGCAGAATGCGCAAATTATCCATTCTGTACAATAGAACCAAATGTTGGAGTTGTTGCAGTTCCAGATGAGAGAATTGAAAAACTAGCTGAAATTTACAATCCTCAAAAAGTTACAAATGCAGTTGTAGAATTTGTCGATATTGCAGGATTAGTTAAAGGCGCAAGTCGAGGTGAAGGTTTAGGAAATAAGTTTTTATCACATATTCGTGAAGTTGATAGTGTTGTGCAAGTGGTAAGATGCTTTGAAAATTCTAATATAGTTCATGTTGATGGAAATGTAGATCCAATTCGTGATATTGAAACAATAAATCTTGAATTAATTTTTGCAGATTTGGAAACAATAGAAAAAAGACTAGATAGAGCAAAAAAACTTTTAAAAGCAGATAAAAAATATCAATTTGAAATAGATATATTAGAAAAAGTAAAAATAGCTTTAGAAGAAGGAAAATGTGCAAGAACTTTAGAATATAATGATGAAGAAAAAGATGTTTTAAAAGAGAGTTTCTTATTAACGATGAAACCAACATTATATGTTGCAAATGTTTCAGAGGAAGAATTAGAAAATCCTTACGAAAATGACAATGTAAAAAGAGTTGTCGAATATGCAAAACAAGAAGGTGCAGATGTAATTCCACTATGTGTAAAAATTGAAGAAGAACTAAGTACTCTTGAAAAAAATGATAAAGCAGAAATGCTTGATGCGCTTGGACTTGAAGAATCAGGGTTAGATAAATTAATAAAAGCAAGTTATAATTTATTAGGGTTAATGTCTTTCTTAACTGCTGGAGAACCTGAGGTTAGAGCATGGACTATAAAAATAGGTACTAAAGCTCCACAAGCTGCTGGAAAAATTCATTCAGATATAGAAAGAGGATTTATAAAAGCAGAAGTTATTTCTTTTGAAGATTTAGTTAATAAAGCTAATGGATCAATGGTTCAAGCAAAAGAAAAAGGATTAGTTAGATCTGAAGGAAAAGAGTATATAATGCAAGATGGAGACATTGTTTTATTTAGGTTTAATGTATAAAAATATGACATTTGAATAAGATATATTACGATTACATTACAATTAAAAAAAATGTAAAAAAAACTTGCATTAAAAAAAATGTATATGTTATAATATGAACAGATGTTAAGTAATAGGGAGATGGATAAAATGTTTAAATTAAGAAAAGAAAAATTATTAGTTAGTTTAATTGTTATATTAATGGTTGTTCTAGCAATTGGAAATGTTACATCTTTAGCTACAGCACCAACAATTACAGCTACTGGTGGTAACAATAAAAATACTATAAATGCAGCACTATCTTCAAACAATGCAGCAAACGTAGGAGCTTCTGAAAGTGTTTCAGCTGGTGTAAATAATTCTTCTAATAAAACAAATACAAACAAAACAAATTCTAACAAAACAAATACAAACCGTGTAAGTAGTTCATTACCTTATGCTGGAACAAGTGGAACAGTAGTGTTTGTTGTAGTAGCACTTGCAGCATCAGCTATATATGCTTATAAAAAAGTTTCAGACTATAATATCTAATAAAAATAAAAAGCAAAGACATGTTATAAAACATGTCTTTTTTGTGTTAAAAGTATTGATATTTTAAATAAATTTTGGTATAATCTTTTTGAAATTATTTTACAAAAGATGCGGATAAAAGCTTTTATTTGCGTCTTTTATTTTTTTATTTGTTTTTGTGAGGAATTATTATGTTATTTTTGGAAAAATTAGAACAAAAAAGATTATATATAATTTTAGTAATTATAATATGCATACTATTTGGAATCATGTATGCAGTATTTTTTATGCCAGAAAAGTTTATTTCATCTACTTCAATAATGTTAATGCAAATGGAAGGTTATGGGCAAAATGAAAATACTGTTGAATTAACAGATAAAAAAATGTCAACTTTTGAAGAATTAATAAAAAGTGATTCTAATTTACAGAATATTAAGGAAGAATTAAATTTAAATACAGAAATTAATAGAAAAAATGTATCTGTAGAAAGAATCTCTAAATCAGATACATTTCAGATAAAAGTAACTGATTGTAATTCTGATAATGCTATAAAAATAAACTCAGAAATAACAAAATCATTTGAAAATAATATTATATCAATGTATACAAATAAATATATATATATCGTAGATGATGCTCATATAGTAAGTTCTAGTAAATTATTTTCAATTATTTATTGTGTAATTTCTTCACTAATAATAGGTATTTTAATTGATATAGCTTATATTATTGTTTTGATGAGAATTGAAAAAAATATAAAAAATAGTAATGATATCGAAACTAACTTTTCTTTAAAAGTTTTAGGATTAATACCATTAAGAAAGCAAAATAAAAAAGTTGAATTAATAGTGTCTGAAGTAGAGAAAACATCAACTAATAAAGCATTTAAAAAACTTAGATCAAATATTCAATTTTTAAATGTAAATAATAAAAATAAAAATATTATTTTAATAACAAACTGTTCAGGAAAAGAAGGAAAATCTTACATATCAGCAAATTTAGCAATAAGCTATGCTAATGTTGGGAAAAAAGTTATTTTAGTAGATTGCGATTTAACCACAGGAAATCAGGCTGAAATTTTTAATATGCCTAATAATATGGGACTTTCAAATTTTTTATCTAATTTAGATGAAAATGGTATTGAAATAAATGAAAGAATAAATAGTTTTATAAAAGAAACAAATATAAAAAATTTAAATATTATTACATCTGGTACTGTACCACCTAATTCATCAGAACTATTAAGTTCAGAAAAGTTCTCTCAAATGTTAAAAGATTTAAGTGTATTTTATGATGTGATTATATTAGATGGAACTGTTATTTTAAACAAAATAGATTCATTAATTTTATCAAGATATGCAACTTCGTCTATTATAGTTTTAGTTGCAAAGAAAACTGCAAAAGATGACTTATGGAAATCTAAAAGAGATATTCAAAATGTTGGTGGAAGAATAATTGGTGTAATTTTAAATAAAGTAAGAATTAAAGAAGAAAAAGAAGAAAATATAGTTTATACAATATTAGAAAATATAAAAGAAAAAATAAAACAAATTATATCAAAATTAAGAGATAATAAGAAACAAAAACTTTTAAATGAATCAACAATAAATATTGAAGATACCAATATGTGCATTGAAATTAAAAATGAAGAAAACATTTCTAATAATATAATAATTGAAGAAAACAAAGAAGATAATATAGAAAACAGTACAACAGATAATAAAATAGAAAATGAAATTCAAGAAGAAAATTTTGATAACAATGCTGATTTAAAAGATAATGAAATATCTGAAAATAATAATATAGGGATTAGTGCAAAAAACGAAGAAAAAAATGAAATTGTAGAAAACAATAATGAAATTATTAGTAATGAGAAAAAATATATAGAGAATAAAAAAAGTAAACTTGATATTGTAAAAAAATATATAAGAAAAACGATAAAAATAGGTAGAATTAAAATAATAAAATCTTATAGAACAATAAAAAGAACATTAGAAAATAGAACCAATAAAAATCTAGAAAATATAAGCAAAATTAATAATTTACAGGAAGATATTAAGGAAAATAAACCTAAAAGCGATGATGCAGTATTAGTTATTGTTGATAGTAATAATGAAGTTTGTAGAGCATTTTCAAAAAAGTGTTTTACAGAAAAGTTAGTTAGAGGATTAGATACTGCTGATGGATTTATAAAAGTACAATATTCTGCATATACAGTAAGAAAAAGAATAGAAGCAATGATGCTGAGATATTTATTAACTAAAAGACAGGCGGCCAGAATCGACCCCCTTGTATATGCAACATTAATTGATTATGATGAATGTGTTTGGATTGAACAAAAAGCAGCATCAAACAAAGCAGAATCTTATGTATTGGCTATGGCAAAAGATTATGAGAAAGCTGAAAATGAAACAAGAAAAAATTATATCATAAGATGTCAAAAAGCAAGAAAAGAGGAATTGGCACAGTCTGAAATTGAAATTGAATACAATATAGATTTATTATGGAATGTAAGCAAAATGAAATTTTTTGATAAAGTTGCAATGTATAGATATGCAAAAATATATGGTAAAACAAATCTTATAGATAGTGATTACGATATGGCTTATATAGAGGAAGATGAAGAAAAAGAATATAAAGCAGAGAGTGGTGAGGATGTTAAAAACCAAAAAAATCTGTTTAAAAAAATAAATCCTTTAAAAAAAATAGAAGAAGTGAAAAAAAATATTACTAATGTTGAACAAGTAAAAGCAAAAACAATAAAAGAATTAGAAGAAGAAATAGATAATAAATTAAATGAAAAAAATGAATATGTTCAAGAAAACCTTTTTAACTCAAATTTTTCTGAAATAATAGTAGAAGAAAATGAAGTTTATAATGCTGAATTACAAAAGCAAGAAAGAAAAAAAGAAGCAGAAGTTTTAAGGAAAATTCAAAAAGAAAAGATTGCCCAAAAGAAAAAGGAAGAGAAAACTCGTAGAGAGAAAAGAAGAGAAGAAAAAATCAGACAAAGAGAAGAACAAAAAAGAGTAAGAGAAATAGAACGTGAGAAAAAAATAGAAGAGGCTCGTATAGAAGAGGAACTTCTTGGAGATAATTTATATCCAAAGACAAAATATAATAAAAATTTATAGAAATAATATACTAATAAAAGACAAAGAAAATGAAGTAAATTTCTTCAAAATTCTTTGTCTTTTTTGCTTTAAATATTGAAATTATATTGATATAATTATATAATAGAAAAAAATTAGAAAGAGTATGAGGGCTATATAAATATGGAAAAAAATAATAGTTTAGATATATTTGAGAGAGCTTGGGGATCAGCATTAATAAAAACAAATTCAACTTTTTTTAGAATGACTGGAGAAATAGGAGATGCAGCTGATGTTAGTACATTATATGATTATGTACAAAAAAATCCAAATGCATTTACAAATAAAATAAGTGCTGAAAAAAGATTTGATGATAAATTAAGAAAATATTATGTAATGGAAGTTGATGATAAAACAGGAAGAGGAGATAATAATAAAGCAACAATTTTAACAGATAACAAAGGACAAGATATTGCTTTAATTTATATTAGAGATTCACAAGTAGTTGTAGAAGTTTCACCATCACTTCTTAAAAATAATGAAAAAATGTTAAAATTAGCTTCTATATCAGAAAATGGACAAATGTTAGAAATTGGTAATGTCGAAGAACTAGCTAAAATTATGGAGCCAAACTCTTTAGATAAAATCGTTGACCAAATAGAAAAATATGACTCTGTTAAAATGAGAGGAAGAGATGATGCAAGAAATAGAGTAAAAGACTTGGGAATAGAAGAAAAAGAAAAAGCAGCTGTTGTCGGAGAATTAAATGATGGAAAAGAAGTAGATGAAGAAAATGAACTTAGTGAAGAAGAAATTGTAGAAACGCTTCAAGAACAAAATATAGAAACTTCTGAATTAGATGCAATTGTAAAAGTATGTAAAGAACATGGATTAGATCCAAGGAATATAAAACAAACAGCAGAAGTACAATCTGCAAAAGACTTAATTGAAGATATAGATAATGATAGAACAAGAGTTAATCCTGCTGGTGGAAAAGTTACTGTATTAAGATTTAAAAATGGTGACTTAAGTCAAAGTTCTGATAAAATTTTTATGATACAAGATGGAGAATTGTTACCAGCAGACAGTGCTAATGATGAGAAAGTGTCTACAATTCTTGATGAAAATAAAGGAGATAATGTTAGAATTCATAATTTTGATGATCCAAGAGAAACAGAAGTCTTGGCTGAAATTGCAGAATTGAAAATGGATTATGAAAGTGAAATTGAAAATATAAAAAGTATAAATGCTGCTAATGACCCAGAAAGTCTAAATGAATTATTAGATAGAGTTACAGATAAATACAAAGGAGAAGTAGATAGCCTTTTAGATGGATATAATCCAGAAGTAACTCATGAAGAACAAATTAAAGATGATGCTATAGCAGATATAGATGCAACTAAGGAACAGGCAGAAGATGAAATTAATGATAAAGAAGAACCAGAAGAAGAGGAAGAAAAGGTTCATTTAACTCCAGCTGAAGAAGCAATGAGAAAAAGAGGTTTTAATATATAACGACAGGAGAATTGATATGGAAAAAAGAAATATTTTAATAGGAGGAGCTTGGCCATATGCCAATAGCTCTTTACACTTAGGACATATTGCAGGATTAATCTCGGGAGATTTTCTTGCAAGATATTATAGATTAAAAGGTGATAATGTACTTTATGTGTCAGGTTCAGATTGCCATGGCACACCAATTACAGAAAGAGCCAAAAAAGAAAAATGTTCACCCAAAGATATAGCAAGTAAATATGATGAAGAATTTAATAGAATGTTTAATGGATATCAATTTTCATATGATTTATATTCAAGAACATTTGATGAATATCATAAAGAAAAAGTAAAAGTGTTATTTAAGAAATTATATGACAATGGATATATTTATGAAAAATACGAACCACAAGCATATTGTGAGCATTGTAATAAATTTTTATCAGATAGAGAAATTGTCTTAACTTGTCCAGAATGTGGAGAAGAAACAAAAGGTGATCAATGTGATCATTGTTTGCATGTTCCAACAGGAAGTGAATTAATGGCAGGTAACTGTATTGATTGTGGAGCTAAAGTTGTTGAAAAAGAAAATAAAGTTTTATATTTAGCACTTTCAAAATTTCAAAAACAAATTGAAGAACATACCGAAAAAGTAAAATCAGAATGGAGAATAAATGCTCAAAATGAAACAACAAAATATTTAAAACAAGGATTACTAGATAGGGCTGTAACAAGAGATCTAACTTGGGGAGTAGATATACCATTTGAAGGTTACGAAGATAAAAAGATGTATGTGTGGATTGAAGCTGTTTTAGGATATATTACAGATACAATGAAACTTTGCGAAGAAAGAAACGATTGTACATGGGAAGATTTTTGGAAAGAAGGACATAATAACAAAATATATATGTGCCACGGAAAAGACAATATAATGTTCCATAGTATAATTTTAAATGCACTATTATTAGGACAAGAAGAAAATTATCATTTAGTAGATACAATAGTTTCAGCAGAATATTTGAATTTTAATGATCAAAAATTTTCTAAGAGTAAAGGTATTGGAATGACAGCTCTAGAAGCATTAGATTTATATAATTCAGATTCACTTCGTTATCATTTATTATCTAATGGTCCAGAAAAGAAAGACACAAATTTTACAATTGAAGATTTTGAAAATACACATAATGGAGAAATTTTAAATAAATTTGGAAATTTAGTAAATAGAACATTAAGATTTAAAGGGTTAGAAGAAGTTCCAGTAGGAAGTTTAGATAAAGAAATTGAAATTACAATAAAAAACACATATAAAGAAGTAGGAGACTTAATTGAGAAATTAGAATTTAGAGAAGCAGTAAAAAAAGTTATGGAAGTTGTAGAACTTGGAAATAAATTCTATGATGAAAAACAGCCATGGATAGCTAAAAAAGAAAATATTGAAGAGTTTAATAATACAATTTATACATGTACAATAATTATTGCTAACTTATCAAATTTATTTGGACCAGTAATGCCTACAGCATGCAATAAAATTAAAGAATATTTAAATTTATCAAAAGAAGGTGGTTGGGAATTTGTAACAGTACAAGGTGGATTAAAATTAGAAAACATAGAACCACTATTCAGTAGAATTGAAAAGAAATAATTGTTAGACTGAAAGGAATATAATTATGGGAAAAATATTTGTAATAGATGGAACAGATGGAAGTGGAAAACAAACTCAATTTGATTTATTAAAAGCACATTTAGATAAAGATGGAATTGAGTATAAAACAGTAAGTTTTCCAAATTATGATAGTCCATCATCATCACTTGTAAAAATGTATTTATCAGGAGAATTTGGAGAAAATGCACAAAATGTTAGTCCATATATTGCATCAACATTTTATGCGGCAGATAGATATGCAACATTTCAAAAAGAATTCAAAAAATATTATAATGAAGGTGGAATAATTCTTGCAGATAGATATACAACTGCTAACATGGTACATCAGGCAGGAAAAATAAAAAATGAAGAAGAAAGAGAAAAATTTTTAAACTGGTTATATGATTTAGAATTCAATTTATATGGATTGCCAATGCCAACAAAAGTATTTTTCTTAAATATGCCAACAGATAAAGTTGAAGAGCTTATTAAAAATAGAGAAAATAAATTTACACATAATTCAAAAAAAGATATACATGAAAGAGATCCAAAACATTTAAAAGATGCTTATAATGCTGCCTGCAGTTTAGTAAAAAAATATGATTGGAATGAAATAAAATGTGTAAAGGATAATGAAATAAGAACAAGAGAAGATATACATGAAGAAATATACAAGATAGTATATAAAGAAATACAAAAGAAATAAACTCATGAGGTAAAATATGAGAGGTAAAATTGTTAATTTATGTTTAGGATTTATGAACTTATTATATGGAGTATTAATTATATTTTTTACAATATATGTACCACAAGATAAAACCTTACTTACAGTTCAAGAAAATCATGTTGTAAAAAATATAATTATGGCAATATATGTTGTAATGATATCTATAGCTATAATAGACTTAATTCAAAGTCATAATCATAGATCTGATACAGTGTTTAATACATCTTATGTAATTGGTGCTTTTGCAATAAGTTTTTTATTTATAAAAGAGCCGAGTATAGGTGCATTTAGTATAATATCTGGAATTATTATTTTATACAAAAGTTTAAAAGAGAATCTTGTTGAATTAAATAGTACAACAGCCATATCAATATCAATAGTTATAATTTCAGTAACACTAATTATAGGGTTAGTAGCTTTTAGATATGCAGATATTGGTGAAAATATTAAAAATAAAGAGAATAAAGATGAACTTGCATATAAGATAGATTATTTTAAATATATTACTGAATTAGATATTATTGATCCATATATAAATATAAAAAAAGATGGAAAATTTGGATATATAAATCAATATGGTGAAGCAGTTAATATTGAAAACAATTTTGAATATGACTATGCAAGTCCATTTATAAAAATAAATGTATATGATAAAAACTTTTATATTGCTTTAGTTTGTAGAAATGGAAGTTCTTATATAGTATTAAAAAACGGAAGAAAAGTAATGTCATATAGAACTGAATCTAATGATGATAATTATGAAGCGAAAATGAAAGAACTAGAAAATATTTATAAAGTAACATTAAGCCAGCCTGGCGAAATGGAATTTGAAGTTCAAAAAATTACAGATAATATGCCTAGAGCAGGCGCATATTCAGAAGTAACTTCCGAATACACATATAGATATAATTATAGTGAAGAATATGATATACTTGTAACTCAATCAAATCTCGGGCTTGGAGATAAATATGAATTTGTAAAAAAAGCTGATAGAGATGTAAAAATAGAATTAAAAGCAGATAATTTAGATTATGATTCTAAATATTTATATTTATATTCAAACGGAACAATACCATTTTTTGAAACAGATAAAAGAGTTCAAGGATGGTTTACAAGTTATGGTAAAAGGAATGAAATGTCTGGTAAAGCTCAAATTCTAGATTTTATAGAAGATAGAATTCTAATAAGAGATTATAATAACAGAACAATATATTTCATGGACGCAGAAACTAAAGAGAAAATTTCAGAAGAATATAAAGATATATTTGTGTGTTCTAATGGAAAATACATTGTTAGAAATGCAGATGGATTTTTTAAAGTTATAAATAATGATTATAATAAAGCATTTGAAAAAGAATTTGTTGCAATAAATCCAAGACTTGTAAATGCTAATTTATATTTAACTACTGATACTTTAGATAATATAAAATTTAGTGATTATGGATATGCAAATACAATTAATTGGTCACTTATAAATGAAAATGGAGATGTTTTAATAGATGGAATTGAACAAGTTTATGATTCATACTATAAAATGCCAACAGATAAAAAAATTGATGAAGAAAATTATCTAGAATTTACAGAAGATGTAAAAGAACTAGATTATCATTTTCCAGGTGATAAATTTTATCAAAACTATTAAAAATTTTTATAAAAATTAAATAAATGTAAATAATAAAAATAGAGTTAAAGTTTTAACTCTATTTTTTATTTTATGAAAAATTATTTATTATATAATAGTAATTTTGTTAATTAAAGGGAATTTATAGGAGGTTTCTTATTATGGATCAAAAAATACGTTGTACAGTAGAAAGCTGTAAATATAATAATTGTCATGACAGAATGTGTGAATTAAATCAAATTGAGGTTCAAGCTTGTCCAGGATGTTCAAATGGAAGCGCAAAAGACGAATCAATGTGTGGAAGCTACAAATGTAAGTGTCATTAAAATAAAGTAATCAAAAAAGTTATTTAGTTAAAGAAATTTACTAAATAACTTTTTTATTAATAAATAATCAACACATTTCCCCACTAATTATCAAAACTATTTACAATTATTTTATTCTTTTTTTAATATAAAATTAGGAGGTAAAAATGAAAAATAATTTAAAAATCACATTTTATGATTTATTTGATGAATGGCTAAACTATAAGAGGACAAAGGTTAAAGAGTCTACGTATTTTAATTATAGTTTTGTAGTAAATGAATGTTTAAAAAAATATTTTGAAAATGTAAATTTAGAAGAAGTTGGAGCAATTGATTTTTATTCTATTATTGATAGATTAAGTCAACAAGTATCAAAAAAGACTTTAAGAGATAGAATTTCAATTTTAAAATCTATATTGAAATATGGAGAAAGAAAATATGATATGGATTTTAAAGTAGATTTAATAAATATGCCAACAATTTATAATAAAGAAATAGAGGTATTAACAGAAAGAGAAAAAAATAGAATTACTAATTATCTTTTAGAGACAGAAAATGTTAGAGAACTAGGAATTTTAATAAGTCTATATACTGGGCTTAGAATAGGAGAAGTTTGTGCTTTAAAATGGAAAAATATTGATTTTGAAAAGAAACTTATAGAAGTTGAAAAAACAGTGCAAAGAGTTTATATGGGGGAAAAAGATACAAAACTTATATTTTCAGAACCTAAAACAGTAAAATCTATAAGAAAAATACCTATTGCTGAAGTATTATTAAAAAAGTTAAAAGAAACAAGGAGATTTTATCCCAAGGATGCTTTTATATTAACAGGAACAGAAACAAGATTTATGGAGCCAATAACATATAGATTCACATATAAGAAATGCTTAAGAAATTGTAGAGTTACTTATAAAAAGTTTCATTGTCTAAGACATACTTTTGCTACAAGATGTATTAGAGCTGGGATGGATGTAAAATCTCTAAGCGAAGTATTAGGACATAATAATGTTAATGTAACCCTTTCTATATATGTTCACTCTTCATACAAGGTTAAGAAAAAGTATATAGATAAAATATAAAATTAAGTACTATACTTTTAAATGCATTTCTAATGTATGCAAAGAGAATGCACGATGCAGAAAACTTGGTATGATTGGATTACACAGTATAGATTATTAAATTATATACTTAATAATAGCAAAAAATGTATATTTACAAAAATAAAAAGTTTGTTGTGTAAGGAGTAGGAAACATTAAATGTTAATGAATGGACATTTCTTTCAGTTACAGGAGGAATAGGAAGTATATTATATGATTGGAACAATAATCACTACAATCGCATTATTTTCACTAACCTATAACAAAAGAGAAAAGAACTTGTAAATTTTACAAGTTCTTTCTCTATTTGCCTTGACATAGATGCCTTAAGATTATAAAATGTATGAAGTGAAAAAATATTTTAAAGGAGGAAAATAATATGCCACTAGTAACAACAAAGGAAATGTTTGAAAAATCAATGAAAGAACATTTTGCAATAGGAGCTTTTAATATAAACAATATGGAGTTTATACAAGCAATAACAGATGCAGCAGAAGAAGCTAAATCACCAGTAATTTTACAAGTTTCTTCAAGTGCTATAAAATATGCAAGAATGAATTATTTAATTAAAATGGTGGAGGCAGCTGTTGAAACAACAACTATTCCAATTGCTCTTCACTTAGATCATGGACCAGATTTTGAAACATGTAAAATGTGTATAGATGCAGGATTTACATCAGTTATGATAGATGGTTCAAAATATGATTTTGAAGAAAA
>CASYFC010000007.1 GCA_949482135.1 uncultured Clostridia bacterium
AAGTATACCATAACTCTTTTTTATTATGGTCTACTAAACGGGGTGCATTTCAATTATTCATCACTTTTTTTTATATTGTGAAAATTTTGCTTTCGTATACCCCAAGTCTAATGCTTTATATAAGTATCTTGCTGCAACAGATGAGTATTTTCCCCATTTTTTACATTTGTTTATTATCGATTTTTTATCTGTTTTATTTGTATTATATAGCCAAGAATATGCTTGAATAAAGGCCATATCTTCGTAGGGCAAAACATCATTTTTTCCAAGAACAAAGATTAAATACATTTTAGATGACCATTTTCCTATTCCTTTTATTTTTTGTAAACTTTGTTCTATTTCCAAATTATTTTTTGTAGTAAAAGATTCAAAATCTATTTCATTATTCAATACAGAATTTGTTAAGTTCATAATATAGATTATTTTGGAATTTGAAATTCCAATGTTTTTTAATTCTGAATAAGATAATTTGATAACTTTTTCAGGAGAAACATGACCTTTACATAAATCTAAAAGTCTATTGCTAATAATATCTGCTACTTTATTAGATAACATTTGACCTATAATAGTATTGACTAAGAATTCATATGAATCAGTATATAAAGTATATGATATTTCTCCTATTAAATTAAACAATATTTTCAAATGAGAATCTTTTTTTAAAAGATATTGAATTGATTCAGAATTTTCATTTAATATAATTGTATTACCCATAATTCCTCCATTTTAAGAAATAAAATATCATAAATAAATAGAAAAAGCAATATTGAAATTTGTATTTGCATTGAATATATTAAATAATGCAAACATACAGTTTGTTTATTTTTGACAATAAATAAGATAAGCTGGTCAAAAGGAGGAAGTATATGGATAGTAAACATTCAGAGAAATATATCAGAATAGGATTAAATATTTCATTACAAAGAAAATTAAAAAAGATGACACAGTTTGAATTAGCAGAAAAAATAGGCATTAGTAGAACACATATGAGTAATATAGAAGCTCCGAATATGATAACACCAGTGTCTTTAGAAGTAATTTTTGATATATGTGATGTTCTAGATATATCTCCAGAAATATTGTTTAAGATTAGTTAATTCATATATGTAGAAAGATATGAAGCAAGTTAAAGTAAAATTAAAAGATGGAACGATTGTTATAGGCGATGAATTTGATATGGAAGATTATAAAAAGTTTAAGCAAATTTTTCGTAAATGGACAAATATAAATTTAGATTTAAAACAATTTGGTGGAAGGAATTTAAATGTGCCAGATGTGTTTAGTGAAGCTTTATATTGTATTTTCTTTAATGCAGTTAGAACAAATGGTACAGCACACTCATATGATGCAGTAGATAAAACTACAGGTGAGGGAATTCAAATAAAATCAGCTTCTATAAAAACTGATTGTACTTCATTTGGACCTACTTCAACTTGGGACAAGTTGATTTTTGCAGATTTAGCTCCATCTGGAAAAGTGGATGGTAATGTGTGGTTTTATGAGATAGATTCAACCAATATATATAATATAATTTTAAATAGTAAGAAAAATGAGACTTTTAGAGACCAGCAAGAACAAGGAAGACGACCAAGACTTTCAATAAAAGATAAAATAATTATCCCATTAGGTTTAACCCCAATAAAGAAGATTAACTTAATGGAGGATAATGATGAGTAATGATGTTATAGTTAATATAGAGGATATTAAAAAAGCAGTTTATTTTATATCAAACTTAACTCAGATGCAAGGAAATAGGCCAATGAGAGGAGCTTTAAATTCAAAAGGTGATTATATGGGAGGAATATTTGATAGATGGATAAATATTATTCCAGAAGGTGTTGTTTTTAATAAAATTATTCTTCCAAAGATAGCTGATAAGAAAGATGTTAAAGTAATTACTGATTATTATGATTATGATCCAAAACAGGTGGGTATTGCTCCAGATGTGATAGGAATAAGTGTAAATAAAAAAGCAATACCATTTGTAAAATTTGATGAAAAATGGATGCCTGTGAATGGAAAGCCACAAATTGAAGTAAAAACATTTAAGAAAAATCAAAAAATGGTTTCATTAAGAAACCAAGGATATGATAATAAATATTTAGTTCTAGCAGAAACTAATTTTAGAGTAGATTATTTAGTACCTTTAATAAATGAAGAAATTTATTCTGACGACATATATAATGAATTATATATGAATGATGATGTATTTATAGTTTCTAATGAAAATCAAATGATAGCACAATCTAGAAAGATAGATATGGAAAGAAAAGATATTGGAACAATAAGTCTTTTAGGAATAACTACTGCTAGCGAATTTATGAATAAAGCAACTAAGTGTGATGCAGGTGTAAGTGTTGAGTATTTTGCAGAAGTAGAAGAAAATCAAAGTAAAAGAAGTATAACTGGTTCTGTTGGAATGTTAAAAGATTACTGTTCGATAAATAATGATGGCCTTTTAAAATTAAATAATAATTGGTATGATAAAATTGATTTTGATGGAATGACATATAAATATAACAAAAAGATAAAAACATTGGATTTTTTTGTTAGTGATATTGAAGCAATAGAAATTTTAAAAATGTGTAAAAGTAAAATAACTATTAAAGTGCATAAAGATTGTATATGGGAAGATACAAAATTAGAAAAAGGAAAGAATTATGATATTACCATAAAAAATTTAGATAGAAGTGGCTCTACCGGTGAAGAATATTTTCTTTTGAAAACTTCAATTTCTAAATTAAAAAACGAAGAAGATAAACTATTATTTGATTTGAAAAAAGTAATTGATAATAATTAAAACAAATAAAATATAAGAATCGTAAAGTAAGAATATAATTAATGATTATATAGTTATTAATATAAATGATAAGTTAAGTAATAAAACTGTTGAAGGAAATGATATGTATGAAAAAAGAAGAATTATCTGAAACGGAAAACAAAATTATGGAAGATATAAAAATATTTACTCAAAAATTGGATAATGCATATAAAATAAGATATGGAACATCGGAAATTGAATTTAGAAAATATATTTTAACTGATAGTGATTTTATATACTTGTTTTTCTTTATGTACATACAGTCAAAATTTTATAAACATGATAGTGAAGAGGATATAAAAATAAATAGAAAGATATCAGAACAATTGCAAAATATTATATTTGAAATGTATATTATCTTTGAATTTGATATTTTTGATGAGTCAAATTTATTTAAAGAAGTATCAGAAAATGAATATGAGATGTTGTACAATTTAAATAAAACACAAAATCTTATTTTAAAAACTAGAATTTTATGGGAAAAAGTAATGAATTTTTCATATTTAATTATAGAAAGAAAAGAATTAGAAGCTTCAAAATCTAAAAAGAAAAAATTTAAAAGGTGGTGTGAACAAAAAAATATTAATTTTTTTGACAGTGCTATAAATAAATTAGAAGCTTTTGATAGTGCTTTTAGAACAGGAGAAGTTCATGAATATTCTAAATTAAAAAAATATTTTATAATGGATGAAAATCAAAACATTAATTTGTATTGTTTAGATTTGTTATTTAAATTTTCTAATGAAACAATTTTAAATATTTTTGCATATATATGTGAAAAAGAAACTAATTATAAAATGTGGCAAAAACTACCAGACAATATTTCAGAAGAATTAAAAGAATTTACAAGAATTCCAGAATGGGTAACTAAATATTCTAAAGATAATGATATAGATATCAATCAAGATGGAGTAGTAATAAAAAACTTTTAAATTAAAGTTAAAAAATAAAACTATAGGTGAGAAAATGGAAGAAGATTATAGAAGTTTATGTCAAGTTTTTACACCATCTAAAAATGTTAAAGAATTACTAGATTGGTGTGATTATAGAGAAAATCTATATGGAAAAAAGATAATGGAAAATTCATGTGGTGATGGACATATTTTACAAGAAGTTGTAAGACGATATATAGAAGATTGCCTAAAAAATAAATTTTCGAAATGTAAGATAAAAAATGGTCTTAATAGGGATATATATGCTATAGAATATGATTCAGAACAATATGACAAATGTAAAAAAAATTTAAATATAATATTAAAACAATATAATATAGAAAATATAAAGTGGACGAATGTAATAAATGATGATACACTAAAAAATGAAGATACACAAAAATTTGATTTTGTTGTTGGAAATCCACCATACATAAAATATAAATCTTTGTGTATTGAAGATAGAGATTATATAAAGAAAAAATTTAAGACATGCAAAACTGGAAAATTTGATTACTGCTATGCTTTTATTGAAAAAAGCATAGATTCTTTAAATGATAACGGAATATTGGCATATTTAATACCAAGTAGTGTTTTTAAAAATGTGTTCGCAGAAGAATTAAGAAATTATATAAAACCACATATATTAAAAATATATGACTATACTAGCATAAAATTATTTACGAGAGAAACAATTGATCAAGATAGATTAACATCTTCTTCTGTTATGATATTAAAGAAGAATAGTAATGAAGATAATATAGAATATATTGATATATCTAAAAACAATACATTAACAATACCAAAAAGTAATCTAGTGAAAAAATGGATTTTTAGAGAAAATGTATTAGATGAAGATAAAGAGAATAAATTTAGTGACTATTTTTATGCTTCTAATACAATTGCAACTTTATACAATAAAGCATATGTAGTTAGTGGCTATACAGAAACAGAGAAATATATACGAACAAAAGATGGTTATGAGATAGAGAAGGAAATTTTACGCGATACTATAAGTCCAAAAAACTTTAAGAAGAATAAGAAAGAAAAAATAATTTTCCCATATTACTATGAAAATGGAGAGTTAAGAAGATATACGCAAGAAATTTTTGAACAGAGATATCCTAAAGCATGTAAGTATTTGAAGAAATATAACAATTTTTTAGAGAAAAGAATGTCTGATAAAAGTGCAAAATGGTTTGAATATGGAAGAAGTCAAGCATTACGTAATAGTAATAAACAAAAAATATTATTATCTACTGTAATAACAAATGAAGTAAAATTAGAATTATTATCTGAAGATAATATACCATATTCGGGTATATATATTACTAAAAAAGGTAATAAAAGCTTGAAAGAAGCTGAAAAAATTCTAAAGAGTAATAAATTTTTAGAGTATATTCAAGCAAAGGGAATCAATGCAAGTGGTAATTCTCTTAGAATTACATCACGAGATATTAATGAGTTTATGTTTTAAAATAGGTGGTATAAATGGAAAAAGTAGAATTTAGAGTTAGTGCAAAGGCAGCAAAATTAATAGGAAGAGAAAATATTTCGGCAGTAGATGGAGCTATAATAGAATTAGTAAAAAATGCATATGATGCTGATGCGGAATGTGTTTATATACAATATAATATGCCATTTCCTAATATATTAAAAAATACGACATATACATATTTAGAACACTATTTAAAAAAAGAAGAACTAAAGTTTGTGTTGAATTTTTATGAAGAAAAAAAAGATAGACTTATAAGGAAAGACGAATTGACAGAGGAAGAAATTAACTCGTTGCAATCAGTATTATTTTCTAAAAATGAAATTATTATCATTGATAATGGTACAGGAATGACTAAAAATACAATGAAAACTACATGGATGAACATAGCAACTAGCGATAAAGAAAAGAATATGTATAGTCAAAAAGGAAGAGTAAAAACAGGAGCTAAAGGAATAGGTAGGTTTGCCTTAGAAAAATTATCATTAGAAACAGAAGTATATACAAAAAATGTTAATGATAAGTTAATTAATTGGAGTATTGATTGGAAACAATTTGATAATGTAGAATTACTAAATGAGATAAGAGCTAACTTAGATGAAAAAGACAAATTCTCATATGTTGATGTTATTAAAGAAAAAATTGGAGATATGGCTTTTGTGGAAATTAGCAAATTTAACTGGAATACGGGAACAATGATTATATTAAAACCTACAAGAGAAGAGTGGACAGATAGATTGTTTAAAAAGGTTAACAATAATATCCAAAGTATCAACCCAATAGGAAGTGTAGATACTTTTGAAGTACATATAGATAATGAATATAATAAAGAATTTAGCTATGTTACAAAAAATATTGATATAGAAGATTATGATTATAGAATAAAAGCAGATTATGATGGAAATAATAACCTAAAAATATTATTAAAAAGAAATGAAGTTGATATAAATAAAAAAGATATTAGTATTAAAGTAGGTGATAACACATATAATTTTTCATTAAATGAATTTTGGAAAAGAGAAGCCTTTAAAAAAATTAATTATACAAGAGATAGCTATGAAAGTGAAATAGAAATTAATCTTTGTGTAGATAAATTTGTAAAAGATTATGAAATTGAAAAAATTAGACAAGTTGGTCCATTTTCGAGCATTATGTATTTTATGAAATCTGGAAATGGAGAAATAGGTATAATAAAAAAAGTTAAGGTTAAAACAAGAAAAGAGTTGTTGAATAATTTTTCAGGAATAAAATTATATAGAGATAATTTCAAGGTTAGACCTTATGGAGAAATGGATGATGGAATGTTTGACTGGTTAAATATGGGGTTGAGAGCACAAAAAAGTCCAGCAGGTATTAGCCATAAAAGTGGAAATTGGAGAGTTTTACCATATCAATTAATTGGTTGGATTAATATAGGTAGAAAAGAAAACTATAAACTTGTTGATATGGCAAATCGAGAAGGATTAGCAACAAATGAACAGTATTACATATTCATAGAAATAATACAAGAAATATTAAGCACTTTTGAGTTTGACAGGCAGTATATATATAGAGAATATGCTAAATGGATAGATTTAAAAACTGATGAAATTGATAAAAAAAATAAAATTATAGAATCTGTATATAAAGAGAGAGAAAAAAAGGATAGTTCTTATACAGAAAAAGAAGATGAATATTCTAAAAAAGATTATAGAGAAACAGTTTTTGAATTGGCAAAAGAAAAAAGTGAAGAACAGAAAACAAAAGAAATTTTAATGTCATTTGGAACAGCAGGAATTATAACAAATACATTTTCCCATGAATTAAGAGGAATAGAAAATGAAATGGGAACTAGAATGCAATATATAAGACATACAGTAAAAAAATTACTAAATGGTAATGAATATGAAGGAGATGAAGATCTTAATCCTTTTATGTTTATTGATGAAGCAGAAAAAACTGATAAGTTGCTTAATAGTTGGATATCAGTAGTAATTGATGGAGTACAGAAAAATTCATTTGAAAAAGAAGAAATTAATATGTTAAAATTTGTAGAAAATATTATTAATGAATGGACACCATTAATGGAGAAAAAACATATATTTTTCAATAAACCAGAAATTGAAGATATAAAAATTGATATAGAAAAAGTAGATTTATATGCAATATTCAATAATTTCTTTTTAAATTCTGCTTGGTTTTTAGAAAAATTACAAGGGAGAAGAAGAGAAATTAATATTAAAATTCTTAAAAAAGATACTATTGAAATATATCTTGAAAATAATGGGCCAATTTTAGATAATAAATATAAAGATAATCCAGACAGAGTTTTTAATGCAGGAGAAACAAGTAAAGGTGATAAAGGAACTGGACTAGGATTATGGATAATGAGAGAAGTAATAAATAAAAATGATGGAGAAATACATATAATGCAAAAAGAAGATGGCTTTGGAATAAAAATTAATATCCCCATATAATAGGAGGTCTCAATGAATAAGTATATAGTGGGTATAATTGATGATGAACAAAATATTATTAGAAAAATTAGGGGAACAATAAAGGAAAATAGGCCAGAAGATATAGAATTAGATTTTAAAACATATTTTTTAGAGAATGAAAATGGTATTTCAATAAAAAAAATGTCTAAAGAAATATTAGAGGATATAAAAAACAATAAAATTAATACGTTAATTATAGATCAAAAAATTATTATGAATGCTGGCGAAGTAGAAGGAATAGAAATATTTAAAAACATAAAAGATGTGGTTGATAAATTTCCTGTAATAATGCTTACTAATGTTGCAGATGAGTGTATAAAAGATGATTTTGTAGATCCTGATAAGGTATATAAAAAAAGTGATTTTTTTGCTATTGATGAGGAAAAATCAAAAGAATTAGTAAGAAAAATATTTATCAATGCAAAAAAATATAATGATAATCGAATGCAAATTGAAGCAAAAATAAGAGTATTGCAAGATAAAATTTCTAAAAATGGAAATAATGCGGAAATTGTTAGTGAAATAATAGATAATGAAGAAAAACTTAGTGAGTTGAAACCAACAGATTATACACAAATTGAGAAAATTGTAAATCCACAAAAAATAAAAGATGTATTAGATTTATTAAATGAAGTAAATAATTTATTGGAGTAAGAAATGAAATATGATGAATTTAGAGATTTTAAAATAGAAAGAACATGCAATAAAGAATATAAACATTATAAAAGTTATAAAAAATTTTTAAAAAAAGATTTCCACTGTAGATGTGCTTATTGTAATACTTGGGATTTCATAATTGAACCATTAGGATTTGCAATTGATCATTATGTACCAAGAAAGATATTTAAAAATATAAATAAAACGTTTGATAATAATTATAATAATTTAATGTACGTTTGTCCTAAATGTAATAGAGAAAAGTCGGACAAGTTTAAAGGAAATACTGATAATTTAGAAATAAAAAATGAATTATTCTATAATCCAGTTGAAAAAAATTATAATGAAATATTTTTTAGAAATGAATTTGGTGGAATAGATTCAAAAGATAAAAAAGCGAGAGAAATTATGAAGGAATTAAAATTATATAGACCATTATATAATTTTGCTTGGTTGCTTGAAAAATTAATAAATACAAGAGAAAAAATAAAATCTAAACTAGAAGAGCCAGAAATATCTTCTGAAAAAAAAGAAAAATTAGAAGAGTGTTTGGCTAAAACAAATGATTATTACATAGATATGGAAAAACTATTTAAGAAGAGTTATAAAATGAAGTGATTTACTTGTGAGTTATTAACGAATAATAGTAAAAGTTATAAATAAAATGAAGAAGGCGAGAATTAATCTCGCCTTTCTGATGCTTAAAGTGCAATTTTATATTTTTAAAGTGCAAATTTTGCACTTTAAAATGGAATGTTATTTTCTTCACACCCTTTAATCAGTTGTACACCATCAACAAACCCATTCCTATAATACTTTTCTCTCCAATAACAAATATAATCAAGAAAATTATCATCAATCTTATCGAACTGTTTCTTAACATATTTTTTGTTTTGATTAGGAACATTCCTTAAAATATTTTCAAAAAACTCATCAAAGTAAATATCATGTTTTTTATCTTCATTATTGGTAAAAGGAAAAAGTGTAGACTCTCTACATTCTATCCATTCTTTTAAAATATCATCATTAACTTCTCTAAAATTATTCATTGTTAAAACCTCCATTTTTATAAATTTCAAATTAAGCACATCAAAACACAATAAAACCTGCAAAAACAAATTTAAAAATTCATTGAAATTTCATGTATTTGATGCCTCAAAAAACTGGGGACAAACTGGGGACAATTGTTGAAAAAATAGACCATTTTTAACCTAATTCATAATCATACCAATTTGCTATAACCCAATTAAAACTAATAAAAACTCAAGTTAACAAAATTTCTCAAAAATCTCAATCAAATTCTCATAACCCGAAAGTATAATTTTAGTATTATAGTCAAAAAATTAACAAAAAAATTTACAATAACAATTGATATTTATATGTAAGATATAGTAATATCAAAATATAATAAATTAAATTATAAAGTGAGATGAAATTAATGATTAATGAGAAGTTAGGAAGAGATCTAAAAGTTCAAAGAATTTATAAAAGAGTATCACAAGAAAAAATGGCAGAAGATTTGAATATAAGTAGATCAAAAGTTTCTAGTTGGGAGACAGGAAGAAGAGAAATGAGCTTATTAGATGCAGTAATAATTAGTGACTATTTTGATGTAAGTATGGACAATTTATTTAATAAAAAAGCATTAAATTCAGAACAGTTTTTAAAAATTGCAAAAAGGTATTTTGAAGAAGATAAAATAACATTAGATGAAAAAAAGAGAACATTAAAAAAGATGTTAGATTATAAAAACGAGAGTGAAGCAAAAGAATTATTATAATTTTAGATAATGATACATAATGACTCGGTAATACTAATATATTATAATTTTCTCGTCATATTTGATATAGAATTAGATGCAATAATTAATTTATAATGATTATATCAGGTACTTGAATATATGAGAAAGGAGCGTATGAAGTCTAAGAAAGAATACATCATACAATATAAATATGAAAACTAAAGAAATAAAAAATGAATTAAATAATTTAATAAATCAAGGAGTAAATCTTGCACAAGCTATATTAGAAAATAATTTAAAAATAATTATGTTAGATTATGAATGTTGGTATAGTAAAAGCTTAATTTATATAAAGAAACTTAATAAAGATAGGGTAAACGATTTTAAAAGTTTGTATAAATTAGAAAAAAGGAAAGAAATAAGATATTCAACTTATACAATTTCAGACGCATTAAATGGAGTATGTATACCGAGTGAAGAACTTGAACCATCAAGTGCTTATTCAAAAATGATACAACAGATTAGTATTTTAAAGGCGACTAAAGAATTATTAGAATCTAAAATTTATCAATTACAAGAATTATTACAAGCAGATATATTTGATTCAGAACTAAATAGTGCAAAAGAGTTGAATAATAAAGGGTTTTATAGAGCTGCTGGAGCAATATGTGGGGTTATTCTTGAAGAACATTTTTCTCATGTTATTAAAGAACATGGACTTGTTTCAAATAAGAAAAATTTAACTATAAATGATTATAATGAACTTTTGAAAAATAATTCTATAATTGATACTCCAACTTTTAGACATGTTCAATTATTAGGAGATATTAGAAATTTATGTGATCATAAGAAAAGTGATGATCCAAAAAAAAAGCAAATTGAAGATTTGATATCTGGGACAGAAAAAATAATAAAAACAGTTTTTTAAATATAGTATTATAAATGAGAGGAGATAAAATATGGAACAGAAATATCCAGAATATTTATATCATTATACGAGTATTGACAATTTAGCTTTGATATTAAAAAATAAAACAATTAGGTTTAATAGTTTAATTAATGTTGATGATCCTGATGAAATAAAAACTATAGATACAGAAGGAATAGGAAAATATTGTTATTGCAGTTGTTGGACTGATAAAGAGGAAAGTATTCCATTTTGGAATATGTACACTAAAGATATGCATGGAGTAATGCTTAAAATGATAAAATTTCCATTTGATAGTTATAAAGAATTTTTGCCGTATTATGCGGGAGGAGAATTTGTAGATACATATATTCCAAAGTATATATATATGACTCAAATAGATTATATACTATTCCAACAATACCATTTTTGAGAAAAGTTAAGTATGTGGATAATCCAAATATTAAAATTTTTGATTATGTGGAGAAAAATTACGATGGGTCTTTTAATGCAGCAGGTAATATGAATAAGGTAGGAGAATATAAAACTTTAGCTTGGTCATTTCAATCTGAATGGAGATATTCAATGGTATTATTACCACATACTATAGATGGAAAACTGGACATAGACGTGTCAAACCAAAATAAAGGAATGTTACAAAATTATTATGATATTAAAATTAACGATAATGCTTTTAAGGATATGGAAATTGTAACTGGGCCTAAAATGAACGCAGGAGAAAAATTATTATTAGAAGCAATATGCCAAAAATATGCACCAAGTGTAAAAATTTCAAATAGTATTTAAAAAATACGTTAAAAATGCTACAAGAATAATAAACAATAAAGTCCATATTTATATGGACTTTGTATTTTTCCTCCCATACACCCTCCTTACCAATTGCCACAAACTCACAGCAAAATTAAGAGTTTCACTAATGTAGATAGAAATGATATAGCCGATAAGGCCAAGTTTAGGAACGCAGAAGTATATAAAACTTGTGCTAATAACAAGATCGCAAATATTAACAATCATAACACCAACTTGAGCATCTAAGCCTCTAAGGACGCTGTCAACAACAGTGTCAACGTAAATTAGAGTGGCAAGAGGGGCAAAGATTTTAATATAAAAACCAATGCTAGAATCTTTGTAAAGTAGATTACCTAAAGTGTCTGCGAAAATAAATAAAATAACGCTAAGTAAAATGGCAGCACCAAAAATAACCACAAGGAGAAGTGTTGTCATTTGTTTTGTACGTTTGTAATCTTTTTTTGCATGATATCTTGAAAATTCTGGTATTAGTAAGCTTGCAAAAGACTTTACTAAAATGTCTGGAAACATTATTACTGGCAGGGCCATTCCGTTTATTATTCCATACTTTGAAAGTGATTCACTACAGTGAATTCCACTTTTTTCCAAACTTGATGGAATTATCAATTGCTTGAAAGTTGATAATCCTGAACGTATGTAAGATGTGATTGCTATAGGAATTGAAATTCTTAAAACCTTGTGAGTGTAATGATTGCTTTTTGCAAGTTCTGCTTGATGATTATATTTCCTTTTGTCAAAAACATATACAACATAAATAAAAATAAAAGAGATTATTTCTGAAATTAAATCTCCTAAAATAAGTGCAAAGCAACTATAAGTTAATCCTGATGGTAGATATAAACTAATTAAATATGCTGAAATAACAACTTTTGCAACATGCTCTATAAACTGACCTATGGCATTTTTGTAAATTCTACGGACACCTGCTAAATATCCAGAAATTGCGGATGACATTGCTATCATAGGGAGTGCAAGTGAAAAAAGATAAATAACAGATTTGTCTACTTTGTTATGAAGACATTTTTCAATTATGAAATCAGTATTTGCAAAAAATATTAAACTAGTTGAAATGCTTGTAATTAATGTTATATAGAGACATCTTTTCATTACTTTTTTGATTCCACCTAAGTTGTCTAAAGCAAGTTCTTCAGATACAACACGAGTTACTGCAAGATTGATTCCAGAAGTTGCAAGAGTAATTCCAAAAAGATATACAGTCATTACTAATTGATAAACTCCAACCATTTCAGAACCAATTTTTCTTGATATGTATGCTGTAAAATATATATCAATTGCTCTAAAAATTAGAGATGTAATTATAAGAAATGATGTATTAAAAATAAAAAATTTAAAACGTTTCATAAGCCACCTAAAAAGTATTTTTTTAGATTATATGAAGAGAATTTAAAAATAGAATAGGTAAATTTATCTCGCATCACTCTTGTATATACAAGCTTATATATTATTAGTGTATAAAATTAACATTATCTTCTAAACATGGGATAAAAAACTTGAATAAAAAATGTCTAAATGTGTTGAATCCGTACTTATGTTGTGTTATAATTTAAAATGATTATTGCAAAAAGTAATGCGATATTACATGTAATCAAATGAAAACATAGAAAGAACATATAAAGGCATAAAAAAATTAATTTTTGGGGGGATTAATTTTGAAAGGAAATGAATTATCAATTCCATTTGATATTGATGTTTTACAAGAAAGCTTATTACATAAAATATATAGAAAAGTAATAGCTTTATTAAAGGCATCATTCAAAAGGATTATAGAAATTTTTATATCATTAATAGGAATTATTTTATTAATTCCATTATCAATAGTTGTATTTTTTCAAAACTTAAAAAATCATGATAATGGTCCAATATTTTATGTTCAAGATAGAATTGGCAAAAATGGTAAAATTTTCAAAATATATAAATTTAGGACAATGGTAGATAACGCTGATGAGATATTATCAGCTATGCTTCAAGATAATAAAATAAAAGAAGAATATGAAAAGTATAGAAAATTTATTAATGACCCAAGACTTACTAAATTTGGAAAGACTTTAAAAACAACAAGCTTAGATGAATTTCCACAATTTATAAATGTATTAAAGGGAGAAATGAGTATAGTAGGACCAAGACCATATTTACCAGAAGAAAAAGAGAGAATGAATTCATACTATAATTATATAGTTCAACATAAACCTGGAATTACAGGTGTTTATCAAATATCAGGGAGAGAAAGAGTTGAATTTATAGATAGACTTGATATGGATATGAGATACCACTATAGCAGAACTATTTTATTAGATATAAAAATCGCCTTAATTACAGTGTTAGTTACTTTTAAAAGAAAGAAAACTTACAACGTAAAAGAAATAATTTTAGATACAACACATTATGTTGGAAGACAGCTTACTTTTTTGGCAAAAAGAGTGATAGACATTATGGGAGCTATAGTAGGAATGCTAATATTAATTCCACTTACAGTTGCTGTATGGATAGGAAATAGAATTTGTGGTGATAGAGGACCTGTATTCTATTCTCAAGATAGAATAGGAAAAGATGGTAAAAACTTTAAAATGTATAAATTCAGAAGCATGGTAGTTGGAGCTGATGAAATTTTAAAAGAATTATTAGAAAATGATGAAGAAGCAAGGGAAGAATATAAAGAATATAAAAAATTAAAACATGATCCTAGAGTTACAAGAGTGGGAGAATTTTTAAGGAAAACAAGTTTAGATGAATTTCCACAATTTATAAATGTATTAAAGGGAGAAATGAGTATAGTAGGACCAAGAGCATATCTTCCAAGAGAGAAAGATGATATGAAGGATGCATATGAAAGTATAATTAGATGCAAACCTGGAATTACAGGTTTATGGCAAGTAAGTGGAAGAAGTGACGTATCTTTCAGAAATAGATTAGATATGGATATTGAATATTATGAAAAATACAATCTTGGGCTAGATATAGAAATTTTATTTAAGACAGTAGCTACTGTTTTAAATAAAGAAGGAGCTGCATAATGAAAATAGCAATGATTGGACATAAAAGAATTCCATCAAGAGAAGGCGGAGTTGAAATCGTTGTTGAAGAATTGGCAACAAGATTAGTAAAAGATAATTATGAAGTAGATGTCTACAATCGAAAAGGAAATAATGTAGCAGATAAAAATATAAAAACTAAAAAGCTAAAAAAATATAAAGGAGTTAATATAATTACAATACCAACAATAAATAAAAAAGGAATTGATGCATTATTATATTCATTTTTGGCTACAGTAAGAGCAATATTTTGTAAATATGACTGCATACATTATCATGCAGAGGGAAGTTGCGGAATGTTATGGATTCCGCATTTGTTCCGAATTAGGACAGTTGTTACTATTCATGGGCTAGATTGGCAACGATCAAAATGGGGCGGATTTGCTACAAAGTATATAAAATTTGGAGAACGTGTAGCAGCAAAATATGCTGATGAAATAATTGTATTATCAAAAGGGGTACAAAATTATTTTAAAGAAACTTATAATAGAGATACACATTTCATTCCAAATGGAGTAAACAAACCAGTTGAAAAAGAACCTAAAATAATAAAAGAAAAATATAACTTAGATAAAGATAATTATATATTGTTTTTAGCAAGAATTGTACCAGAAAAAGGATTAGACTATTTAATTGATGCTTATAAAAAAATTAATAGTGATAAAAAGTTAATTATTGTAGGTGGAGCAAGTCACACAAATGGTTATTATGAAGAAATAAAAGAAAAAGTAAAAGAAGATGAAAAAATAATTATGACAGGTTTTATTCAAGGTGAAGAACTTCATGAATTATACAGTAACTGTTATTTATATTGTCTACCAAGTGATGTTGAAGGTATGCCTATCAGTTTAATGGAGGCTATGAGTTATGGAAGAAACTGTTTAGTAAGCAATATAGAGGAGAATACTCAAGTTACAGGAAAATTTGCAACTACTTTTGAAAAAAGTAATGTTGAAGATTTAAAACAAAAACTAGAAAATTGTTTAAATGCAAAAAATAGATTTAATGAAAAAGAAATTTCTGATTATATTTTAGGAAAATATGATTGGGATAAAATTGTTAAAGAGACTGAAATATTATATAAGAAGGGATAAGAAAGTCAAGATGAAAATATTGTTAGTAAACAAATTTCATTACTTAAAAGGTGGAAGTGAAAAATATTATTTTGAATTAGCAAAATTATTAAAAGAGCATGGACACCAAGTAGCCTTTTTTTCAATGCAAGATGAAAAAAATATTACAACAGGAGATAAAGAATATTTTGTTGAAAAAATCGATTTAAATACTGGAAGCAAATTAAAAGCCTTAGATGTAATTTTTTCAAAAACAAATTATGAAAAAATGAAAGAAGCTTTAGAAGATTTTAAACCAGATATTGTACATATTAATAATTTTCAAAGACAATTATCGGCTTCAATAATAAAAGCTATTAAAGAAAAAAATATTTCTATTGTATTTACAGCACATGATGTACAAGCTATTTGCCCAGCAATAACAATGATGGATAATAACAAGAACATTTGCGAAAAATGTATTCATGGGAAATATTTAAATTGTATTAAGAAAAAATGTAATAAAGATTCAACTTTAAAAAGTGTAATTGGAGCTATTGAAGGTTACTATTATAGAATAAATAAAATATATACTAAAAAAATAGATTATATTATTACACCAAGTGAATTTTATAAAATTAAATTAATTGAAGATGGAATATCAGGAGATAAGATTGAAGCAATTCATAATTTTGTAGAATTGAGTAAATATGATTTAAAGACTTTAGATGAAGGATATGCATTATATTTTGGAAGACTATCAAAGGAAAAAGGAATTTTAAATTTAATAAATGCATTTTCTAAAATGGATAGAGGAGCTTTATATATAGCTGGCGAAGGACCGGAAAAAGAAACTATTGAAAAAATTATTAAAGAAAATAATATGCAAGATAGAGTAAAATTGCTAGGTTTTTTAAATTCAGATGAAATGAAAGAGTACATTAGAAAATGTAAATTTGTTGTTGTTCCATCAATATGGTATGAAAATTGTCCATACTCAGTAATGGAAACTTTAGCTATTGGTAAACCAGTTATAGGAGCTGATATTGGAGGAATTCCAGAACTTGTTAGAAACAATGAATGTGGATTAATATATGATTATGATAATACTACTGAGCTTTATGAAAAAATGAAAAGAATGTTTGAAGATAAAGAACTAACTGAAAAGTTTGGAAAAAATGCTAAAAAGTTAGCTATAAATTTATATGGAAAAGAATTATATTATAAAAAGATATTTAATATTTATGAGAAGTTAGTTAAAGGAGATAAATAGAATATGGCTGAAAAGAAATTAAATGGTACTGTTATAGTTACATATAGATGTAATGCAAGATGTACAATGTGTAATAGATATAAGGCACCGTCAAAACCAGAAGAAGAAATTAGTCTAGAAACTATAAAAAAATTACCAAAAATGTATTTTACTAATATTACAGGTGGAGAACCATTTATAAGAGAAGATTTAGCAGATATAGTAAGGGAATTATATAAAAAATCTGATAGAATTGTTATTTCTACAAATGGTTTTTTTCAAGATAGAATTATAAAATTATGTGAAGAATTTCCAAATGTTGGAATTAGAATTTCAATAGAAGGGCTAGAAGAAACTAACAACAAAATAAGAGGGTTAGAAGATGGGTATAATAAAGGATATTCAACATTAAAGAAATTGGTCGAAATGAAACATCCTGATGTTGGATTTGGAATGACTGTTCAAGATGCAAATGCTAAAGATTTAGTAGCATTATATGAAAAAGCAAATGAATTAAATATGGAATTTGCAACTGCATCACTTCATAATAGTTTTTATTTTGTAGAAGCTAAAAATATAATAAAAGATAGAATGATGGTTGCTAAAGAATTTGAAAATTTAGTAAATAAATTATTAGAATCGAATTCACCCAAAAAATGGTTTAGAGCATATTTTAATCATGGATTAATTAATTATATATTTGGACAAAAGAGATTACTTCCATGTGATATGTCTTTTGATACTTTCTTTATTGATCCATATGGAGATGTAATGCCATGTAATGGAACAAAAGATAAGGAAGTAATGGGAAATTTAAATAATCAAACATGGGAAGAATTATGGAATTCTGAACAAGCAGAAAGAGTTAGAAAAAGTGTTAGACATTGTGATAGAAATTGTTGGATGATTGGTTCTGTTTCTCCTGCAATGCATAAATATATTTGGAAACCTGCTTTTTGGGTAATTAAACACAAGTTTTTAAGATTCTTTAAAAAAGAAAAATATTCTATGTTTGAAAACAAAATTGTTAGAGATTTAAGAGATGGAAAAGTTACTAAAGAAGAACTTGATAGATGTTCAACCTGTGATATGAATGCAAAAATAAATAATGGATTATCTGAGGAATCAATGGAACAATTAAAAGGGAAGACTGGTGAAGAAATTGTTGATGCAGATATAAAAAAGCAAATGGAGAAATAAGTTAATGAAGATTGATATAATAACAAGACATTCGGTTCCAAATTATGGATCATTGTTACAGAGTTATGCAACTCAAAAGGCGATAGAAAAGATTGGGCATGAATCTGAAATAATAAATTATACGAGATATGAAGAAAGATATGAAAATTTAGCTACTACATTGATAAAAGGCAAGAAGTGGGACAAAAATATATTATTGAGAATGATATATAAGTTAATTCAAACTCCTAATTATGCTAGAATGTATAAAAAATTTGCTACGTATAGAAAAGAATTTTTAAAAGAAACCAAAAACGAATATGGAAATATAGAAGAATTAAAGAAAAATATACCAGAGGCAGATGTATATTGTTCTGGAAGTGATCAGATATGGGGAAAAATAGGAACAGAAGATTATGATCAATCTTACTTTTTAGAATTTGCTAAAGGAAAAAAATGTATATCATATGCTTCTAGTTTTGGAAAAACACAGTTAAACGAAAATTTAAATAAAAATTTAGATCGATTACTTGGAAAATATACTAAGATTTTAGTTAGAGAGGATTCTGCTAAGAAAATATTAAGTGATAGAAATTTTGATAATGTAGAACAAGTATTAGATCCAACATTGCTACTTTCAATGAATGAATGGAGTGAATTAGCTAATAAATCAAATAAAAAAATCCCCACCAAATATGTATTAATTTATCAACTGCATGATAACAAGTTATTTGATAAATATGCAGAAAAATTTGCAAAAAGTAAGAATTTGAAATTATTAAGGATAAGTCCTTCATTATATCATATTACAAGAAGTGGAAAATTAGTATATTTACCAACGCAATATGATTTTTTAAAATATTTTTTAAATGCAGAATATATTTTAACAGATTCTTTTCATGCAACTGTTTTCTCAATTATATTTAATAAAAAATTTATTGATGTGTTACCAGAAAATAAAACAGGCACTAGAATTGAAAGTATTTTAAATTTATTTGGAATAAATAATAGAATTTTAAAAAGTTATGAAGATATGAGTTTAATTGAAACGGATATTGATTATGAAAATGTTAATAATAGATTAGTTGAAGAGATGGAAAAATCATTGAAGTGTTTAAAAGATGCAATAGAAAAGTAATTATGAAAGGTTGATAAAATGAACAATATATCAAAACTTGATAAAAATAATTGCACAGGTTGTAGAATGTGTGAAAAAATTTGTCCTGTAAATGCTATAAATATGATTGAAAATGAAGAGGGATTTATAGAACCTAAAATCGATGAAAAATTATGTGTAAATTGTGGATTATGCTATAATAAATGTCCTCAAATAAACAAAATAGAAAATTATAGAATGGATAATGTTGAAACATATGCAGCTAAAAATGTTAATTATAAAGAATTAAAGGAAAGTTCTTCTGGAGGAATTTTTTCGGCTTTATCAAATTTTATATTAGATAAGAACGGTGTAGTATATGGATGTGCTTTTAATAATGAGCTAGTTGCTGAGCATATTAGAGTTGACAATAAAGAAAATTTATACAAGCTTCGTGGTTCAAAATACGTTCAAAGTAATACTCAGAATACGTTTGTAGAAGTTAAAGAAGATTTATTAAAAGATAAATATGTTTTATATTCAGGAACCCCATGTCAAATTGCTGGATTAAAAGCATATTTGGAAAAGGAATATGAAAAATTAATAACTGTAGATTTAGTTTGTCATGGTGTTCCTAGTCCAAAATTATTTAGGAAGTATAAAGAAAATTTAGAAAAAAGATATAATTCTCAGATAAAAAATTATGAATTTAGAAATAAAGAAAAAAATGGATGGGGGCTAAATGCAAAAATAACATTCAAAAATGGAAAGATTATATATTGTCCAGTGAATTTAGATTCTTATTATAAGTCATTTTTAAAATCAATTAATTATAGAGAGGTATGTTATAAGTGCAAATATTCAAATATAAAAAGAATATCTGATATTACTTTAGCTGATTATTGGGGAGTTGAAAATGTTCATCCAGATTTTTATGATGAAATGGGGGTTTCTGCAATTATAATAAATACATTAAAAGGTAAAAATATATTATTTGAAATAGAAAATACAATTTTACTAAAAAATACAGATTTATTAAAAATAATTGAAAGAAATAGAAATCTAGAAAATAGCTCAATAAGAATTAGTCAAAGAAATCATATTTACAATGAAATAGATACACTATCATATAAAAAATATGAAAAGAAAAAATTATATTTTAAAAAAAATATCAAAGATATCATAAAGAATTTGATACCTTTAAAAGTAAAAAAGAAGTTAAAACAAATTATAAAATCTTAATACAAATATTGCGAAAGAGGATAAAATGGAAAAAGTTGTAATATTAATGTCAACTTATAATGGAAGTAAATATTTAAAAGAGCAATTAGATAGTCTAATTAATTTAAAAAAAGATAATTTTGAAATTTTTATAAGAATTAGAGATGATGGTTCTCGTGATAATACACAAGAAATTCTCCAAGAATATTGTAATAATTTTAAAAATATAGAGTGGTATCAAGGGGAAAATCTTGGACCAGCACATAGCTTTTTAGAATTACTTTCTAGAGAAAATAATTATGAATATTATGCTTTTTGTGATCAAGATGATGTTTGGGAAAATACTAAAATTATTAAGGCAATAGAAAAAATTAGAAAATATAGCAATAAACCAACATTATACTTCTCTGCTGTAAATTTAGTTGACAAACAATTGAATTTTTTATCTAAACGTGAGCCATTAATGAAAATTACATTTGAAAATAGCTATATTTTAAATCCTGTAGTTGGATGTACATTAGTTTTTAATGATAAATTAAAAATTGATTTTGAGAAAATGAAAATATCAGGAGAAATTGGAATGCATGATTCATTTATATATAGAATGGCTCAATCAACAGATGCTAATATAATATATGATGAAAATGCTTATATAAAATATAGACAACATGAAAATAATGTTTTAGGAATAAACTCTAAAAAAACAATAAAACAATATTTTAATTATCTTATGAAACCAAGAAAGAAAGTTATTGCTAATGTTGCTAGATTAATATTAGAAGCTTATAACTATAGTCTTTCTGATTACAAAAGAAATACATTAAAAGAAATCAGTAATCTTCTAGATAAAAAAAATATAAGAGCAAAATTAAAAATAATATTCAGTAAAAGATTTAACAGTGGGAATTTTAAACAAGATTTGAAATTTAAATATGATGTATTATTTAATAGAAGATAGATACAAAAGAAAATTAATTAAAACGGAGGAAAAATATGGCTTATTTTATATTTGGGATAATTATTCTAATAGCTGTAATATTAATGATGGTAAATAAAAATTATTTACTATATTATTTTTGTTTTTTATACCCAATATTGCCAGAATATTTGGCAATTAATATATCTGATTCATTACCATTATTCACAGCATCTAGGATTTTACTTGTGATCTTAATAATTTCTTTGATATTAAAATCACCTAGAATCAAACTATTGAAAAAATTGGGGAGTTTTAAAAGTGCATTATTTATTTTTTTCTTATGTGAAACTTTAGTTTTTTTGGCTCATATAAAAAATATTGATTCAGTAAAATCATATATAAATATTATTATTGAAAATATATTATTATTATTGGTTTTATACAACTTAATTGATAGTAAAGAAAAATTATATAAGTGTATTACAGCGTTATGTTTTGCATCATTCTTTGTTTTTTTTATGGGAGTACTGGAACCAATAACTAAAGTAAACTTAGCGTCTACATATTTAGATACTGGAGAAAGAAGTAATTTATTAATGAGTACATATGAAAGATATGGAAGTATTAGAGCTACATTTTCATTTGGACATGCAATTGCATTAGCTGTATATTGTATTGCAATGTTACCTATAATAATGTATAAAATGAATGAAACTAAGAAAAAGATATATTTTATTGGTTATGAATTAGGCTTTGCTTGTTTAATAATGACAATGGCAAGAGGAACAATTCTTGTTTTTGCTGTAGTGTTTATATTTTCATTATTAATTATAGGAAAAAAGCAAAGAAGAGATCTTATGAAATTTATTATAATAACAATGTTGATTGCATTTGTGGCTGTTCTTATAATACCAGAAGTATTTTCAATAGTTAAAACAACAGTTTTAGCATGTTTTAATGCATTGGGAGCAAATTTTGAAATAAGTGGTTCTAGTGGAAATGAAAAAGCTATTTTATCTAGAACAAGTCAGTTTTCTATGCTAAACCAAGTATTACCTAATTTTCCTCTATTTGGTGGTGGAACTGGATATATATTTAAAAATAATGTTTATGTTAATACTGGAGATAGAGTATTTAAAGCTGTATCAATTGATATAAATTATTTAAGCTTGCTAATTAATAAAGGAATTATAGGATTTTTAGGAAATGTTATTTTGTATATTTCACTTTTAAAAATAACATGGAATAATAAACGAAACGATAAAAATTCTATAAGTTTAACATTTTTCTTATCATTCTTAAGTATTTTTATGGCTTACTTTACAGTTGCAGAATTAACAACAGGTTCTATATTATGGATACTGATTAGTATATATGTGTGTTATAATAAATTAAAAATTGAAGAAAAAGAGGATTAATAGATGAGAATAGGAATTTTTGGTGTAGAACTATTGTCAACAAATTATGGATGTGCAGCTTTAGGAATATCACAATTAAAATTTTTAGAAGAAGTTTGTACAAAAAATAATGTAGAAATAGAATATTATATTTTTTCAAATGATGATATTAATAAAATTAGCAATATAAAAAAAATATTAGACATAAAATCAAATATTGAAATAAAGGGATTAATAAACTTCAAAGGTGGACTTAAAGGATGGAAAAAAATAAGTTCTGAAATAAATAAATGTGATTATATAATAGATTTAACTTATGGTGATAGCTTTAGTGATATATATGGATTTAAAAATTTTTTAATATATACAATTCCAAAATTAATTACTATTTATAACCAAAAATGTTTAATAATTGCACCACAGACTATTGGTCCATATCAAAAGTTTATTACAAAAATAATGGCTAAAAAAGTTTTAAAAAAAGCAAAATTTATTTGTGTTAGAGATGAAAAATCATTAAAGTTAGCAAAAGACTTATCTCAAAGAGATGATATGTTATTAACAAGTGATTTGGCTATGGAGTTACCATACCAAAAAAAAGAAATTAATAATGAAAAATTTAATGTAGGAATAAATGTTTCGGATTTACTTTATACAAATACAAACGAAGAAAACAAAAATAAGTATGGTATTGTAATTAATTATAAAGAATTAGTAAAAAAAATAATAGATAAATTTAGTAATGAAAAGTATCAAATACATTTAATTACGCATGTTTTTTCAAGAGATGATACAAAAGGAGAATTTGCATTAGCAAAGAAAATTCATGAGGAATATCCTAATACAATTTTAGCGCCTAAATTTGATAGTCCAATAGAAGCTAAAAATTATATGTCAGGGTTAGATTTATTTTTTGGAGCTAGAATGCATGCAACAATGGGAGCATTTTCATCAGGAGTTCCAATAATACCAACATCATATAGTAGAAAATTTGAGGGATTGTATGGTTCATTAGGATATAATTATGGAATTAATTTAAGAGAAACAACAGTTGAAGAAGCAATGAAACATATAGACTATTGTTTAGAAAATTATGATAAAGTTGAATATGATAGAAAAAAAGCTTTTGATGAAGCCTTAAAAAGAAATGAAAATTATCATAAATTATTAGAAAAAATAATTGATAAAGGAAAATAATATGAAAGATTTAGTTGAAACAGTTGTTAAAAATAACAATTGTGTTGGTTGTGGATTATGTTCTAAATTATATCAAAATTGTTATGGAATGCAAATTAGTGAAGATGGATATTATAGACCTAAAAAGTTTAGAGATAACCATAATTCAGAATTAAATGAAAAATTTAAGCAATTATGTCCAGGAATGGTAAGAAGAGAAAAATTAAAAAGCGATAATGAAATAGGTATATGGGGAAAGTATGAAAAAGTTTGTACAACATATGCGTCTAATGAAGATATAAGATATAAGGCTTCTACAGGTGGCTCTTTAACTGCTATATTAGTATATTTATTAGAAAATAATATTGTTGATGGAGTTTTACAGGTAAGAACAAATGAAAAAGTACCATATATATCACAATATGAGATTTCTAAATCTGTTGAAGATGTTATAAATTCTATTGGATCAAGATATGAGCCGACTAGTATTTTTTCTAAATTAAATGAAGTGAAAAATTTTGAAGGTATGCTTGCTATTGTTGGAAAACCATGTGATATTGCATCATTTAAAAGGTATATACAAAAGTATGATTTGGAAGAAAAAATATATTGTTATATATCATTTCTTTGTGGAGGAACTCCAAGTATCAATGCAACTTTAGATATATTAAAAGAAAATAATGTAGATAAATCAGAAATAACAGAATTGAAATATAGAGGTGAAGGTTGGCCAGGATATTTTAAAGTAAAAAAAGAAGAAGAAGAAGTTATAAAAATTTCTTATACAGAATCTTGGGCCCAAAAATTATCTAAAAAAGTACAACAATCTTGTAGAATTTGTACAGATGGTATAGGAGAAATGGCTGATATTGTTTTTGGAGATGCTTGGAACTTAAATGAAAATGGTAAAATAGATTTTTCAGAATCTGATGGACTTAATATTACTTTAGTTAGAAGCAAAATTGGTAAAGATATTATAGATAATGCAATTAAAAAAGATTATATCAAAATTGATACAGAACATTTAGATGAAAATACTTTGAATAAAATGCAACCATTTCAAGCTATGCATAGAAAACAAGTTTATTATAAAATTTTAGGTAAGAAGTTAAGCATGAAAAATGTACCATATTTTCCTAAAAAACTATTTAAAAACTTTTCTAAAAATCAAAGTATAGTAAAAAGAATAAAATTAATACTATCTTCAGTAAAGAAAGAAATAAAAGGGGTATAATGGAAAATTCAAGAACCAAAAATACATTACGAAATGTTGGAACAGGACTTATTGTTCAATTAATTAATAAGATGATGGCATTTGTAGTTAGAACTGTTTTCATAAAGATATTAAATTCTGAATATTTAGGGGTAAATGGTTTATTTACTAATATTTTAACAATGCTATCTTTTGCAGAACTTGGAATTGGAACTGCTATAATATTTAATATGTATAAACCTGTTGCAGAAGATGATAAAGAAAAAATAAAAAGTTTGATGAAACTTTATCAAAAATCATATAATACAATTGGTTTGGTAATATTTATATTAGGATTATGCGTAATTCCTTTTTTTGATATTATAATTAAAGATATTCCTAACATTAAAGAAAATATATATTATATATATTTTCTATTTTTGATAAATACTTCATTTTCTTACTTTTATACTTATAAAAAATCTATAATTTCAGCTTATCAACAAGAAAGTGTTATAAATAAAATTGATAGTTTGTTTTATTTAGGAAAAAGTATTTTTGAAATTATATTCTTAATTATAACTAAAAACTACATTGTATATTTAATTATACAAATTTCAGGAACAATTTTAGAAAATATAATTATAGCACGTAAAGCTGATAAAATGTTTCCATATTTAAAAGAAAAAAATGTACTTAAGTTATCAAAAGAAGAAACTAATGGTATTTTTTCTAATGTCAAATCTTTAATTGTATATAAATTAGGAACTTCAATACTAAGTGGAACGGATAATATATTAATATCAGCATTAGTTAATGTTTCAACTGTAGGTCTATGCTCAAACTATTCAATGATTATATCATCAGTAAATGCGCTATTAGTTTCAGCATTAAATGGTGTTACTGCTAGTGTTGGAAATTTAAATGCTATTGGAACTAAAGAACAAAAAGAAAAAATTTTTTATCAATTAACATTTATTTGTTTTTGGATATATGCTTTTTGTGGTATTGCTTTAATGATACTATTAAATCCATTTATTGAAATTTGGCTGGGAAATGAATATATATTATCGCTAGGTGTTTCAGTAGCTTTAGTATTAAGTTTTTATGTGTGTGGAATAAGAATACCAGCATATACTTATAGAGTTACATTAGGTTTATTTGAAAAAGGAAAAATAACGCCATATATTGGAGCTGTTACCAATATTATACTATCAATTATATTATGTAAGTTTTTTGGAGTGGCTGGAATTTTTATAGCAACTTCTATAGCACAATTAGTTTCATATTCTTGGATAGATCCATATTTGATACATAAATATGAGTTTAAAACTTCTGCACTAAAGTATCTAAAGAAATATGTAAAATATTCTATTGTATTTATAATTGTGTATGCAATTTGTTATTATATAACATCAAAAATAATTATTACAGGATTAATTGGTTTTATTATAAAAGGAATATTAGTTTGTATAATTACAAATACATTATTTATAATACTTTTTTACAAAACAGAAGAATTCTGTGAGTTAAAGGATAAATTAAATAATATGTTAAAAAATAAATTGAAATATAAAAAAATATAAAGAGGATTCAGTATGAAAAAGATTATAGTATTGCTTTATCCGCATTTATCTAACAGACTTAAAATATTAGCAGAGAAATTTTTGAAAAAGTTTGATGGTGGAGAGTATTGGTCAGATAGTTTGAGAAAAATATATAAAAAAAATTATGATATATCAATTGGGACTGGAACATATGGAGTATTTAAACAGGGAAAATATAAATATATTAATTTTGGAAATTACTGTTCTATTGCTAATGGATTAGAATATTTTCCAAGAAATCATCCTAAGAATTTTGCAACGACACATCCTGTATTTTACAATGATAATTTAGGACTAGTAAAAAATTCACCAATAGAATTTTCTAAGTTAATAATTGAAAATGATGTTTGGATAGGAAAGAATGTAATGATAACTAGCAAATGTGATTATATAGGAAATGGAGCAATTATAGGTGCTGGAAGTGTTGTTACTAAAAATGTAGAACCATATACTATTGTGGCTGGAAATCCAGCTAAAGTTATAGGTATGAGATTTGATGAAAAAATTATAGATTTATTAGAAAAGAGTAAGTGGTATGAATTATCAATAAATGAATTGAAAAAATATATTAGATATGTTGATAATCCTGAAAAATTTGCAAATAAAATAATTGAAAGTAGAATTTTACATTAGTTAAATAAGTAGTGAAATTCGCTATATAATAAATAAGTATAAAAATAATATAAATTTATTTATAAATTAAAGTTACTATTTTTTGATGAACAAAACAATAAAATTCTTGGGATTTTTTTATACAAATCTTATTGTCAATATATCAGATATAACTGCCAATCATAATTAAAAAAAAATTATGATTGGACAAAATATAGCAGAATATACACTTTTAAAAAGTGATGAAAGGAAAGATAATTTTAGTACATTCTTATGTTTTCGAAATATTAATACTATGTGGTATGCCAAAGAACAGGACTATCAAAAATGGAGAAATTTCATTAAATTTAGCAAAGGAGATTTTAGAAAAATCAAAAATAACATTTAAATATTTATCAGATTATAATATTAATGACATTAATTTTAGAAATATATATTATATAAATCAGATGATATTACAATATGATATTTGACAAATTATAAAGGATAATAAAGAACTATTGAAATTATTGTTTAAAATATTCGAAAAAGATTTGAACGAATTTAGTACTAATATTAATCTTATGCAAAATAAGGGATATAAAAATCATAATATTGCTGAATTACTAGAATTACAAGAAATTTATTTTAATAATATCAATGATGAATAAAAACATTTTTGTATTTTTTCCCATTTTCTACACACAATACTTTTATAAACCAAATTATAGGAGGAATTTATGAGAGAAGAAGGAATGCAAGAATTATTAGACATTTTCAAAAATCATATGTACGTAAAAGACATGAAAGATATAGTCGAAGATTTAAATACGGTACAAGACCTAATAGAGCACAAATTTTATGACAAAGAACTAGTAGTAGAACTAGAATCTAAATATTCAATAGAAATTGCGTTTTTTGTTAATTTAGAACGAGAAAATGACATTATTCTAAATGATAAAATTGAAGATGCAGGATTACAAGTATTAATGAATTTAAGATATCGATTATATAGAATTGGTGTTTATAAAATTATGAAAGAAAAAGGAAAAGAAATTACTAAAGAAATTATAAAAGGAAATTACAAAGATTTAGTAGAAATGCTAAAATAAAGAATCAGCGCTGAAATTATCTGCGCTGATTCTTTATTTATAAGAGATAAAATTAATAAATAGAAAAAGGTTGACTAATAGAACAAAAGTATGTATAATATTTTTGTCAGTCGATATGATCAACTGCTAAAAAAAGGGGGGAATATGTTTTCCTACAGTAATTATGTAAAAATTGAAAAAATACATGAAAAAACAGAAATTGAAAAAGTAAAATATACATTATATTATTATAGAATGGTTAATGGAGAAAATGAAAAAGACATAAATGACATAGAAAATATTCTAAAAGATAATGGAATGTATATATCAAATTTATCAAGATTAAAATCAAACATGAAGAAGTCTAATGATTTTAAAGTTGGAAGTAAATTAGGAACATACACATTATCAAGTAGTTGTTTAAAAAAGTTAGGTGAAGTTATATGTTTGAAGGATACAGATTATATAGAAACAGAAGGAGTATTACTAGATGAAAATTGTTTTATTGGAAAGAGAGACTTTTTAGATAAATTAATTTTACAAGCTAATAATTGTTATGAAAATAACTGCTATGATGCTTGTGCAACAATGCTTAGAAGAATTTTAGAAATTTTATTAATATTATCTTATAGAAATTTAGGAATAGAAGATGATATAAAAGATTCTTCAGGAAATTACTTTATGTTAGAAAAAATTTGTACAAATGCTAAAGGAAATAAAACTCTAGGTCTATCGAGAATAAAAAATGATTTGGATGTGTTTAGAGATATTCGGAAATTATGCTGCACATAGAATTGAATATAATACAACCAAAAAGGATTTAGATGAAATAAAAGTAAAATATAGAGTAATATTAGAAGAACTATATTATAAATCTGGGTTAAAGAAATAAAAATGGAGGATTAAAATGGGAGAAAATAAATTAAAAATAAAAATAGGAAATGTTGAATTTGAGGCTGAAAGCGAAAACTGTGAATTTATTTCAAATGAAAGGGAAAAATTTTTTGCATCACTTCCTAATGTTATGGCAGCATTTCCAAGTAATTATTATAATGAAACAAATGTACAAGAAGAGGTAGTAAAAGAATTACCAGAAAAAAGATATGTTGAAAAAGACAATATACCTTTTTCTAATTTAAGTTCTTTTATCCAAGAAAAAGGATTTGCGAGTGATACAGATTTGACGATAGGAACAATATATTACTGTAATTGCAAAGAAAATTTAGAATACTTTTCAACTAATGATATAAAGGACAAAATTAGAAGTGCAAAGAAAAAATTACCTAATAATATTTCTCAATGCTTTACTAATTTAGTTTCAAAAGGATTTATTCAACCAGATAATAATGTAGATGGGAAAAAAGGTAATTTTTATTCTATTACTTTAGAAGGGATAGACTTTGTTGAAAAATATGTAAAGAGAGAAAAAAGTAAAAAAGTAATAAAAACTAAAAAAAATAGTAATATTAATTTAAGATATAATGATTATACAAGAGATGAGTTTAATGTAGATAATTATCCATCAATTGTTTCTTTAAATAAAAATAGTGATAAAGCAATACTTGTAATGTATATAGCTATGAAAGAAAAAGAAATTGAATATATGGAACCTAGAGAACTACAGAATTTATTACTAAAAATATTTAATGTTAATTTAACTGATGCGACTATAAATGGAATATTTAAAAATCATAAAACTCTTTTTTATAAAAGAAATTCAGAAAATAATAAAGGAAGTAAGGAACTTAAGTTGGTTAGTGAAGGAATAAGATATGTAGAAGAGAACATTCTTGAATGTAAATAATAATTTATATGGAAGTAACAAACATAATGGAGTTATAGAAATTACAAAGACTTAGCAGAAATGTTAAAATAAAATTTGAGTTGTCTCTTTTGAGGCAACTTTTTTCATATTTCATAAATTCTCACATAAAATTAAATAAAAAACTTTTTGGAGGAATTTATGATAAAAATGATAGAACTTCCATATAGCTTAGATGCTTTGGAACCATTTTATTCAAAGGAAACTTTGGAGTTGCATTATAATATTTTGTATAAAGGATATGTAGATAAAACAAATAGTAGTTTATTAAATCTTGAATTAGCAAGAGCTAGAAATGATTTTAAAAATATAAAATGTTTAGAAAAAGAGCTATCTTTTCAAGGATCAGGTACTATACTACATGAGATGTTTTTTCAGAATATGAAACCAGCATCAGAAATATCTAGAATTGATTGTAAGTTAGTTCAAAAGATAATAGAAGACTTTGGAAGTTTTGAAGCTTTTAAAAGACAATTTTCAGAAGCAGCGACTGCCATTGAAGCTTCTGGATGGTGTTTATTAGTGTGGGTTCCTAGTTTCAAGAAACTAGAGATTTTACAATGTGAAAAACATCAGAATTTAACATTGTGGGGATGTAAACCACTTTTGGTATTAGATATGTGGGAACATTCTTATTATTTACAATATAAAACGAAAAGACCAGATTACATATCTGCTTTTTGGAATATAATTAATTGGGAAGAGATAAATAGAAGATTTTTGGAAATTGAATTCTAATAAAACACTACAAGCATTGGTATCATCTACCAGTACTTGTAGTGTATATAGAACTATTTTGCAACTTTGGAATTATCTCTGTGCTCAATCATTGTGTAAAACTTTTTTTGCTTTTCTGGAATTGGAGTCAGTTCAGCAGAACAAGAGCACATGAGCAAACAGATGATTAACAGTAGTGCGAATGGATTCATACATCTTTTTTTCATAGTAACTTCACTAAAATTGTACTGGAGGTACAAAACCTCCAAACATATTATGCCTACAGGTTTTATATATAAATAAATCGAATGCATTATATAATGAGAACGCTTGAAAATCAATTGCTTTACGATATAATTGGTAAGATAAAAAATATACAATTGACAATAATAGTATACATGATATAATTGAACTCAAATATAGATATATCAATAACTGGGGGATAAGATGAATAAAAAAATGAAACAAAAAAGAGTAGTTGTATTTTTTGTTGTTCTTATTATGGCTGTACTTTTACCATTAAATTGCATAGCTCATTCTGGAAGAACAGATTCACATGGAGGGCATAAAGATAATAAAAATGCAAGTGGACTTGGTTCATATCATTATCATTGTGGAGGTAATCCACCACATTTACATGATGGAGGAGTATGTCCTTATTCTAGTACTGCACAAACTACTACTTCATCTGATCAAGTAGAACAGACAAAAACAACTAAATCACAAACTACAACATCAACAAAGAAAGCAGAACCTAAGACTATAGTAGTTAAGGAAATAAAAACTAGTAAAGAGAATGTAGAAATATTATGTGGAACAACAGAAAGAATAGAGTATACAATTACTCCTGAAAATGCAACAGATAAATCAGTTACATGGGAAAGTTCAGATATAAATGTTGTATCAGTAAATTCAGAAGGTATAATAAGCGCTAATAATGTAGGAGAAGCTGATATAACATTAAAAAGTTCAAATGGTAAAAATGCAATAGTTCATATTAGTGTTCAACCAATAAAAGTAACAAGAATCGAAATAAATACTCCTAATATAATTACTAAGGAGGGAGATAAGGTTAGTATTTCAGCTTCAGTAATCCCTTCAAATGCAACTGATAAAACATTAGAATGGAAAGTCGAAAATCCAGAGGTTGCAAGTATTGAGGATGGAATTATTATAGCAAAATCTGTGGGTAAGACTAAAGTTTTTTGTTCTTCAAAAGATGGAGTAGTTTCAGAAGCAGATATAACTGTTGAAAACAAAAGTACTGGCAAAGAAGTAAATAATGATTCATCAGCAGACAGTTCATTAATTGGAGGTGTTGCAATAACAAGTATTGTTGCAATAGGTGCTTATAAATTAGGTAGTAAAAAAAGAAATAAAGAAATATAAATAAAAAAAGCCTTATTTTATATAAGGCTTTTTTTATTTCACTACATAACTCACAATAGCATGGCTATCCAAATTATCATGAAAAGTCACATCATTTAGGCAAATAGTATATTCCTTATTAAAATTATTTCTATTCATCAAAACAACAGCAATACTATTATCAGGATTTTTAAAAGCAGTCACTTCAATATCTGAAGTATATTTACTAAAAGCAATTCTTTTGGCGCCTGGCATAATAAATTTACTGAAATGGCCAATATAATAATAAGTTAGGTTTTTAATGTAATCAGTTTTATTTGAATTTATCATAATAGGAGCGTTGCAATAATTTAATTTATGGTTAGGACCTCCTTTGTTGTCTAAAACTAAGTTCCAATCAATATATCCATTTGAACCTGCATTTAAATCACCTAAAATGTCATGACCATAAATTTCTCCATTTTGAACTTCTTCATTTGGATTAAATTTTGAGTATCCAGTGCATCCTTCTGTATGTAATAAAATTTTTCCAGGGAAGGCATCATGAGTTAAGGCTATATTTTCAAAATGGTCACCAGAATAATAGTGATATGCAATTCCACTAATTGCTTCTAATGCTTTATTATTAATTAATTCCTGCTTACTTCTTGTAAACAATTTTTCTTTGTTATGATCCCAAATTAAAATTTTTGTTTGAATATTGTTTGAACGTAAAGTAGGGTATAAGTAGTTTACTGCAAAAGACATTTCTTCTTCTGAATTGTATAAACAGGATTCCCAGACTTGAATTGCATTTGGCTCATTTTGTACAGTTACATATTTTATATCAATTCCTTGATTTTTATATTCTTTTATATATTTGACAAAATAATTTGCCAGAGTTATTTTGTGTTTTTCAATAAGCTTTCCACCTAATACTAGCATTTTGTTAGACTTCATGAATTTTGGTGGACTCCAAGGTGATGATAAAAATTGCAAATTAGGATTAATTTCTAAGGCAGATTTGACGACTGGCAAAATATATTCTTTATCTTTTTCTATACTAAAATCAGATAAATCTTCTTTGTAAGAATATGAATAAGATTTTGGAGAAAAATCTGTGCTTCCAATTGGTAATCTTCCAAGAGAGTAATTAAGTCCTTCTTTTGAAAAATAATCATTTAATATTTTATTTTGCTTTTCTTGAGATAATTGTTTTATTGCATAGCCAGTAGCTTCTGTGAAAGCTCCACCAAATCCTAAAAAAGTTTGATATGTAATTTCAGGATAAATATTTATAACTTGATTTTCAATTTTTTCTTGATATTTTTTGGGATTTACTTTTGATTTGCTAAAAAATAATTTTCTTTTATAATTAGTTTCAATTTTTGTAATTTCCATATAAATTTGTAAGATATGTTTAATATCTTAAACTCCTTATAGAATTTTTATAGAGAGAATCTATAAATCTACTAATATTATATTACAAAAAATCAATAATATATATTAAAAAATTCTTAAAATTAAAAACATATGGCTTGATTTAAAATATACTTAAATGTATAATTCAACTATAATAGATATGGAGGAGCTTATGGCTGAAAATGATAGAAAAATAAAGCTTGATGAAGTTGCAATTCTTGCAGAAACTTTGTCTGCTAAAGAAATAAGTAATGCAGAAGGTGTTTTTATAAAAGCATCTAAAGATAAAGATAAAACTCATGAAGAGGAAGAAAAGTAAACAAAGGAGAAATTATGATAAGTACAAAATATAGTGAAGCAATTGTGGATGTTTTAGATATTTTGGCTCATATGGAGGAAGAAGATCAAGAAAGAGTACCACAAAAGTTTATAGATATATTAAAAGAAAATGCTTCCCCAAATTATATATCTAATTTAGATTATTCCAAAAGATTAGTTGAAATGGACTTAAGTGATGAAGCTAGAAGCATTTTAGGTGTAATGTATAGACATTATTGGTGTCCAGAAGATAAGAAAGCTGATTTTGAAAAAAGAGTTACTCAAAATGAAATTGAGTTTCAAAAAATTATAAGAGAAAAATATAATCCTGATGAAATATTTAAAAATACAGGAAGTATTGTTGCTGAAGAAAAAATAATTAATGATTTAAATGAAGAATCTGATTTAGTTGAAGTTAAAAAGGAATCTATTTTTAAAAGAATTATTGAAAACATAATTTTTATGTTTAAAGATAGATTTTAAAAAAGTGAAATTTAGGGACGTTCCTTAAATTTCATTTTGCAAATTTAACTGATTTTGAAATTTAAAGAACGTCCCTAAATTTCAGATTCAGAAAGGAATTATATGAAGAAATTTTTAAAAATTATAGGTGTTATTCTTGGTTTGATAATAGTAATATATTTATCTGTTGTAATTGGTAAAAATGTTGTTGCAAGTAAAATTAAATCTAATACAGCTAATACAAGTACAAATGTTGCTATACCAAAAACAAATGAGATAGATAACTCAGTTATTGATGAAGAGGATAAGAGTGCAAAAAAAGTAGATGATGCTAAAGATTATGTATATGAAAAAGAAGTAAAAGAAATTAATGAAACTTATGATAAAGAAAATAATTATACTTTTGAAGATAAAATAAGATTGCCATATATAAACATTAATTCAGAAGATGCAGAAAGAACAAATAGTAAATTACAAGAAAAATATAATTCTGCCAAAAATTCTATGAGAAAAGAAGAATATGGTTTTAATTTTACAAGAATGGATTATGAAGAACATATTGTATCTGATAAGTATATCGGTTTAAGTGTGTGTGAAATGCCAGTTCATGTTCCAGGAGGAGACTTTCTAGAAGAATATACACTTTATAATTTTGATCTTCAAGATGGGGGAAAGAAATTAACTAAAAGAGAAGTTATTGAAAAGTTTAATTTAACTCCAAATGAATTAGAAGAAAAAGTAAAAGAAGCTTTAAAGAAAAATTATGATGAATATGATTATGCAGTTGAAGAATTTGGAACTTTTGATGTATATATGAGTAATTCAAAATATTATTTTGAAAATTTGCAAGTATTGATTACTGGTGAAAAAACTTTAGATGTGTATTTGGAATTTCCAGTAGGACCAGAAGGTGTTAGAATGGGAGTTTTATCTATTGATACATAAATTTAACAAAAATTCCTTATAATGCTTGACTTTTAATTACATTTGTATTAAAATAATAAAGCATTATGTGTAATAGGATAAAAAAGCTTGTATAATAACTTCTCCCCGGTGGTTATGTACAAAATAATTTTATTCAAGTTGCATAAGAGATAAAAAATATTTTAAAAATTGAAATGGAGGGTATTAATACCATGAATAATACTACATATAGCCCAAAAGCAGGCGAAATCGAAAGAAAATGGTATGTAATAGACGCTGCAGATAAATCTTTAGGTAGAGTAGCTACTGAAGCAGCTAGACTATTAAGAGGAAAACACAAACCAACATATACACCAAACCAAGATACTGGTGATTATGTAATAGTAATAAATTGTAAAGACGCTGTTTTAACAGGTCATAAATTAGATCAAAAAGTTTATAGACATCATTCTGGATATATTGGAGGAATGAAAGAAACATCAGCTAGAGTTATGATGGACAAAACTCCTGAAAAAGCTATGTTCTTAGCTATAAAAGGAATGCTTCCTCATACAAGATTAGGAAACAAAATGGTTAAAAAATTAAGAGTTTATGCAGGTAGTGAACACGAAAATGCAGCTCAAAAACCAGAAGTTTGGGAGGTAAAATAAGAATGGCAAAGAAAACAGAAAATATAGTATTCCAAGGAACTGGAAGAAGAAAAGAATCAATTGCTAGAGTTAGATTAATGGCTGGTAAAGGTGAAATAGTTGTTAATGGAAAAAAATTAGATGAATATTTTGGTTCTGATATATTAAAAGTTATAGTTAACCAACCATTTGCTGTAACAAACACAGTTGGAAAATACGATGTTGTTGTTAAAGTTGTTGGTGGTGGATTAACAGGTCAAGCCGGAGCTATTAGACACGGTATTTCAAGAGCTTTAGTAGAAGCTAACAATGAATTTAGACCAGCTTTAAAATCAAACGGATTTTTAACAAGAGATCCAAGAATGAAAGAAAGAAAAAAATACGGTCTTAAAAAAGCTAGAAAAGCTCCACAATTCTCAAAAAGATAATTGGAATTTGCTTTTCGGAATTATTAGAAAAGATAGTAAAAACCTTATGTTTTATAAAAAACATAAGGTTTTTTTGTTTATATATAAAAAGGGAAGGGGGCTCTTTTTTTGAGCCCCCTCATTACTATTTACCTGTTAATTGTTACAATCTTGACATCGTCAGAACCATCATAACCGACATTGTAGCCGAATGCTTCTGCAACAAAACGAATCGGAACCATTGTACGATTATTCATGATTTGTGCAGGCACATCCATGGTCTTACGAACACTGTCGATAGTGTAGTAGTTTTTGCCGATGTAAAGAATCAACGTGTGATAGTTGTTGGTTATTGTGACAATGTTTTCTCCCCAAGAGACATTCCATCCAAGGGATTCAGAAACAGCACGGATAGGAATCATTGTGCGGTTGTTAAGGATGATAGGCTGCTGATCAGGGAAGTCGATAAGAGCTGTGTCAAGATAAATCTCAATTGGTGTTACACCAGTGTTGGTCAGATAGACACGATTGTCCTTCTGAATATAGGTGTATCCAAAATTGTAGGTCCATTGCTTGAGCTCGATAGTCCCAATAACAGTAGGGAACGAAATATTTTTGGTTTCGTTCGGGAAAATTTTCTTGATTTCAGAATAGTTCGAAACCACAGGTTTTCCATAGCTATTAAGGGTAACAGATACGTCCTTGATGAGTATACCATTTACATATACCTTAACATTTTCTGGATTGGTAGGATTGCTTGGAGTGCTGGGCTGATTAGGTTTGCTCGGTTCACCAGGAATAGTAGGTTCATTGGGAACGCTCGGGGTTCCAGGATCAGAGGGCTTATTAGGAATGTTCGGCTTTTGTGGAGTATCATTTTCTTTCGTCAAATACACATTGAAGCCGTCTACAACCATTTTGTAGTCAAAGTCAGTTGCCCAACTTTTAAGACGAGTGGGTTCTTTCACAGAGGGAAGATACATGCCTTTGGTTTCTTCGGGAAACACTTTGAAAACATCAGAATAACTTTCAAGCCAAACAATGTCATTTTCGAGATAAGCGTTAACTCCTTTTACACGGACATTGTTAACATATACTCTGAGATTTTCAGGAACAGTGACAATATTATCTCCATTGGAAAGATAAACAGCGTCGTTTGTGATCTTTAAGGTGTAGTCAAAACGTATGGCCCAATTTTTGAGCGAGCTTGCTTCTTGCACAGCAGGAAAATTGAAATTGCGGGTTTCTTCAGGGAAGATGATGTAGAGCTGGGAGTAGTTTGCTACCCATGCAATGTTGTCGTCAACGTAAACGTCGGCTTCCACCAACTTGTTGTTAACGTAGACATCAACATACTGGTGCGTCTCATTGTTGGCAGCAAAGGCTGTAGTAGTAGGGACGAGCATCAGCACGCACAGGAAGAGCATGAACAGATTCCGCAAGGTTTTCATAGTAATACTTCCTTTCCATAAAACATAAGAGTGTTATATGTGAACATAACATAGATTGTAAAATCTATATTATGATTAACTATACTATGACCCTAGTAGAGTTTCATAGTATATAATATATATAAAATATACAAACGTATATGCATCTATTATAGCATAAAAATACTAATATTTCAATGAATTTAAGGTTCAAATTAGAACAAGAAACGGACACTGAATTTGCAAGTGTACGTTTCTTGTTTGAATTATAGGTGGCTTTCACATATATTGCCACATCTGGAGCATTTCCAGAATTTGGGACGGTCGTCAGAGACTTTGGCTACAAGCAGATATGCGCCTAATGTTGCAAGAGCTGCTGCTCGGTCAAATTCTTTTTCAAAAAGACTTTTTGCAGCTTTTCCCTTATAAATCTGTTCCGTATAGTTCATACATTTTCTGCAGTACCGTATTTGAGTTCTTGCCATATAATATCCCTCCTAATATTGCGATGTTTCCATATACATATATTATATCATAATTTACATAAAAAATCAAAAAAACTGGGCACTGCTTTTGCAAGTGCCCATTTTTTTTACTTAGTCGTGGGTTTTATGAATGTGCCCACATTTAGAACATTGCCAGAACTTTTTGCGATCATCAAAGATCGCAGCGAAAATCAACCACAAGCCGCTGGTAACCAGAGCAAGCATTATGTGCATGAATTTATCCTCTTTGGATAGGGGTTCTTTTCCTTTATAAATCTGCTCTGTGTATTCTCCGCATTTCTTGCATTTCCGGATATATGTTCTTGCCATAAAATGTCCTCCTAATATAATTTTTGTTTAAAAGGTAGAAATATTATAACATACTTTACATAAAATTGCAAAGGATATAAAATAATAATTTTATCGTTCTTGTTTAGATGTATCATATATATTATTGGTTAATGAATACATATCTTGAATAATGTTGCCAGTAATATCCGACTTACTTTTTATAGGTGGGATAGATAGATGTAGTAAACTGTCTGCATCTCCAGGATAACTTAATACTTTTCCACTAGGATAATGAGATAATAGTCGTTTTACAGTGTATAAAAGCCTTTCAGTTTTAATTTCACTAATTGTATCTTGTTTATTATAATTCATTCTTAAATATTGGTCGTCTCTTTGATAAGCTTTTGGGCATTTTTGTATTTTTTCTTCAGTCCATTCTTGGTCGAATTGAGCTTTTGCCTGTATGCTTCTTTTTGTATGATAATCATAATCTAGAACAAGCATGCCAGGGACTTCGATTTCTGAGATACCTTCTTTACTTAGGAAATTCATAAAAATACTAAGTGATAATAATTTAAGAGGTTCAACTTTTTCTATATAATTTTCTCTTCTTAAGGGACCTTTATTAAAATCTGCTCGAATACTTTTTATAGGTCCAAGCAAATTACTATCAGTAATATCATCAAATTTTTTGTCTTGAATAGATCCTATATGACATATTTTTTTTCCATCTTTTTCATAAATTCCGTATCTGACAACTGGCAAAGTATAGTGCGCTTTATTAAAAAGGTTTTTATTATCATATTCTGATTTATTATAAATAGTAATTTGAAATTCTCTTGAAGTTTCATCCCAAGTTCTAGCAACTTTATTTTGTACACATATAGGATGGTTTCCAAGTTTACTTAAATTACCAATATAGGTTTCTTGATTATATTTATCAAATGTAGTATCTTTTATCATTGCAACTTGTTTTCTTAAAAATTGCTCAGGGTCAGAGAATTCTTCAGGGGTTGCTCTTAGCCAAATTTGTTCGAAACAATTAGTTTGTTCATAACAAGGAAATCCAGAGGCATCAGTTCTTTGAAAATACAATTCAATATCTTTTTCATAGAATTGTCTTAGCAATTCAAAGAAATCTTGATAATTATGTATTATCATTACAGGTTTTTCGTTATCAAAATTTTTAGAACGTATATGTTCTACTATGTGTGAAGCTTCTTTATGATAAAAATTGTATTTCATGCAATATCTTTTTAAAATATATTCTATAAAATTTATTGCTTCAGGCTCTCTGAAATCAAAATTAAAATTTGGCAAAGTTTCATCAAATATCAATTTATACATTGTATTAGTGATAAATTTTTCAGTTACATTTTTGATAGTGGGCTTTAATTTTTCACCAATTGTTCCCATAAATACTCCTTTACAAATATAATTATCTAATTATACATTATGTAAACGATAAAATCAAGATAAAAATAATCAATTTATTTTTCTAAATCTCTTGCAAAATAATAATTTTGTGATAGAATATAGCAAAAAGATGTTCGCTATAAGTTGAATATCAAAATCGATTATAATTTAAATAGGAGAGGAACAATGTTTGCTTATATAAAAGGAAGTTTAGAAGAAAAAGCTACAAACTATGTTGTTATAGATGTTGGAGGAATCGGATATAAAATATTTATGTCTAATATTTCAATAAATGAAATTGGAGAACTTGGAAAAATAGTAAAAGTACATACTTATTATTATGTAAGAGAAGATAATATTAGTTTATATGGATTTTTACACCATGATGAATTAAAAATGTTTGAATTGTTACTATCTGTTAGTGGTATAGGTGCAAAATCTGCAATAGCAATGCTTTCAAACATAACTCCAGCAGGATTCGCCTGTGCAATTATTTCAAATAATGTAGCTCTTTTAAAGAAAATTCCTGGGATTGGTCCCAAAACAGCACAAAGAATTATATTAGAATTACAAGATAAATTAAAATCAGAAGAAGAGCTTACTAAAAATGATAAACAAACAGAAATTAGTTTCGTGTCTAATAGTGAGAATGTTAATGAAGCTGTACAAGCGCTTCAAATATTAGGATATAATAAAAAAGAAATTGATAAAGCATTTGAAAAAATTGCAAATACAGATGTATCAGTTGAAGAACTTATTAAAAAAGGACTATCAATTTTATCAAGGTAGAAGGGGAGAATTATGGATTTAAATCAACCATTAGCATATAGAGTAAGACCTAAATCTTTAGAAGAATTTGTTGGTCAAGAACATGTAGTAGGAAAAGATAAATTATTATATAGAACAATAAAAGCAGATAGATTATCTAGTTTAATTTTGTGGGGACCTCCAGGATGTGGAAAAACTTCACTTGCAAAAGTTATAAGTGAAACTACAAAATATAAATTTACAAAATTAAATGCAGTAACATCAGGTGTTGGAGATATAAAAAAAGCTATAGAAGAAGCTGATAATCCATTATTAAATCCAAGTGGAAAGTGTATATTGTTTATAGACGAGATTCATAGATTTAATAAATTACAGCAAGATGCATTACTTCCTTTTGTTGAAGATGGTACAGTAATTTTAATTGGTGCTACTACAGAAAATCCATATTTTGAAGTAAATAAAGCTTTAATTTCTAGATCTATGGTTATAAAGTTAGAACCTTTAAAAACAGAAGATATTTTTAAAGTTCTAAAAAACGCAATTACAAATAAAGATGGTTTAGCAAGTTATAATATAAAGATTTCAGATGAAACTTTGCAAACAATTGCAGAAGTTTCTGGAGGAGATGTTAGAACAGCATTAAATGGTTTAGAAGTGGCTGTATTAACTACAAAAATGAACTCTGATGGGGTTATAGAAATTACTAATGAAATAGCAAGTCAAAGTTTAAATAAAAGAAAAGCAATGTTTGATAAAACAGGAGACAGTCATTATGATAATATAAGTGCTTTTATAAAATCAATGAGAGGTAGTGATCCTGATGCAACAGTATTTTACCTAGCTAGGGCACTAAATGGAGGAGAAGATCCAGTATTTTTAGCTAGAAGAATAGTAATTGCAGCTAGCGAAGATGTTGGAATGGCAAATCCAAATGCATTGATTTTAGCTACATCTGCAATGCAAGCTGTAACAATGGTTGGGATGCCAGAGGCAAAAATTATTTTATCAGAAGCTGCTGTATATATTGCAACTTCTAAAAAATCAAATGCTTCATATAATGCAATAAATGCTGCTATGGATGATGTTGCAAATAAAGATACAGGAACAATTCCAATGCATATTAGAAATGCGGTAGCAACAGGTATGCAAGATTTTGGATATGGTGAAGGATATAAATATCCTCATAATTATCCAGGTCATTGGGTGGAACAACAATATCTTCCAGATAAAATGCTTGGAACTAAATATTATATAAAAGATGATACAATAGAATAAAATGTATTAGTAAATATGAATAATTAAATAAATTTAGCAAAAAATACTCTTATGAAAAAGAGTATTTTTTTATGTATAATTGCAGGATTTTTAGCTGGAATAGTAAGTGGACTTTTTGGGGCAGGTGGTGGAATGATATTAGTTCCATTCATGACTCTTATTTTGAAGGAAGAAGAAGTTCCATCAAGAGCAACAACAATAATGTGTATATTTTTTATGGTATTAACTAGTAGTTTCTTTTATTTTAAACAAGATTCTATTGAATGGAATACCTCAATAAAATGTGCTATTGGTGGAATTATAGGTGGAGTAATAGGTTCAAATTTATTAATAAAATTAAATAAGAATATATTAAAAATATTTTTTATTATATTTTTAATATATGCAGCTATAAAGATGATTATTTAGGAGAATTATGGGAGAAATCATTATTGGAATTGTATCTGGAATGGTGGCAGCTCTTGGAATGGGTGGAGGAACTATTTTAATTTTATTACTTGGAATATTTACTAATTTAAATCAACATTTAATTCAAGGAAGTAATTTAATATTTTTTATTCCTACATCAATTGTTGCAATTATTATGAATATAAAAAATAAGACAATAAATTATAAAAAAGCATTTATTATAATTGTAGCAGGAGTTATAGGAGCAATCGCTGGATGTAAAATATCTTTTAATATTGAAAGCCAAAATTTAAAAAAATATTTTGGAATTTTTTTAATTGGAATAGCAATTTTTGAGATATATGACTTTTTTAGTCAGTATATAAAAAATAAAAAAGAAAACAATAGTTAATATAAATTAAAAGGGGGGTAAGCTTATGAATTTTGCAAAAGGTGTTATGATTGGAACTTTAATCACAGCTGGAACTTTAATGATGTATTCAGAAAATCTAGATCAAAACAAGAAAAAAGTTATGAAAAAAGGAAGACAACTTGTTAAAAGAATGAAAAATGTAATGTAAAAAGTAAGGCACTAATTGTACTGATATAAAAGATAGTCAGTACAATTAGTGCCTTATTTTATAGGGATCTAATTTAGATTTCCTATTAATTTTATTGCTTACAAAGTTGTATTATAAATTTTTCAACTAAATTTTGTAATTACTCTTCTTCTTTATCGAATAATACTTTTGGGCATGGCATTTCTTCTTTTTCACAACAAAGGTCAACACCTTTTAAGCATTTACCTTCATGTTCGCAAACTTTGCAAATTTTTACATGTTTTACTCTGTTTACCCAAATTTCAATTGCATATGATTTATGAGGGCAAAGAGGACCGAAAACAAATTCTCCTTCTTTATCAGTAAAAGTATGAGAAACTGGTTTTCTTTCATCTTTACATACTTCGATTAATTTAACAACAGCATCAGATACTGGTTCGCCACAAGAATCTTTTACGATTCCGTATACAACATTTCTAATATCTTCAGGAAGTCTTAATTCTAAATCGAATTGTTTTCCTTTTTCTATTTTACCATCAACATCAACAATAACTTTTTTATCAAATTCCATAATAAATAAACTCCTTTCAAATTGTCTATATTAAAGTTTATGAATTTGTTATTAATTTTGTTAACATATTATCAATATAAATACTTATTTATTTAAACAAGTTTAATAAAAGGAATATGATATATATTAATTTTGTAACGCCGCGTAAGCGACCAAACGAACGAAGTGAGTGCGATTTGGAGCAACTATCCTGCTACGGAAATTATGGAAAATTTATTTTCTGTAATTTCCAACTAGCGAGTTGCGACACCAAGGTGTGAAGAAATTAATATATATCATATCTCTTTTATTAAGTTATTTAATATAAGGGAGAATTAGATATTGCTAATATTTACAAATTTAACAATTTGAAGTAAAATGTATAAGAAATTGAACAAATTTGCATATAATATATTGGTAAATTGTTTTTATTTATCAGAAAGTATGAAGGGAAAATTGATAATGGATTTTTGTGAATTAAGAGAAAAATACCCTAAGTTTATATATAATGATTACAAAATAGAAGAATTGCAAGACAAAATTGTTATAGAATATGATTTTGAAATAGAAGGATTAACAAAGTTTAATCCTAGAATTGAAATCTTAAAAAAAGATTTTAATTTTAAAAGTATAAATTCAAATGTTGTAAAAAATATAGTTTTTAATTTGGGAATGGTTGAGTCAATAAGTTATTTCAAATCTACATGTTCTCCACAATTTTTTATAAAATGTGGAAAACTAGATGAGTTTCAAGAAAAATGGTTTAAAAAATTATTTTATTTAGGATTAGGTGAATTTAGATTTATAAATAACATAAAAATTGAACAAAATGAATTAGTAGATTTTGTGTCAACTGGAGAAAGTATTGAAGTAGAACAAGTAGAGGATGCTTTATCAGGATGTGTTATACCAGTTGGTGGTGGAAAAGATTCTAATGTAACTTTAGATTTATTAAAAGATTATAAAGATGATTCTCTTGCTTTTATGATTGGTGGCAAAAAAGTATCTATAGATTGTGCAAAAGCTTTTGGGTATTCAGATAATCAAATTATTGAGCTAAAAAGAGTAATTGATAAAAATTTATTAGAGTTAAATAAAAAAGGATTTCTAAATGGTCATACTCCATTTTCTGCAATTGTTGCTTTTTTATCATATTTATGTTCATATCTTTTAGGAAAAAAATATATAACACTGTCAAATGAAGAGAGTGCAAATGAAAGTAATGTTGATGGAGAGAATATTAATCATCAATATTCAAAAACAATAGAATTTGAGAATGATTTTAGAGAATATGCACAAAAAAAGTTAAAAGCAAATGTTGAATATTTTAGTTTGCTAAGGCCTATAAGTGAACTTCAAATTGCAATGCTTTTTTCAAAAATAGAGAAATGTCACAATATTTTTAAAAGCTGTAATGTAGGAAGTAAAAGCCAACCATGGATTTGGTGCTGTAGTTGCCCTAAATGTTTATTTGTTTATACAATATTAAGTCCATTTTTATATAAAGAAAAATTAGTAAATATTTTTGGAGAAGATTTATTTGAAAAAGAAAGTTTATTAGAGACTTTTATAGAATTATGTGGATATGGAGAAACTAAACCATTTGAATGTGTTGGAACATATAGTGAGATAAGATTTGCAATTACAAAAACAATTGAAAATATGAAAAACCAAAAATTACCTTACTTATTAGAATATTATAAAAATCATTTTGAATTATCTAAAGAACAATTACTTGAATTTTATAATGAAAATAATAATCTACCAGAACAATTTGAAAAGATTTTAAAAAATAAATTAAGAAGGAGAACATATGTTAAAAGAACTATTAGATTATTTAAAAGATAAAAAAATTGTAATTTTAGGATTTGGTATGGAAGGAGAAGCAAGTTATAGATTTTTAAGAAGAAACTTTCCTGAAAAACAATTATTTATAGCAGATAGAAATATAAATTTGCTAGATAAAAAAATAGATTTGATGGAAGATGCAAATTTAGAAGTTTCCTTAGGGGAAAACTACTTAAATGGAATAGAAGAATATGATTTAATTTTAAAAGCTCCTGGAATATCTTTAAAAGATGTAGATATTTCAAAATATCAAGATAAAATTACAAGTCAACTTGAATTATTTTTAGAGTTTTTTGATATATGTAGTATAGGAATTACAGGAACAAAAGGTAAGAGTACAACAAGTTCTTTAATGTATAAAATTTTAATTGATCAAAAAAAAGATGCTTATTTATTGGGAAACATAGGAGAGCCTATATTTAATGATATAGAGAGTTTATCTAAAAATAGTATTGTTGTAATTGAACTTTCTTCACATGCTTTAGAATATGTAAAACATTCAACTAAAATTGGTTTTATATTAGATATTTATGAAGAACACTTAGATCATTATAAATCTTTAGAAAAATATATTGAAGCAAAATTTAATTTGGCCAAATATCAAACTAATAATGATTATTTAATTTATAATTTTGACAACGAATTTATGAATAAATATAAATTTTCATATAAAGAAAATGATTATGCTGTTTCTTTAGAAAGTATACCTAATGTGAAGAATAAGGTATTTTTAAGAGATAATTTCATATATTGTAATGAAGAAAAATATATGGATATAAATGAAAAAATGAACTTAAAAGGGATGCACAATATAAATAACATAATGTTCATTTTAGCAGTTTGCCAAATTTTGAAATTAGACATAAAACAAGTTATTACTTCAATAAAAGAATTTAAACCACTAGAACACAGAATGGAATTTGTTGCCAATATAAATGGTGTTGATTATTATAATGATTCTATAGCAACAATTCCACAGTCAACTATTGATGCTATAAATGCAATAAAAAATGTGAATACAATTATTGTTGGAGGAAAAGATAGAGGAGTAAATTTAGAAGAACTTATAGATTTTTTGAAAAAAAGTGATATTGAAAATATTATATGCCTGCCAAAAACAGGAGAATATATAAAAGAGGGACTAGAAAATTCAAATAAAAATATTTATTTTACAAATGAGCTAGAAGAGGCTGTTAATATTGCAAAAAGAGTTACTAAAAAAGATACTGTTTGTTTATTATCTCCAGCAGCGTCAAGTTATGGATATTTTAAAAATTTTGAAGAAAGAGGAAGATTATTTAAAAAATTTCTGGCAAATTAACATAATTGTAAATAGGTTGCAAATAATAAGAGGCAATAAATATATTGAAATACTAGTGAAAAAAATAGAATATCGTAATAAAAATGGAAAAATATCCAATTTTATGTAGACAAAAAATAAAAAATATGGTATACTATACTTGTTTTTAGGTTAAAAAACGAGAAAAGATAAACATTATATGAAGAATACAGTAGATAAATATTAAGGAGGAAACAAAATTGAATACAAATTATTCAGAAAACAATCACTTAGTATTAGTAGGAAAGGTAGTAAGTGAAAAAAGTTACAGTCATGAAATTTATGGAGAAAAATTTTATGTGTTTAATCTAGAAGTAATTAGATTAAGTTCAACTGTTGATATAATACCTATCACAGTATCTGAAAGACTACTTACAACACTAGATTTAGAAATTGGAAAAAAAGTAAAAGTTGAAGGACAATTTAGATCTTACAATAATTACGAAAATGAAAGAAACAGATTAATTTTAACTGTATTTGCAAAAGAAATTATCGAACAAGAAGAAGTTGAAGAGGAAAAAGACGAAGTAACAAACGAAGTTACATTAGTTGGATACATTTGCAAAAAACCTATCTATAGACAAACACCTTTTGGAAGAGAAATTGCAGATATTTTATTAGCAGTCAATAGAGCTTATAATAAATCTGATTACATACCAAGTATTGCTTGGGGAAGAAATGCTAGATTTTGCCAAAATATGGAAGTTGGAACAGAAGTAAAAATTACAGGTAGAGTTCAATCAAGAAATTATGAGAAAAAATATGAAGATGGAACTGTAGAAACAAGAGTAGCTTACGAAGTTTCAATTGCTAGTATGGAAATAGCTAGTGAAGAAAATAATGAAAGTGAAGAACAAACTGAAGAAGTTGTTTAAGATATAAATTAATTTTATATAAATTTTAGCAAATTATATACGTTCATGTGCTAACTTAAAGTTGGTATGTGGACGTACTTTTTTTTGCAAATATAACAATCATAAGTTATTGACAATGTTATTTACAAAATTATATAATGCAAGAGAATGTGTATATAATAAAATAAGAGGTGATATAAATGAATATAATAATATCTACTATAAAATTACTTGGTGGAGTTGCTTTATTAATTTATGGTATGAAAATATTAAGTACAAACTTAAAGAAAATATCAGGTGGAAAGCTCGAAAAAGTTTTAATATCAGCTACAGATAATATGTTAAAAGGGTTATTAACTGGTATACTAATTACAGTAGCAACTCAGAGCTCATCTGCAACAACTTTAATTGTAGTAGGGCTGGTTAATTCAGATATTTTAAAATTAAAAAGCGCAATTCCAATAATAATGGGAGCAAATATTGGAACTACAATAACTTCACAAATTCTTAGACTTACAAGTATAGATGCTGGTAGCATTATTTCATTATTTACACCTCAAACATTAGCACCAATTTTTATAATAATTGGTGTTATAATGATGGAAGCGAATAAAAATAAAAAAACTACTAATCTTGGTCAAATGATAATGGGGATTGGCTTATTGTTTACAGGTATGATTACTATGATTGATATGGCAAGTAGTTTTAGTCAATTACCAATATTATCAGAAATATTATCAACACTTTCTAATCCAATACTAGGAGTTCTTGCTGGGGCAACAATTACTGCACTTTTACAAAGCTCTGCAGCTACAGTGGGAATTTTACAGGCTATATCAACTTCTGGAATAATAACTTATGCTTCAACTCTTCCTATAATTTTAGGACAAAATATAGGAACTTGTGCTACTTCTATATTTGGATGTATTGGTGGATCAAAGAATGCCAAAAGAGCTGCTGCAGTTCATTTATATTTTAATTTAATAGGAACAATAATATTTTTAATTGTAATATATGCATATCAGTATTTTATAGGATTTCCATTTTGGAATTCAGCTATAGATATGGGACAAATTGCAAACTTCCATACTATTTTTAATGTTGTATCAACAATAATACTATTTCCATTTATTAATCTTATAGAAAAGTTAACAATACTTACTTTCAGAGATAAGCCAGGTAGTGGAGATGATGACGAAGATGATGAGAGTGATTATGTATCTGTATTAAATTTATTAGATGAGAGATTTGTAAAAATGCCTAATATAGCAATTACAAATAGTAATACAGTTATAGAAAAAATGATTGAACTTGCAGAAAAAAACTATAGAAAATCTATGGAGCTTTTAGGAAAATTTGATAAAAAAAGACTTGAGAAAATGCAAAAAAGAGAAGATGCTATAGATAAAATCGAAGAAAAAGTTACAGGATTTTTAGTTGAAATTGGTAATTTAGATTTGTCAGAGCAAGAAGCAAAAACAGTTACAACATTGCTAAAAATTGAATCAGAATTTGAGAAAATTGGTGATTATTCATATAAATTTTCTAAAATAGTAGAAGATATGAATGATAAAAATGCAAAACTTTCAGAATCTGCTTATAAAAATTGTGAGAATATTTATAATATTACAGAAGAAGTAATTTTAAAAACAATACAATGTTTTAAAGAAAAAGATTATAAAATTGCTATAGAAATAGAAGCATTAAAAGAAGTTGCTGAAGTTCAAAAAGAAACTTATAGAAATGGACATATTCAAAGATTAAAAAATGGAAAATGTAATATTGAAAGCGGAATTGCATTTTTAGAGATTTTAACAATATGCGAAAAAATTATAGATCATTGCTCAAATGTTTCTATATTTACTACAAATTATATGACCAATGAAAGCTATATTACAAAACATGAATTTTTCAATAAGATTTATCAAACAGAAAGTAAACTTTTAAAAGATAAATTAAATGAATATAATCATAAATATGCAATTTAAATTAAGAAAAGAAACTACTTGTTGAAGTGAACCCAATTTTGTTCACTTTATTGTTTAGTTTCTTTTTTATTTTTAAATAAAATTTATATAAAGTGTATATTTTTTTTCTGTTATTTGATATAATCTGAAATATCTATAATCATAAGGAGTTTTATCAATATGGAAAAAGAAGAAATTTTAAAAAATGAGAGTATAGATTCAAAAGACAATCAAATTCTAGAAGATAATAATGAACAATTAGAAAAGGTAAAAAAAACAAGCAAAATGAAAAATATTATATTTCATATAATTGCTGTAATATGTATTACTATATTTTGTTCTTGTTTAGCACCCAAAGTGCTTCAGAATGATACTTTTTATACAATTCCAATAGGAGAGTATATTTATAATAATGGAGTTTCAGATTTAACAACAGATAACTTTTCTTGGCATGAACTTCCATATACTTATCCTCATTGGTTATATGATTTGATGATGTTTGTGATATATAATTCTTTTGGTCAAAATGGAATTTATGCTTCAACAATGATTTTTACATCAATACTTGGAATTTCAATTTATGTTTTAAGCAATAAAAAATCAAAAAATAAACCAGTATCTTTTGTAATATCAATATGTGCAATATATTTAATGAAAGATTTCTTAGCTGCAAGGGCTCAACTTGTAACATTTATATTGTTTGTATGGGAAGTAATTTTTATTGAAAAATTTTTAGAAAAGGGAAAAATAAGATATGCAATACCATTAATTTTAATGGCTTGGCTAATAGCAAATTTACATTGTGCTGTATTTCCATTTTATTTTGTATTATTCTTACCATATATAGCAGAATATCTTTTGATAACATTTGTAGATATAGATTTAGATTTAAGAGTTGTTTCAAGATTTTTAAAGATAAAAAATAAATTTACTAAAAAAGAAGAAAATAAAGAAAAGATTTCTAAAAAAATAGAAAATATAGAATTTGCTAGATTAGAAAGAAAAGGAAAGAGAGACATAATTAGAGCAAATCCTTATAAAATAACAGTTCAAAAAAATCATATAGTATTATTACTTATAGCAGTAATAGTAGTATCTATATCAACAGGAATCTTAAACCCAGCAGGGGATGGTGCTTATACTTATTTAATAAAAACAATGCAGGGGAATACAATGGACTCAATAAATGAGCATTTACCTCTTACTCTTGCAGAAAATTATGAATATGCAATTGCAATTATTGTATTTTTATTAATTTTAATATTTACAGATACAAAAATAAAATTGCCAGATTTATTTATGCTTACAGGTTTAACTATATTAACATTTTATTCAAGAAGACAAGAGTCAATATTTGCAATTATTTGCGGACCAATACTTGCAGGCTTAATAGGGGCAATGGTTGAAAAATATGATAAGGAAACATTTAAAAAAATTGAGAGATTTGTTACAGGATGGTTTGGCTCTATTGTTATTATATGTTTATTTATAATACTAAGTACTAATATCATAAAGCCACATATTCATAGTGATTATATAGATAAGTCATCATATCCTGTAGATGCATCAGATTGGATTTTAAGCAATTTAGATGTAAACAATATGAAATTATATAACGAATACAATTATGGAAGTTATTTACTATTTAGAGGAATACCTGTATTTATTGATTCTAGATGTGATTTATATTCACCAGAATTTAATGAAGATAAAGAAAATAATATAGATGGTAGAGATATTTTCTCAGATGCATTAAATATACCAGCTATATCTGTGAATTATGAAAATAAATTTAAAGAATATGGTGTAACACATGTTATATTGTATTCAAATGCAAAACTTGCAATGATTTTAGAAGATGATTCAAATTATAAAACTATATATGATGAAGGAAACTTCAAAATTTTTGAAAGATTATCAGCAAAAGAAAGTAATTAAATTAAATTTTAATAATCGCAAGCAGTAATAAACAAAAGTTAGCGAGGGAATTAATGAAAAATAAAACAATAAAATTATTAGTTATTGTAGTAACAATACTAATTATAATTGATCAAGCAAGTAAAATATTAGTTACTAATATTTTAAAAGATGAATCAATTGGAAATGATAATTTGGGGATAATAATAACATCAAATACAGGAATGGCATTTGGATTTAATGAAGGAAATGGGAAAAATATATTTTTGACAATATGTATTTTAGCAGTAATTTTTTCATTTATAAAAAATCAATTAGAAAGAATAGATACAAAAACTGCTATTGCTCTTTCTCTAGCAATAGCAGGAGGAATAAGTAATTTAATAGATAGAATATTTAGAGGCGGAGTATTTGATTTTATTAGAATATTTACAATTACTTTTAATTTAGCAGATGTGTTAATTGTATTAGGCTGGATTTTATTAGTAATTTTCTTAATAGATTATTCAAGGAAAAATTAGAGGTGTATAATTTGCGAAATACAGTTAGAATATTAGGAATAGATATAGATAATATTAATATAGAAGATGCAGGAAATATAACAAAAAAATTAATTAAAAATAGTAATAAAAGTTGTAAAATTGTAGTTGCTCCAAATACGGAGTTTATTATGATGGCTCAAAAAGATAAAGAGTTTTTTGATATATTAAGAAAAGCTGAACTTGCAACACCAGATAGTGTTGGAGTTATGATTGGTGGAAAAAAGCAGAAAACACCATTCAAACAAAGAATACCTGGACAAGCTTATTTTAGGAAAATTTTAGAAGTGGGAGAAAAGGAAAACTGGACTTTTTATCTTTTAGGTGGAAAAGGTGAAGTACCTAAACTGGCAGTAGATAATGTAAAAAAGAATTATCCTAATATAAACATAGTTGGATATCATGAAGGATATTTTGATAAAGAATCTGAGGAAGAGGTAATTGCTGAAATTAATAGATTAGAACCCAATGTATTATTTGTTGCAATGGGTGCACCACTACAAGAAAAGTGGATTGCTAAACACCAACAAGAGCTTAAAGTAGATATTGCAGCTGGCCAAGGTGGAACTTTTGATTATGAGGCAGGAAAAATCCAAAGAGCACCAAAAGTATTTCAAAAGTTAGGAATAGAATGGTTATGGAGATTGGCTTTACAACCATCTAGATTTTTTAGAATGCTTGTGCTTCCAGTTTATCTAATAAAAATAACTTTTACAAAAGATATAACAAAAGGAAAATTTGATTAGGAGTAAAATGTTGGAAAAAAATACTTATAAAATTGATGAATTAAATAAAGATCTAGTTGGATTAAGAATAGATAAAGCAGTTAGTCAAAAAGATAAAGAACTTTCTAGAGCGACAGTACAAAGAATGATAGAAGAAGCAAATATTTTAGTAAATAACAATAAAACTAAAGTAGCTTATAAAATTTCTTTAGGAGATGAAATTACAATAATTAAGGAACAGCCAAAGGAAATAGAACTAAAAGCAGAAGATATTCCTTTGGATATTGTTTATGAAGATAATGATATATTAGTTGTAAATAAGCAAAAAGGTTTAGTAGTTCATCCAGGAAATGGTAATCCTGATGGAACTCTAGTAAATGCAATTATGAATAAATGTAAAGATTCTTTATCAGGAATTGGTGGAGAAATAAGACCTGGAATAGTACACAGAATTGATAAAGATACATCAGGTCTTTTAATTGTTGCCAAAAATGATAGGGCTCATATTAATATGAGTGATCAAATAAAAAATCATGAAGTTAAAAAAACATATATTGCTCTAGTTAGAGGAAAAACCAAAGAAAATCAGGCTACAATTGATATGCCAATAGCTAGAAGCAATAAAGATAGAACTAAAATGGCTGTTTCAAAAAATGGAAAAAATGCAATTACGCATTTTGAAGTTATTGAAAGATTTGATGATTATACATTGTTAAAGGTAGATATAGAAACTGGTAGAACACATCAAATTAGAGTACATTTATCTCAAATAGGTTATCCGATTGTTGGTGATTTTGTATACTCAAATGGAAAAAATCCATTTGGAGTAGAAGGACAAATGCTTCATAGCTATAGATTAGAATTTAAGCATCCTATATCAGGAAAAGAAATGAAGCTTGAAGCAAATCTGCCAGAGTATTTTGAAGAAGTACTAGAAAATTTAAGAAAGAAGGCATAAAATGGAACTAATAAGACTTCAAAAATATCTTGCAACTGCAGGAATTGCTTCACGTAGAAAATGTGAGGAGTTAATTGAAGCAAGAAAAATAAAAGTAAATGGCCAAATAGCTACTCTTGGAACAAAAATAAATCCTGAAGAAGATATAGTTGAATATAATGGAAAAGTTATAAAGCTTGAAAAGAAAAAGCATAAATACATACTACTAAATAAACCAATAGGTGTTGTAACAACAGCAGATGATCAATTTGATAGAGAAACAGTTTTAGATTTAGTAAAAGTTAAAGAGAGAGTTGTTCCTGTTGGAAGATTAGATATGTATACATCTGGAGCATTAATTCTTACTGATGATGGTGATTTTGTATATAAAGTAACTCACCCCAAACATGAAATAACAAAACAATATACAGTTACACTTTCAGGAATTGTATCAAAAGAGGATATATTAAAGCTAGAAGAAGGTGTAAAAATAGATAATTCTTATATAACAAGACCAGCCAAAGCTAGAATAATGAAAATTGATGAAGAGAAAAATATCTCTCGTGTTGAAATTACAATTCATGAGGGAAAAAATAGACAAGTAAGAAAAATGTGTGAAGCAATAGGAAAAAAAGTTGTTGCATTGCATAGAGCAAAGATTGGAAATATAGGTGTTAAAGATTTAAAATTAGGAACATGGCGATATTTAAGTGATAAAGAAGTAAAACAGATATTGAAATAAATATTTAAATTAATGTACGAAAGAGGAAATGATATGGAATATCAAAAGGGGATTGAAGAAGGTTCTGTTGTAAAAGGAACTATTAAAAATATTAGAAAGTTTGGAGCATTTGTTGAAATAGAACAAGGACCTGTGGGGCTTTTACATATAGAAGATATTTCTGTTTCAAGAATAAAATCTCCAGAGGAAAGATTTTCTATTGGACAAAAGATTGATGTTATGATAAAATCAATAGACAAGCAAAACAACAAAGTTGTGTTAACATATAAAGAACTACTTGGAAATTGGGATGATAATGTAAAAGATTACAATGAAAAAACTGTTGTAGAAGGCATTGTTAAAGAACCAGATAAATTCAAAAATGGTATTTTTATTGAATTAAAACCTAATTTAGTAGGTCTTGCAGAATATAAGGAAGGCTTGGAATATGGACAAAAAGTAAATGTCTATATTAAAAAAATTATTAAAGACAGAAAGAAAATAAAACTTTTAATTGTCTAAAAAAGGGAGGTTATTTAAAAATGGTAGAAGATCAAGAAATTAAAACTACCGTTTCTCCATTCGCTATTAGAGAGGGAGAAATAAAAACATTTGATGGCAAGGATGGATATGTATCAATAAATCAAATTATCCATAAAATTAACCTTGGTCATATTACAGATGTACATTTCAAAATACTAGATTTAGTAAATGAATTTGAATTTTTAACTTCAAGACAAATTTATCAGATACTAAAGTTTAAAGGAGAAGATATTAAGTCTCAAGACAAACTAAATACAAAATTAGAACAACTAGTAAAAACAAAAATTTTAACTAGATATTACTTTACTTCAGAAGAGGGAAAAGGAATATATAGAGTTTATTGTATGGAAAAAATGGGTAAATATTTACTTAATTCTAAAGAAGTAGAATGTAAATGGCAACCTACTGATAATACAAAACCAGTAGCTTTAATGAAAAAAAGATTAGCAGGAAATCAAGTAATTATTGCATATATGAGAAAATCTAAAAACTTTAATGGATATAAAGTAAAAACTGCAATTACAGCTAAAATGAATGGAAAAGCTTTTAAAGGACATGGAGAAGTAAGAATAGCCAAAGCAGGAAAAGCTTTAAGCCTAATATTTGAATGTGTAAGAAGAGAAGATGATTGGAAAACAAAATTTGTAGATAGAATGAGATTATACAAAGACTTTTTAGAAAACTTTGTTCAATTTGATTCAGGATTTGAAGCAAGACCACAATTAATTCTAGTTTGTGAAGACGATAAACATATGGTAGAAACATTTAAAGAAGTTGTAAGAAACGGATTACAATTTGAAAAAATAAAGGTATATTATACTACAGATTTAAAACAAAACGCAGATTCTCTTGATAAATCATTAACAGAATTTACTAAAAATGAAACAACAGGGAAATTTGAAGCTAAGAATATTGAATTTAAAATATTAGAGTAATAAGAAAGGACTTAGTTTTTACTAAGTCCTTAAATTTTATTTTTTATTGTTATTATTTGAGTTGTAAGATGTTATTGCATCTTCATTATTAAATCTATATGGGCTATCAGATTGGTTCATTTGAATTGGATCCATATCATTTGGATTGTTTGGTTTACCATTAAAGTTTATATGTTTTAAATCGAATCTGTTATCTGTTGATTCAGTATCTGAACTTTCATTAGATACTGAAGAGCCTTTTGCAAATCTACTAAAATTATATGTTTTTATTTTTTGTTTTTCTTTATATCTTGATTCTAAGAAGTCTATTTTTGCTTGACCAATTAAGCTCTTTCCTTTTAAATCTTTAGTTTTATAAATTACATATTTGAATTTTAAAGACTGAACTTTACCAGCTTTATAATAAGGAATCCATGCCCATTTGATACCTTTATAGTTATCATCATATTTTCCTTGATCAGTATGGTAGTCATGTGTGAATGTCCAACGTCTTTTTTCTCCAAGTTCTTTTTCCCACCACTCATTATCTTCTGGTGTGTTGTTACCAAATACAACTTTTGTTGTACAGTTTGCTAAAATTGTTTGTCTATAGTTTTCACCATTAACTGTACCAAATTGAGATAAGTTTTGAGAAGATATAATAGTTCCAACTCTGTATTTTCTATATAAAGTGAATATATCTTCAGTTGCTTTACAAACAAATGGAGGGAATTCATCAATATATAAGAAATGAGGAATTCTATTATTTTCATTACCTGGTCTAGATAAAACAGATTGTTGCATTAATAGTAGGAAGAATAGACCAAAGGCTTTATGAACAGCAGCTCCTAAATCTCCTCTACGTGTACATACGAAAGTAACTGCACCATTTTCTAAAGCTTTATCATAATTAACATTATTTGTTCTATTACATAATATATTTCTAACTCCAGGATATCTAAGAAGATTTTCAAGTTGTGCTGCAGATGCTTGTAAATATTTTTCTGTTTCAGCAATATTTGATGCATCTTTATAGAATGTTTTCTTAAAATATCCTAATTGAATTCTATATTTTTCTGCAAGATCAGGGAAGGATTTCATTTGTTCAGCCATTTCTTCAATTAGGCTGAAATCATTTAATAAGTCTAATAAATCTTCTAAGTTTGGTAGTAATCCATCATGTAATCTTGGATAAGTTTCTTTTAATAGTAAAACTAAATTTTCTATTGCTTGAGTTACTATATTTCTCATAAAAGATTCATCTTGTGTTGAATATTCAGAAAAGTACATTCTTTTTAATATAGAAGATATAGCAATTGATGTTTTTATTGGATCCTCATAAGTAAATGGGTTTAAACCAATAGATGCATTATCATTAGGATCTATTATATTATATTTTACTCCAAAGTTTTCAGCAATATCAATAACATGAGAAATTGATTCGTGATCTGGAGCTAAATATGTAATACCTAAATTTTTATAAACAGATTTTTCTCCATTGTATTGGTAAAGTAATTTTGAAAAATAGGTTTTAAATACTTTTTCTCTACCACTTACAGGTGTAAGCATATTTAGTGTAAAGTTTTCATTTATAAATTCATTAGAATAAGGTGAATTCAAAGTTGCTATATTTGTTTTTAATGCTGTAAAACCTAATTCTTTTGCCGATTCTTTTAGGAAGTGCTTTTTCTCAATATCTCTAGCAATCATTGGTTCAAACATCATAGATGTTTTACCAGAACCAGATACACCAACAATTAAAGTTGCTTCGAATCTTCTTGTTTCTGGTGTTTTTATTGCTTTACCAGTTTCTCTATCTTTACATAGGAACATTTCACAAGTATAAGGACCCATACCAATAGATTTATCTGATAAATCTATACCAGTATAATCCCAAATTGATTCTTTAATAAATAATGTATCATCAATTTTTGTATATAACCATTTAAATAATGGAAAGAATGTACAAACAGGAATGTACCATGCAAATGCTGAAAAGGCAGGTTTTATCAAATCCATAAATTCAGTTATTATGTGAGAATAGTTTGGTACTGAAAATAACATAAGCCATCCAAGTTGATTAATCCATTGTACAACCATTGATACTACAACTATGTATAAAATTATAGTATATGTATAGAAAAATTGTAATTTTGTATTTTTATCTTCAACAAACTTTGAGGATGGTGAAAAATAGAAAGCAAAAACTACACAAGCCATTGCAGCAGTATATTTTATTGGTCCCCAATATGACACAGAAATACCCGAGAACATTATAAATAGAATCTCGGAAATTCTATCTATAGTGATATATACCGAAATTAATGTTAATACATAAGTTGCAAAGGTATTTCTATCAGTTTTTAATTTCTTTAAAAACATATCTATATATTTCATAAAAATCTATCCCTTTTATAACAAAATTATACATCTTTATTATCTTACAAAATACGAAAAAAATCAAGTCTTTTCACGAAAAAAGCTTGTAAAATTGGCAAAAAATATCTTAAGCATATAAATTCAACTTGGATAATACAATTTATTATTAAAATTTATAAAGATAGGATAATTAATATGAAAATAAATAAATTTTTAGAAGGCGTATTTTCTTTAATAATTTCTCAAATTTTTATAAAGATATTCGGTGTTGCATATAGCTTATATTTAACTAATAAAACAGGTTTTGGAGATCAAGGAAATGCGATATATATGAGTGGCTATCAAATATATGCACTTCTTCTTACAGTTTCTTCTATAGGGGTTCCAAATGCAATATCAAAATTAATTTCAGAAAAGAATTCTATTGGAGACTATAAAAATGAAAATAGAATATTAAAAGTAGCAATTTTAATTTTTTCTTCTGTTGGCTTTATTGGAAGTTTATGCATTTTTTTATTTTCGCAATACATATCCGAAAACATTGTACAGATTCCAGAAGCTAATTTAAGTTTAAGGATTTTATCTCCAGCAATATTTTTTGTTTCAATAATTTCTGTTATGAGAGGCTATTTTAATGGAAAGGGAAAGATATATATAACTGCAAAATCTCAGTTTTATGAGCAGGTTGCAAAATCTATAATTACAATTGTTTTAGTAGAAATAACTTCAAAAACATCAAATTATAATACAGAAGCAATGACCGCTGTTGCAAATTTATCAACTACTTTAGCTACATTTTATAGTCTAATATACATATACATAAAATATATAAATGAAAAAGAGATAGAAATAGGAAATGAATTTTATAAAGAAAGAATTTTAAGAATTGTTAGAAAGATTTTGTTTATATCTATTCCAATAACAATAAGTTCTTTAGTAGGTAATTTAGGAAAAAACATAGATTCAATAACAATAGTAAGATTATTAAAAAATATAGTAGGAGAGGAGAATGCCAAAAGAAGATATGGAATTTTGAGTTCTAAAGTAGATATATTAGTCGCATTGCCACTTTCATTTAATGTAGCATTTTCAACAGCATTAGTTCCTGAAATTTCAGAAAAGAAAGCAAAAAATGATTTGGATGGCATTGTAAATAAAATAAATTTTTCTTTTTACAGTACATTTTTAATTGGAATTCCATGTACTTTTGGAATGTATTTTTATTCACAAAGAATATTTAAATTGCTTTTTCCTAATGCTATTCAAGGATATCAATTATTATCTTTGGCATCTTTTAGTATAGTTTTTGCATTATTGATACAAACTATAAGCGGAATTCTTCAAGGATTTGGAAAAACAAAAGTGCTTCTAATATCATCAATAATAGGAATAATTATAAAAACAATTTTAAATTTTATTTTAATTCCTATTCCAGAAATTTATGAAAATGGAGCAATTATAGGGAATATAATTTCTAATATAATATCATTTATTATATTATATATATCTTTAAAAAAATGCATAAATTTAGAGGAAAGTTTGCTAAAACATTCTATAAAACCAATTATTGCAAGTATAATAATGATTTTTATTTCGAATAAGTTATATTTCTATTTTCTTATCTTAAAACTACCAGAAACCTTTTGCATAATATTATCAATTATAGTGGCAATAATAGTTTATTTTATTAGTATATTAGGATTTAATTTTAAAAATATTAAAAAAATTATAAAAATAAAAATGCTTAAACCCCTTGAAAAATAAAGTGTTTGGGGGATGTACCTTTTGAAATGCTTGAAAAATAAAGGTTTTTTCTAAAAAAAGAAGGATTTTAGCTTATTTTGGCGAATAAAAATATTGTAGAACAAAATAATAGATATTCTACATAACTTAAATCTATTAGGAGGGAAATTTAAATGAACAAAGCTGAATTAGTAGCAGCAGTAGCTGCAAAAACAGGAGAAACAAAAAAATCTGCAGAAGAAGCTGTAAACGCATTTGTAGACGTTGTTACAGAATCTTTAACAAAAGGAGATAAAGTTCAATTAGTTGGATTTGGATCTTTTGAAGTAAGAAAAAGAGCTGCTAGAAAAGGAAGAAATCCACAAACTAAAGAAGAAATAAAAATACCAGCATCAAAAGCTCCAGTATTCAAAGCTGGAAAAGCTTTAAAAGATGTTGTTAACAACTAATAAGATTCTTAATTTTATTAAATAGAAGAAGATACGATTTTTGGTCGTATCTTTTTTTTGTGTGTATTAAAATTGTATCTAAAATGTAATATAAATGATTTTGAAAAAAAATATTATTAATAATATAATTAAAATGAAAAATTACAAAAGATAATAGGAGGGACTGCACTTGGAACAGTTTGAGGTTATATTTTTAGATGATGATAGAAAAACAGTTTTAGATCATCAAATGGTTAATGAAGGGCAACCTGTTAAATATAGTGGACAAATGCCAACAAAAGAACCAACAAATGGAATGTCATATACATTTATTGGTTGGATTGGTGAAGAAAAAATGGAAGCTGTTAGTGAAAGATTAGTATTAATAGCTAAATATTCAGCTGAGACTATTTCAGCAACAAAGGATGAAAATGCATTATTACAAGCATCTTTAGAAAATGCTGAAAATACAAATTTAAATGCGACAATTGAGGCTGGTCAAAAAGTTTCAGAGCAACAAAAAGCTTTAGCTAAAGATACAAGAACAGCAGAACAAATTGTTAATGAAGTTTTAGAAAATGGAAAAGCTGAGATTGGTCAAGAAGCCAATAAAGATAATATAGAAAGATAATACTAAAGAAAGATATGGAGGATTACAAATGAGTGTTGTAATTACATTAGAAGATATTCAAGCATATGCAGAAGTTGATTATATTATACATCACATGAATCAAAGATATATAGATAAAGTTCCACCCAAAATGATAGAATTTTTTGAAAGTTATAAGGATCCAAATCATGAAATTCATATAAATCCTTATGTTCCACTTCAAAATCAAGGTTTGAAAAGATATACATTAGAAATTATTGCTTTGTTACATTTAAAATATTGGTGCGAAGATGAAAAAAGAAAACAGGAACTATACAATATAATGCTTAGTAATCAACATAAATTAGAAGAGCAAATGAGAGAAAAATATAGTGTAGAAAAATTGTTTGATAATGCATCTGCAACAGTTGTAACCAATGAAGAAGATTTAGAAAAACAAGATTTTTCAAAACCTAGAGCTGTACAAAGATATGAACAATATACTCAAAATAATCCTGATATTCAAGATTATACAGATGTAGCCTATGAGGATACATCAAGTACAGATACATATTATTCAAAAAATTTACCAGTAAATGAAAGTACAACACCAGTAGGAATTTTTCAAAAGATAAAAAATAAATTTCTTTCTATATTCAGTAAAACAAAATAATATATAATATTAAACCTCTTTATCAAGAGGTTTTTAATTTTTTTATTAATAAATATAATAAAAATCTTGACAAAAGTTTCAAAAAGTAGTATATTATTTATGTTTTAAGAAGAAGTATCCACTTCTCACCTTATCTTAAGTGTGAGCATAAGGTTAAATTTCAATAATATAATGGAATTTAGTATGTGGATTTGGCTTTTTAAAATAAGTCAAATTTTTTTTTTGGAGGTGTTTTACTATTAAACAAGAATTGCCTATAAACGGACAAATTAGAGAAAAAGAGGTTCAATTAATTGGTGCAGAAGGAGAAAAAATAGGTATTGTTCCTATTGAAAAAGCATTAGAATATGCTGAAGAAAAAAACTTAGATTTAGTTTTAGTTGCTCCTAATAGCAAACCAGTAGTTTGTAAATTAATGAATTATGGAAAATACAAATTTGAACAAGCTAAAAAAGAAAAAGAGTCTAGAAAAAATCAGAAAACTGTTGAATTAAAAGAAATTAGAGTTACACCAAATATTGGTGATCATGATTTTTCTTTTAAAAGTAAGAATGCTAGAACTTTTTTAGAATCTGGTAATAAAGTTAAATTTACAGTTAGATTCAGAGGAAGAGAGCTAAATAATACAAAAGCAGGAGAAATTGTTTTAAATAAGTTTGTAGAAGACTTATCAGACATATCAACAGTTGAGAAAAAGCCATTCTTAGAAGGTAAAACAATGTTTGTAATTTTAACAAAAAAAATATAATAAATTAAAAAATGAAGGGAGATTTCAAAATGCCAAAATTAAAAACAAATAAAGCTGCAAAGAAAAGATATTCTTACACAGCTACAGACAAAGTTAAAAGAACAAAAGCTAATAGAAGACATCGTTTAGCAACAAAAACAACAAGACAAAAGAAATCAGGAAAAATCCAAGATGCATACGCAGACAAAACTGTAGTAGCAGGAATTAAAAAATTATTACCATATGGTAACTAGAATGAAATTTAGAATAGAAGGAGTTGAAAATAAATGGCAAGAGTAAAAACAGCAAGAACAACAAGAGCAAGACATAAAAAAGTATTAAAACTAGCAAAAGGATACTATGGTGCAAAACACTACAGATACAGAAATGCTAAACAAGCAGTTATGAAATCTGGAATGTATGCATATGTAGGAAGAAAAGATAAAAAATCTGATTTTAGAAAATTATGGATAGCAAGAATTAATGCAGCAGCAAGAATGAACGGATTAACATATAGCAGAATGATAGCTGGATTAAAAAAAGCTAACGTAACAATAAACAGAAAAATGTTAGCTGAAATCGCTGTTTCAGATAGCAAAGCATTTGCTGAATTAGCTGAAATTGCAAAAAAAGCTTAATTTAATTATAAAGTGTAAAAGGAGAATATGGTAAACATATTCTTTTTTTATTTAGTAAAATTTGTATTTTGTAATTATCATATCGTCCACTTTGGTTCTTGAAATATAAAACTCAACGTGCTATAATTCTATTAAAGAATTATTTTATATAAAGTTCCTTTATAAACTAGCAACGCTAGTTGTATTTATATATGTTACTATAAACCAAATAATTTTGGAAAGGAAAAGGTGAATGCATGTTTTGGATTAAACTAGTTTTTCTGCTGTTAACACTGGGGAGTATTTTGGCAAGTCGGATATTTTATGAAGACAAAAGAGGTTTTTCTCTTAAAAGCAATATTTTTGCGATAATTGCAGGAATATTTGGAATTACATTTTGTATAATGGTAGCTAATACTCATTGGAATGTAATGCTTATTCCTAAAATATTGTTTTTCATTGCTGCATGTGTTTATGTTGTCTTTAAAGAGTGGGACGAAGAATGCGTTGAATCTTACATTGTTATTTTTATTGCAGTAGTTGCATTTATTATTACAGGAATTATATATATATGCAACATGGAAGAAGCTAGTGATCCAGGTGTTGTTACAACATCACGGAATATATTGTGTGCGAAGGATGGATCTATTGTTACTGGAAGTTTTTCAGGAAGTATTATATATATGCATGGTTCTTCATCTGAAAAGTCTGTGTACAAATATTATTATCAGCAAGAAGATGGTGGAATTAAATTAGATTCTGTCTCTGCTGATGATACAACAATATATATCCTTAAGGATGGTGAACAACCTCATATTGAAACGGTAGTTACAACCTCGTACTATTTGAATTACAATAATAATCCAGCAACTCGTTGCATGGAAAGTGCGGAAGTATCATACAAGTTATATGTACCTGAAGGGGCAATAACAAATGTATATGAGTTTGATGCCGAATAAAAAGAAGGGAGGGCGCAAGTAATTTGCGCTCTCGCTTCTTTTATTATAAAAAAACTCTATAAAACTTGAAAAAACTGAATTATTGATATATAATATTTTACATTGAAACTAAAATAAAGGGAGAGAAAGCTATGGGATATAATTTTAAAGAAGTAGAACAAAAATGGCAATCAAAATGGTACAAAGAAGGTACATTTAATGCAAAACAAGATTTTTCAAATAAGAAAAAATGGTATGGATTAATAGAATTCCCATATCCATCAGGTCAAGGATTACATGTTGGTCATCCAAGAAGCTATACTGCATTAGATATTATTGCAAGAAAGAAAAGAATGGAAGGATATAATGTTTTATATCCAATTGGTTTTGATGCTTTCGGACTCCCTGCTGAAAATTATGCAATAAAAAATCATGTTCATCCAAAAATAACAACAGAAAACAATATTAATCATTTTAGAGAACAATTAAAGTCTTTAGGTTTTTCTTTTGATTGGTCAAGAGAAGTAAATACAACAGATTCAGATTATTATAAATGGACACAATGGATATTTATTCAATTATACAAAAAAGGCTTAGCTTATAAAGCTACAATGCCAATTAACTTTTGTACAGGATGTAAAGTTGGGTTAGCAAATGAAGAAGTTGTAAATGGTGTTTGCGAAAGATGTGGAAGTCCAGTTGTACAAAAAGAAAAATCACAATGGATGCTTAAAATAACAGAATATGCACAAAGATTAATTGATGATTTACATGATATAGATTTCCTAGATAAAATAAAAGCTCAACAAATAAATTGGATTGGTAGAAGTGAAGGGGCTGAAGTTAATTTTAAAATAGAAGGAACTGATGACACTTTACTAATTTATACAACAAGACCAGATACAATTTTTGGAGCAACATATATGGTTGTAGCTCCTGAGCATGAATTGATAAAAAAATATGCAGATAGAATTACAAATTTAGATGAGGTAAATGAATATAAAGAAAAAGCTACTTTAAAATCAGATTTTGAAAGAGCTGAACTTAACAAAGAAAAAACAGGTGTTGAAGTAAAGGGAATTAAAGCAATAAATCCTTTAACAAATGAAGCTATTCCAATTTGGATTTCTGATTATGTTTTAATTACTTATGGAACTGGAGCTATTATGGCTGTTCCTGCTCATGATGATAGGGATTTTGAATTTGCTAAGAAATTTAATTTACCTATAAAACCAGTTATAATGCCTAAAGGTGAGACAAAAACAGATAGATTACAAAATGAATTAGAAGCAAAATTTGATTATTTAATGAATACAGATAATTCACATACTTATATGAAAGAAGCATTTACAGATGTTGATAATGGAATTGCTGTAAATTCAGAATTCTTAGATGGTTTAGAATCTAAAGAAGCAATTAAAAAGGCAATTCAATATATAGAAGAAAATAAATTAGGTGAGAAAAAAGTAAATTATAAATTACGTGATTGGGTATTCTCTCGTCAGAGATATTGGGGAGAACCAATACCTATGGTGTATTGTGAAGATTGTGGATGGAATCCGATTCCAGAAGCAGAATTACCTTTAGTGCTTCCTGATATAGAGGATTATGAACCAGGAGAAAATGGTGAATCACCACTAGCAAAACAAATAGAATGGATAAAAACTAAATGCCCATGCTGTGGTAAAGATGCTAGAAGAGAAACAGATACAATGCCACAATGGGCAGGTTCTTCATGGTATTTCTTGAGATATATGGATCCACATAATAATGAGGCATTGGCTTCAAAAGAAGCTTTAGAATACTGGTCACCAATTGATTGGTATAATGGTGGAATGGAACATACAACACTTCACCTATTATATTCAAGATTTTGGCATAAATTCTTATATGATATAGGAGTTGTTCCAACTAAAGAACCTTATCAAAAAAGAACTTCTCATGGTATGATTTTAGGTGGAAATGGAGAAAAAATGTCTAAATCTAAAGGAAATGTTATTAATCCTGATGATATAGTTGCAGAATTCGGTGCAGATACATTTAGAGTTTATGAAATGTTTATGGGACCATTTGATCAAACAGCTCCATGGTCTATGGAATCTATTCGTGGTTGTGGAAAATTCTTAGATAGAGTATGGAATATGAAGGATATTTTAGTAGATGGAGAAGAATATTCTAAAGAACATGAAAAAATGATGCACAAAGCGATTAAAAAAGTAACTTCAGATATTGAAGAAATGAAATTTAATACATCTGTTGCAGAATTCATGAAAATGACAAATGAGTTTTATAAAGATAAAAAGATAAATAAAGCAGAATATAAAACATTTTTACAATTATTAAATCCATTTGCACCACATATGACAGAAGAATTATTTAGTGTTTTAGGTGAAGAGAAAACTATTAATGAAACACCTTGGCCATCATATGAGGAAACTAAAACTATAGATGATGAGATTGAAATTCCAGTTCAAGTTAATGGAAAAGTAAAAGCTGTTGTTGTAGCACCAAAAGATGCATCTCAAGAAGATGTTAAAGCAATTGTTGATAACAATGAAACTGTTCAAAATGCTATTAATGGAAAAAATATTGTAAAAGAAATATATGTAAAAGGTAAAATTTATAATATTGTAATTAAATAATTAGCAAAAGAATCTATTTCTCCGAAAATAGATTCTTTTTGTATGTTTACATAATGTTGACTTTTGAGATACTTTATTATATAATATTTGATAGTTAAATTTTATATTATATCCAATAAGAATAATCTAGGATAATTTATAGTTTTTATTTTGGCACTTATGTAACAAATTAATGGTTTATTCAATTAAAAAGGAGAGAGATTATGGTTAGAGACTTTACAATTGGAAGAAGTGATTTTTCTGTTACAGTATATGTACCATGGAACTGTACAAATAACTGCAAATTTTGTTCTTCAAAAAAAGATTATGAAAGAATTAAAAGTAATTTTGAAAGACTGAAGGAAAGTTTGCGGTTAATACGGGATTCGTTTTTACCAATAGTTGTTTTTACAGGAGGAGAGCCAAGTTCAGATATTGATAAACTGCGGGAACTGCTTAAGATTGTTGACAATAAAATAGTTTATATCAATACAAGTTTGCCAAAGAGAAATTGCAGAGAATTTATAGAGATTGTGAATTCTACAGAATGTATTAGAAGCATTAGTATTTCTCGGCATTGTCATACGTTTGAGCAGGACTCTGAGATTCTGTATCAAATTGCAGAAGATGAGGTAATTGCAACAATCAAAAAGCCAGTAAGAATTAATGTTGTAGCTCAGAATGAAGATTCTTTTTCTGCAGACAGTTTGAGGAAATATGTTAGCAGATGGACAAGAATTGCGAAAATGAAAGGTGGACCGAATTCGCTACTCTTAAATCTTAGAGGTAACTATGTTACTCAAAGTAAAGCTGATCTTCATGAGATGACTGATAGTAAAGAAATTAACGTTTTGGCAAGCAATTATTACTATCAATCTCATAGTTTTTGCAATGTTTGTGACACATGTACTTTTATCAAATTTGATGAAAATCGTCAGGAAGAACTGGTAATAAATTATCACCGTGGAGTAATGACGACAGCAATTAGATTTGCAGACATTGTAGAAATTAATGACCTGATTATATTTCAAAATGGAGATATATGTTATGATTGGGATGGCAAGAATGAAAATATATCGACATTTTTGAATATGATAAACCCCAAAAAACAATAAGGAGGTAAACATTATGTCATGTGGTGGTTCCCCGGAATTGAGGATTCCAATTAGCTCAGGAGGTTGTGGTAGTTCAACTAGGTATTTGTATGTTTCTGAACGCAGTAGAGGATGCGGAGGAAGCGAAACGATTTTTTCTGTGGATTCTGGAGGATGCGGAGGAAGGGTTCCTGCATCGAACAACGATATCAGACGGGCTTTTGAGAATCAGAGAAGAAACCGTGAATGGTAAGCAAAGAAAATAAAAACTGAATATTGGGAAGAGAGCGCTATAGTTAGCGCTCTTTTCCATTTTATATTTAATACTTTAAATTTGCTATTTGCTTTGCTAGTGTTTCATAGTTTGGTTTATATTTTTTTAACATATCATAAAAACTTTTTGTATGATTTTTGAATTTTAGATGACAGAACTCATGGAATATAATATATTCGATAATATCTTTTGAATATCTAACTATATAAGGATTTATAGTGAATACTTGCAAGTCTTTATTACATGTTGCTAAAGCTCCTGAAATTTTTTTTATTTCATAATCTTCTGGAGCAAAATCGAATTCATGCCTTGCTTTTTCCATAATGTTTTCAATTTCATTTTCTGCAATTTTTATATACATTTTTAATAAAATTATATTTATTAATTCTTGATTATCTTTTTTTCTATAGGTAATAGGTAGATGAATATTTATACAATTTTTTTCTAAGTTTAATTCTGGTGAATTTATTCTTAAATAATAGATATTTACAGAATAATTTAAACCAAATATTTTTGCAAATTTTGGTTGTAAAGTTTCATCTTTTCCAAATAAAAAGTTATCATTACTTAATTCCATTTTTTCCTTTGTATTAGCTGATTTTACTAGTTTTAAAATATTCATTCTTATATCCTCCTACAAAATAAATGTTCGCAAATGTTTGTTTGTTTTATTTTACATTTATGAATATTAAATGTCAATACTTTTTTCGAAAAAATGTTCGGTGTTTTTGCGAACGCTTTTGTCTGTAAGAAAAAAATTTTTGATAATAAAAAAAGAGGGGCGAAGACGCCCCTCCCGATGAGTTTTAGAAGATTTTGGATATTGACTATTGGGATTTGTCAGATATAGCTTTTTCTTCTCAATCTATATAAAACTTTCTGTTAGGAAATTTTGATGGTTTTGCCATTAGCCAAAACCACAGTTGTGGTAAGCCCGACATCGTTCGTTCTGAAACTGCTTGCTCCAGTACAAACACGTTTCATGCTTGTAGGAGAGGAAATGGTAGCCTTGTAGACTCTTCCGTTCCTGATATAGCAGAATGTTGTTTCAGAGATGAAGCCGAATGCAGAAACCGTGTCGTTAACCTCTTTACCATCCAAGGTCAGTACACCATTTGTGAGTGTCAAAGTATGACTCTCAACAGTATTTTTGATGTACAAGGTTGCATAGGTATCCTTGGTTACCACGTACGTTTTGCTAGCCACCCACTTATCAGAAGAGGTGAGCTGTTTGATAGAATAGGTCTCATTTTCAGATACAATCTGGCTGATGAATCCATTCTCGTCTGTTTTATACGTTTTGAACGCACTTCCGAGAGAGACTTTCTCAGCAAAGTACCAGTTGCCGAACTTGAAGCGATACAGAGTACCGTTGGTCTCATAGAGATACACGTTATAATCAGGGTCGATACCCATGAATTTTACACCCTTCAAGATGTCGGAGAGACGAACACCATCAGTAACATTCAGAATGTGCTTACCATTTGGGCTGAGGATGATACTTACCTTGAGGGTATTACCCTGATAGGCATCATATACCATTTCTTCAGCAGAGTTGGTATACACTTCCACTCTGTTGTTCTTATTGGTGTTGTTAGGAAGGTTCGGTTGGTTGTCTGTGTTGTTGTCCGTGTCAGAAACATCTTTCCAGTCGGAAAGAGATTTTGTGCCGGAAGAAGTTTTGACGCTTACTGCTAAATCATCAGAGTTGTAGCAAAGCTCAATAGCTCCGGAATTGAGAACGGTGATTACTTTGTTGTTACCGCCGATTCCCAGCAGTTCTCCTTTGCTGGTAATTGCATAGAATACACCTTCGGTGTTGAAGCCATTGTACCGATACCCGGATCCTGCCGAAGAACTGGTTACAACAGTACCATTACTGAAGGAAACTGTATTCCCACTGCTGTAGAAGGTACGTTTTGCAACGTAGGAATCCTTCAAGCTGTTGTAGTAAAAGTACTTGTAGACAGTTCGATTGCTTGCCGCATCATCGTATGTGTAGCCATATGGCGGATCATTCGTATTAGCGGCGAAAGCTGTGGTAGTGCAACCGAGGATGCAGGTCATGACCAGCACCAGTGTGAGGAATTTGCTAATGATCGAAGTTTTTTTCATAATGTTATACTCCCTTCATACTGTCAAATCTTCAAAACCCATCTTGTTGTTCAACTAGTGAATGGAAAACCACCCAAAATGTTGAACGCCAAATCCCATATGTTTATTATATCATTTGCATAGTGTTTTATCAAGTATACTATTGTTTCTTGATTTTTGGTTTTGAAATAAGAGATGCTATATATCCGAAGAAAATGGCAGCAGAAATTCCACCAGCAGCTGCTTTAATACCGCCTGTAAAAGCACCAATTACACCATTTGTAGAGACTTCAGATATAACACCTTTGGATAAAAGATTTCCAAAGCCAGTAAGTGGAACTGTTGCACCACAACCTGCAAAATCGATTAAATACTTATATATTCCTAAACCACCTAAAATTGCCCCTAAAGTAACATATGCAACTAAAATACGAGCTGGAGTAAGTTTAGTTTTATCAATTAATATCTGTCCAATTACACAAATTATGCCTCCAACACAAAAAGCTTTTAAAAGCATCATCCAATCAATATTCATATAAAGCTCCTTTCTAAATTTCTATGCTTACAGCATGAGCAATTCCAGGTATTGATTCTCCTTGTTGAGAAGATGTAGAATTCATTAATGCACCTGTAGCCATTAATAGAATTTTTTTATACTTTTTCTCTTGAAGTTGTTTATAAATATATCCAGAGAAAACACTTGCAATACATCCACATCCAGAACCGCCAGAATGCGTATCTTGAGCTTCTTTGTCAAAAATCATAACACCACAATCATTATAATTTGCTTTTATGTTATAACCTTTGCTTGAAGCTAAATCGATTAAGATATCTTTTCCAATATATCCTAAGTCACCAGTAAAAATTGCGTCATAATAATTTGGAGAACGACCAGTATCTTGAAAATGTGTAACTAAAGTATCGAGTGCAGCGCCAGCCATTGCTGCGCCCATATTATTGGCATCTTTTATGCCCATATCTACAATTTTTCCAGGTGTATATGCAGTTATATATGGACCAGTACCATTTTTTGTTAAAACAGCACATCCTGAACCTGTTACAGTCCACTGACTAGAAGGTGGTCTTTGATTTCCAAGTTCTAAAGGGAATCTAAATTGTTTTTCTGCACTACAAAAGTGGCTTGAAGCTCCACATAAAATGTTTGTAGCAAAATCGCCATCAATAAATGTAGAACCAACAAGTAACCCTTCAACAAAAGTAGAACAAGCTCCAAACATTCCTAAAAATGGAATATTAATTTCTCTTAATCCAAATGATGAAGCAATACATTGATTTAATAAATCGCCTGCTAAACAAAAATCAATTTCTTGAGTAGCAAGTCCAGATTTTGAAACAGCCATATTTGCAGTTTCTTTTATAATTTTGCTTTCAGCAGATTCCCAACTTTTTTCTCCCCAAAATTCATCTTCTAAGCATTGATCAAAATATTGATGTAGGGGACCTTCTTTTTCTTTAGGGCCTACAATAGCTGCTGTAGAAGTTATATTTACTGGATTTGATAAAATATAACTTTGTTTTCCAACCTTTTTTATAGTAATCACTCCTTTTATCCTAAATTAAAAATTAAATAAACAAATCCAACAATTATACTTGTAGATATTCCATAAACAAGTACAGGACCTGCTACAGTAAACATTTTTGCGCCAACTCCCATAACATATCCTTCAGATTTGTATTCCATTGCAGGTGATACAATTGAGTTCGCAAAACCTGTTATAGGAATTAATGAACCTGCACCTGCAAACTTTCCTATCTTATTGAAAACATTTAACGCGGTTAAAAATGCACTAGTAAAAACTAAAAGCATTGATACTACTGCATATGAATTAGTTTCGTCAAGACCTCTAGAAACACATATTTCAAATATGATTTGTCCAAGTGTACAAATTAATCCTCCAACCCAAAAAGCGTTAATACAATTTTTTAAAATAGGTGAATTTGGAGTTTTATAATCTACATATTCTTGATAATCTTCTTTACTTTCAATTGGTTTAATAATAATCATCTCCTTTAAAATATTTAAGAATTTATTTAATTGTTTAGACATATATTTTCCATAAAATACATTAATTATTCATAAAATATTCATATAAAATTTATAATATTTTAAAGTAATTTATTTTAAGGAGTTTGTATGGATAAATATTTAAAACAATTAAGTAAAAATTATAAGAATATTCAAGAAGTGAGTGAAGAAATTATAAATCTTCAAGCGATTTTAAATTTGCCAAAAGGTACAGAATTATTTATGAGTGATATTCATGGTGAATATGAAGCTTTTATTCATATTTTAAATAATGGTTCAGGAATAATAAAAAGTAAGATAGAAAGCATATATGATAAAGTTATGACAAAGGCTGAAATGAAAGAATTGGCAACTTTAATTTATTATCCAGAAGAAAAATTAAATTTAATAAAATCAAAAGAAGAAGACTTAAATGAGTGGTATAAAATAATTTTATATAGATTAATTGAAGTTACAAAAGCTGTAAGTTCCAAATATACACGTTCTAAAGTTAGAAAGGCAATGCCAAAAGGATTCGACTATATAATAGATGAATTACTACATTTACAGGGAGAAGATGAAAATAAAGAATTATATTATAATCAAATAATAGATAGTATAATAGACTTAAATAGAGCTGATAGCTTTATTGTAGCAATTTCGGATTTAATAAAAAGAATGGCAATAGATCATTTGCACATTGTTGGAGATATATATGATAGAGGTCCAGGTGCACCTATAATAATGGATAAATTGATGGATTTCCACAGTTTAGATATAGAATGGGGAAATCATGATATTCTTTGGATGGGAGCTGCAAGTGGAAATGATGCTTGTATTGCTAATGTTATCAGAATTTGTAGTAGATATGATAATTTATCTACTTTGGAAGAGGGATATGGAATAAATATAAGACCATTATCAATATTTGCAACTGAAGTTTATAAAAATGATTTATGTGAGAAGTTTTTGCCCAAAAACAAAGAAGTTTCTAAATATAGTAATACAGATAAAATTATTTTAGCAAAGATTCAAAAAGCAATTTCTATTATTCAATTTAAAATTGAAGGAAGCTTAGTAAAAAAGCATCCTGAGTATAAAATGAAGGATAGATTATTACTTGATAAAATGGATTTAGAAAAAGGAACAATTAAAATCAATGGAAAAGAATATAAATTAAATGATACAAATTTTCCAACTATTGATAAGAAATCTCCATATAAACTTACAAAAGAAGAATCAGAAATTGTTGAAAGATTAAGAATGTCTTTTATGCATAGTGAGAAACTTAATAGACATGTTAATTTCTTATATGCAAAAGGACATATGTATAAGACTTTTAATTCTAATTTGTTATTCCATGGATGTATTCCTATGAAAGAAAATGGAGAATTTGACAAAATTGAGGTAATTGGTAAATCACTAAAAGGGAAAGAACTTTTAGATCATCTAGAAAATGTTGCTCATAAAGCATTCTTTGGTGATAAAACTGAAGAAAATCAAGAAGCTGTTGATTTTATGTGGTATTTATGGTGTGGTCCTAAATCACCACTATTTGGAAAAGAAAAAGCTGCAACTTTTGAGAGATATTTTATTGATGATAAAGAAACTCATAAAGAAAATAAAAATTCATATTATATTTTAATAAACAAGGAAGAGATTTGTAATAAAATTCTAGAAAATTTTGAACAAAATATTGAAGAGGGACATATTATAAATGGCCATGTCCCAGTAAAAGCAAAAGATGGAGAAAGCCCTGTAAAAGCGGGTGGAAAACTGATTGTAATTGATGGAGGATTTGCAAAAGCATATCAATCAACAACAGGAATAGCGGGATATACTTTAACTTATAATTCACATGGATTAGTTTTAGCAATGAATGAACCATTTGAATCCAAAAATAAGGCAATACTTGATGGATCTGATATAAAATCACAAACAATTTTAAAAGAAAATATCTTGACAAGAAAACGTGTTGCAGATACAGATATTGGAGAAAAATTGAAAGAGGAAATACAAGATTTAAAACAATTATTAGTAGCATATAGAGAAGGAGTATTAAAGGAATCTGTATAAGAAAAAATTTGTTACATTTCTATTAAGAGTAGGCGAAATATATTGACTTTTTTGACATTTAAATGTATAAATATAAGTAGAAAAAATGGCAAAATGTAAGTTTTTTCGATTTTAAAATACAGGGGAGAAAATCATGCTAAGTTGCTTAGGAATTTTTGTTGATAAAAACCTAATAAAATATGCAAAAGTAAAGAAAAGTAAAGATAATTATAAAGTTGAAGCTTTTAATGTAGAAGTATTTGATGATTTAGAAAAGACCTTAGAAAAAATTATTTTAGAAACAGATAGTAGCAAAACACCAATAAGTATAAATACATCTAACGAACTTTATAATTATTTTAATGTATATTCTTTATTAGAAAAAAAGGATATAACAAAATCGTTAGATATAGAATTTGAAATGTTATGTGATCAGAAAGGTTATGACAAAAAAGCCTTAGAATCAAGATATATTTTAATGGACAACAGAGAAGATCCAGATAAATATAAAGCTATGTATATTTCAGTAAATAAAAATGATATAGAACAAAAAGTAGAAAATTTATCTAAATATAGACTTGGATCAATTTCACCTGTATCAACAAGTATAACTAATCTTATTAATGGAAATGAAGATGAAAATATTGCAATTATAAATATCGAAAATGAGACACAGATTACAACAGTTATAAAAGGTCAAATTAATAGAGTAGACATTTTAGATACAGGAATGGAAAAAGCGGTTTCTGCTATAAATAAAGTAGAAATGTCTTGGAAAAAGTCTTATGATGTATTTAAGAATATAACAATATACTCACAAGATGTAAAAAGTTTAAATGAAGATGAAAATGAATATATAGACATAGTAATGCCTGTTTTATATAAAATAGCTGAAGAAACAAAGAAAATATTCAAGAATTCAAAAGAAAGAATTGATAAAGTTTATATTTCTGGTACTGGAGCAATAATAAATAATATAGATTTATATTTCCAAGATTTCTTAAATGGAATAAGATGTGAAATTTTGAAACCATTTTTTATAGATACAACATCTTTAAAATTTCCAATTAAAGAGTATATTGAAGTTAACTCAGCAATATCGCTTGCTTTGGATGGGCTTGGATTTGTAAATAAGGATTTAAATTTTTCTCCTATATCTAAATTTGATAATGTGGATTTAGATTCTTTAGAAGAATTTGAAGTGAAAAATTGGAAAGAACTTTTAAAAGATCCTTTAAATATTAATGAAAAAGTTCTAGTAAGAATAATTGCAGTATTTATAATTGCAATTATAGGATTTTCTACTTTTGGTGGCAATATTATGAAAAGAATTCAAAGTCAAACAGAAGATGTAAAAGTTAAAATTGCTCAAACTGATGCAAATTTAGAAAATATGTCTAATGAGCTTGAAAAGATAGAAGAGCAAACTAATATATATTCGACATTGATAGATAATGTTGATTCACTAAGTGAAGCTAATAGTAATGCAGCAAACAGTAGAGTAATAGCCAAAGATGCTATACCCAATTTATTAAATAAAATAATGTATATAATTCCTCAACAGGTTCAAATTATTTCAATAGAAAATACAGATGAAAAGCATATTGTAATTGAAGTACAATCTGCTAAATATGAACAATTAGGATATTTTTCAGCTGCAATAAAAAATGATCAAGTTCTTACAAATGTTCAGTCAACAATTGCAACCAAAACAGATTCATATGTTCAAGTTACAATAGAAGGAGATTTACCATGAGAAAAATTATATTAGTTGCTTTATTAATATTATTAGCTGTAATGTGTGTTATAGTAATTGGAACTGGTATCAAAATAGGACCATTCCAAGTATATAGTTATGGTGAAATAGAAAAAGCTAGTAGTGAAAGAAAAGTACTATTATCAGAATTAAATGAAAAAAATGGAAATGAATTTAGAGCAACACAAAAAATGTTATTATCTTCTACTGGAAAATATCAAGAAAAGAAAGAAGAATATGATTCTTTAGTAGAAAATGGAGATTTAACAACAGAAAGTAATATATATAATTCAAGTTTATATGATGTTGATTTTTTATTAACTGTTGTTGGAAATTATGCTACTCAAAATGGTGTCACACTTCAATTTGATGTATTTAAAAGTTCATCATCATCAATATCATCAGAATATGTTATTTGTGATTTGAATTTTACAGTAACTGGAGATTATATTCCAATTACAAATTATATTTATAATATAGAAGATGATGATACATTAAATTTTGAAATAAATGATTTTGTGTTAGAAAAAGGCGGAGAAAACCTTCAAGCTACATTTACAGTAAAAAATGTTCCAATAAATAGTAAAAATTTATCAGCAATTCCTACAACATCTAATCCAAATGTTAAAGTAAATAATTAAAGAAGAGAGGTAAAATAATGAGTAAAATTATTAGAGAAATATTTATAATATTATTACTTTGCATGATAGTAATATTTACTATAGGATTATTATTTTATGATTGTATTCCACATAAAAATGAAAAAATAGAATCTATTGAATATGTTGCAGATAAAAAAGTAACAGAAACAATAAAAGAAATCGAAGCCAACAACAGTTCTGATGTTGTGAGTGCTAAAGATGATTCTTTATTAAAATCTTACAGTATAGGAAAAGACGATTTAAATGAATTTGTTTCAGAAAATTATTATGAGACAGGAAAAAAAGATCCATTTGCAGAGTATTCCACCTCTGTTGAAGAAGAAGTTGTAAAAACAGTAACAACTGTAACAACAGGAAATTCTACAAATGTACAAGCAGAAAATAAGAAAGTAGAAAATACTACAAAAGAAGAAGTAAAAAAATCTTCAGAGGGGAAATACACTGAAAATAAAAATTCTAAATAATTACCATTAGAAAGGAATGAGAAAAATGGCATTACAAAAATTTGTAGTATTAATCGTAGCACTAATGATGATTGCTGGAGTGTGTGTCTATACAGCTTTAGATAGTGAATTATTTACAAAGGATACAGAAATTGTAACTAATGAAAATGCATCTAATACAATTAATAACAAATAATAACTTTAAAAAGGCATATGCAATATTTGTATATGCCTAAATTTATATAGGAATCGATTTTGTATGAAAAATAATAAGATATTAATTATAGAGTCAATTTTATCTTTTTTTATAATAATTACTATTTCTGCTCTAATCACTGTAGTGTGTTTAAGAATAAAAGTTGAAAGTAAAAGTGTAAATAATGCATCTAAAGAGGCGATAATTATTACTAATATATTAGAAAATATGAATTCAAGAAGATATGCAATGATTAAAGAATATATTGATGAACTTTCTGCTTTTGGTGTTACTAAAACATTTGAAGAAAATGAACAAGTAATAACTGTAAATGGAAATGAATTTCAAGGAAAATTTTTTGGAACAGAAATTCCAAATGGATGTATAGTAGAACTTAGAATACGTGATTTAAATGAGAATTTTGACATTCAAAAAAGTGTACATATCACTATAAAAAATAATAATCAATTATCAGAAATTTCTAGCATAATACAAAGAGAAATTGTTGATAATTGTAATGAACCAGAAATTTCAAATGAGTATTTTAAAGATTTAGAAATAAGTTTAGATGAATATGAAGTTATTCCAATAAAATATTCTTATAAAACTAATTCTTATATAGTTACAACCAAAGGTGATGATGATTGGTATAATTATTATGCAAAAGAATGGGCAAAAGTGTTAATCTTCCCTATATATGGGGAAGATTTAAAGAATAACTTTATTGATTCTGCAGGAAATATAGCAAGCAAAATAAATTATAATGGATATACTTTGGATTTGAAAAATTATATATATACTTGGATACCTAATTTTTCAATAAAAGATAATATCTCATATTTTAGATATAAAAATGGAAAAAATTCTATAAAACAAGATTTATTATATAATAATGGAGAGTATTTGTATATAAATACAATTTCAGAAGTAGTAGAAGATATTTCAAATGAATGTAATTTTAATGGAATATCTGGTGTATGGAGAAAAGTTGATAGTATAGATGATATTTATTTTAATAGTTTTAATGCTACAAGATTTGGACCAATAAATTTACATTAATTATATTATTAAATTAATTCTAAAGAAAGGAGGAAAATATGTCTAGTTTTATATGTAAAGTGTTAACACCACAAGGTCAAATTGTAAAAATAAAAATGACAGAAGAGGATAAGATTACATGTTTAAAAAAACTCAAGAAAAATGATATGATCCCAATTAGTATTGAAAACGTTCCAGAATTTTCTAAAATAAAAAAAGCCAAAATGTCAGCCAATATTTATTTTAAAAGAAAGAAAAAAATAAATATAGATTTAAAAAATCAATTAAAGTTTTCAGATAATATAACAACTGAAGATCTTATAAAATTTACACAAGATTTTTTGATTTTAAAAAAATCGCAATTTACAAATAAACATGCTTTAATGACACTTGTAAATACTACAAATAGTCAGAAATTTAAAGAGATTTTACATAAAATGATTAATAACGTAGATGAAGGAATATATATGTATAAAACTATGAAAGAATATCCAGACATATTTCCTTACATATATAGAAATATTATAAAAACAGGTGAATTGAATGATTTATTAGAAGAGTCTCTACAACATGCAATTATATTTTTAAAAGACGAAGAAAGTTTAAAAAGCAATTTAGAAAGAAAAATTATTCCTCATATTGCAATATTTTTTGCAAATTTAATAATGATATTTTTAGTTGTATTAATTGGAATGCCTCTTATTGAGGACATATTTGCGTCTAATGGAAATATAGTTGGAATTCCATTAGGAATAAAAATATTATCATATGGAATAAAATTTATAATTAAATATTGGTATATTATAATTTTAGCTATAGGATTAATTGTTTTTGGAATAATTGGATATATAAATACAAGCAAAGGAAAAAGTAAATATGATTATTTAAAATATAATAACTTTTTATTAGGAAAATTATTATATTTGTTAGATTTTTCAAGATTTATTAGATGTTTAAATATAAATATTAAAAATAAAATAAGATTTCAAGATGCACTAGAAGTTAGTAAAAATGTTATTGACAATACGTATATGATAGCTACAATTGAAAATTCAATAAGTAATATCTATGTAGGAAAATCATGGGTTACTCCTTTTGAAAAAGATAAAATTTTAAACCCAATTATGCTAGAAATACTGAAAAAGAGTGAAAGGTCAAATACACAAGAAACATTACAAAAGATAATAGAATATGTAGATTTGGAAATTGAAAAAGAAACAAAAAAAGTAATGAAATTGTTGCCAAAAATTTCATATAGTGTTATTGGAATTGTGCTAATATTGTTTTTAATAATAATATTAATTCCATGTATACAAGTTTATTTGGGAGGATTTCTATTTATTTAATCAAAAGGGGGTACATATGAATTTAGGAATTGATTTAGGTGGAAGCCATATAGGTGTAGGATTAGTTGAAGGTTCTGAATTGAAGTATACAGTAGATAAATTTTTTTCTCAAGATGATAGAAAAGACATAGAAAATGCAATTGTTAGAAATATAGATGAACTGTTAAATAAAATTTTAGTAGAGAATAATTTGACTTTAGACAATATAAAAACAATAGGAGTTGCATCTCCTGGAACTGTATCAGATGGAAAAATAACATCTGGAAATTTAAAAATTAGAGAATATGATTTAAAGTCTAGATTAGAAAAAATGTATAACAAAAAAATAACAATTCGAAATGATGGAAAATGTGCAGCATTAGCTGAAAAAAAATATGGTTCAATGAAAAATTATGATGACTGTGTTTTTGTGAATATAGGAACTGGACTTGGTGGAGCGGCATTTATGGGAGGTAAATTATTAGAACCCAAAAGATATTCTGGTTTTGAATTTGGGCACATGACACTAGTAAAAGATGGAATAGAGTGTACTTGTGGTAAAAAAGGTTGTTTTGAAAGATATTGTTCAATAAAATCTTTAAAAGAAAGAATAACGAAAACTTTAAATATTGATAGTACAGATATTTCAGGACAATTTTTAAGAGAAAATTTAATGGTAAAATATCATGATGAGGTTCAAAATGATATTAATGATTTTATAGATTATTTAAGAATAGGAATTTGCAATTTAATAGATATTTTTGAACCAGAGATTATTTGCTTTGGAGGAAGTTTTTCTTATTATGAAGGACATCCAGTATTAAATAAATTAATAGAAGAGATAAATAAACAAAATACAACATTTAATGATACGAAGCCTAAAATTGTTACTGCAGTGTTTAAAAATGATGCAGGAATAATTGGGGCAACAATAGATTAATAAATATTATACAAGTTGACATAAAGTAAACGAGATAATATAATAAAAAATGCCAATAAAACTGTTAATTTTAGGAGGAAACATTATGGTAATTGCCAACAAGATGCTCAACAATTGTTTTTCTATCCGGTTTCAGAATGTGAAGGACCACTATGAGCCAAGAACAGCCGATTTCGTAGTTGATCAGAATCTGCGAAAGGAATTTTTTGCTCTGGTGGAACAATTCAATCTGACAGCAATTTATACAGAAAATGATGTCTGGCATGTGAAGCCTAGCGAGGATACCAACTTGAATGATTTGGAGGCACGGATCTCTTCGTGGGACATTATGTTTCACAAGTACATGTCTGCTAGTAATGATTTCAAGAGAGCCAATGAAGAGTACCACAGAAAAAAGGGGGAAAATATTCCATCGGTGATTCCTTTGCCTCTTGATTTGACTGGATCTATAGCATAAAAGCAATCCCAAATGTTTAAAAGATGATGCGAGATTTGCATCAGAACCCCACTGTAAAAAGTGGGGTTCTTTTCTAATTAATTGATTAAAAAATCGAGTAGTTGACAATAATATAAAAAAATAGTATAATATTTCTTAGTATTAATGAGATTTATATAAAAAAGATTAGTTCGGAAAATATAAAAAAATAAAATGTGCGGGAAAAATTAAATAATGTTAAATTTTTAAGAACAATAAAAAAGCAAAGAGAGAATAGCTTTTTTTGTTCTTTAGTTTTCTGTTTTCAGAAAAACTTATTTTAAAAAGAGATGTATAATTTTAAAAACTAAGGTGTGTAAATATTAATTTTATTTTCCAAAATAGTCTAGAAATAGGCTATTTTTGTATGCAATCTTTAATTATAAATTTTGAAATAGATACGAGAAAATAAATTTATGAGAAAGGAGAGTATATTAAACGGGCGGTTTGTTTAATATACAAATAGAAATGGAAGAAATAAAAAAATCAAATGAAAAGGCAAAAAAAGCAACTAATACAAAAAACGTAAGAAAACAAAAATCAAATACTAAAAAAACCAAAAATGAAAACTTAAAACCAATAGTTATAAAACATAATTCAAAAGCAGTTGTTAAAGTTGAAGATAAACCTTTAGCAATTAAAGAAGAATTTTCTTTTAAGAAAGAAAATTTAAAAATTATACCATTAGGTGGAATAGAAGAGATTGGAAAAAATATAACAGTATTTGAATATGGAAATGATATTATTTTAGTAGATTGTGGTGTTGCATTTCCAGAAGAAGATATGTTAGGAATAGATTTAGTTATTCCAGATTTTTCTTATTTAGTTAAAAATAAAGAAAAAATTAGAGGATTAGTAATTACCCACGGACATGAAGATCATATAGGATCAATTGCATATCTTTTAAAGGAAATTAATGTTCCAATATATGCAACGAAATTAACTATTGGATTAATTCAAAATAAATTAGAAGAACATCATTTAGCAAAAACAGCAAAACTTCATACTGTAAAACAAGGGCAAATTATAGTACTTGGAAAAATGAGAGTTGAATTTATTAGAAGTTGTCATAGTATACCAGATTCTGTTGCACTTGCAATTCACACACCAGTTGGAACTGTTGTGCACACAGGAGATTTTAAAATAGATTATACACCAATAGATGACCAAAAGATTGACTTAGGTCGTTTAGCTGAACTAGGAAATAGAGGGGTTTTAGCTTTACTTTCGGATAGTACAAATGCTGAAAGAAAAGGTTATACAATGTCAGAAAGTACTGTAGGTGAAGTATTTGATAAACTTTTTTTAAATTGCAAAAAAAGAATTGTAATAGCAACATTTGCATCAAATATGCATAGAGTTCAACAAATAGTTAATTCTGCAGTTGCTAATAATAGAAAAATTGCAGTATGTGGAAGAAGTATGATAAATATGATAAATACAGCTGCAGAACTTGGATATATTCATGCTCCAAAAAATACTTTTATTGAAATAGATATGATAAAAAATTATTCAGATGATCAATTGGTAATAATTACAACAGGAAGTCAAGGAGAACCAATGTCAGCTTTAACAAGAATGGCTAATGGTGAACATAGGAAAGTAAATATTAATTCTAATGATTTAGTAATAATATCTGCCACTCCAATTCCTGGAAATGAAAAATTTGTTGCAAAAGTAATAGATGATTTAATGAAGATTGGAGCAGAGGTTGTATATAGTTCTTTAGCTGATGTTCACGTATCTGGACATGCTTGCCAAGAGGAACAAAAATTGATGTTATCTTTAGTTAGACCAAAATATTTTATACCAGTTCATGGTGAATACAGGCAACTAATTGCTCATAGAAATACAGCAAGATTAGTTGGAATTACAGCAGATAATATTATTTTAATGAAGAATGGTAGAGTTTTAGAAATAAATGAAAATGAAGCAAAACTTACAGGTTCTGTACAAGTTGGAAAAGTATTTGTAGACGGATTAGGTGTAGGAGATGTTGGAAATATTGTTTTAAGAGATAGACAACATTTATCTCAAGATGGTTTAATTATTGTAGTATTAACAATGGATTCAGTTGGAAATGTTATTGCAGGTCCAGATATAATTTCAAGAGGATTTGTTTATGTAAGAGAATCTGAAAATTTAATGGATGGAGTAAAAGAACTAATAAATATAGAAGTTATGAGATGTGTAGATAGCCATATTACAGAATGGTCTGTAATAAAATCTACTATAAAGGATTCTTTAAGAGAATACATTTTCCAAAAAACAAAAAGAAATCCTATGATTTTGCCAATATTCATGGAAGTTAAATAAAAATAAAGTTCTGATTAAAATCAGAACTTTATTTTTTTATTCTATATGATATAATTATAGCAAATAAAAATTAAGGTGATTAGAATGATTAAATATTTAATTTTTGACTTAGATAATACAATTATTTTAGATGAAGAAGAAGATATAAATACATATAAAGATGTTTTGAAAAATTTAAATTATGATGTTGAGGATTATCATAAGATTTATGATGCTGTTGATGAATACGAAATTTCAGTAACTGAAGAAGAACTATATTTTACGAAACAAGGTTTATTAGATTATTTAAATAAACATTTAAATAGAAATTATAGTATAGAACTAATAAATGGATTATGTGATGTTATTGGAAAATATTGGACACAAAAAGTTCTAATTGATGAGGAAACTGTAAAATATCTAGCAAGCAAATATAAACTATACATATATACTAATTTCTTTGGAGATGCTCAATATGAAAGAATAAAAAATATTGGGTATGATAAATACTTTGTAAGGGTATTTGGACCAGATAAATATGGTTTAAAACCATATAAAAAATCAATGAATATGGTTTTAGATGAAATTGGTTGTACTTCTGAAGAATGCATTATGATAGGAGATAGTAAAGATAAAGAAATATTAGCAGCATGTAATGTTGGAATGAAGGCAATATTATTTGATTATGATGGAAAAAGAGATAAATCGAATATAAAACTAAATAATTACAAAGTTATAAAAAATTTAAGAGAATTAAAAAATATTTTATAAGTATAGTAATTATAAATAAGTATAAAGTAAAAGATATTGAAAAAAAATAATAATTTTGCTATAATAGAAAAGATTTTAAAAGAAAAGAGGAGTTTATATGGATAATAAAGATTTAGCAAATTTAATATTTCCAGACGTAAAGGATTATACATATTACGAAGAAAAATACAAAGCAAGAAATTTACCAGAAGGAGCAATTGTTACAAGATTTGCACCAAGTCCAACAGGATTTGTTCATATTGGTGGAATTTATCAAAGTTTAGTTGCAAAGCTTATGGCAAAAGATAATGGTGTATTTTTTGTAAGAATTGAAGATACAGATCAAAAAAGAGAAGTTGAAGGTGGAACAAAACAAATATTAGATGCTTTAAAAGATTTTGATTTATCACCAGATGAATTTATAGATGAAAATAATGTTGATCATGGTGAATATGGACCATATAAACAATCATTAAGGAAAGATATATATCAATCTTATGCAAAAAAATTACTTGAAGAAGGAAATGCATATCCATGTTTCTGTAAACCAGAAGATTTAGATAAAATAAGAGGAGATCAAGAAAAGGCAAAAGAAAGAACAGGATATTATGGAAAATGGACAAAATGTAGAAACATGCCTGTAGATATGGCAATTGAAAAGATAAAAAATGGAGATCCATATATAGTTAGATTTAAATCACCAGGAAATCCTGACAAAAAAATAAAACATAAAGATGTAATTAAAGGTAGTGTTGATTTTCCAGAAAATGACCAAGATATAGTTATAATAAAATCAGATGGGCTTCCAACATATCATTTTGCACATTTAGTAGATGATCATTTAATGGGAACTAATATGGTAATTAGAGCTGATGAGTGGCTTGCTTCTGTTCCATTACACTTACAATTATTTTATGTAATGGGATTTAAAGCTCCTAAATATGCACATATTTCTCCAATGATGAAAATGGATGGGGAAGGAAAACGTAAATTAAGCAAAAGAAAAGATCCAGAATCAGCAGTAGGATATTATAAAGAGGAAGGAATTCCAAAAGATGCTGTTTTAGAGTATTTAATGAATATAGCAAATTCTAGTTTTGAAATTTGGAGAAAACAAAATCCAGATAAGTCAATGTATGAATTTTCTTTTGATATGAAAAAAATGAGTGTAAGTGGTGCTCTTTTTGATATGGTAAAAATGCTTGATGTATCAAAAAATGTAATTTCAAGATATTCGGCTGAAAAAGTTTATGAAGAATCTTTAAATTGGGCTAAAGAATATGATGAAGAGCTTGCAGAAATGTTATCAAATAAAGAGTATTCTTTAAAAGTTTTAGGAATTGAAAGAGGAAATAGCAAACCACGTAAAGACATAGCAAAATGGTCTGATGTTAAAAATATTATTTATTATATGTATCCTGAAAAATTTAGTAAAAATAAAGAATACGAATATCAAAAAATAACAGATAATGATGAAATTGAAAAAATAGTGAAAACGTATTTTGAAAAATATTATAATGAATCAGATGATAAACAATCATGGTTTGATAAAATGAAAGATTTAGCAGAAGAGTTTGGATATGCAAGAGAAGTTAAAGAATATAAAACAAATCCAGATTCTTATAAAGGTCATGTTGGAGATATAAGTACAGTAATAAGAGTTAAATTAACAGGAAGATGCAATACTCCAGATTTATATGAAATTATGCAAGTTTTAGGAAAAGAAGAATTATTAAAAAGAATTTAAAAAAAGTGAAATTTAGGGTTATTCCTTAAATTTCACTTTTCTTTTTTCTTGAGAAAATAGTAAAATTATGGTATAATGTAAGTGTAACTCTATAGCAACTACGTTCAAACAAGTTAGGAGGATGCCTTATGATGAAGAATAACTTGTTACAAAGTGAACCCAAAGTATACGAAATGAAATCTACAGAAAAAGAGGTTTACGAAACGCAGTCGTGCCAGTTATTAAGGGTGCGGGATAGTGCAAATGCACTCGAGAAAATTTCTAATGAAACAGGGGAAGAAATAGATTCAGTGGTAGAAGAATTGTATGATGCCATGAATAGCTTTCAACTCAAGAAGAAAGTTAAAGAAACTATTGATTCCAAACAATATGATGTTTCTATAAGCATTTCGGACTATCAGCAATCACGTACAGCTACAGTTAAAATTAATAAGCGAAGCGTGAGAGCAAAAATTCAGAACGGAATAAAAAACTTTTTAACTGAGTTGGTTGGATAGGAAGTTGTTTCGTTCTAAAAATTAATGCTGTTGTAGGAGGTTGCCCACTATAGGTGGGTAGCTTCTAAATAGCATAAATAAGAAAGGTAATTATTATGGAATATAATATTGGAGATATAGTAAAAACTAAAAAAGCACATCCATGTGGAAGTAAAGAATGGGAAATAACTAGAGTAGGTGTAGATTTTAAGTTAAAATGTTGTAATTGTGAACATATTATTATGTTGCCACGTGAAAAAGCTTTAAAAATGATATTGAAAAAAGTTTAAAATAAATACATAAAAGCTGAAAAGTATTTACTTTTTCAGCTTTTGTGCTATAATGTAATAGATAACTAACGTGTATTATGTTAATAAGGAGAACATGTGATGAATGCAATTACTTATGTAAGAGAAGACAATGTCAGTAAGCACAATGGATCATCGTATGAAATCTCTTACTATCGGTTAACGGTAGTATCTAAGACGAGAGTATGCAAATCTAAGCTGGTAGATGAGTTATTTGAATACATGAAAAATGATCTTCTCGAATGGAGACTCAATCGGCTGAGAAAAAAATACAAACGTCTTGTAACAGAAGTGGAAAACAATGGTAACATTGCAACAGTGACAATCACTAAGCGTCCATGGTTTAAAAAGTAAATTATTGCCCCTGTAATGAAAATTATAGGGGCAATATAAATTTACAAAAAAAGGTTTACATTTTATTATTTTGTGATATAATATTATTCATAGTAAATAAAACGTTTGATTAAGAACTAAGTAATAAATTAACTTTTTTTAGAGAGCTTATGGTTGGTGAGAATAAGTAAAAGTATTTATGAAATCTACTCTTAAGATGTTTCTAGCAAAACTAGACCGAGTTGTTGCAGGTTATAGCAATAAAAATGAGAAATAAACAAAGGTGGTACCGCGATTATTCGCCCTTATACAATTTAAGTATAAGGGCTTTTTTGTTTTTTGTAAAATATAAAAATAGGAGGAAAATATGATATTTAATGGAAATGATATTAAGAAGTTAATTGAAGAAGAAAAGATAATTGATAATTGTGACAAAGAATATATTGGTTCAGGTTCGTGTGATATATCAATGAGTAAAGAAATATTAAAAATAAAGAAAACTTTCAAACCAATTGATTTATCGAATCCTGAAAATATAGAAAATATGTATGAAAAAATTGAAATAAAAGAAAGTTACAATTTTAAGCCCAATGAAGTTATTTTTGTAAAATTAAATGAAAAAATAAATTTACCATCAAATATTGTAGCTCATATTAGACCTAGAACATCATTAAGTAGATTAGGTATAATAATAAATCTTCAACATATTAATGCGGGATATGAAGGTACTTTGAATATAGCAATGTACAATTTTTCTCCTAATACTTACAAGATACACCCAGGAATAAGAATAGGTCAGATTGTATTTGAAGAGTTAACTGATGGAATTACTGACGATTTAGTATATGGAAATGAAAAGACTCCAAGCTATCAGAATGAAGATGGGCTTGTTGGCTCGAAAATATATGATGATTTTATAGGAAAAGTTTTTAGGCATTTTAAAGGGAATTATTATTTTATAGAAAATGTTAGTACAGATTCTGAAACTAAAGAAAATGTAATAGTATATAGGCCTTTATATGATAGAAAAGATTCGATGCTTTGGACAAGGCCAGCAAAAATGTTTTTTGAAGAAATTGATGTAGATAGGAAAGATAATATTACAGGTCAAAAGCATAGATTTGAATTAGTAGAAGATTTAAGTAAAGATTATATAAGTAAAAAATAAGGAGGAAAAAATAATGATAGATATTAAAGTTTTAAGAGAAAATCCAGAAATGGTAAAAGAAAATATTAAAAGAAAGTTTCAAGAACATAAACTTGTTTTAGTTGATGAGGTTTTAGAATTAGATAAAGAAAGCAGAGAATTAACATTAATGTGTGATGAACTTCGTATGAAGAGAAATTCTATAAGTAAGGAAATCGGAGCATTAATGGGCCAAGGAAAAAAGGAAGAAGCAGAAGGTAAAAAACAAGATGTTCAAGAAATTAATGAAAAATTAGCGGCAAACGAGGGAAGAGAAGCTGAACTTAAAGAAGAAATTAAAGCTAGAATGATGAAAATTCCTAATATAATGGATGCATCAGTTCCAATAGGAAAAGATGATACAGAAAATGTAGAAAACGAAAAATTTGGAGAGCCAGTTGTTCCAGTTTATGAAATACCATATCATGCAGATATAATTGAATCTTTAAATGGATTAGATAAAGAAAGTGCTGGAAGAACAAGTGGTAATGGTTTCTATTATTTATTAGGAGATGCAGCAAGACTTCATGAAGCTATGATTGCTTATGCAAGAGATTTCATGATTAACAAAGGATTTACTTATTGTATACCACCATTTATGATAAGAAGTGATGTTGTAAATGGAGTTATGAGTTTTGAAGAACTAGAAGCTATGATGTATAAAATAGAAGGAGAAGACTTATATTTAATAGGAACAAGTGAACATTCAATGATAGGTAAGTTTAAAGGTCAAATAGTAAAAGAAGAAGAATTACCAATTGCAATTACAGGATATTCTCCATGTTTTAGAAAAGAAGTTGGTTCACATGGACTAGAAGAGAGAGGACTATATAGAGTTCATCAATTTGAAAAACAAGAAATGATAGTTCTTTGCAAGCCAGAAGAACAAATGGATTGGTATAACAAAATGTGGAATTATACTGTAGAATTTTTCAGAAGTTTAGATGTACCAGTTAGAACATTAGAATGCTGTAGTGGAGACTTAGCTGATTTAAAAGTTAAATCTTGTGATGTTGAAGCTTGGAGTCCACGTCAACAAAAATATTTTGAAGTAGGAAGTTGCTCTACTTTAGGTGATGCACAAGCAAGAAGATTATCAATTAGAGCAAAAGGAGAAAAGGGAAATTATTTAGTTGCTACATTGAATAATACAGTTGTAGCAAGCCCAAGAGGATTAATTGCAGTTCTTGAAAATAATTATCAAGAAGATGGAAGCATAAAAGTACCAGAAGTTTTATGGCCATATATGGGTGGAACAAAAGTATTGCTACCTAAAAAATAAAGATTGGAGTAAGAAAATGATAATAAATAATCCAAAATTTGAAATATCAGCTGTAAGTAAAAAACAATATCCAAAGGGAAATCTTCCAGAAGTAGTATTAGTTGGAAAGTCTAATGTAGGAAAATCATCATTTGTCAATACTATGGTAAATAGAAAAAATTTAGCTAGAACTAGTAATGTTCCTGGAAAAACAAGACAAATTAATTTTTATAATATGGATAATAAATTTTATTTTGTAGATTTACCTGGATATGGTTTTAGTAAAATGTCTAAAGAAGAAAAAGTTGTTTCTGGAAACTTTATTGAACAATATTTAGAAGAAGGAGATAATGTTGCTTTAATAATACTTCTATTAGATATTAGACATAAACCTACTGCTGATGATATTCTTATGTATGATTATATTTTAAAAAGTAACTTACCATTTATAGTACTTACAAATAAGGCTGATAAAATAGCTGTAACCAAAGTAGATTCAGAGGTACAAAGAATAAAAGAAATATTAGGAATTTCTTATAGTACAATATTACCATTTTCTTCTGAAAGAAAAATTTATCAAGAAAATGTTTGGAAAGAAATTGAAAAATTTGTAAAACATGAATAAATTGAAATAAAATACATAAATATATATATAACAAAGGTTTAATTTTTATGAACAGGAGATATTTATGTATAGTGAATTTGTTAAAGAAGTAGAAATATCTGATTTAGATGAAAATGAGAAAAACAGTGATTTACTAAAAAATATAAAAATTGTAAAAGAAACATTAAATAATATGTATAATAATATGCAATTTGCAGATGGAGATTTGATAGATTATTATACTTATCAGATAAAAGCAGAAGAAGCAAAATACGATTATTTAATAAAGCAAGCTAAAACTAAGAAAATTAAAATTGTATAAAACAAATCCCTATGTATTTAATTATACATAGGGATTATTTATTTTATTCTACAGTAACTGATTTTGCTAAGTTTCTTGGCTTATCAACATCTAATCCTTTTTCTTTAGAAATATAGTAAGCAAGAATTTGTAAAGGTACAACTGAAAGAACAGGAGAGATAAGTGAATTTGTTTTTGGAATTGTAATTACTTCATCAAAATCATGATTTAACTCTTGATTTGTAACAATAAATGTTTTGGCGCCTCTCGTGACAACTTCTAAGATATTGCTTACAGATTTCTCAACTAGCATTCTATTTGTTAATACAGAAACAACAGTTACACCATTTTCAATTAAAGCAATAGCTCCATGTTTTAATTCACCAGAAGGATAAGCTTCTGAATGTATATAAGAAATCTCTTTTAATTTTAGAGAACCTTCTTGTGCAACAGAATAATCAATTCCTCTACCAATGAAAAATACATCTTTTTCTTTATAAATCTTTTTTGCAAAAGCTTTAATTTTATCTGTGTTTTTTAACACTTCTTCAAGTTTTGATGGAAGAAGTAAAATATCATTTTTTAATTCTAAAGCTTTTTCTGCATTTTTTCCTAAGATTTCTGAAAAATAAATTGCTACAATTGCAAGTAAAACAATTTGAGAAGTATATGCTTTAGTAGAAGCAACAGCAATTTCAGGACCTGCATGAGTATATAAGGTATAATCAGCTTCTCTAGTTATAGAGGAACCTATAACATTTGAAATAGCAATTGTTTTTGCACCTTTAGATTTTGCGAGTTTCAATGCTGCAATTGTATCAGCAGTTTCACCAGATTGAGTAATAAATATACAAAGAGTTTTGTCATTTATTAAAGGATTTCTATATCTAAATTCTGATGCTGCATCAACCTCTACTGGAACTTCGCATAATCCTTCAAAAATTGGTTTTGTTGCATATCCTGCATGCATTGCAGTACCACAAGCAACAATAAATATTTTATTAATTGAATTTAAGTATTTTTTATCCAAATCTATATCTGGAAGAAGCGTTTTAGAATTTTTTGAAATTCTAGATCCAATAGTTTCTCTAATAGATTTTGGTTGTTCGTTAATTTCTTTTAACATGAAATCAGGATAACCATCTTTCTCAGCGGCACCAGCATTCCAAGTAATATTTTGACACTCTTTATCTATTTTGTTTAATTCACTATCATAGAAATCGATTGAATCTCTTGATATAAATGCAAATTCATTATCATTTAAAAGATAGAAATCTTTTGTAAAAGAAAGAATTGCTGGTATATCTGAACTTATATAATTTTCTTCAACACCTTTTCCTATAACTAAAGGGCTATCTTTTCTTACAACAATCATATTGTCAGGATACATAGAAGATAAAATTTCTAAGGCATAACTTCCTTTTAACATTTTGCAGGCATTTGCAATTGCATCAAGAAAACGCATATTTCCAGTTTTTTTAGAAGATTCATAATAAAAATGAATTAAATTAGGAATAACTTCAGTATCTGTTTCAGATAAAAATGTATATTTATGAGATTTTAAAAAGTCTTTTAAATCAGCATAATTTTCTATTATTCCATTATGAACAACTGCAAAATTTTCTGAATTATCCATATGAGGATGAGAATTTGTACTAGAAGGTTTACCATGAGTAGCCCATCTAGTATGACCAATTCCTAATGTACCTTTTAAGGAATCAATTCCTTTTGTATTATTTAGGTCGTTAACACGACCTTTATTTTTTACAATTTTTAATCCATCATTTTCGATAGTTGCGATTCCTGCAGAATCGTAACCTCTATATTCTAGTCTAAAAAGACCATTTATTAATATTGGTTTTGCCTCTTTTTTTCCTATATAACCAACTATTCCACACATAAAAAAACCACCTTTCTTATAAAATGGGCATTAAATTTAAAGGTAGTATAGCTACCTCAAAACCCATTTTGTGAGTAGGGTGTAAGTATGATTAATTACTAGGATTTGTTATAGTATTTCTACTATTTTTTGAACTAGTATATGGTAATAATCAATACCACTAGAGCATCCGCCGAGTATTTCGATAACTCTAGACCTCGTCAACTGTAAAGTTACAGTCCTGGCGCTAACTATCTGTTTTGTAAAACTCCTTTCTAAAAATAACTTACACTGTATAACCTATTTCTACTCTATAATATGTGAAATATTCATAAATGTCAATTAAAATTTATGGGAAATAAAATTTTCTATTGTAAAAAAAATCTTCAAATGCTATAATTCAAGTAGAATTTTAATATTTGAAAGGGAAAAATATGAACGAAATTAAAGTACCACAAAAAGGAATGAAAACAAAAAACTCAGAAGAAAAATATTTGGTAACTAGTGTTATTTCAGAAGAAAATAAAAAAGAATATTTTTTATTTAGTGATGGAAATTTATATGAAAAAGATAATGAAGGAAATTTAGTAAAACTTGACAATGTATCTCCTGAAAGCAGAAAAATAGTAGAAAAAATTATGGAGAATTTTAAACCAGGAAAAACAGATGTTATTAGAAATCAAAATAATTTTCAGAAAAGAAATAATTTAACAGATATTGATGTAGATTATCCTGAATTATAAGTTACTAATTATTAAAAAACGTAAGTAAAAAGGAAAAAAGAACAAATGTCAAAAAGAAAATATGAGAGTAAAAAATTAAAAAAGTATTTTGAAAAATATGTTAAACAATTAACTGTTGAAGATAAATATAAGCCAATGCTTGTTGATATATTAATGAGAAGAGCAGATACATTTGATTTATCAAATGATGAAATTAGACAAGATGTAGTGTCTCTAATTTATAATTTAGATAGTATTGTTGTGGGTCAAATGCCACAAGAATTTGAAACAGCATGGGGGATTTATACTCCATGGGATAAGGAAGTTACAATATCAGAATCTTTGATGGATACTGAACAAGATACAGCAAAAATATATCAAACAATAACACATGAAATATATCATGCTTTAGCAAGGGATAAAAATGGTAATGATAGAATGGCTGGATATAATTCAATTACTGGAGAATATAATTCAGCACTTTTAGAAGCTATTGTTGAAAAGTCTTCTTACAGAGCTGTTTTTGGAAATGATAGGCAAGATAATGTATACTATAATAAATGTGCTAGAGGATATAGCGATATAACATTTATAGTTGATGTTTTAGAAGCAACCTATGGCGTTAGCGAAAAAGAATTTCTAAAAAATGGAATAATGGGAAGAGAAAAATTAGCTGAATTTTTAGCAGAACGTTCTGGAGAAACACCAGAATCAGCATATACATTTCTAGATTCAATTGAAGCTAACTATGCATTGGTGCATCATTCATTATATCCATTAGAAGACCAACAAATTAGCCCATATCAGAGATCTTTGAATTTAGAAAATGGATTAACTGGAATTTACAATCTTTGTGAAAGTAAAATGGCAGAAAGAATTGCAAATTCTAGATATGAAATTACCTCTTTTGAAGATATAGACAATTTAAATGATGAATTAAGATATGATCATAATAAATTAACTGCAGTTATGAATGAAAGACTTGATTATTTTTCAAGAAGATATAATCATAGCTTAATGAAGAATGTCTATAATAGAGTAGCATTTAATAGATATGATACAGTTTTAAGAGTAAACAATATAAATGATTTAATTGAAGCAGCTCCTAATTTTTCTGATGAAACCAATTTTATGAACGCATTTTTATGGGCTGCTGATGGAAAATTGTCAAATTTGCCTCCAAATGTAATATCATCATATGGAATAAATATAAATTTAGATTACATGCTCCCAGTAACTCAAGAAATTTTTGATCGAGCTTTAGAGGAAGATGTTACTCATGAATATGATAATTCTAAAGTACCAAAATTATTTAAAAAATTTAAAAATAATGATAAGGGATTTTTTAGGAGTGGATTAGATAAAATAAAGAACTTATTTTTTAGGAAAGACCAAAAACTTCTTTCAGTAGGTGGAAACCAAGTATCTCAAGATACACAACCTCTAGAAATAAATACAATATTTCCACAGTTAACAAAAGAAGAACAGGAAATGTACAATAGTCAAGTAATGCAAGCAGTAGAAAGTTTAGATAAAAATAAAACTACAGAAGAGGTAAGCAAAGGCTTAGAAAATGAAGATAGATAAAATAAGAGGTGTTATATGGACGAAATAATGAGAAAATTAAAAGTAATGTATACAGAAGAACAAATACAAAAAAGAATACAAGAAATGGCAGAACAACTTGATAAAGATTATCAAGGAAAAGATTTAATTGTTATTTCTGTATTAAAAGGTGCAATATTTTTCTCTGTTGATTTAGTAAAAAAGATGAAAACACCTGTAATATTTGATATGATGCAAGTATCAAGTTATCAAGGAACACAAAGTACAGGAAATGTTATTATAAAAAAAGATTTAGATGAAGATATATCTGGAAAAGATGTTTTAATTCTTGAAGATATTATAGATACAGGATATACACTTCAATATTTGAAAGAATATTTACAAACTCTAAATCCAAGTTCTTTGAAAATAGCTGTACTTGCAGATAAAAAGGAAAGAAGAGAAATTGATGTAGATATTGACTATACAGGTTTTGAAATAGAAAACAAATTTATTGTTGGATATGGATTTGATATAGATCAAAAATATAGAAATATACCGTATATAGGATATATTGAAGAATAAATTGGAGATATAGATGTTTGATATTGAAGAAGAATTAAAAAAGCTTCCTGAAAAACCAGGGGTTTATTTAATGCATGACAAAGATGATACTATTATATATGTAGGAAAAGCAATTGTCCTTAAAAATAGAGTAAGACAATATTTTAGAAAAACTAATAAAACACCAAGAATTGAGAAAATGGTTTCTTTAATAGATCATTTTGAATATATAGTAGTCGGAAGTGAAGATGAAGCATTAATATTAGAATGTAATTTAATAAAAAAATATAGACCAAAGTTTAATGTTTTACTTAAAGATGATAAAACATATCCATATATAAAGGTTGATGTTAAAGCTGATTATCCAACTGTATTTATGACTAGAAAAGTTACAAATGATGGTGCAAAATATTTTGGACCATATCCGAATGTTGGAAGTGCCAAGGAAATGGTAAGTTTTATTAAAGAAAAATTTCAAATAAGACAATGTAAAAATTTCAAAAATCAAGATAGAGCTTGTTTGAACTATCATATAAAAAAATGTTTAGCACCCTGTATGGGATATATTTCAAAAGAAGAATATAAAAAACAAATAGATCAAATATGTTTATTATTAGATGGAAAAATAGATAGTATAATAAAAAAATTAGAAGAGGAAATGAAAGAATATTCTAAAAATCTAGAATTTGAAAAGGCGGCAGCTATAAGAGATAGAATATTAGCAATTGAAAGAGTATCTGAAAAGCAAAAAGTATCTAATATTTCTGAAAATAACATAGATGTAATAGGTTTATACAAAAACGAAGTTACAGTATGTATAGAAATATTTTTTATTAGAAATAGTAAAATGATAGGAAGAGAACACTATTTTTTTGATGAACTTAAAGATATGGAAGAAGAGGAAATAGTATCTGGTTTTATAAAACAATATTATATGGATATGGACAAAAAGAATTTTCCAAGTAAAATAATGCAAAGATATCAATTAGAAGATAAAGAAGCAATTGAAAAATGGCTGTCTGATCTTGGAAATAGAAAAGTTGAAATAAAATGTCCTCAAAAAGGTGAAAAATTAAGATTTGTTGAAATGGCAGAACTTAATAGTAAAATAACATTAGAAAATAAAATGAAAGATAAAACAGAAATACTATCAGAATTAAGAGATGTTTTAGAATTAGAAGCTTTACCACTAAAAATAGAAAGTTTTGATATATCTAATATTTCTGGAAACTTTATAGTTGCTGGAATGTGTGTTGCACAAAATGGTGTTATAAAAAGAAATTTATCAAGAAGATTTAAAATAAAAACAGTATTCGGGCAAGATGATCCAAGATGTATGCAAGAAGTTGTAACAAGAAGATTAAAACATTCAATAGAAAATCCAAAAGGAGGGTTTGGAACTTTGCCAGATTTAATATTAGCAGATGGAGGAATTACTCAAATAAGAGCAATCAAAAACGCAATGAATCAAGTTGGAGTTGAAATTCCTGTTTTTGGAATGGTAAAAGATGATAAACATGCTACAAGAGCTCTTATAAATGAAGAAAGAGAAGAATTTGAAATTTCAGAAAACTTATTTAATTTTATTACAAATCTTCAAGATGAAGTTCACAATACAGCAATAGAGTATCACAGAAAAGTTCGTGATAAAGAAATGACAAAATCAAAATTAGATTATATAGAAGGAATAGGAGAGAAGAAAAGAACTGCCTTACTTCAAAAGTTTGGTAGTGTAAGCAATATTAAAAAAGCATCAATAGAAGAGTTAATGTTAGTAAAAGGAATTAATCTAGAACTTGCACAAAGATTAAAAGATGAGTTATAGAGAAAGAATAGAAAAATGAAAACGAAAATTATAAATAATATAGCAGTAGTTAATAGTAATGATGTTATAATAAAAGATGTTCAGTCAGCAATTGATTTTATTATGACTATAAAATATGAAACAAACTGTAGTAAAATAGCATTAAATAAAAGTGCAATTGTAGAAGACTTTTTTATATTAAGTAAAGGAATAGCAGGAGAAATATTGCAAAAATTTATAAATTATCAAACAAAATTTGCTATATATGGAGATTATTCAAAATATACAAGTAAACCATTAAAAGATTTTATATATGAAAGTAATAATGGAAAAGATGTATTTTTTGTAGAAAATGAAGAAGAAGCAATAAAAATGTTAAATAAAGAATAAATACAACTTACAATTATATATAATTTGCTATGACTATTACTATATTTACAAATACTTTTTAAATAAAAATAAAAAGAGATGAATTTGGGTTTAAATTCATCTCTTTTGGTGCAGATGTACGCTACAAAACGCTTGAAAATGTAATAAAATTAATAACTTGAATAAGTGGTGGGTGGTAAAATGGGAAAATTTTAAAAGTATCAATAAATAATTGTAGCTAATGTTAAATATGTATTATTTAATTTAAAAATATATTTTATTAAAAATGGCAAAAATGTGTAGCCACATTTTCGCCACAAACACTGAGGAAACAGGTTGTTAGTTCCTATAAAATTACACTAATTTTGCTTTAGTTCCAAAGCCAGCACATTAACCTCATACCTTTTTCATTATTATAGCAGAGGTAATCGACTTGGAAATCATCTCCAAAAGTGACGGTTTTGTCTAACACATAATCTTTATCTTCTGAGGCAAATGGAGTAGTTGCAGTACCAATATAACCACCATCTTTATGCCTCAGACTCATTTGAGCATATGCAAAACCATAACTGGATTCAACTTTAAATGTTATGTGTGCGGTTCCCCAAAAAGATTTGGAAATATAAAATGTTCCGTCTTGCCTATCAGAAGGTTCTACCCATGCATAGGCATAATCCATAGTATACGGAGATATGCCGTCAGCAAGAGCTTGTGATTCCGACCGGTAAAAAGTAACATTATCTTCCTTTGCGATAATTACCGCATCATCAGGCAGTCCATTGCAATCAGTGCCTTCGGTTGCCGCAAAAGCAGACATATAAGTCATTGCAAGAACCATTGCGAAACATACAAAAAACGATGCCAATTTCTTAAAAGTCTTCATAAAGTACCTCCATTTTCTGTAAGTCTCCTCAGTGTTTGTGTATCAGTTTGTTTTAAAAATTCTTGCTAACAAACTAGTATATAGCATTCTATAAAAATACCAGATGTAATTATAGCACGTTTTATAAAAATTTCAAGTTGATATGAATAAAGATATATGTTATAATATATACAGAAATATATATTATAACTAATGATAAAATGTAAATTGTCTAAAGCAGGGGGGATTTATATGAAAAAAATCAATAATTCTAAATTAAAAATATTATTTATCATAATTATTGTTGCTATTAGTATTGTTTTTTTACATTTTGTAAGAAATGCAATAATAATAAATTCTTTAATAAATAAGGCGTCTAAATATGAAAATATAAATAATTATCATTTAGTATGGTCAACGTATAGCAATGAAGAAATTACTATTTTTGATGTATATTATAAAGATGAAAAATATAAACAAATACTTACAAGTTATAACTATAATAGATTTATAAATGATGAAATACTACCAACCAAAACATTATTATATCGTGATGAAACTGGGAAGGAAATGCTATATCTTTATAATGAAAACATATTAAATATTAACAATACTAGTAGTGAAAACTTCATTTCGCCACAAAATATGTCACATATAGCTATGATTAAAAGCTCTACTATGCAATTTATATTAACTTGTCTTAATTCATTTATTACTTCAGCAGAATGCAATAATGTTAAAGCGTATAAAATGTCATCTATTATAGGATACTCAGATATAACATATATTAATAAAGAAACAGGATTAACTTTAAGAAGTATTTCAGGATATAGCTATGAAAATGATATTGAAAGAAAGCATCTAGATTGTGTTTCTGATATTATTTATGAATTTGATACTGTAACAGATGAAAATATATCAGCCCCTAATACAGAAGGATTTACTATAAAAGAAAATCAATAATATTAAAATCATGATGAATGTACACTAGATTATATATAGGAGATATTGCATATGAATAAATTAGTTAAAATTTTATTAGTTACTACAATTATTTTAATAATTCTTGTTATAGGATTATATTATTATGTAATTCAATTATCTAAACAATGTTTAAATTCTACTTTAACAAATGCTGAAATAAATAGTGAAATAGGTTCTCGTGTTTCAGAATTAGAAGATAGAGTAGAGCAATTGGAGAGAATAGTAGAAACTAATAATTAAAATATAACTGGAAAAAAGCGACTAAATCAATTAGTCGCTTTTATGTATTATCATCTTATTGATTCATCTCGATAGCTATTAGCTAATGAAAAGCCTTTTACAAAGTTTTCTTCAGCTTCAAGTCCAATCAATTCTGTATATATGTCTACAAATTCCTCGAAAATTTCAAACTCATCTTTTCCAATTAATTTTTTTAGTAAATTTTCTTTTTCATCATATCTTTTAGAAATTTCTTTGTATTTTGGATTATTTACAATAATTTCGTCTAATTCATCTTGTACATAATTATATAAATCTCTAATTGTTTTTTTATCTTGCATTATATATCACACTCCTTTTATTTTATTAACAAAATCTTTTACTAATCTTTTTAAACTATCTTTAGGAAAGTTAAATAATACACTTACATATTCATAGGTTTTCTCTAAAAAGTTATTAAGTCTATTGTTTTCTTTATAAAGGTAATCGTTTTCTTCTTTTAGTTCTTGATTTCCTTTTTCTAATTTTTCTTGATTAATAAGTATGTTATCTGTTATTGTTTTTACTCTTGTATATTGTTTTGCAAGAGTATTAAATTTTTTAATAATTCTTTTGTAGTCTATTTGTAATTCTTGAAAATTACCAGTTACTAATTCTTTTTTTGTTGAGAAGTATCTTTATACATTTCTTGCATTTCATAATTAGTAATTTTCTTTAAATCTTCAATTTTAATATGTTGATTATCTTTAGTATCGCTACGTTTTAATTCAAAACCTGCTTTAACCATATATTTATGAAAGTTATCTTGAAGAAATTTATAACTATCTTTGCCTTTCCAAAAGTCACTACAACATATTTTATCGACTTATTTTCCACTTTTTTTATCTAAAGTATGTATAACAGGAATATATATCAAGTGCATATTGGGAGTGGCTTCATCTAAATGTATATTTGCAGAAAGTATGTAATCTTCTCCAAGATTCTTATAATTTTTTACAAATTCGTAAGCAGTTTAAAAAAATCGTTTTGTTTCATCTTTACCAATACTTTTAAAATATTCTTCATATGAAGTAATTATATATTCACATACAACATTACTGTTATTCTTAATCCAACCTTGCAAATTATGTTTTTGCCTAATTTGTTCAAACTTTTGCAAGTAGGTTGTATCACATTGTTTTAAAGAATAATTAAAAAGTGATTTTTCGTGATTTATATTTTTGTTTGTATAAGTTGTATTTTTACGCTCATTATGTCTATATAATCCAATTTGAAGTGACCCACGAAAGTTGGACAAGTGTCTATGCTGTTTAAGAAAGTATTAAAACATAAGTAGTAAGAGCTTACGAAGGTTTGCTCTAAAATAAAAAAGGAGATTTTAAAATGTGAGTTATGCAATAATAAGAAATGAAAACTATAAA
>CASYFC010000008.1 GCA_949482135.1 uncultured Clostridia bacterium
GTTTTAATAATAATATATTTTTGGAAATTTTATAAGAAATGGAAAGAAAAAGGTATAGAGGTACTGTTTGTAAATACTTTAATGTATATATACTTATCTTTTGTATTATTTTTTACCTTAATGCCTATAATAACATCTTTACCATTTATATTTAATCACCCATACGATTCAATGAATTTAGTTCCATTTATTGATGTTTTAAATGGTAGAGGTGATTTTATTAGACAAGTGGTATTAAATATGATAATGACAATTCCTTTTGGGTTTTTAATGCCTTTAGTAAAAAAAGAAAATGTTAGACTATTAAAAGTTGTTTTTTATACTTTTTTATTAAGTCTAGGAATTGAGTTATTACAGCCTTTAATAAATGGTTTTAGATCAGCAGATATAACGGATTTAATAACTAATGTCATAGGTGGAAGTATTGGATATGTTATGTATTTAATATTCAAACCGTTAATAACTAAAATATTAAATTATATAAGTCATAGATAATTACAAATTACAATTTATATGGAGAATTGAATGGTAGAATTATTTATTAATAGAATAAAATTAAATAGAGAAAACATAGATAATAGCATTTATCCTTTTAATATAAAAGTATATAAAGATTTTGGGAATAATCCTTATGAAATGCAAAATGTTTTATTTGAAGAATAAATTTGGGTGAAATTTAGGGCTGTCACTTAAATTTCATAATCCTAATAACTCAAACAAATTAACTATAAGAAGGAAAATAAGAAAAATGAATTTTGAAGATGAGATATTTAAGAAATATACTGTTGATTATAAAAAATTATTAAAATATGGATTTGTTAAAGAAAATTGCGATTACAAGTATTCAAAAGAATTTATGAATAATAATTTTAGAGCGGATATTTGTATTACATGTAAAGGAAAAATCAATGGAAAAATAATAGATATAGCTTTTAATGAAGAATATGTAACTTTCCGAATAGAGGGACAAATAGGAGAATTTGTAGGACAAGTTAGAGAAGAATATAAAAATATTTTGTTGGATATTAGAAACAATTGTTTTAAAATAAATTACTTTATATACGAACAATCAAATAAAATAACAAAATTAATAAATGAAAAATACAATGTTCTTCCAGAATTTTTGTGGGAAACATCTCCTAATCATGGAGTATTTAGAAATGAAAGGAGTAATAAATGGTTTGCAATTATAATGAATATTGATAAAAGTAAAATTATTTCAGAAGAATCTGGAAACATTGAAGTTTTAAATGTAAAATTAGATGATAGTGTTCCAAAATATTTAAAAATGAAAGGAGTTTATTTGGCTTATCATATGAGTAAAAAAAGTTGGGTAAGTATTATTTTGGATAATACTGTATCTAATGAAGAGATAATGAAATTAGTTGATATTAGTTTTAAAAATTCAGATAAGAAAGGAAAAAAAATAATATGAGTAAGAAAATTTTCTTAGGAGTAATTATTCTATTAATAATAGTCTTAATTGTAATAATAGCATTACTATTAAAACATTTAGTAATGATAGTGTAGCAATATTAAATCAAAAGTTAGATAGGGAAGGAGAAGTTATTTTAAATATACTTACACCAGATAGATTAGAATGTAAAGAATGGACAGTAAAACCAATTTTTGATGGAGAAGATTTTTCTTTTGGAGAAAATCAAACATTTAATCAATTTAATGATAAATAATACTTGGCATAAGTTGCAGATTATTTTAGAAAAACACGGAAAATTAACAGAAGAAGAGATAAAACAAAAATGTGATTTAAAAGAGCACCATTGTCAAAGTTGTGGTATGTAAATAGAATATAAGTATTTGTTAAAGATGTGATAGTATAAGAAAATAAAACTTGCATAAAATAAGAATATATGTTACTATATAGGTAGCTTATAAGTTCATACGAAGTCATTGAACTTGTCGGAGATATGTTCGCTGCATATCTCTATTTTTTTATTTAAAAATAAAAACAGGCGGTCGCTGTCCGCCTGAAAGATTATTAGTCTTTTTTGTTTTCTTGACTTTCTTTGTTTTCATTGTATAACAATAGTAAAACAATTAATCGCCAGATTAATTCATACGAAGTCATATAAATTGTCCTCCTTCCATAAAGATTTCCTTATGAAAAGGATGTGACAATTATAAAGGAAATAATATTAGAATACAATAATATAAATAGAAAATTTATATTATATCTGTAAATCATATATTTATTATGTTATAATCAATCACGTAGGAGTGATAAAATGAAAATAATAACAGTATGTGGTAGTTATAAATTTGAAAAAGAAATGAAAGAAATAACAGAAGAAATGGCATTAAAAGGAAACTGTATGATAACACCAATTGATCTAACAAAGTCTAATAAAGAAGCTTATACAGAAGAACAAGCCTTAATGCTTGATAGAATGCACAAAGAAAAAATAAAACTTTCAGATGCTATATTAGTTGTAAATGTAGATGGATATATTGGAAATAGCACAAAAAGTGAGATTGAGTTTGCAAAGTTATTAAATAAAGAAATTTTGTATTATACAGATTTAATAAAATAATAAATTTTAGGAGTAATAAAGGAGGAAAGAAATGCCAAGAGTTTTAAAAAACAAAGAATTATCAAATACAAGATTAGCAACAAATTATGGAGGTTGGACATATTGTGACAAATGTAATGAAAATATAGGTTATATATGTTATTCAACTTATGATAAATTAATTTTAAAATATAAATGTAATTGTGGAAGTGAAGGAAGTATACTATTAGATTTTGAAGATAGTAAAATTGGTAAAGAATGTAGTGATGAATTAATTACTATCAAAAATAGATTATGTTGTGCAAAAGATAATGAACCTTTAATCACTATATTAGATAAAAAACTAGAAAATTACGAGTTAGAAATTACTTGTAAAGCTTGCAATAGTATTTATAAAAAATCAAAATAAGAAGTAATGAATTAGAAGAATATTGAATAAATAATAATTAAAGGAGGTTATTATATGGAAAGAAAATTAGAAATAATAACAGAGAATTGTCCTCAAAATCATAAATGCCCTGCTGTAAATGTTTGTCCAGTAGGAGCTTTATCACAAAATGGATTTGAAGCACCTAAAATAGATTATGAAAAATGTATAAGATGTGGTAAATGTTCAAATTTCTGTCCCAAAAAAGCTTTAGTTTTAAAATAAACAGATTAGGTGAAAAAATGAAAAATAATTATTTAAGTAAATTAGAATTTTGGAATAAACTTACCTCTAAAGAACAAGAAGAATTAAACAGAAATTCAATAATAAAAGAATATAAAAAAGGGAGTATTATTCATAGTGAAAACAATGATTGTTTAGGAATGATGATTATTACTCAAGGAAAAATTCGAATATCTATTGTTTCAGAAGAAGGTAGAGAAATAACGCTATTTAAACTTTCTGAAAATGATATTTGTGTATTATCAGCAGATTGTGTAATAAAACAAATTACATTTGATACATTAATGATAGCAGAAGAAGATTGCAAGATTTTACTTATTAATGTTAGTTATTTTAATCAATTAATAAATCAAAATATATATGCTAGATGTTATATATATGAATTAATAGCGGAGAAATTTTCAAATGTTATGTGGGTAATGAAAGAAATATTGTTTGATAAATTTGATAAAAGATTAGCTTCATACTTAATTAAAGAAACACAAAAAAATAATAATTTCAAAATTAAAGTTACACAAGAAGAAATTGCAAAAGATCTAAATACTGCAAGAGAAGTTGTATCAAGAATGTTAAAAAGATTTGAATTAGATGAAATAATTGAAATCCAAAGAGGTGGAGTTAAAATATTGGATTTAGAGAAATTAACAAAGCTCTCTTAAAAAGAGAGCTTTGTTATATTATAAAAAATTTCTATATGTGTGACTTAGTCACAGAAACAAAATTAATATAAGTGATAAAATATATTCAAGATAAATATTAGGAGGTAGATTTTATGGCAATAAAATTAAATGAAGATAAGGAAGTTGTAAAAACAGTTCAAGAGGGATTAAAAAGAACAGGTGGATATTGTCCTTGCAGACTAGAAAAAACACAAGATACTAAATGTATGTGTAAGGAATTTCGCAAACAAATAGAAGATCCTAATTTTGAGGGATATTGTCATTGTTTACTTTATTATAAATCAAATTAAAAGGAGAATATATTATGGTAGAAATTAATTTAACAGATAAGAATTTTGAAGAAGAAGTATTAAAAAAAGAAAAATTAGTATTAGTAGATTTTTGGGCAACTTGGTGTGGTCCTTGCAAAATGCTTGCACCAGTACTAGAGGAATTTGCAGAGGAGCATAAAGATAAAATTGAAGTAGGAAAAGTAAATGTTGATGAACAAAGGGATTTGGCAATCAAGTACAATATTACGAGTATTCCAACACTAATCTTATTTAAAAATGGAGAGATTGTAAATGTTTCAGTAGGATTTCACTCTAAATCTGAATTAGAAGAAATAGTAAATATTTAACATTAATTACTTATTAAAGATAGAAATTTCGATTTCTATCTTTTTTTATAAATATGACAGACATATGTCATATTTGTATGTTATAATTTATTTCAAAGGAGAAAATTATGCAAGTAAATAATAGATTATTTGAAATATTATATATATTACTTCAAAAGAAAAAAGTTACAGCTAAAGAACTTGCTGAAAAATTTGAAGTATCTACAAGAACAATATATCGAGATATTGAAGCCTTAAGTAGTGCTAATATACCAATTTATATGTCAAAAGGAAAAGATGGAGGAATAGGAATTTTAGAAGAATATGTTCTAAATAAATCAATTCTTTCAGAAGAAGAGCAAAATCAAATTCTATTTGCTCTTCAAAGTTTAGAAACAATGAATAATCACAATGAAAAAGATATTTTGGAAAAGATGAGTATAATTTTTAATAAAAAAGTAACTGATTGGATTAAAATTGATTTTTCTAATTGGTCACTTTCAAAAGAAAATATTTTTCAAATTATCAAGTCTGCAATATTAAACAAACAGTTAATAGAATTTACATACTATAATTCTACTGGGGAGAAAAATTTAAGAATAGTTGAGCCTTTACAGATTTGGTTTAAAGATAAATCTTGGTATTTAGTAAGTTATTGTAGATTAAAAGAAGATTATAGATTTTTTAAATTAACAAGAATGAAAGAAGTTAAGCAATTAAAAGAACATTTTAAAAGAGAGATGCCAGAGCAAAATCAAGAAGAAAAAGAGATTAAAAATATTATATTAGAATTAGAAATTTCCAAGGAAATGGCTTTCAGAGTTTATGACGAATTTGATAATGATGAAATAGCAAAAAAAGATGATGGTAATTTTATTGTTAAAGTAGAATTTCCAGAAAATGAATGGGTATATAGTTTTATATTATCTTTTGGAGAATATATAAAAGTAATAAGTCCAGAATATGCTAAAAATGTAATAAAACAGAAACTCCAAAAAAGTTTAAAAAATTATTTATAAAATATGACATGCAGTTGTCATATTTTATAGTTTATAATCTTTACTAGCAATCAAGACGTAAAGTCTATACAAGATATTGGAGAGACTTGGCAAAAATTATTTGCAAATGGAATTTATGAAAAAATACAAAACAAAGTAAATAATAAAACAATAGGTTTATACACAGAATATGAAGGAGATTATACAAAACCTTATACTTTTGTTGCAGGTACAGAAGTAAGGTCTAAAACAGATAATTGTAAAATTATAGAAAAAGGAAAATATGCTAAGTTTGTTATAATAGGAGATGTTCAAAATTTGGTAGGACAAGCTTGGCAAGAAATTTGGAATATGGATTTAAAAAGAAAATATACATATGATTTTGAAGATTATCAAAATAATTCTGAAGATATGCAAAATCAAGAAATTCATATTTATATTGCATTGGAGGATTAAATAAATATGGCATTTGATTATAAAAAAGAATATAAGGAATTTTATATGCCTAAAAATAAACCCAATATAATAGAAATTCCAAAAATGAATTATATTGCAGTAAGAGGAAAAGGCAATCCAAATGAAGAAAATAGTGAATATAAGCAAACAATAGGTTTATTATATTCAATTGCTTTTACCATAAAAATGAGTTATAAAACATCACATAAAATTGAAGGATATTTTCAGTATGTTGTTCCGCCACTTGAAGGCTTTTGGTGGCAAGATGGTATAGATGGATTAGATTATAATAAAAAAGAAGATATGGAATTTATATCTATGATTAGATTACCAGATTTTGTTACAAAAGAAGAATTTGATTGGGCAATAAGTGAAGCAACAAATAAGAAAAAACAAGATTTTTCAAAAGTAGAATATTTAACATACGATGAAGGATTATGCGTCCAATGTATGCATATTGGTTCTTACGATAATGAACCTGCTACAATTGAGATGATGAAATCTTATGTAAATGAAAATGGCTATGAAATAGATATAAATAATAATAGATTTCATCATGAAATTTATTTAAGTGATCCTAGAAGATGTGATGAAAGTAGACTAAAAACAGTTATAAGACATCCAATAAGAAAAAAGGAATAATTATGGAATTTATTGAAGCAAAAACAATACTTCAAAAAGCAAGCCATGGTGAAGAATGGTTTGGTATTGATTATAATATGAACTTATATAAAGGATGCATTCATAAATGTATTTATTGTGACAGTAGATGTAATTGCTATCAAGTAGAGGAATTTGATCGAGTAAGAGCTAAGAAAAATGAAATAGAAATATTAAATCAAGAATTAAAATCTAAAAGAAAAAAAGGTGTAATAGGAATTGGTGCAATGTCAGATACTTATAATCCTTTTGAAAAGCAATATGAGTTAACAAGAAAAGCATTAGAATTAATTTCTTATTATAGATTTGGAGTATCAATAGAAACTAAAAGTAATTTAATTACAAGAGATATAGACTTATTTAAAGAAATAAATAATAAGGCAGATGTTATACTTAAATTTACAATAACATCTGCTGATGATAATTTATCAAGAAAAGTAGAACCTAATGTATGCGTTTCATCTGAAAGATTCAAAGCTATGAAACAATTAGCTAATCAAGGATTGTTTGTTGGAACATTACTAACACCAATTATTCCTTTTATAACAGATTCAGAAGAAAATATTAGGAATGTAATAAAACAATCTTATGAAAATGGTGCAAAATTTGTATTTACTATGGGAGGAGTTACTTTAAGAGAAAATCAAAGAGATTATTTTTTTGAACAATTAGATAAAACATTTCCTAACCTAAAAGAAAAATATATAAAAACCTTTGGAAACAACTTTTTTTGCTATCCATTAAATAAAAATTTAGAGAAAATATTTAAAGAAGAATGCAAAAAATACGGATTACTTTATAAAATGAGTGATATAGTAAAAGCATATAAACACGAAATTAAAGAGGATGAGCAATTGTCTTTTATATAGAAAAGAGGAAAATATGAATGAATATATAAATTTGAATTTGGAAAATATTGAAAACGAGCATATATGTTGTGCTATTGGAGATCCAAAACATCAAGAAGGTGTTAATAGTAAAAAAGAATGGATTAAAAATAAATTAAGTGAAGGTCATGTGTTTAGAAAATTAAATGCTAGGGGGAAAATATTTATTGAATATGAGCCAATAGAAACAGCTTGGGTTCCTATTATTGGTAAAAATTACGAATATATTTATTGCTTGTGGGTTGCTGGTAGTTTTAAAGGTAATGGTATTGCAAAAGAATTATTAGAATATGCAATACAAGATTCAAAAGAAAAAGGTATGAGTGGAATTTGTACTTTAGTTTCCAAAAAGAAGAAACCATTTCTAGGAGAAAAGAAATTTTTTCAGCATTATGCTTTTAAAGTTGTAGATGAAATAGGAGAATATGAATTATTAGCTTTACAATTTGATGAAGCTGATACTCCTAAATTTAATGAAATAGCTAGAAAAATGGAAATAGACTCAAAAGATTTTACAATATATTATACTCCAGAATGTCCATATACAATAAATTGCATAAATGAAATTAAAGAATATTCTAAAGAAAATAATATACCTTTAAATATAATTAAAATAGATAGTTTAGAAAAGGCAAAAACAGTTCCATGTGTTTTCAATAATTGGGTTAATTTTTATGATGGAAAATTTATATCAAATACGTTATTAAATAAAAATAGTTTTGCAAAATTAATTAAATAAGATATAATAGAATAAATTAGTTAAAAAGGAGAATAAATATGGCAACATCAGAAGATTTTATAAATTATATTTGTGAACAAATAAATGGAGTAGGTGAAATTAGATATAAAAAAATGTTTGGAGAATATCTAATATATGTAAATGAAAAACCAATAATTACAGTATGTAATAATATGGCATTTGTAAAAAAATTAGATGTTATTTCTGATCTAATGGATGGTGCAGAAATAGGATTTCCATACAAAGGTGCAAAAGAACATTATATTTTAGATATTGATAATATAGAGTTAAGTAGAACTGTTATAACAAAACTAGAAGAAGTTACACCACTTCCAAAAAAGAAAAACAAAAAATAATAGAAAAAGGCAGATAATATCTGTCTTTTATGTTATACTTTAAAAGAAACTATTTGGAGGTGAGATAAATGTCTTTAATAAGTGTAAATAATTTAACCTTTGGTTATGAAGGAAGTATAAATAATGTTTTTGAAAATGTGTCATTTAATATAGATACAGATTGGAAACTTGGATTAATAGGAAGAAATGGAAAAGGAAAAACCACTTTCTTAAAACTATTACTTGGAATGTATGAATACAGCGGAACAATCTTAAAAAGTGTAGATTTTGATTACTTTCCTTTTGAAGTCAAAAATAAAAAAAGAATGGCAATAGAAATCGTAAATGAAATTGCCCCAAATGTAGAGGATTGGGAAATTATAAAAGAAATAAATTTACTAAATACATCTTCAGAAATTCTTTACAGAAATTTCGATTTATTAAGTGGGGGAGAACAAATTAAAATTCTTTTAATAAGTTTATTTTTAAAAGGAAATAACTTTTTGCTTATAGATGAGCCTACTAATCATTTAGATAGTGAAACAAGAGAAAATCTAGTAGAATACTTAAATAAGAAAAAAAGTTTTATTTTGGTTTCACATGATAGGAATTTTTTAGATAAAGTTGTAGATCATATAATTTCTATAAATAATACTAATATATCAGTACAAAAAGGAAATTTTTCGTCTTGGCAAGAAAATAAAGATGCTCAAGATAATTTTGAACAAATTCAAAATGAAAAATTAAAAAAAGATATAAATAGATTAGAAGTGGCTGCAAAAAGTACAAATGATTGGTCAAATAAAATTGAAGCAACAAAATATAATCACTCTGGAAGTCGTGAAATGATTGATAGAGGATATGTAGGACATCAATCAGCTAAAATGATGAAAAAATCTAAAGCAATTGAAAAAAGAATAGAAAATGCTATTGAGGAAAAATCAAATTTATTAAATAATGTTGATAGAAATGATCCACTAAAAATTACTCCTATTGAAACTAGGAAAAATCCTTTAATTATAGCCGATAACTTTCAAATAAAATATGATAGCAAACCGATTTTTGATAAAATTTCTTTTGAAATTAAAAATGGAGATAGAATTGCAATCACAGGAAAAAATGGTGCTGGTAAGTCTAGTATATTAAAATTAATAATTGGAAATGAAATTCAATATGATGGAAATATTAGTGTTGCAAATGATTTAAAAATATCTTATGTATCACAAAGTACAGAAAACTTGAAAGGAAAATTAAAAGAATTTGCAAAAGAAAATGATGTAGATGAAAGTATTTTTAAAGCAATGCTTTCTAAAATGGGAGTTTTAAATTCTGAATTTAGCAAAAATATAGAAGATATGAGTGAAGGGCAAAAGAAAAAAGTTTTAATTGCGAAAAGTATTTCAGAATCTGCAAATATTTATGTTTGGGATGAACCACTTAATTACATAGATATTTTAACTAGAATTCAAATTGAAGAAGCAATACTAAAATATAAACCAACTCTTATATTTGTAGAACATGATGATACATTTATAAAAAAAGTGGCAACAAAAATCATTAATTTAAAATAGTAAAGGAAAAAATATGAACATTTTAAAACCGCAAGAAAATCTTTTAAATAATTTAATAACTTGTAAAGATTTATTAGGTGAAATTGAAAAAGAAAATACAATCGAAAATAAAACTATAGAAAATTCTCGATATGAAAATATTGAATTTAATGATATAGAATTTGAAAATATAATACTAAAAGATATAGAGATTTTAAATAGTCATTTAGATAAAAATACTTTTAAAAATACAAAATTTATTAATTGCAATTTTTCAAATAGTTCTTTTGAAAATTGCACTTTTGTAAGATGTGAATTCAATAATTGTAAATTAACTGGCGGGAATTTTATTGAAGCAAGATTATATAATGTTTGTTTTGAAAGTTCTAATTTAAATTACATAAATTTATCAAATGCTACCATGGAAAAAGTTTTATTTGGAGATACTTTGCTAAGGAATAGCTATTTTCAAGAAAATAATATAAAAAATATTTTCTTTGAAAAATCAGATTTAACACAAGCACATGTTTTTCGTACAAGTCTAAAAGGAATTGATTTATCAGATTGTATTATAGAAGGAATCGCAGTATCTTTGGAAGATATAAAAGGCGCTATAATAAATGGATTTCAAACAACAGATTTATTATATTTATTAGGTGTTAAGATAAAATAATTTGAAATTATAAAGCAGATAACTTGTTGAAAGTTATCTGCTTTTATGATATTGTTTGTATATAAAATTAAAGGACTAAAATATGGAAGAAGTTTTGAAAATTCTGCTAGAAGAAATAGAAAAAATATTTGAGTTCATTGATAAAAGTTATAAAATGTAATTTATTGGGGGAATAATATGAAAATAAAAACATTATTTATAATTATAATATTAATTATAGCAATATTAATATTAAAAAATATGGTATTTTATGATAAATATAAAATGCCAAAAGATGTAGAAATTATTATAGCAGATAAGGAAATAGAAGTTTATGATAAAACAAGTTTGTATGATCTAATTGAAAATAGTAATGTTCAAATATTAACTCAAAATGAGGAAATAGATTATATGAATATTGGTGAACACACATATACACTAGAATATAAGCATAAAATGAAAAAATATTTATGTGATATAAAATATAGTGTAATAGATAGTGTTAGTCCTATTTTTATTAATGTACCATCAAAAAAGACATTTTACATTAATGAAGCAGATGAGGAGTCACTAACAAAAAAAGTTTCATATGCAGATAATTATGATACGAAACCAGAATTAAAAATAGAAGGAAAAGTGAATTTTGGGGAAGTTGGAAAATATAAAATAAAATATATTATTATGGATCAATCTGGAAATGAAACTATTAAAGATACTGTAATTGAAATTAAAGAAAAACCAGAAAATAAACCTTCTGATAGTAAAGAAGATGAAGAAGAAACAAAAGAAGATTTTATAAGTATTGAAGAACAAATAGCCAATCACAAAACTAGTAATACAATGATAGGAATTGATATTTCAAAGTGGCAAGGAAAAGTAGATTTTGAAAAAGTAAAGAATTCTGGCGTAGAATTTGTTATTTTAAGAATGGGAGTCATGAAAAACAAAGATACTCCACTTGCTATTGATAATACTTTTGAAGAAAATTACAAAAATGCTAAAAATGCAGGATTAAAAGTAGGAGTATATGTTTATTCAGAAGCAAATACAGTAGATAAAGCAATAGAGAATGCAGAGTTTGTTATTGAAAATCTAAAAGGAGATAAAGTTGATTTTCCAGTTTGCTTTGACTGGGAATGTTGGGCATATTTTAATGAATTAGAAATAAACTTATACAAATTAAATGAAATGTATGATGCATTTTCAAACAAATTAAAAGATGCTGGATATGATACAATGTTATATGCAAGTGAAAATTATTTAAATAATACATGGCTAGATTTGAAAGATTATACAATTTGGGCTGCAAAATATTCTACAAAAAAACCAACAATATCAAGGAACTATATATTATGGCAAAATACTGATAAAGGTCGTGTTGACGGAATTGAAGGAAATGTAGATTTAGATGTATATTATAAATAATTTTAAATACAAAAATAAATTGAGGGGTTGACAGTATAACTAATTCGTGCTATCCTATTAATAATTTAATATTTTGTCATGAATAATGATAATGATAGAGGTCGCGATATTTAAGAGTAAAATGTATATTTGATTTAGGCTCTTATAAATATTTGAAAGGAAATATCGCCGAAGTGGTATTTAAAGCCTAAGTAAATACTGCTGGGACATTGCAAAATATGTAATGGACTGTCACTTATGTGGAGCGCTATCTAATATAAAGTAAAATTCTATAAATTTTATTTATAGTGTAATTTTATTGAGTATTTGACCATGTATGTTCTATATAAGAAAAGACGTGCATGGTCTTTTGTTATATATGGAAAATAAAAATGTCCTTTTCTATTAAGTTCTTTGAAGAATGACAAAATATCAAAAAAGGAGGATTTTTATGAATAGAAATATAATTTTAGGAATTATTGCAGTAGTAATTGTAATAGTAGTAGCTCTAGTAGCTATTTTAATAAATACAAATGATACAACAAACAGTAGAGAAGTTTTGCGTGTAGGTATGGAATGTGCATATGCACCATATAATTGGTCACAAACAGATACATCTAATGGAGCTGTTTCAATTAAAGATAGCAACAGTTATGCTTATGGATATGATGTTATGATGGCTAAAAATATTGCGGAAGCTTTAGATTTAGAGTTAGAAATTTATCAAATTGATTGGGATAGTTTACCATTAGCACTTCAGTCTAATACAATAGATTGTGTTATAGCTGGTCAATCTATTACTTCAGAAAGATTAGAAACAGTTGATTTTTCAAGTCCATACTATTATGCTTCAATTGTTGCATTAGTAAATTCAGATAGCAGATATGCAAATGCAAAAGGAATATCAGACTTAAAGGGCGCAACTTGTACATCACAAATTAATACATGTTGGTATGATACATGTTTGCCACAAATAGATCAAGCTAATATTTTACCAGCAATGGATACAGCACCAAATATGTTAGTTGCTTTAAATTCAAAAACTGTTGATTTAGTTGTAACAGATATGCCAACAGCAATGGCAGCTTTAGAAGTGTATCCTAATATGAAAATATTAAATTTTACAGATTCAGAAGACGACTTTGAAGTTTCAGAAGAAGAAATTAATATTGGTATTTCTGTAAAAAAAGGAAATAGTGTTTTATTAGAAAGAATAAATGGAGTATTAGGAAACTATAGTATACAAGATTTTGAAAATATGATGAATGAAGCAATTAAGGTTCAACCATTATCAGAATAGAGAGTAATGGAGGGATAATTATGAATACATTACCACAGGATTTTTTCGGAAGAATATTTTTTATAATACAAAAATATGGGTTAACAATGTTAAATGGTGCAAAAACTACTTTAATAATTGCAGTAATTGGAACAATAATAGGATGTTTAATAGGATTTTTTGCAGGAACAATTCAAACAATACCTGTAAATAAAAAAGATAATATTTTTAAAAGAATATTACTAAAAACTATTAAAATTATTTTAGATATTTATGTAGAAGTTTTTCGTGGTACTCCAATGATGGTTCAAGCAATGTTTATTTTTTATGGTTCTGCTATAATGTTCAATTTCCGTATGGATATGTGGAGTGCTGCATATATTATAGTATCAATTAATACAGGAGCCTATATGGCTGAAACAGTAAGAGGAGGAATATTATCAATTTCAAAAGGACAAACAGAAGGGGCAAAAGCGATAGGAATGACACATTTTCAAACAATGTTGTATGTTATAATGCCACAAGCTTTAATAAATATTATGCCACAAATTGGTAACAATTTAATAATAAACATAAAAGATACTTGTGTTCTTTCATCAATAGGAGTTGTAGAATTATTTTTTGTTACTAAGACTGTATCAGGAGCATATTATACAGTTTTTGAAGCGTATACAATTACTATGATAATATATTTAGCAATGACGGTATTTTTCTCAAAGCTTCTTAGAAAAGTTGAAAATAAACTAAATGGTCCAGAAAATTACTCACTTTCTACAACAGATACTTTAGCATATACTAGCGGAATGTTAAAATATCCAAACAAGGAGGTTAGCCATGAATAAAATAATTGAAATAAATCATTTAAGAAAACATTTTGGAAATCATGAGGTTTTAAAAGATATTAATTTTTCTGTAAATGAAGGAGACGTAACATCTATAATAGGTTCTTCTGGCTCAGGAAAGTCGACTCTTTTAAGATGTATAAATTTACTTGAAACACCTTCTAGTGGTGAGATTTTATATAAAAGTAAAAATGTATTAGATTCAAAGGATATATCATCATATCGCGCAAAAGTTGGTATGGTTTTTCAAGGATTCAATCTATTTGAAAATATGAATGTATTGCAAAATTGCATGATTGGATTAAATAAAGTTTTAAAAGAAGATAAAGAACAAGCCAAAAGAGAAAGTTTATACTATTTAGAAAAAGTAGGAATGTTACCATACATAAATGCAAAACCTAGTCAATTATCAGGAGGGCAGAAACAACGTGTTGCAATAGCAAGAGCACTTGCTATGAAACCGAGTGTATTATTATTTGATGAACCAACATCAGCCCTAGATCCTCAGATGGTAGGAGAAGTATTAAATGTAATTAAAGATATTGCGGAAGAAGGTTTTACAATGATAATTGTTACTCATGAAATGGCTTTTGCAAGGGATGTTTCAAACCATGTTATATATATGAAAGATGGTATTATTTGCGAAGAAGGATCTCCAGAAGATATTTTCGGTAATCCTAAAAAGGATGAAACAAAAGTTTTTTTGGATAGATTTATTAATTTTTAAAAGAGAGCTTTTGTTCTCTTTTTTATTGTCTAAAATAAATTAGTAATGTTACACAAAAAAAATATATAATATTAATCTACGGAAATAGTAAAATGTGTTAGTATTTCTATTTTTTAGCTATTATTAAATTGACAAAAATACTAACTGATAGTATAATCATACTGAATGTTATGTAAATATATTTTATAAAAATTAGGAGAGGATTTTAAATGAAAAAAGATAAGAGAATCATAGTAAATATGATATTTTGTTTTATGGTAATTTTTTTAGGACTATTTACAAAAGAGGTTCAAGCAACAGAGAAACAATATCAGTATTTGTCTGATATGAAATATGTTTCAAACCAATCTTCTGTTGGTTGGGGAAGCATAACTTTAGATAAAAATTTAGACACCAAATACAATGGTGGGTTAATTACATTAATTGTAGATGGACAGCCAAAAAAATTTTTAAAAGGTATAGCAGCACATGCTACATCAACAGTTGTGTATGATATTACAGATTATGATTATGATTTCTTTACAGCATACATAGGAGTTGATGCAAGTAGGGGATCAACTGGAAATGGTGTAAAATTTTTAATATATACTTCTGTAGATGGTGAAAATTGGGATTTAAAAACACCAGCATCACCTAAAGCAATGAAGGGAAATTCAAATGCAGAATTTGTAAAAATAGATATAAAAGATGCAAATTATTTGAAATTGTATGCGCATAATAATGGAAATGCTGATGGAGATCATTCAGTGTATGCAAATGCAAAATTAGTAAAAGAAGGATATGATGAAAATGTTTCAGTAGCAGATTTTATAAAAACTGTAGAAGAATATGATGAAGCTATAAAATCTCATTATGGGGAAGAAATAACAGGAGAATATGAATTACTTTTATTACAAAGAGAATTTGTTAAAAATACTGATTATGAATTATTACAAGCATATGTTCAAATTAGCGAAGATAATATGAATACTGTATCTTGGTTAATGAATGATTTAGAGAATCTTAGATATTATATATTGGGTGGAACACCAACAGGTGGATATTTTAACTCACTAAAACAACTTACAAGATTATTAAAAGAATATAAAAGTGATTTTGATATTACAGAACCAATATCAGAAGAAGGTATTAGAAGATTACATAATAGAAGACCAAATGCACCTATTACAAAAGGTGATTTATATAAAAGAATGGCGATAACACTTTCATTAACACACTCTGCACAAGTTGCATTATGGATGCAACCTTCAGCAGTAGAAAATCAATCTGATAGTGTTGTACGTTATAGAATTTATAAAGAAATGTATAATCAAGGTAAATTTAGAGTAACATCAACAGTTGACATTACACCTTGGTTTGAAACTTATACTATAGAAGAAATGCGTTATGTAATGAATACATTACTAGATGACGAATCAATAGTATGGCTTAATGAATATACACAAGCCAAAATTGATAAAACACCAAATAATGCATGGGGATTATTAACACCTCACTCTTATATATCATATGTATGGCCAAATTATGGAAATCCAATATATTATTCTGAAGAAAACCGTGATTACTTTAATCAATTATTTAGCGTTAATGGTAAAACATTAGATGACTATGGTATATCAAGAGGAACATTAAATTATAGATTAAATAAATTATGGATGAACTTTAGAAATAAATTTGGAACAGGATGCGTTTGTGGTGGTATATCAAAATCAGGTCACTGTATTCGTGGTGTACATGGAATAGCATCAGCAGTTATTGGTCAACCAGGTCACGCAGCATTACTATATTACACACAAGATTCAAATGGTAAAGGTTATTGGGGAATTGATAATGACGTAAGTGGTTGGACATTATCTGAAAAAGGTGAAAGATTACCTTTAGGTTGGGGTAATGCAAGTTATAGTAGAGGATATTCTGTTGTATATATAGCATTAGCTCAAGAAGCAATGAATCAACAAGAAACATTAGAGAATTGCCAAAAAATTATAATGGAAGCAAAAATATATGCAGGAGACCCTGTTAAACAAGAAGAAATTTATAGAAAAGCATTAGAAGTACAACCAATAAATATAGATGCATGGTATGGATTATATAGTGCATATTGTGCAAATGCAGAAAAAACAGAAGATGATTTCTATTACTTAGCAGAAGAGATGGCAGAATCTTTAAAATATTTTCCATTACCAATGTATCATTTAACAAATTTAATTAAACCAAAAATGGTAAGTGTTGAAAATTCGTATAGATTTACACTTTTACAAACAAGAATATTAAATGAAGCAAAAGCTACTCCTAATAATACAGCAGATAGTTATACAGTATATCAACCATCTCTTACAAGATTAGAAGCTAACCATATACTTGGTTCATTAGATACATCAATTGCAAGTTTCTCATTTGATGGAAATGATGCTAACAAAATAGTGTTATCTAGTCGTTTTGATGGAAACGGAGTTCGTTGGGATTATTGTATAGATGGAAATCCACAAGGTGGATTAGAACACTGGCATGAAGTTGCATTTGATGGAAGTGAAGAACATAAATTGTTATTAACACCAGAAGAAATTGCATCAATTACAGCTGAAAACGATATATACATTCACATAGTTGGTGTAAATTATAGTGAGGAAAACTTATACAAAATAGATATTCAAGAATCAGCAGGATTACCAAAAACATTATATGCAAATGATTTAGAAAATAGATTAATTGCTGCAACTCCTGCAATGCAGTGGAAATATAACGAAACTGATAAATGGACTTCATATAGTGATGAAACACCTGATTTAACAGGAAATAAGACAGTAATAGTCAGAGTAGGTGCAACAGGAACATATTTAGCAAGTACAAATAGCAGAACTTACAATTTTACAGAAGATAATCAACCAGATACAAGAAAATATATTCCAGTATCTCATTTATCAATTAATGCAGTTTCATCAGAAGCTACTGCTCAAGGAAGACATGCAAGAAATGCTATTGATGCTAATCCAAATACAAATTGGCATTCAGCATGGGATGGTAGTGATAGAAATAAATTTATTGTTATTCAATTAGATGAACCTAAAAATTTAACTTCATTAGAATATTTACCACTTGCAGGAGGCAATGGTAAAATAGAAAGTGCTCAAATTTTAACAAGTATGGATGGGGAGAATTGGACAGAAGTAGTACCTGGAACAGATTGGAGATATGCAAATACAAATGATGTTTCAATGAAAAGTGTAGATTTTGAACCTACTAAAGCTAAATATATTAAAATTGTAGGTAAGAAAACACAAACTGCATCAGCAAGTAATAGTTTTATGGTAGCAGCAATGTTCAATTTATATGAAAACAAAGCAGTAGAAATAGTAGGAACTTATTCATTTGATGGAGAAAATGGTGGAAAGATAGCCTTATTAGATGAATATAAAACTTTAAATTGGAAATATAGTTTTGATTCAGGTACAACTTGGAAAGATGGAACAGGAGATGTACATCAATTAACAACAGAAGAGATGAACCAAATTAATGAAAATGATAAAATAAAAATTAAATTTGAAGGAAATGAAGCTATATATACTATTAACATAAAAAAAGGAGAAGTTCCTAATATTACACCATATGTAAATGACTTAGAGAATAAACTAATTGGAATATCTAATAAAGATATTCTTGAATGGAAATATGAAGAAGATACAACTTGGAAGTCTTATTCAGAAGAAGAACCAATAGTTGAAGGAAATAAAAAGCTTTTTGTTAGAGCAAAAGCAACAGGTATTTATACAGCAAGCGAAGTATTAGAATATCAATTTACTGAAGATAGCGATACAGATACAGAAAAATATATATCAATAAGCCATTTATCAATTCATGATAGATCATCACAATCAATAGATGCTACTAGACCATTTTATGCTGAAAATGTAATTGATGGAAATATTAATACATTATGGCATACAGACTTTAGATACTCAATAGTTGGTTCTAAAGCATTTGTTAGTATAAAACTTGATGAACCTAAGAGTATATCTGCACTAGAATTTACTCAAAAGTTATATAAACCAGATGATCCTTGTTATATAAAAAATGCGATTGTATATGTAAGTGAAAATGGTATGGATTGGATAGAAGCTGGAAGAATAGAAAATTGCGAACAAAATGAAGAATTCAAGAAAATTAGATTTAATGAAAGCGTATATGGACAATATGTAAAAATAGAAGTCGAAGGTTATGGTATATTTGCAGCTATTGCAATGGTAAATTTATATGAAGATACAACTGCAAAGAAAGTAGCAGATTTCGCATTTGATGGAGAAAATAGTGGAAAAATAATTTTAACAGATGAATTTAAAGGTTCAAAATGGAGTTATAGTTTAGACTCAGGAGAAAATTGGAAAGAAGTAACTGAAGATACACATCAATTAACATTAATTGAAATAGAGCAATTAAATGCAGAGGATAAAATACTAATTCGCTTGGAAAATAGCGATAAAGAATATAGTATTAACATTCAAAAGTATAGTACTCCTACTATTACTGCATATTTGAATGACTTAGAAAATAGATTAATAGGAGTAAATAATCAAGAAAATCTTGAGTGGAAGACTATAGATAATATACAAGGAAGAAACATAAATAATGAGTGGATTAGTTTTACAGAACAAGAACCAATAGTTAAAGGATATAAAAAACTTTTAATAAGAACAAAAGCAAAAGGAATTTTTGCAGCTAGTGATCCAGTAGAATTTCAATTTACAGCAGATAACCAAGAAGATACAAGAAAATATGTACCAGTATCACATTTATCAGTAGCAGAAGTTTCAGCAGAGGATAAAGGACAAAATGGAGCAGCAGTAAATGCAATAGATGGTAATTATAATACAAGATGGTTAAATTCAGCAGCTGGTACAGATAATGAAAAATATATAGTAATAAAATTTGATTCAGCAATCTATTTAAGTGCAATGGATTATGTACCTCATAGTGAAAATGGAAAAATACTTACAGGAAAAATCTTAGGAAGTATGGATGGAGAAAACTTTACAGAAATAAAAGAAGTAACATGGGCAAACAATCAAACAACAAAAACAGTAGATTTTGATGAATCAGTTAAAGTTAGATATGTAAAAATTATTGGAGTAGAAACATCTTACACAAGTGCTAAAAGACATGTTGGTGCTAGAATGTTTAATTTCTATGAAGATATAACTAAAAAAGAGGTAGTAGTTCCAACAGCAGAAATAGAATATGATATTGAAACATTAACAAATGGAGATGTTGTTGCTAAATTAGTAAATCCAAGTACAGAAATAACAGTATTAAATAATGATGGAAAAACAACATATACATTTACAGAAAATGGAACATTTACATTTGAATTTGAAGATAGTGAAGGAAATAAGGGAACAGCGACAGCAACAGTTGATTGGATATGTAAAACATTACCAAATGCAACATTTACTTATGACATAACAGATCCAACAAATCAAGATGTAACAGTAACAGTAACATTTGATAGAGAGAATGTTACAATATTAAACAATAATGGAGAAAACACATATACATTTGAAGAAAATGGAGAATTTACTTTTGAGTTTAGAGGACCTTATGGAAATGAAGGAACAGCGACTGCAAGAGTAGACTGGATATGTAAAACATTACCAAATGTAACATTAACGTATGATATAACAGAAACAACAAATAAACCTGTAACAGTAACAATAACATTTGATAGAGAAGGAACAAGAGTTACAAATAATGATGGAAAAAACACATATACATTTGAAGAAAATGGAGAATTCATATTTGAATTTGTTGGACCATATGGAAATTCAGGTGTAGCTACGGCGAGAGTGGATTGGATAGATAATACAATTCCAAAAGCTACTGTAAAATATGATATTGAAGAAAAAACAAATAGAAATGTAGTTGCAACTTTAGAAACAGAAAGTGATGATATTACAATAACAAATAATAATGGAAATAATACATATACATTTGAAGAAAATGGAGAATTTACATTTGAATTTGTAAACAGTTTAGGAAATAAAGGAACAGCAAAAGCAAAAGTAGATTGGATAGATAAAAAAGTTCCAAAAGCAATAATAACATATAGTACTCAAGAAGCAACAAATCAAGAAGTAATAGCAACAATAAATTTTGATGAAAGTAATGTAACAATCACAAACAATGATGGAAATAATACATATACATTTTCAGATAATGGAGAATTTGTTTTCGAATTTGTAGATGAAGCTGGAAATATAGGAACAGCAACAGCTAGAGTAACATGGATAGATAAAACTTTACCAGTAGCAACTATTACATATGATATAAATGAACTAACAAATCAAGATGTAACAGCAACGGTTACTTTTGATAAAGAAAATGTAGTAGTAGAAGGTGGTGATACACATACATTTACAGAAAATGGAGAATATACTTTCAAATTTACAGGACCAGCAGGGAATGAAGGTGTTGTAATAGCAAAAGTTACATGGATAGATAAAGTAGTACCAGAACCATTATTGGTATACAGTACAATATTACCAACAAATAGTAATGTAACTGCAACAGTAGTTTTTGAAAATGAAAAAGAAGATGAAATAACAATACTAAATAATAATGGAAATAGTTCATATATATTTGAAGAAAACGGAAGTTTCACATTTGAATTTTCAGATAGAGCAGGAAATAAAGGAACAGTAACAGCAAATGTAACTTGTATAGATAAAATAGCTCCAACAGCAACGATTTCATATGATGCTACAGACAAAACAAATGGAGAAGTAATTGCAACTTTAGGAAATGTAAGTGAAGAAATAGAAATAACGAATAATGATGGAAAAGACACATATACATTTACAGAAAATGGAACATTTACATTTGAATTTGTAGATAAAGCTGGAAATAAGGGAACAGCAACAGCAGAAGTTACATGGATAGATAAGACTTTACCAGTAGCAACAATCACATATAGTACAGAGTCTGAAACAACAGAACCAGTAATAGCAACTATTACATTTGATAAAGAAAACGTAACAGTAGAAGGTGGAAACACACATACATTTACAGAAAATGGTGAATATACATTCGAATTTAGAGATGAAGCAGGAAATGAAGGAATGGCTACTGCAAATGTTACATGGATTGAAACTGAAGAAAATCCAGATATTCCAGTAGAACCAACTACTCCAACTTTTGAAGTGAGTTTAGAATCTTCAAAAGAAACATTAAATCCAGGAGATCAATTTGAAGTAAGTGTAAATTTAAATAACATGAAGAATTTCAAAAAAGGTTTAATGGCATTAACAGGAAAGTTTGAATATGACAAAGAAAAAATAGAAATGATAGATATTTTAGGACAAAATAGTTGGAATTTAGATAAGAATTCATTTAATGATAATAACTTTAGATTTGTAACAGAAAGTAATAATTATGTATTAGAAGAAGGAATTATATTTAAAGTAATTTTAAAAGTTAAAGAAACTATAGAAGTTCCAACTGAAGTTATATTCAAATTAGTATCTATTGAAGGAAGTAATGGTAAGGAAGATATATTTGCAACTGATTCACAATTATCAATAAATATTATAGAAAAAGAACAACAAGAAGAAGCAAAAATCACATCAGAGATATATAAGATTGAAGCTCCTTATATATCAAGAATTGGAGAAGAAACAACAGTGGCTGAATTTAAACAAAATGTAGAAGCTAATAGAGAAATAACAATTATAGATAATAATGGAAATAAATTAGAAGAAGATGATATTATAGGAACAGGAATGACAGTAAAAGTTGGTGAGGAACTAGAATATACATTAATTGTTATAGGAGATATTAATGGAGATGGAAAAATAACAATAACAGATATAGCACAAATAAAATTGCATCTTATAGATAAAGAAATTTTAACAGGATCTAATTTTATAGCAGCAGATTTAAATAGTGATGAAGAGCTTACAGTAACAGATTTAGCACAAATAAAATTAATATTTCTTGATGTATCAGTAGTACAATAATAATAAAAAGTAGGCATCTTAAATAAGATACCTACTTTTATAATTTTCTTACAAAAAATGAACTATAAAATATTTTAATTATAAAATTAAATCATTAGATCCCAATAAAATTTTGTTATATAAATAACTAGAAAATACTACAATATTATGGTATAATGCTAAAAGATAATTAAACTGTAAAATTTATAAATAAAAAGAAAGGATGGATGTAAAAGTATGAAAAGTTTTCAAAAGAAAATTGCGATAGTGTCGGTTATAGTATGTTTACTTGCAATGGGAACTTACATTTTTGCTAGTTCAAATTCAGTACATATAACTAAACAAAATGCAAAACCAATGCTATTGCAATCTGGAGGTGGAAATGGGGTTTTATTTACAGAGGAAATCAAAGATGAAACTCAAAATCTACCTACACAATCAATTAGAAGTGAGTTTTCAGAAACTTTGGAAACAATACAAGAATATAATGATGCAGTAAAAGTTTCAGCGTTACCAACAACATATTCTGCTGAAACAAGAGCAACAGGAAAACTCATTTATTTATCAGATATACCACATATGAGTAAATCAACTACTAAATATGGTACTATTCTTAATGATATAACATCAAGTAATACTAAAATAACAGTAAAAATTGGTGGTACAGCAACAAGTTTTGATAAAGGTATTTGGGCACATGCTACTTCTGATGTATATTATGATTTAAGAAATTTTCAAGAATATGATTATTTTTCAGCATATTTAGGATTAAATACTACATCAAATGGTGGAAATGGTGTTACATTTGTTATTTCAACATCAAATGATGGTCAAAATTGGACAGAAAAATATAGAGCAGAAGCATTGCCAAACCAAAATGCAGTAGAATGTAGAATACCTATAGAAGGAAATAGATACTTAAGACTATATGCAAATGATAATGGAGCAAATGGTAAAGATCATTCAGTATATGCAGATGCTAAATTATTAACAGCAGATTATAGTGATGGAACAGGAGTTCCTACAGTATTTGATTTAGAAGCTCAAATCAGAAATATGGATGAAAATGATCCTAATCTTGAACATATGGTTTTACAAAGAGAATTTGTATCAAGAGTAGGAAGAACAACATTACTTGATTTTGTAAATCAGGGTGATTCAAGTAGAGAAACACTTGGATGGTTAATGGGGGATAGTGATACTTTAGGGTTATATTTTTATGGTAGTACACCTATTGGTGGTTATAAAAATTCTTTAAATGTTTTAACAAAATTATACCAAACATATAAAAATGATTTAAATGATGATACAGTAAAAAATGGTGTACGTAATGGTGATTTATTTAAAAAAATGATTATGGCTATTTCACATACTCATTCTACATTAGTACGTTCATTTTTGCCTAATGTTGAGGAAGATGGAGTTACAAATTCAAATCGTAATGATCCAAATAGTTCACATGTATCAGATCCAGTAAGACGTTATGCAGTTTATAAAAAAATGTACTTAGCAAATAAATTAAGCGCTGTATTTCCAAAACTAGAAGTTGAGGAAATGAAAGTTGTTGTGAGAGCACTAATATCAGATAATGAAATTGAATGGTTTAGGGATTATATTACAAGTAGAGGTCCATATACTCATGCTTGGCTATCATATAATGCAAAATTTAGATATTTTGAGGATAAATATTATAGTGAAGAAAATAAAACTATGTGGAATAATAAATTTCACTTTTTAGAATATGGTATACCATATCAAAAATATTTAGTTCCACAATGGATAGTTTATGCAGCGGGAACTCAATGTGTTGGTTTTGGAGATACGAGTGCTAATGCATATAGTTCAACGGGTATACCAGCATTTCCAGTTCATCAACCTGGTCATATTGCTTATGGAGTTGCACATTATAATAGTAATGGAGATGCTTCTTGGCAATTATATAATTCAGGTGCAACTTGGGGAAATTCATCATATGGTACATCTACATTTTATAATGCAACTAAAAATTCTCCTACTAAACAAGCCGTATATTCATATAGAGGGTTGCTAGGCTGGGGACAACAATACTCTACTGGATGTGAAAATTTAAGTTATTTAGCAATTGCTCAAGAGGCAGTTAATGATTATAGCAATTATCTAATAGCAGAAAAATATGTAATGCTTGCAAATGCCTATAAAGGTGATGAAGCAAAACAAGAAGAATTTTATCGTAAAGCAATAAATGCTCAAAATATAAATGTTGATGCTTGGTATGGTTTAGTACAATTATATAAAAATAGTAATGTATATACAGAAGAAGATTGTTTGAAGCTTATAAAAGAATTTCAAGTCATATATAAAGTAAGACCTCTTGCATTTTATGATTTATTTGGAATGATTATTGGAAAGATTACTACTCCAACATTAAATGCAGAAGCTGTTTCTTTAAAAACAGCAACATTACAATGGGCTGAAGTAAGTGCAAATAGCATACATAGATCTGTTGCTCAGGTACTATTAGGTAAACCACAATCAGAACTTGCAACATTTTCATTTGATGGTCAATATGCAGGGCAAATAAGATTAGGTTCAATGTTTAATGAAAATAATAGATCAACATGGGAGTATTCAATAGATGGTGGAAAAACTTGGACAGAAACAGATCAGTTATATGTACAATTAACAGAAACAGAATTAGTAGGTGTTAATGAAAGAGATCATATTAGAGTTCATATTATAGGTACAGAGATAAGAAGTACAATACAAATAGATAAAACATTAATATTAACTCCTGATATGGAGCTTTATGAAAATGATGCAGAAGATACTTTTTTTGTTTATGGTAATAGAAAATTAGATTGGAAATATACTGATGATTCAGGTGGAGCTTCTGCTTGGAAATCTTATGATGAAGTAAAACCTAATTTATCAGGTAATAGAAAATTGACTGTAAGACCATCTGCTACTGGAACAAATTTACCAGCAAATGTACATGTTTTTACTTTTACTGATAATAAATATGAAGCAAATGAAACATATATTAAGGTAAAAAATTTATCAGTTGTAGACAGTACACCTTCTGGCAAGAATACACCAGCTAAAAATGCAATAGATGGGAATTTTGGTCTTTGGGAAACCCAACAATATACTCATGATTTTACTAGATGGTTGTCAGCTAGTAAAACAGATGAAAATAAATTTATTACACTTGAATTTAAAGAGCCAGTATATTTATCAAGACTAGATTATATACCATCAGATGAACAAAACCATTCAGGTCTTGGTAGCAAACCATTTCTTGGCAGAATTATGCAAGGTGAAGTTTTAGGAAGTATGGATGGAGAAAATTGGACTAAACTTGGTGATATAAATAATTGGGCAAATAATGCTTCAACAAAAACACTAAGATTTGCTGAAACACAAAAAGTAAAATATATAAAAATTATAGCAACGCAAACAAATGATGGATATATAGGAGCTAGAGGATTCAATTTTTATGAAGATACAACAAAAGAGGCTCCACCAACAGCAACAGTTATATATAGTACAACTCAAAAAACAAATAAAGAAGTTGTAGCAACACTTGAAAATTTTAATTCAGATACAGTTGTAGTGGAAAATGGAATAACAAGTTATACATTTACAGAAAATGGATCATATACTTTTAATTTAAGAGATACAGAAAATGGAAGAACAAATGAAGTTGTTGCAAGTGTTACTTGGATAGATAGGGAAAAACCATCTGCAGATATACAATATATAGAGTTGCCAAATACTAAAGGTCATGTTCAAGCAAGAGTTGTAAATATTAGTAAAAATGTATTTATATTAGATGAACAAGATAGACCACTTAGATATATAGAAAATAGTGGTAAGTATATTTATGAATTTAATTTTGATCCAGATACTAAACAAATAATAAATATGGTTCAAAAGGATTCAAATAATAATATTAAAATGGTAAGAGGATATAAATTATTAGATCCAAGTAAACCAGTAAGTAATATACTTGAGGATTCAACTAAGGATATTATAAGTATGGGATTTCCAGAGTCAATGAGTGCTATGGGTTATCCAGTAGACAAAGAATATATTATTGCATATTTTGCATCATACAGTGGAGCAAATATTACAAAGGAAATCATTTATGATGAAAATCTTAAAAATGCAACAGTAAACTATACAGCAGAAGAACTTGCAGAATTTAGAACACGTTATACTACAGGTATTCAAGAAGATATACTAAAATATGTATTTACTAAAAATGGAGAAAAAACATATAAATTAAGAGATAGAATTGGAAATACATCAGAAATAAAAATGTCAGTAGATTGGATAAATAGAGGTCCATATATTGCTGAGATATCTTATGATAAAGAAAGTTTAACAAAGGGAGATGTAACAGCAACACTTACATTTAAAGAAGAAGGAGTAAGAATAACTAATTTAGATGAAGGAGTTATAGAAACTTCAAATGGTGGTAAATATGTATTTACAGAAAATGGAGACTTTAGATTTAAACTTTTAGATGCCGAAAATGTTGAAAGTTATTTAGATGCAAAGGTAACTATAATAGATAGGCAAGTACCACAAGGAATTATTACTTATAATACAACAAGACCAACAAATCAAGATGTAACAGCAACAATCGATTTTGACAAAACAAATGTTACAATAACAAACAATGCTGGAAAGAACTCATATACATTTACAGAAAATGGAAGTTTCACATTTGAGTTTGTAGATGAAGCAGGGAATGTTGGAGCTACGACAGCAACAGTTGATTGTATTGATAGAACTACACCAATTGCTCAAATATCATACAGTACAACAAATCCAACAAATCAAGATGTTGTTGCAAACATAGTAGATTCTAATAAAGATATAACTATTACAAATAATAATGGTGAGAGTATATATACATTTACAGAAAATGGAGAGTTTACGTTTGAATTTGTAGATGAAGCAGGAAATACTGGAACAGTAACAGCAAAAGTTGATTGGATTGATAAAGAAGAAATTATACCAACAATAAGTTATAGAATAAATAGCCCAACTGGAAAAGCAGAAACAGCAATAATTACATTTAATAAACCAAATGTAATTATAACAAATAATAATGGTAAAAATACACATAGATTTGAAGATAATGGAGAATTTACATTTGAATTTAGAGATGAAGCTGGAAATACAGGAACAGCAACTGCAACAGTTAATTGGATTGATAAAGAAATTCCAACAGCTGAATTACATTATGATAGAACAATTGGGACAAAAGAACCAGTTACAGTAACATTAATAAATCCAAGTAAAGATATTATTATTACAAACAATGGTGGTAAAAATACTTATACATTTACAAAAAATGGAAAATTTATTTTTGAGTATGAAGATAATGCTGGAAATCCAGGTGAAACTATGGCAGAGGTAACTTGGATAGATAAAGATGCACCAATTGCAACAATCGAATATAGTACAACAGAAGATACAACAGAACCAGTAGTTGCAACTCTTCATTTAGAAGATCCAAATATGGGATTACTTCCAACAACTCAAACTTATACATTTACAAAGAATGGGGAATATATATTTAATTTTGAAGATAGTTTAGGAAATAAAGGAACAAAGACAGCAAAAGTTAATTGGATTTATAGTGGAAATTTAACAGCAGATATTAAATATGAAAAAACAGATGATGGAGTTTTAGCAACTCTAGTAAATGAAAGTGGAAAAATAACAATAACAAATAACGGAGGAAATAGAACATATTTGCTTACAGATGAAAATAGTACATTCACATTTGAATATATAGACAGTTTTGGAAATGTAGGAAGAACAGAAGCAAAATTGGAAAATATGAATGGACCTGCAACTATAAATTATAGTATTAAAACAAGTCTTACATCAGTAAATGGAAAGCCAACAATGATTGCAAAAATGAGAGCAGATCTTGTGCTTCCACTTGGATATCAAATGAAGAAATCTACTGCTCCAAAGTATTATCTATTTGCTGAAAAAGGAACTTATACATTTGAATATATAAATAAAGATACAGGTGAAGAATATAAAGCAACAGCAACAGCTGATTGGTTCCCAGAAGTTAGTGCTGAATATAGTACAACAGAATTAACTCAAAACAGCGTAGACTTAGTAATTCATTTTAATAAAGATGGTGAAGAGTTACAATTAGAAAATAATTTAAATGTAGCTACTAGTAAATATCCAGAAACAATAGGATATTATATAGAGAAGAAAGAAGGAGCATTAAATACTTATACAATTAAGCACAATATAACTATTACTTTAATGTTTAAGTATCAAGGACAGAGATTATTATCACTTCCAGTCTCTGTAACTAATATAGACGAAGTTGAACCAGTAGGAACTATAAAATATAGTAATACAGAACCAACTTACAGAAATGTAACAGCAACAATTGAATTTAATAAACCAAATGTTAAAATTTTAAATAATGAAGGAAAAGATACATTTAGATTTGAGGAAAATGGAAGCTTTACATTTGAATATGAAGATGAAGTAGGACGTAGAAGAACATCAACAGCTAATGTAGATTGGATTATAGAAGACTCTGATGATGTAGTACCAACTATTTTATACAGTGAGAAAGAACCAACTAACAAAGATGTTATTGCTACAATTACATTTGATCAAGATGATGTAAGAATTGTAGATGAGCAAGGAAATGATATACCTAATGGAAATATATATACATTTACAGAAAATGGAACACATGTGTTTAACTATATAGATAAAAAAGGAAAAGCTGGAACAGCAACAGCAGAGGTGTTTAACATAGATAAAGATGTTCCAATAGCTAATATAACATATAGCACAACTGATAAAACTAATAAACCAGTAACAGCTAGTATTAGTTTTAATGAAGAAAATGTAATAGTTGAAGGTGGAGATACACATACATTTGAAGATAGTGGCTCATATACATTTAACTTTATGGATCAAGCTGGAAATAGAGGTTCAGCAGTAGCAGAAGTTGACTGGATACGTAAAACATTACCAAATGCAACGATAACTTATGATGAAACAGAATTAACATGCAGAGATGTAACAGCAACAATTAGTTTCGATTTAGAAAATGTAGATATTATAGATGAAGAAGGAAATGTAATTCCTAATGGAGATAAATATGTATTTACAGAAAATGGAACACATACATTTAGATTTAGAGGTCCTTATGGAAATGAAGGCTCAGCAGTTGCAAGAGTAAATTACATTGATAAAGTAGTACCAGTTCCAACAATAACATATGATGTTGAAAACCAAACAAGTGGAAATGTAACAGCAACAATTACTTTTGACAAACGTAATGTAGTAGTTGAAGGTGGAAATAAACATGTATTCACTGCTAATGGAGAGCATACATTTAATTTTATGGATGAAGCTGGAAATAAAGGTTGGGCAACTGCAAAAGTAACTTGGATTGATAGTGATTTGCCAATAGCAACAATTACTTATAATCCAGAAAGACCTGCTGGAACATCTAAAGTAAACACAGATGTTGTAGCAACAATAAGTTTTGATCAAGAAAATATAAAAATAGTAAATAATGGTGGAAGTAACCAATATACTTTTGAACAAAATGGAGAATATGAATTTGCATTTGAAAATGCAAATGGAGAAAGAGGAACAGCACTTGCACAAGTAAGTTGGATAGATAAAGAAATTCCAAAAGCGACAATCACATACAGTACAATAAATCCAACAAATCAAGATGTAACAGCTAGCATAACATTTGATAAACCAAATGTCAGAATTACAAATAATAATGGAAGTAATACCTATACATTTACAGAAAATAATGAATTTGAATTCGAGTTTATAGGACCATCAGGAAATGCTGGAAAAGCAAAAGCAACTGTAACTTGGATTGATAAAGTTGCACCTATTGCAACAATAACATATAATCCAGAAAATTCAACCAATGGAGATGTAGTTGCAACAATTACATTTAATGAGGAAGATGTAACAATAACAAACAATGATGGAAATAATACTTATACATTTACAGAAAATAGTGAGTTTATGTTTGAATATAGAGATAAAGCAGGTAATACAGGAAGTGAACTTGCAAAAGTAACTTGGATAGACAAAGAAGACTTAAATGCAACAATTTCATATAATATAAATGAACTAACAAATCAAGATGTAATAGCTAGCATTAGTTTTAACAAAGAAAATGTAACAGTAGAAGGTGGAAATACACATACATTTACAGAAAATGGAGAATATATATTTGAATATATAGATAGTGCTGGAAACAGAGGAAGCAAGCTTGCTAGGGTTGATTGGATAGATAAGAAAATACCAGTTGGAACAATCACATATAGTACAACAAATCCAACAAATCAAAATGTAACAGCTAGCATAAGCTTTGATAAAGAAGATGTAACAATAACAAATAATGGTGGAAATAACACATATATATTTACAGAAAATAGTGAATTTACTTTTGAATTTATAGATAAAGTTGGAAATATTGGAACAGCTAAAGCTTATGTAGACTGGATAGATAGAAAATTACCAGTGGCAACAATAACTTATGATATTAATACATTAACAAATCGTGATGTTATTGCAACAATAACTTTTGATAAAAACAATGTAGAAGTAGAAGGTGGAAATACACATACATTTACAGAGAATGGAGAATATGAATTTGCATTCATAGGACCTGCAGGAAATATTGGAACAGCTATAGCAAAAGTTACTTGGATAGATAAAAAAGCACCAGTTGCAACAATCACATATAGTACAACAAATTCAACAAATGAAGATGTAACAGCAACAGTTACATTTGATAAAGAAGATGTAATTGTTGATGGAGGAAATGTTCATACATTTACAGAAAATGGCGAGTTTACTTTTAGATATATAGATTCTGCTGGAAATACAGGAACAGCTATAGCAAAAGTTACTTGGATAGATAAAACATTGCCAAAAGCAACAATCACATATAGTACAACAAACCCAACAAATCAAGATGTAACGGCTAGCATAAGCTTTGATAAAGAGGATGTAACAATAACAAACAATGATGGAAAAAATACTTATACATTTACAGAAAATGGTCAATTTGAATTTGAATTTGTAGGACCTGCAGGTAATAGTGGAACAGCAATTGCAAAAGTAAATAACATAGATAAAGATGTTCCAGTACCAACAATCAGTTATGATATTACAAATCCAACAAATCAAAATGTAACAGCAACAATTACATTTAATGAAGAAAATGTAACAGTAAAAGATGGAAATACACATGTATTTGAAGATAGTGGAGAATATACATTTGAATTTGAGGATAGAGCAGGAAATAGTGGTACAGCAATAGCAAGAGTTGATTGGATAAAGAAAACATTACCGAATGCAACATTCACATATGACATAAATACATTAACAAATCAAGATGTAACAGTAACAGTTAATTTTGATAGAGAAGGAACTCAAGTTACAAATAATGATGGAAAGAATACTTATACATTTACAAGAAATGGAAGCTTTACATTTGAATTTGTAGGACCTTATGGAAATGCAGGTGTAGCAACAGCAACAGTTGATTGGATAGATAAAGAAGAAATCATACCAACAATCACATATAGTACAACAGAGATGACAAATCAAGATGTAACAGCAACGATTACCTTTAATAAAGAAGGTGTAACAGTAAAAGGTGGAAATATACATGTATTTGAAGATAGTGGAGAATATACATTTGAATTTGAGGATAGAGCAGGAAATAGCGGTACAGCAATAGCAAGAGTTGACTGGTTAAAGAAAACTTTACCAAATGCAACAATCACATACAGTACAACAAATCCAACAAATCAAGATGTAATTGCAACAATTACATTTGATATAGAAAATGTTATTGTTTTAGGTGGAAACACACATAGATTTACTGAAAACGGAACATATTTATTTGAATTTGTTGGACCTTATGGAAATAAGGGAACAGCAATGGCAGAAGTTTATTGGATAGATAGAGATGAACCAAATGCAACAATCACATATAGTACAACAAATCCAACAAATCAAGATGTAACAGCAACAGTTACTTTTGATAAAGAAAATGTTACAATAACAAATAATGGAGGAAAAAATACTTATACATTTACAGAAAATGGAGAATTTGAATTTGAGTTTGTAGGACCTGCTGGAAATACAGGTATTGTAATTGCAACTGTAGACTGGATAGATAAGACATTACCAAAAGCAACAATAACTTATGATAAATCAGAGCCAACAAATCAAGAAGTAACTGCTAGCATTGCATTTGATAAAGAAAATGTAACAATAACAAATAACAATGGAAAAAATGCTTATACATTTACAGAAAATGGTCAATTTGAATTTGAGTTTGTAGGACCTGCTGGAAATGCTGGTACAGCAATTGCAAATGTTACATGGATAGACAAAGAAGCTCCAGTAGCAGAAATTCGTTATAGTACAGAAAGTGCAACAAATCAAGAAGTAATAGCAACAATTACTTTTAACGAAGAGGATGTAACTGTAGAAGGAGGAAATACACATACATTTACAGAAAATGGAGAGTACATTTTTAAATATTCAGATAAAGCAGGAAATCAAGGTGCAAAATTAGCAAAAGTTACATGGATAGATAAGACATTACCAGTTGCAACAATCAGTTATGATATAAACGAGCTAACAAATCAAGATGTAACAGCAACAGTTACTTTTGATAAAGAAAATGTTACAATAACAAATAACGATGGAAAAAATACTTACACATTTACAGAAAATGGTCAATTTGAGTTTGAATTTATAGGACCTAGTGGAAATGCAGGTGTTGCAGTTGCAAGTGTAAATTGGATTGATAAAGTAGCTCCAATAGCAGAGATAGAATATTCAATAGATAAATTGACAAATCAAGATGTAGTGGCAACAGTAGTAAATCCAAGTGAAGAAATTACTTTTATAGAATCTGATGGAACACATACATTTACAGAAAATGGAGAATATGTTTTTGAATTTATCGATTCAGCTGGAAATAGAGGAACAGTAAAAGCAGAAGTATTATGGATAGATAAAATAGTTCCAGTTGCAACAATTACTTATAGTACAGAAAATGAAACAATGGATCCAGTAACAGCAACAATAACATTTGATAAAGAAAATGTAAAAATTATAAATAATGAAGAAAATAATACTTATTTATTTACAGAAAACGGAGAATTTACATTTGAATTTATAGATTTAGCTGGAAATACAGGAACTGCAATAGCTAATGTTAATTGGATTCAAAATGATTTACCACAAGAACCAAGTTTTGAATTGAAGTTAACACCTTCAAAAAATACATTAAATGTAGGTGAAGAATTTGAAATTGACATTGCAATTGATAATCTTAAAAACATAGAATATGGATTAGTAAGTATTTGTGGACAATTTGAATATGATGAAAGTATACTTGAGATCTTAGAAATTAAAGGTCAAAATTCTTGGAATATGGATGAAAATTCATTTAATGATAATAACTTTAAGTTTGTAACAGAAAAAGGAGAATATGTATCTCAAAAAGAAAATATAATAACAATGAAATTGAAAGTAAAAGATACAGTAGAAGGACCATTAGATATTAAATTTAAGGTAATATCAGTAATTGCAAGTAATAGTGAGAATGATATTGATTCTGACAATGTAGAAATAAATCTACATATAAATGATGGAATAATAGAAGATGGAACAATAACATCTGATAATTATAATATTGAAGAAGATATTATATCAAGAATATCACCACAAACAACAGTAGCAACATTTAAAGGAAATGTAACAGCTAATAAAGAAATTACAATAATAGATGAAGAAGGAAATACTTTAAATGATGATGGAATTCTTGCAACAGGAATGAAACTAAAATTAGATGAAAATATAGAATATACATTAGTTATCACAGGGGACATTAATAAAGATGGTAGAATATCTATAACAGATCTTGCAAAATTAAAATTGCATATAATTGAAAAAGATGTTTTGCAAGATTGTAGATATCTAGCAGCAGATATAAATGGAGATGATAGAGTGTCAATAACAGACTTGGCGAAATTAAAGAAATTAATTATTGGAATAGAATAAATAGATATAACTAATATGTATTTTTGATGGTGCTGAAAAGTAGTATATACTTTTCAGCACTTTTTATATACTCTATTAACAATTATTGTAATATTTGTTGAATTTTTCTTGAAAATGTTATATAATATAGAATTGAAGGAATATATAAAGAATATAAAATTTATATTAATAAGGAGGAATAAAATGAAAAAATCATTAAAAATAAAAAATATTTTTTGTATTTTTTTCATAATATCTTTAGTGTGTATAGCAGTTTACTTTGGAAAAAACAAAACTAGCTATAAAAATGCACAAGGATATGATTTACATACTTATAATAGTAGTAATAATGCAAATCAAAAAAATCTTTCATTTAATAATGTTACTAATGAAAATCAAGTAGTGTATTTATCTGATATTCCTTATAGCAAAGGTCAAACAGCATGGGGAAATATTACATTAGATAAAACAACAGATAATGGGCAACTTGCGATGTTATTAAATGGTTCAACTACCATAATAAAAAAAGGAATTTGGGCACATGCTACTTCCACTTTAGAATATGATATTAGTAGTTATAAAGACTATGCATATTTTACAACCTATTATGGTATAAATACAACATCAGGAAATAAAGGAAATGGTGTAAAATTTTATATTTATACTTCAGAAGATGGAAAAAATTGGACTTTACGTACAGAAGAAAATCCTACTGCAATAAAAAGTTCAAATAATGCAGTATATGTTAAAATTGATATTAGAGATGCTAATTATATTAGATTATATGCTAATGATAATGGTTCTAATGCAAATGATCATGCTGTATGGGGAGACGCTAAACTTGTAAAAGAAGATTATGACGAAAATGTTATGACAACAGTAGAAGAATATGATGAAATCATAAAAGCTGAATATGATGGTGGAGTAATTAAAGACGATTTAAAACTTACGCTTTTACAAAGAAATTTTATTAAAAATGTTGGTCAATATCAACTTAGAAACTTTTTACAAGAAGACCCAAAAAATAAAGAAACTTTAGAATGGTTTATAAATAATGAAGAAGCATTACGCTTATGGACGATTGGTGGAAAACCAAGTGGAACATATTTAAAATCATTACAGGTGTTAAGCAAATTATATGATACTTATAAAGAAGACTTAAATAATGAAGAATTAACACCAAATGGAACAAAATATAAAGATTTATATTTAAAGATGATGTTATCATTATCTTTATCACATGCGGGAAATGTTGGATTATGGATTGGCGGAAATCAATTTTCTGATGCAGTAACTCGTTATGATATTTATAAACAAATGCATTTAAATGGAGATTTATATTCTAATGCAATGTTTGAAAGTTATACAATAGATGAAATGCGTGGTGTTATGTTTGTTAACATCGATGATGAAGAAATAATGTGGTTACATGATTATTCTGAAAAGAAATTTTCAAATTTAGTAGATCGATTCAATCCATTTAAATATATTACTTATAGAACAGGTTATGGATATTATAGACCACAATATTATAGTCAAGAAAATTATGAAAAATGGGATCAAAAATATAATTTATCAGACTACAACATCACATATCAAAGTGGAAAACCAAAATTATGGATAGTATTTGAAGAAGGTTCTGTTTGTGGTGGACTTTCAAAAACAGCAGCTAATCTTTACGGTGTTTGGGGAGTTCCTGCTTATGTAGTAGGTCAACCAGCACATGCTGCTTATATTTATTTAAAAAATATTGGTGGCGGAAATTATGCATGGCAATTATCTTATAATGTTGCATCAACAGCATGGGCTGCTACTGATGGTAGACCATTAAATGGATGGGGAAGTAAATATAATAGTGGTGTTATCAAAACAGGTTCTTATAGATTGCTTGCTCAAGATGCACAAAACGAATACGATAAATATGAACAAGCACAATTAATTTTATTATTAGAAGATGTTTATAAAAATGATAAAGAAAAGCAAAAACAAATTTATCTTGATGCTTTAGAAGAAGAAAGAATTAACTTTGATGCATGGTTTGGATTAGTAAATTCATATATTAATGATAGTACTAAAACAGAATCAGATTTAATAGATTTAGCATCTGAAATTACAGATGTTTATGTTTATCATCCATTACCAATGTATGATTTATTAAAGAAAATTGGAATGAAAGTTTCATCTCCAGAGTATCGTAGTAAATTGATGATGCTACAAGATAGAACATTACGTCAAGCTACAAAAGCAACATCAGCAGATACGATATATCATGCAGAAGTACCAGTAATTGCAAATGCAATTTTAGGTGTAGTTGATTCTAGAATTGCTACTTTCTCTTTTTCAGGTGCAGATGCTGGGAAAATAGTATTATCTAAACAATTTCAAAGTGCGCAAGTAACTTGGAGTTATAGTTTAGATGGTGGTAATAATTGGAAAGAAGTTTATGAACATTCTATACAACTTACTAATGAAGAAATTGCATCAATAAATGCTAATGACGATATTAAAATTCGTATATCAGGATTACCATTAACTGATGAAAACATTTTCACTATTAATATTAACAAGGGAGTATTCCCAAGCAATACTGTTTCAATAGACGATTTAGAAAATTGTATTAATGGTACAACTGATCAAATGGAATGGACATTAGATCCTAATTCTGGAGAGTGGACATCATTTGCTGATGGAAATCCAAACTTAAGAGGAGATGTAGTTGTATATCTTAGATTAACTGCATCAGGAACAAATACAACAAGTGATCCAGTACACTACACATTTACTACTAATACATCTTCAGAATCACATCGATATATTTCTAGAACAGGTTTAAAGGTTATAGCAGTATCAGGTACAAGTGGAGGAGGAAATAAAGATAATATACTTGATGGAGATATAAATACATCATGGCATGGAGCAACTAGTTCTGGCTTGGGAGGAGCATATAAGCCTTCATATGTAGTAATAGAACTAGATAAACCTAGATATGTAGCAGAAGTAGATTATGTTCCTGATGCAAAGGCAACAGGAACAGGAGGATATCCAACTGGAAAGGCAAGTAAACTAGAAATTTATGTAAGTATGGATGGCACAAATTGGGAGCTTGCAGCAGTTGGTAATAATTTAGGAAATAACAATAATTTGAAAAAGATAACTTTTGAAGAAGCAAAACAGGCAAAATATGTAAAAATTCATTGCCCATCAGTTTATCAATCAGGACTTCAACATTATTTTTCAATAGCTGTTATTAATTTATACGAAAATCCATCAGCTAGTGAAATACCTACTGCTGAGATTAGTTATAATATTACTAATAAAACTAATAAAGATGTTATAGCAGAGTTAGTAGATGAAAATAGACCAATTACTGTTACAAATAATGATGGAAGCAAAACTCATACATTTACAGAAAATGGACAATTTATTTTTGAATTTGTTGATGATGAAGGAAATAAAGGTAGTGCAACAGCCAATGTAGATTGGATAGATAAAATAGCACCTGAAGCAGAAGTTACTTTTAGTACAACTGAATTAACAAATGAGGAAGTAGTAGCAACAATTACATTTAGTAAAGAAAATATAACAGTACTTTCAAAAGATGTGCAAATTGCTGAAAATCCAGTAGATAAAAGTAAAACTATTACTTTTGAAACTAATGCATCTTATGAATTAGAATTTGTAGATAGTTTAGGAAATGTAGGAACAAAAACAATTGCGGTAGACTGGATAGATAAAGAAGCACCAACAGCAGAACTTACTTATAGTACAGTTAATCTTACAGATCAACCAGTTACTGTAACAATGGAGCCAAGTGAAGAAGTAACAGTTACAAATAATGATGGAGAAATGACACACACATTTACAGAAAATGGAACATTTACATTTGAATTTGTAGATAGAGCAGGAAATGAAGGAACTGCAACTGCTAGTGTAAATTGGATAGCTAAAGTACCAGAATATACATTAACATATTCTACAACTGAACCAACAAATCAAGATGTTACTGTAACATTAGAGTTAGAAGAAGGTTATAGAATAGTAAGTAATAATGGTTCAAATACTTATACATTTACAGAAAATGGAGAAAGCAGTTTTGAATATGTAGATGAAAGTGGTAATAGAGGAATAATTCCTATTAAGGTTACATGGATTTCTAAAGAAGAAAAACCAGATATTCCAGTAGAACCAACAACTCCAAGTTTTGATGTAAGCTTAGAATCTTCAAAAGAAACTTTAAACATAGGAGATGAATTTGAAGTAAATGTAAACTTGAATAACATGAAAAACTTTAAAAAAGGTTTAATAGCTTTATCTGGAAAATTCGAATATGATAAACAAAAACTAGAAATGATAAATATTTTAGGTGAAAACGCTTGGAATTTAGATCAAAATTCATTTAATGATGATAACTTTAAATTTGTAACAGAAAGTGATAATTATAAATTAGAAGAAGGAATAGTATTTAAGGTAATTTTAAAAGTTAAAGAAACAATAGAAGTTCCAAATGAAGTTATATTTAAGTTGGTAGATATTGAAGGAAGTAATGGAGATGTAGATATATTTACAGATGATTCAGAATTATCAATAAATATTATAGAAAAAGAAAAAGCTCCAGTACCAACAATCACATATAGTACAACAGAGTTAACAAACCAAGATGTAGTAGCAACAATAACATTTGATAAAGAAAATGTTACTGTAGAAGGTGGAAATACACATACATTTACAGAAAATGGAGAGTATACATTCACATATAGAGATCAAGCAGGAAATGAAGGAACAGCAAAAGCAACAGTTACATGGATAGATAAAGTATTACCAGTAGCAACAATTTCTTATAATATAACAAGTACAACAAATCAAGACGTAGTAGCAACAATAACATTTGATAAAGAAAATGTTACTGTAGAAGGTGGAAATACACATACATTTACAGAAAATGGAGAGTATACATTCACATATAGAGATCAAGCAGGAAATGAAGGAACAGCAAAAGCAACAGTTACATGGATAGATAAAGTTGTAAAAGTAGCAATAATTTCTTATGATATAACAAGTTTAACAAACCAAAATGTAACAGCAAGCATAAGCTTTAATGAAGAAAATATAACTATAACAAATAATGAAGGAAATAATACTTATGTATTTACAGAAAATGGAGAATTCATATTTGAATATAGAGATGAAGCAGGAAATGAAGGAACTGCAAAAGCAACAGTTACATGGATAGATAAAGTAGCACCAGTACCAACAATTACATATAGTACAACAGAGTTGACAAATCAAGATGTAGTAGCAACAATAACATTTGATAAAGAAAATGTAACAGTAGAAGGCGGAAATACACATACATTTACAGAAAATGGAGAATATACATTCACATATAGAGATCAAGCAGGAAATGAAGGAACAGCAAAAGCAACAGTTACATGGATAGAAAAAGAACAACCAGAAGAACCAACAATTACATCTAATATATATACTATTAAAGATTCTTATATATCAAGAATAGAAGAAGAAACAACAGTAGCTGAATTTAAACAAAAAGTAGAAGCAAATATGGAAATAACTATTGTAGATAATAAAGGAAATAAAGTAGAAGATGATGCTATTATATGTACAGGAATGATAGTAAAAATTGGTGAAAAACTAGAATATACAGCAGTTGTTATAGGTGATATAAATGGAGATGGAAAAATTTCAATAACAGATATTGCAAAAATAAAATTACATCTTATTGAAAAAGAAGAATTAACAGGAGCTAGTTATATATCAGCAGATATAAATGCAAATGAAAATGTTACTATAACAGATTTAGCACAAATTAAGTTAATATTTCTTGAATTACCAATACAATAATAATATGACTTGATAAAACCCAAATTGTTAGATAAAAGTCTAACAGTTTGGGTTTATTTTTTATTTAGTAAAGTTTTGTATTTTGTAATTATCATATTGTCCACTTTTGTTCTAAAAAAATTTAATTTGATATGTAAATATTAATATGATAATATTTAATATATAAATATTATAGAAGGAAATGTATTAATGGATGAAGAAGAAATATTGGTTTTACTAAAAGGAGAAGATAAAACCAAAGATATAGAACAAATAGAAGAAAAGGAAAAAGCGGAAGTTAAGTTTTATAGAATGGATAAAATTTATTCATATGGATTTGACAAGATAATTATTAGAAGAAATCCAATAATCATAGATTTAAGAGAGCATGACATATATTACAAAAATCAAATTTTGTTTAATATAAAAAAAGCGATTAGATTTGAAGAATTTGTAAAAGTTGTATATGATAATCAACAAACAGAAATTTTTGAATATATAAATATATCTATAAAGTCTAATAAATCTAATAATATTAATAAAAATGTAATAAAATATTTTAAAGAAATAGCTAAATTTGTTAAAAATACTGATGAGGATACTAAAGAAAAAGAAGGAAAATTTTCAGACGAAAGCTTTTTATATAGTCAGTATAAAAAAATAAAATATATAAATAAAAGTAGTGTATTAAATCACTATATTAACAAAATAAATTTAGTAATCAGGGAAGAAAGAGAAAAAAATTTGATTTATCCATTTAGGTTTAATAAAAGTCAAAGAGAGGCTTTAGAAAATATATATAAATCAAATATTTCTGTAATAGAAGGTCCCCCAGGTACAGGAAAAACCCAAACTATTTTAAATATAATTGCTAACCTAAGTATTATGCAAAATAAAACAGTAGCAGTTGTTTCTAATAATAATGAAGCTGTGAAGAATGTTAAAGATAAGCTAGAGAAAAACGGATATGGTTTTATAATAGCAGATTTAGGAAAGAAGAAGAAGCGAGAACATTTTTTTGACAAACTTCCTCAACCGAATTTAGATAATTTATATAATTGTGAGAATGATGAATATTTATTAAATAGAATTCAAGAATTAGATATTGAACTAAATGAATTATTAGAAAAAAGTAATAAACAAGCTCAACTAGAAAAAGATATTACTAATTATAAATTAGAACAAAAATATTTTAAAGAACATTATAAGAATCAAAAAAATAAAATACATGAATTAAAGTTTTATGAAAATACATCTAGTAAATTGTTAGAAGTGATGATAGATGGACAACTTATTCAAGAAAGAAAAACTAGATTTTTAATGTTATATAAATTAAAGTTTTCTCTTAAATATGGTTTTAAGAAGTTCAAATCATTGAAAAAATATCCAATTGAAACATTATTAAGTTTAGAAAATACTTTTTATAATTTGAAAATAAAAGAACTTGAAGATGAACTTTTTAAAGTAAAAATGGAACTTAAACAATGTGACTTTAAAAAATTGCAAAATGAACATCAAAACATATCTAAAAAGATTTTTGAAAATAAATTATATAATAAATATTTGGGTAAAGAAAATGTTTTTGGTTTTTCAAATTATAAGAATGATATGAAGAAATTTATAAATGCTTTTCCAGTTATATTAAGTACAACATATTCTTTAAGAAATTCAATTCATGAAAATTTTATGTTTGATTATGTTATTATAGATGAAGCATCTCAAGTGGACTTATTATCAGGTTGTTTAGCTTTATCGTGTGCAAAGAATGCAATAATAGTAGGAGATACCAAACAGTTACCTCAAATTGTAGAAATGAATATAAAGGAAAAGATATCTGATGACAATGTAGATGTTTGCCATGATTATTTTCAAAACAGTATATTGTCAGCGATTTTAAGGACATATTGGGATAATGTACCACAGAAAACGCTAAAAGAACATTATAGATGTCATCCTAAAATTATAGAATTTTGCAATAAAAGATATTATAATGATGAACTTATTGCATTTGCAACAAATGAACACAAGATGGTAGATAAACCATTAATTTTATATTATACTTCCGAAGGAAATCATATGAGAAAAATTACTAGAGGAGATAGGACTGGGACTTTTAATGAAAGAGAAAATGAAGTTATAAAAGAATTAGTTCTAAAAGATGACAGAATAAAGAAGTATAAAAATGAAGATGTTGGAATAACCACTCCATATAGAATGCAAGCAGATAATATGCAAAAAGATATAGAAAAGGATATTGAAAGTGATACTATTCATAAATTTCAAGGTAGAGAAAAGAAGTTGATGATTTTATCAACAGTTATAGATAATAGCTATTTGGGAAAAAAAGGAATTAAATTTGTTGATGATGCATGTATGGTAAATGTTGCTGTGTCAAGGACAATAAATCAGTTTGTTGTGGTTACAGATAAGACATTATTTAATACTGAAGGAAAAGAAATAAAATCATTATTGAAATATATAAAATATAATGAGTTAGATTCAGAAATTATAAATAGTCAAATTGTTTCTGTATTTGATTTATTATATAAAAATTATTCTGAGAAATTAGAAAGTCTTAACAAAAGACTATTAAATAGATCTAAATTTAAAAGTGAAAATATAGTTGATACAATATTAAATGAAGGATTCATACAAAAAGAATTTATTGATTATGAATATAGACGTGAAATACTATTAAGAAATTGTTTAAATGATATTAAATTTTTATCATTAGAAGAACAGGAATATGTAAAAAATGGAGCTAGAGTTGATTTTATAGTGTACGATAAAATGGATAAAAAACCTAAACTTTTTATTGAAGTAGATGGTTTTGAGTTTCATCTAAATAGACCAGAACAACTAAAAAAAGATAAGTTGAAAAACAATATAGCTAGAAAAAGTAATATTCCTATATTAAGATTAGAGACAGCGCGTAAATCATATACAGAAGAAAAAATAATTGAAATGGTAAAAGAAAAATTAGGAATTTCATAAAAATAAAAAATCTAAGATTTTCCTAGATTTGGTAGCGACGGACAGATGATATTACCTACATTTCAACATTATTTTGACATTTGGGGTTGTGCTTGTGGTTGTAAATTGAGGAAAGTTTAGAAATGTTGAAAATTGCTATTGTAAATTTAAATAATATACTCTATAATTAGTGCATCCTTTTCATAAGGAAGTCTTTATGAAAGGAGGTACATATTATATGACATCTTATGAGTTAATCTGGCGATTAGTTGTTTTATTATTATTAAAAAATAATGGCAATGAAAACCAAGAAAGTGAGGAGTAATCCTTAAAGGAGGCTGACCACCTCCTTTTTATTTTGCATAAAAAAAGAGATATGTGACCAACATATCTCAGTACAAGTTCTATGACATCTTACGAACTTATAAGTTAAATATATTATAACAGAATAATTTGTTTTGTGCAAGTTTTTATTTAATTTTTAATAAAACAAAAAAATCAGGATTTTAGCTGATTTTTTGTGTGTCTCGACGGTTAACTTTATTGATGCTATAGGAATACAAAAATTATATTATTTGATGAACCAGAACGTAAAAAGTATTGTAATATCAAGCAAAAGTTATCTTTTGGGGTAGTTCCTGGGTAAGTATTTTGAGAGAAGCTGGGAAATGCTAAAAGAAATTTATAAAATAAATTATCATAGTAATTTTTATATTTACTTTTTTAGTTCTTTAAGTTTATGAAATAGTTTTTCTCTGTTTTCATTATATTCCCATTCTCTAACATAGCATATATAAGTTTGCTCATCTTTTTTCTCTTTCCAATTCAAAGATGTTTCTGATGTGTCTATATCTTTGTAATTTAATGAATTTTTATTATAATCTTCTATTGATATTTCAAATTTTAGTGTATAACATTCAGAAGTATCTCCAAGACCTAAATTCTCTGTGCTTATTGAAATTGGTAGAAATGATAATGAATTTTCTATACCTAATAGTGACATTAATTCTTCTCTATTTTCCTCTAATTTATTATTAGTAGTTTTATATTTATCAATTATATTTTCTAATAGTTTTATAGTTCTTCCTTTATCTGAAATCATACAATAATATCTGCTATTCCCTACATTATGTATCGAATTATTAGTTAATTCAATAGTATTATCAGTTATATAAAAATATATTCTGTAATATATGTCTTTATATACAAGAGGTACTCTGATTTTTTCTAAATCAATATGTTCTGAAATTTCTTGTAATTCTATTAATTCTATTATCTCTTGCTTTTCTTGCTCTTCTATATTTTTTAAGCTAACAGTATTATAACTTGTTTTACCAGAGAGAGCAAGTATAAACCATACAGGTGTTCCTATTATAATTAACATCGCAATTAAAACTAAAACTACTGAAATTATTAGAAAAATATTTAATTTATTTCTTTTCTTTATTTGTTGTATATCTTTATCTAATATTTTCTCCCATTTATCCATAAATTTTCCTCAGCTTATTAATATATTATAAAGACATTTTAACATAATTTATATAGTGATACAATGAATAATAAAATCTCGTAATTCAAAATCACGAGATTTCTTATTTAATATTTAAAATTATAGTCATTATCTATTTTTGAAAATATTTCTAAAAATTCTTTCTTTTCTTTTTCAGAAATATTATTTACAAATGAATGTGCTAAAATTTCTCTTTTCATTAATTGATATTCTTCCTCTATATATAACCTATCCTTAATTTCTTTTAGACATATGCTCCTTTAATAATTTATAAAATTTTGCAAATAATATTTTATAGAATGATTAAATGGTCTATACAGTATTAAAAAATTACTATACTCACTACATATAAATAATACAGAAGGGGAATATTAGTATGCAATTAGAAAAAGCTGTTAAAATAAGAATTGACTATTTTATGAAAAAGAATAATATTAATTCATTGTGGGAACTATATAAAGCTACAGGTGTTCCAAAATCAACAATTAATTCATTACTATCAGAAAATAATACAAATAATATTCCTAAATTGCCTACATTATTGCATATATGCGAAGGTCTTAATACTAACCTAAAAGACTTCTTTGATGACCCAATGTTTTTAGATGTAGAAGATATAACAGAAGATTTAAACGATTAAGTATAAATGAAAATAAATTCATTTATGCTTTTTATTTTTTCATCACTCCTTTATTTTACAATTGCTTACATCTACTGAATGTAACTTTAAATACAATAATATTATATGATTACTAAAATACAAGTTTGGAGTAAATTATGGGGGCAAGAAAATTAAATAATAAACTTAATATTGTATCAAGTAATCTTTATAAATATCGTACAATGAGAAAAATGTCACAACCAGATATTTGCAGAGAATTAGCTTTAATGGGTGTTACTCTCTATATCAATGATATTTATAAAATTGAACATATGTTCTCATTTATTTTTGACAACAAAAAAATCCAAGATTTCTCTTGGATTTGGTAGCGACGGTGAGATTCGAACTTACGACCTGCCGGGTATGAACCGGATGCTCTAGCCAACTGAGCTACGTCGCCATAAGCAGATATAATTATACAAGTATTATTGTATTTTGTCAAGATTTATATTACAAAAATATAAAAAATTATTTATAATTTAAATGCTTGAAATAAATTTATACTATTGATAAAATTAATAAATACAAAAGAAATGCAAAAAAATGTGATGGGAGATTTGTATATGGAAGATAATAAAGATTTGCTAAATGAAATTGATAAACTAGAAGATAATGAAGAAATTCTAGAAGAAGCAGAAAAAAGTACTTCACATGAAAAAATATTTACAATAATTGTTATATTAATTATTATTGTAGCTTTATTTATGATGTATTTATCTTATAAAGGAACATATATTGTTTCTAATAAAGAAAATAAACAAGATGATTTTTCAGCATATTTAGATGTTAATAATAACGAAGAAAATAATATACAAAATGAAGAGATAGATTATGAAGAATTAGAAAGACAGAAAAAAGAAAAATTTGAACAACAAAAAAATAATTTAATAATTACTTCTCAAATATTAGATATTGACGGAAAATTAATTGCAACAATCTATAATGGGAATGAAGAAGGTATTGATAATGTATTAGTACAAGTTATTTTTTATAATGGAGAAGACAAACCAATAAAAATTGATGAAAGAACCATAGATGTTTTTGATAGTCAATCAGAGTATTTTTTGTTTTTTGAACATACACCAAAGGCATATGAAAGATGCGAGTTTTTAATTACTAAAGAGAATTTCTATAATAGTTATAATTCTAACAGAAATAAAATTAGTTTTTCCTTTGAGGAAAAAAGTGACCAAAATATAATTGAAATTTCAGGAAAAAATGAGTCAGAACATAAAATTCAAAGAGTTAATTTTGCTATTATATACTATGATGAAAATGACCAAATAATTGCAATAAGAGAAGGAAGTGAGTATGATATCAAAAAACAAAAAGAATTTAAAATTCAAATAAATAAACAACTATATAGTTATGATACTTATGAAGATGTACCATATAGCAGATATGAAGTTAGATTATTAAATTCAATGTCATATGTAGAAAAATAAAGGAGAAATTATGAATTTTTATGAAAAAAGATATGAACGAAAATTTTTAAATAGAATTGTTCATACAACACTAAATCCAGATAATCCAGGTGTTGTTAGAATACATTTGGTTCCATCAAAGTTTTCAATTTTAAAAACAAGACCAAGCATTGTTATTTTAAATGGAAAAGATATTATACCTCTTAATCCAGCTTGGACAATACTTCTTTCAATATTTATTGATGAAGTAAATGAACATAAAGGTAATGAAATATCAGATGAGCAGATAGAGAAAATTGTTGAAATTACAATTTCTAGGTTAAAGAAAATTTATAAATTTGCTAAGGAAGAAAAAGTCAAAGAAGATTTATGGAATATGATTAATTTATTTACATCAATAGCAAATAAAGAAAAGACTGAAATAGATGTTGGACAAATTTCAATTGGAGATTTTTCAAAATTTATGAAAGCTCCACATCGTATAGATTTAATGATCAGTTCTATGAAAAAAGATAATCATTGGAATTGTAATCAGCAATGTATGCATTGTTATGCTGCAAATCAAAATTTTGCTGAAACACCTGAATTAACAACTGATGAATGGAAGAAAGTAATAGATGTTTGCAAGGATAATTGTATTCCTCAAATAACTTTTACTGGTGGAGAGCCTACAATAAGAAAAGATTTAGTAGAGCTTGTAGAATATGCAAATTGGTTTGTAACAAGGCTTAATACAAATGGTGTATTATTGACAAAAAAACTTTGTAAAGAGTTATATGAAGCTAGTTTAGACAGTGTTCAAATTACATTATATTCAAATAATAAGGAAATCCATAATAAATTGGTTGGAGCAGATAATTTTGATAAAACAATACAGGGAATTAAAAATGCAATAGATGCTGGATTAAATGTAAGTATAAATACACCATTATGTTCATTAAATAAAGACTATGTATCAACTCTGAAATTTGCTAAAGAACTTGGAATCATTTATGCATCTTCATCAGGATTAATTGTTACAGGAAATGCCAAAAAAGAAGCATCAAAAGAAACTCAACTAACTAAAATTGAAATTACAAAATCTTTAATAGAAGCTTGCGAATATGCTGAAAAACATGAAATGGAATTAAGTTTTACATCTCCTGGCTGGATTGATGAGGAAATACTAAAAGAATTAAAACTTGATATTCCAGCATGTGGTGCTTGTTTAAGCAATATGGCTGTTTCTCCTGATGGAAATGTTATGCCTTGCCAAAGCTGGCTTGGTGAAAAGTCATCTTTAGGAAATATTTTAGAAGATAAATGGGACAAAATATGGAATAATCCAAAATGTAAGAAGATTAGAAAAAATTCTAGTAAGTCAAGTTTTACTTGTCCTTTGAGAGGAGGTAAAACAAATGAAAATTAACAAAATATTTTTAGTGTTTTTTGTGTTTGCATTAGCAATACTATTTAATAATATTTGTTTTGCAAAAGATTTAGATCAAATAAATAAATATTATATAACAGTTGATCCTAGAAATGATGGAACTTTAGATATGGCATATCATATTGAATGGGAAGTCCTAGATTCTACATCAGAAGGACCTTTAACATGGGTTCAAATTGGAATTCCTAATTCATATGTTGATTCTATAAAAAGTCCTTCAAGTGAGGTAAAAAGCATAAGATATTATGAAAATAATGGATCATATATAAGAGTAGATTTTAAAAAATCTTATAATGAAGGTGATGTAGTAAAATTTGATTTTACTTTTCATCAAAGATATATGTATGAATTAGATTATTCATATTGTACTTACAATTTTACACCAGGATGGTTTGATGATATTGTTGTAAATGATTTAAAAGTATATTGGAATGCTGAAAAGGTTACATCAAGTACAGCAGAAGAAACAAATTCGGATAATTATTTAGTATGGTCAGGTAGGCTTGCAAAAGGTGCAAAATTGAAAACAAAAGTAGAATATCCTAAAAGTGCATTTAATACATTAAATGAAAGTCAGCAAGTAAGTAATGCAGATACGAGTTATAATAGTATTAATAACAGAAATTCAATAAATTCAATAAATACAATAATTGTAGTAATAGTTATATTTATTGGATTTACAAATCTTTTGTCTACATTTATGGGAACAGGTTACAATAGGCATAGAGGATATGGATATGGAAGACCTTATCATCATCATCACCATCATAATCATTCATCACACCATCATTCATCAACTAATACAAGGAGTTGTGTAAGCAGTTGTGCATGTGCATGTGCTTGCGCTGGTGGAGGTAGAGCAGGGTGTAGCAAAAAAGACTTTTATGGAACTAACTTAAAAACTAATAATATTAAAAAAATTTTAAATAAATAATAAAAAGCCTAGATTTTTTTCTAGGCTTTAAATTTTATTCTTCATCTTTTTTTACTTTGTCAGTTTCTTCCTTTTGGGAAGTATTTTTGTTGGAATCATCCTTTTTCTTTTTAGCAGTAGGAATAATGAATTTTTTTCTATTATTTACAGAATCTTTTGGTCTTAAAGGATTCATACAATCATTTACTTCTGATATGTTTAAAACTGATTCATCACCTATTACAACTTCAATTTCTTCTTCGTTAATTTCTTCTTTTTTATGTTTATTTGATTTTTTTAACATATTTATCACCTCATAAATAAATTAATGCATAAACATATTATAGCATAAGCAAAATACTATGTCAAAAGTAAAAAATTACAATATATTAATATGTAAAAAGTAGACATAAAAACGCCCTAAAAACTTGACATTGATAGCGTTTCGTGTAATAATATAAGAATACTAAAAAGGAGGAGAATATGAAACTTAGCAAAGAACAAGCAATAATTGAATCAATGCTTTTTGCAGCTGGACGTGAAGTAACAATAAAAGAACTTACTAATGTTCTAGAACTTGGTGCAGAAGATATAGATAGAATTATAGTTAATTTGAAATCAGAATATGATGCTAGAAATAGTGGAATAGAGATAATTAAAGTAAATGATTCATATCAACTTTGCACAAGAAAAGAGTATTATGAGTATATCTATCCATTATTTGATAATAGAGCAAAGCCAAATATATCAAATGCTGCTTTAGAAACTTTAGCTATAATTGCATATAATCCTAATATCACAAGAGCAGAAATTGAAGCCATTCGTGGAGTTAATGCAGATGGTACAGTATATAAATTATTAGAATTTGATTTAATAGAAGAGGCTGGTAGATTAGATGCACCTGGTAGACCAAATACTTACAAGGTAACAAATAAATTTATGAAAATGTTTGGAATATCAAGCTTAGAAGAATTACCAGATTTACCAAGATATAAATTAGACGAAAATGAACAAATTGTTATAGATGAAGTTATGGAGGCTCCAATGCCCGAAAGGGAAGACGTAGATATTGAAAATAAAGAAGAATAAAAATATCAAGTGTATAATTAATATACACGTAAAATTGGAGGTTTAATTATGGGAAAAGAAGAATTTGTAAAAGAAATAACAAATATTGAAGATAATTTTGCACAATGGTATACAGATGTTGTAAGAAAGGCAGAACTTGCAGATTATACAGATACAAAAGGATGTATAGCTATAAGACCATATGGCTATGCAATTTGGGAAAACATTCAAAACTATGCAGATAGAAAATTTAAAGAAGTTGGCATAACAAATCTATATATGCCAGTTCTTATTCCAGAAAGCATGTTAGAAAAAGAAAAAGATCATGTTGAAGGATTTGCACCAGAAGTAGCTTGGGTTACTATGGGCGGTGGAGAAGAACTTGAAGAAAGGCTTTGTATTAGACCAACTTCAGAAACAATGATGTCAACAATGTATTCTAAATGGGTAAAATCTTGGAGAGACTTACCAATACTTGGAAATCAATGGTGTAATGTTTTAAGATGGGAAAAAGAAACAAGACCATTTTTACGTTCAAGAGAGTTTTTATGGCAAGAAGGTCATACTGTTCATGAAACAGCAAAAGAAGCAGAAGAATTAACATTAAAAATGCTTGATATATATGCTGAAGTGGCAGAAAATCTTTTAGCAATACCAGTATTAAAAGGTAGAAAAACACCAAAAGAACAATTTGCAGGAGCTGAAGCTACTTATACAATAGAATGTATGATGCATGATGGAAGAGCATTACAATCAGGAACATCACATTATTTTGGACAAAATTTCACTAAACCTTTTGAAGTAAAATTCCAAAATAGAGAAGGAAAAGAAGAATATGCATATCAAACATCTTGGGGAATAAGTACAAGATTAATTGGAGCTTTAATTATGGCTCATGGAGATAATAGAGGTTTAAAATTACCACCAAGAGTTGCACCAATTCAAGCTGTTATAGTTCCAATTGCACAACATAAAGAAGGTGTTTTAGAAAAAGTTAATGAAATTTATAAAGATTTAGCTAAAAACTTTAGAATGAAATTAGATGATAGAGATAATTGTTCAACTGGTTTCAAATTTAATGATTGGGAAATGAGAGGAGTACCAGTTAGAATTGAAATTGGTCCAAAAGATTTAGAAAATAATCAAGCAGTTTTAGTAAGACGTGATAACGGAGAAAAAGAAATAATAGAACTTTCTAGATTAAATGAAAGATTAGAAAAATTATTAGATGAAATTCAAGAAAGTATGTATAATACTTGTTTAGAAAGAAGAAAAGAGAAAACAACTGTAGCATATACATTAGATGAAATGATTAAACAAATGGAAGAAAATCAAGGATTTATAAAAACAATGTGGTGTGGAGATGTAGCTTGTGAAGATAAAATAAAAGAAGTTACAGGTGCGCATTCAAGATGTATGCCATTTGAGCAAGAACATTTATCAGATGTTTGTCCAGTTTGCGGAAATAAAGCTACAAAAATGGTAGTTTGGGGAAGACAATATTAGTAATAAATAAAAAAATAGTAGTAATAGATTTTGTTACTACTATTTTCTTTTTTATTATAAAAAATATTGAAAAAAAATATGTTTTATGATTTAATATTTTATATATTAGGATGTGCTTTTGTGCACTAATATTTTGATATTTATACAAAGGAGAGAATAGTATGGGAAGTAAATTATCACCTGTAATTATAGTGGTATTATTAGTGGTTGTAATTGTTATTGCAGTCGTTATTTTTGGTCTTTTTACAGGAAAAGGAGGCTTTACAGATACTCCTGGAGAAAATAAAGTTTCAACTAATGAAATTGCTAAACCAAAATTAAATTTAGAAAAAGAATCTGATGAAAAAGATGTATCATCTGTAAAAATTATAGCAAATGCAACTATGGAAGATGAAAGTGAAATATCAGAAATAGTTCGTCCAGATGGAACAATTGAAAAAGGAAATTATACTGTTTTTGAAGCAACAGAAAATAAAAAATATACATTTGAAGTTGTTGCTGCAAATGGTCAAAAAGAAAAAGCAACAATAGAAGTTACTGAAATTGCTGAAATATCAGCCACAAATCCATATGTTCCAGTAGGATTTTCTGTAATAAATGAAAATGTGGAAGAAGGTTTTGTTATTGAGGATGAAAATGGAAATCAATATGTATGGGTTCCAGTTGAATCTGGTAGATTAACACGTGGTACAATGTTAGATGGAAAATTTGAAGATTCAGCTTCATCAGCTACAGCTTTAGTTAATAGTGTTGCAAAATATTACGGATTTTATATTGGAAGATTTGAAGCTTCACAATATAATATGGATGGAGATGTAGTAGCTGCAAGTATGGCTGGAAAAGTTCCATGGACAAATATAACATACCTAGATGCTTTTAATTATGCAACAGAAGCAGGAGAAAAATTTGGATATGAAGACTGTTTTACAGCATTAATAAATAGTTATGCATGGGATACAGCATTAGATTGGATTGATAAAACTCATAACAATTATTCAAAAAATACAGATAATGGAAATTATGATGGTACAGTACTTCCTACTGGAACTACAGAAAAAGATACAGTAAACTATATTTGCGATTTGGCAGGTAATGTTAGAGAATGGACAACAGAAATATATAAAGATTCATCAAATAACAATACTGGTGGAGTAAAACAAAGAGTTATTCGTGGAGGTAGTGCTAATTTAAGAAGAACCCCATCAAGTCATATAGGATATCCAGAAAATACATCTGAAACATATTGGGGATTCCGATTAATATTATATAAACAATAAAAGGAGCAATAGTATATGGGGTTTATAGAATTAAATCATCCTTTAATTTCTCATAAATTAACAATTTTGAGAAATAAAGAAACAGGTACAAAAGAATTTAGAGAAATAATAGGAGAAATATCTTCAGTTTTATGTTATGAAGCAATGAAAGATGCCAAACTTCAAGACATAGAAATAGAAACACCAATTTGCAGAACAACAGGAAAGATGCTAGATGAGGATAAATATGCATTTGTTCCAATACTAAGAGCAGGTACTGGAATGCTAGATGGATTAATTCAGACAATGCCTAATGCAAAAATAGGACATATTGGAATGTATAGAAATGAAGAAACTTTAAAACCTGTAAAATATTTCTATAAAACACCTAGTGATATACAAAATAGGGAAGTAATAATATTAGATCCTATGCTTGCAACAGGAGGCTCTGGAATTGATGCAATAACAATGATAAAAGAAAGTGGCGCTAAGAAAATTAAATTCTTATGTATTATAGCTGCACCAGAAGGTATAGAAAAGATGAAAAAAATTCATCCTGATGTAGATATTTATTGTGCAACAATAGATGAAAAATTAAATGAAAAAGGATATATTGTACCAGGTCTTGGAGATGCTGGAGATAGAATTTTTGGAACTAAGTAAAAAAGCAACCTCATTTGAGGTTGCTTTTTTGTTAAATATAAACAACTAATAAGAAGTTTGAATTAGCACTCTTTTCCATTCATATAATAGAAAAAGGCACCATTATCCCACTTTACTCTTATTCCAATTTTTAAGTTTGGTAATTGAGAAGATAGCATTTGAGCAAGTTCTTTCATGCTTTCAGTATCTTTGGTTTCAGTAGAAAAATTGTCAACAATGCTATACTTTCGCAATGTCCAAAACACATTTTCATTACTATTTTTTTGGATTATTTCTCCAATTTTTAACAATTCTTCAAAATCTGTATCATTAAATACACAAGTTCTGATGTCAACTTTAACCTCTTTTGCATATTTTAATACTCTAAGAGTTTGAATTGTTTTGTTCCACATAATAATGGATTGGCTAGAAGATATCCCAGCAATTTTTGCTAGCTTTTCTGGTGTTTCAGCTTTTAAATCAACAGATAGAGAATCTAGTAAATGATTATCAACTAAATTTTTAATGAGTGTAGGGCTAGAACCATTATGAGCCATACTTCCAATTCCATTACGCTTTTTAACAAATTTGAGCAATTTAATAGAAAGGGAAGGATAAGTGCATGGATCTCCACCTGAAAGTCTAACAATTTGTCCTTTATCTATTGCATCTGAAACTGCATTAAAAACTACAGGTTCATTTACAACAATACTACCGTCTATAATACATGAATGTTTATTATAGCCATTTCTCTTGCAATAAGGACAGGAATAATTGCACTTTCCAAAAGGAATTATTCGCATTTCTTTTACTTCTTCACCAAAAGCCTTCAGAAAGTATGCCTGTCGTGTTTCTTTAAACAACTCTCCTTCATATGGAATAATATAAACCAACATAGTTATTTCCCTCCATATTTTTTCTCAAGAAACGCCTGGAGCGAAATACAGCGCATAGTTCTACAGCAAGGAGTGGGAAAGAAAGAATCACATTTTGCTGCAAGTTCCTCATATTCATCAATAGTAAGTGTTTTTTCGTTAAGATGAGGGCACAAACTAATTGTCATATCAGGATTGAGGGTAAGATAATTTTTACCCATATAACAGACTTTAGCCGGTTTTCCAGCGAGTACTTCCTCATATGCACCTACTTTATTATCAGGAAAAGTATTAATGACTTTGAAGATTTCATTCCTTAAATTTTCATTCATGCCCTCAACAGTAGTAGGATATAAGAAATGATTTTCTCCAACAGTTAATGGTTGCCACTTAATGTTATCGAAAACATCAAAAGCAATTGAATAATTTTTAGAATCAATTACTTTAAAGAAATCAGTATCAATCATAAAAGATGCTTTGAATTTGATAGCAGGATTCTTTTCTTTAATTTCCATAATTTTCCTACACATTTCCAAAAAGTGAGAATCATCTCCAAGAATTTCTTCATTGTAAAGAGAAACTTTAATTCTCATAATTCCCATTGTAGAAATTTCATCAGTTGAAAATCTGTCGAAAAGCATACCATTTGTGAAATACGAAACTTTACAGACTTCTGCAAGTCTTTTAACCAAATCAGAAATATTTTTATACATTGTAGGTTCGCCACCACTTAAATGGACTTTTTTGATACCATGTTTTGTGATGAATTCAATTAATTTTTCAATGTTCAATGCTTCGTTTGAATCATATTTAACTTTGTCGTCAAAAACGTAATTAAAACAAAACTTGCATCTCTTGTTGCACCGATAAGTAACTCTAACTAATAATTCATTTACCATTATAATTCCTCCATTTTGCTTAGTGTTAATAGTTATAGTTTGTTTGTAAGTTTTGTAATTTCGCCTCCTTAAAAAATTTTTTTCAGGTTTCATATTTTTATATTAATAATGGCTTACATTTTAACATAATTTACATAAAAAATCAACAAAGATAAATTTATTATTTTATAGTACAGAACATATTGAAAAAAAATAGCAAATAATGTATAATGTATCCACATTTTGAGATAAAAGAGGGGATAACTATGGTTAACAAATATAAAACTCACAATTGCGGTGAGTTACGAATTTCAGAAGTAAACAAAGAAGTTAGATTAGCTGGATTCGTACAAACAATAAGAAATCTAGGAAAGATGGCTTTTATAGACTTAAGGGATGAAAAAGGAATTACTCAAGTTGTCGTTTCAGAAGAAACCAATTGTGATATGAAAGATATAACAAAAGAATGTACAGTAACTGTAACTGGTATTGTTGTAGAAAGAACTAGTAAAAATGATAAAATTCCTACAGGAGATATAGAAGTTGTTGCAAAAGAAATTACAGTACTTGGAAAATGTAGAAATTCTTTACCATTCGAAATAAATGTTGAAGGTCAAAATGTTAGAGAAGATTTAAGATTAGAATATAGATTTTTAGATTTAAGAAATGAAAGTATTCATAAAAATATATTATTACGTTCTAAAATATTAAAAGATTTTAGAACAGCTATGGATGAGCTAGAATTTACAGAGATTCAAACACCAATTCTTGCTAACTCATCACCAGAAGGAGCTAGAGATTTTCTTGTACCAAGTAGATTGCATCCAGGAGAATTTTATGCGCTTCCACAAGCACCACAACAATTTAAACAACTACTAATGGTTTCTGGATTTGATAGATATTATCAAATAGCGCCATGTTTTAGAGATGAGGATCCTAGAGCAGACCGTTCACCAGGAGAATTCTATCAATTAGATTTCGAGATGAGTTTTGCTACTCAAGAAGATGTATTTGATGTTATTGAAACAGTATTACCAAAAGTTTTTAAAGAAAATACAGACTGGAAAGTTGATGAAGGACCATTTTTAAGAATACCTTTTAAAGAAGCTATGGAAAAATATGGTTCTGATAAACCAGATTTAAGAAATCCTCTAGTAATTACAGATTTAACAGATATTTTTGAAGGAACAGAATTTAATGCTTTTAAAGATAAAACAGTTAAAGCTTTAGTTACTGAAAATATGGAAGATAAACCAAGAAAATTCTTTGATAATATGTCTGCATATGCTGTTGATGAATTAGAAGCAAAAGGATTAGCTTGGGTTAAAGTAGATAGTGAAGGAAACTTAAACGGTGGAATTAGCAAATTTATAGATGATGAAAGAAAAGAAAAAATCTTTGAAAGAATGAATATTAAACCAGGGAGTGCAATATATTTTGTAGCAGATGAATATAATAAAGCTGTAAAAATTGCGGGTGGTATTAGAATAAAATTAGGAAATGAATTAGATTTATTAGAAAAAGATGTTTATAAATTCTGTTTTATAGTAGATTTTCCTATGTATGAATTGTCAGATGAAGGAACAATAGATTTTAATCATAATCCATTCTCAATGCCACAAGGCGGATTAGAAGCATTAGAGAATAAAGATCCATTAGATATATATGCTTATCAATATGATGCTGTATGTAATGGATATGAAATTTTATCAGGTGCTGTAAGAAATCATGATCAAGATATTATGATAAAGGCTTTTGAGATTGCAGGTTATACAGTAGAAGATGTAAAAGGAAAATTTGGTGCATTATTTAATGCATTTAGCTATGGAACTCCACCACATGCAGGTGCTGCACCAGGAATAGATAGAATAGTTATGCTTCTTGCAAAAGAAGATAATATCAGAGAAGTAATAGCTTTTCCAAAGAATAAGAAGGCAAGAGATTTACTAATGAATGCACCTTCTAGAGTTTTTGATAAACAACTAGAGGAGGTACATATAAAGTTAGACTTAAAAAATATTGAAGAATAAAGGAATGTAGTTTTATGAAATTTATTAAAAAAATATTTTTTATATTTTCTTTAGTGAGTATTTTATTAATAGGAACATCTTTTGCAGATACAGGTAAAGTTAATGTGAGTGCTACAAGAATTAGAAAAGAAAATAATACAGATTCAGATATAATAACAAATATTTATGAAGATGATGAAGTTGAAATTATTGGTGAAGCAGGAGAATGGTATCAAGTTAAATACGATGGAAATACAGGCTATGTAAAAAAAGAGTATTTAACTGTATCAAATAAAAAAAATAATACTTCAACAAAGTCAAATACAACGAATACTCAAGCTTCAAAAAATGAAACCAATACAACAAATTCAAACAATCAAACAAATACTGCAGTTAAAAATCAAGTAAATGAAAGCAATGCAAATACATCAACTTCACAAAATATGCAGGATCCTTCAAAGGTAACAACTAATTCAACATCAACATTAAGGAATATGCCAAGTATTGTTTCTACAGTAATAGCACAATTTGATGCATCAAAGCAATTAACTATATTAGAAGAGATAGGGAATTGGGTTCAAGTTAGTGATGGTGTTGTTACAGGATGGATACCAAGATCAAAAATTGTTATATCAAATCCAGAAACTGTTAATAGTTCAGATTTTACAAATGAAGGAACTCAAAACGAAGTTTCAAATACAGTTTCTGAAAATAAAACAAATACTACAAACTCAACTAATACTTCTAATACAAATAAAAATCAAACAAATACAACATCAAATGAAACAGCAGTAAATAAGACAGGGAAAATAAATGTAGAAACAGCAAAAGTAAGAGAATCAGCAAGTACATCTGCAAAATTAATAGAATTTCTAGATTATGATGATAAAGTAACAATAGTTGCTGAAGAGGGAGACTGGTATAAAATCACTAGTTCCAAAGCTTCTGGATATGTAAGTAAGAAACTAATTACAATACAAAAAGAGGATGTCAGTTCAAGAAATTTATCTGAATCTAGAGGAGAAGTAGAGCAAGATACAACCAAAGTAAATCAAGAAGCGAATTCTGCTTTAAATAATAGTTTTGCTAATAGCAATGATGGAACACAAGTTGCTGAATATGCAAAAAAATATTTAGGATATTCATATGTTCTTGGTGGCAAAACACCAGAATCAGGATTTGATTGTTCAGGATTTACAAGATATGTATATTCTAATTTTGGATATAGTTTAGGAAGCACTGCAGCATCTCAAACAAATGTTGGTTCAGATGTGGCTAGAGAAAATTTACAAGTTGGTGATTTAATACTATTTTACAATGAAAGTAAAACAAGTATAGGTCATACAGGAGTATACATTGGAAATGGAGAATTTATACATGCAGCAAATCCATCAAGAGGTGTTGTTACAGATAATCTAAACACCAATTCTTATTATAATGAAAGATTTGTTTCTGCAAAAAGAGTTGTAGAATAATTGCTTGGGGGCTAACGATTGGAGGTTAGCTATTTGAAAATAAAACTGTTAATTTTATTATTAATAATGGGGCTATGTTATTATAACATAGCTCTTATTTTATCTTTTGAAAGAATTTATCCTGAAAAAATAGAAATGTCTTTTTATTGTAAAATAATAAAGGAAAAAGAAGAAAAAGACTATTATAATAAGTATGTAGTAAAAGTAATAGAAAATAAATCTATAAAAAACAGTAAAAATACAAAATTAATTTTATATGTAAAAAAAGATAAAGAATTAATCCCAGGAGATATAATATTTGTTAAGGGAAGTTTTGAAAAAGGAGAAGTAAGTAGAAATTATAAAGGGTTTAGTTATAGGAATTATTTAAAACAAAATAAAATTTATGGAATTGTATATGTAGAAGAAATTGATAAAAAATTTCATGTAAAAGATTATAATTATTTTTTGTTTAAAATAAGAAACTGTTTTGAAAGAAAAATAGATAGCTTGTATGAAAAAGATTATAGTGCTTTTTTAAAGAGTCTATTAATTGGAAATAAAAGTGAGCTATCAGAAGATATAATGCAAGATTTCAAAAGTGCAAATATTTCACATATTTTAGCAATTTCAGGGTTACATGTATCATTTATTTTGTTAGGAATTAATTTTGTATTAGAAAAGATTATTATTAGTAAAAAAATAAGAAATATTTTTTTATTATGTTTTTTAATATTATTCTTAAATTTAACAGGTAATTCAATATCCTGTATGAGAACATGTATTATGAATTTTTTTATAATTTTATGTTCTGTATTTTACAAAAAAAATAATTTTTATATGAGTTTTATTTTATCACTATTTTTTATAATAATAATTAATCTATATAATATATTTAGTGTGGGATTGTGGCTATCATATGCAGGAACAATTGGAATTGTAGTAACTTATGACTTTTGGTATAGAGTAATATTCAGAAAAAAATGTCATAAAAGCATTGCTTTAAGTTTATCTGCACAAATTTTTATATTTCCCATAGTGATATATGTATTTAATTGTTTTTCGCTTACTTTTTTTATTTCAAATTTTATTATAACAATTTTTATTGGTTATATATTAGCAATTGGATATATAAGTATATTTATTTCTTTTATATTTTTTCCTATTTCAAAGTTTTTATCATATTTAGAAAAGACAATGATTTATATTATTTTAAAAACAGCTAATATAGTAGGGAGAATCCCATTATCAAGGATTTTTGTAATAACTCCAAGTTTTTATTTAATTATGCTTTATTATGTAATATTATTTGGTTTTATAATTTACTTTAGAATTCATAAAGTTCATATGCTAAAAATCTTTTTATGTAAAAGATTAGACTATTTAAAGTTATTAAAGTCAAAGATTTATAATAATAAATTATTAAAGAAAGTCGTAATAATAAGTATAATTTTATCTTTAACTTCACAGGTTTATAAAATCGATTTTAATTTAAAAATTCACTTTGTAGATGTAGGACAAGGAGATTGCACATTTATAACAACTCCATTTGGAAAAAGGATTTTAATTGATGGAGGAGAAGGTAATTCAGATAAATATGATTATGGAGAAAAAGTGGTATTTCCATATTTGTTAGATAGAGGAATAAAAAGAGTGGACTATGTAATTGTTTCACATGCGGATAGTGACCATATTGGTGGATTAATATATATTTTAGAAAACATGAAAGTAGAAAATATTTTAATTGGGCTTCAACCAAAAACTTCAACTCAATTAGAAAAATTAATTGAGTTGGCTAATAAGAAAAGAATTAATATTATGACTTTATCCAAAGGTGATATAAAAAAGATAGATAAAATTATTAATTTGGAAGTGCTTTGGCCAGATAAAAATAATTTAATATATGAAAATGCATTAAATAATAATTCTTTAGTTTTCAAATTAAAATACAATAATTTTTCAATATTATTTACAGGTGATATAGAAGAAATTGCTGAAAAAGAAATTGTTTTATCTGAATTAAAGTCCACGATAATAAAAATTGCACATCATGGTTCAAAAACTTCGTCTACAGAAGAATTTATAAGTAATGTAAATCCAAGGATTGCTTTAATAGGTGTAGGAAAGAAAAATAGTTTTGGACATCCCAATAATGAGATTATAGAAAGACTTGAGAAAAGTAATATTAAAATATATAGAACAGATATAAATGGAGAGATATCTATTATTGTAAATACAAAAGGAATAATTAAAATAAAAAAACATATAGAATAAATGAAAACTGGCGGAATTCTATTTAAAGAATTCCGCCAGTACTGCTAAAACTTATTAATTCTGGTTTTTACACTGAATTACTCGTGAGTCATACGCCAATTGATGCTTCTTTGCAGATAGTCGATATATGCTGGATTCTTACACATACCCTTACCAGGTGTGTCAGAAATCTTGGCCACATCTTGCCCATTGCAAGCAGTGGTCTTCATGACAATGTTCAGAGCAGGTACCATTGTGTCATTAGACAAATACGTACCAATACCAAAAGCAACCTTTGCACGACCAGCGAAGTGGGCATTAAGATTGTGTGCCTTTTCGAAGTCAAGGCTGTCACTGAACAATAAGGTTTTTGTTGTTGCATCAATGTTCAAGCTGTTGTAGTGAGCAATCATTTTCTCGCCCCACTCATAGGGATCACCACTGTCATGGCGTACACCACTAAACAGGGTGGCATAGGTCTTCTGGAAGTCTTTAAGGAAACAATCAGTTGTGATTGCGTCTGTTAAAGCTGTGCCGTTCAGTACACCATATTCCTTTACCCATGCTTCCATTGCATACCAATTAGAGTATGCAGGATTGTGCTTATGTTCGCCCTGACCAACGCACATAATCCACTCATGAGCCATTGTGCCCACAGGAGTTACACCATATTTTTTGGCAAGGTATACATTAGATGTGCCCACACACTTGGAAGCATGATACTTGGAGTTATTATCGCAAAGCATCTTTACAGCCAAATCCTGAGCTTCTGAAGAAAGACGACGGCGAAGTCCAAACTCGCTGAATACTCCGATGTCATAAGTGCCATCGATGAGCCACTGAATCTTTGTCTGCAACCTTTCCTTAAAGGATGCAAAGAGCTCATCGTAGTTGTAGTTCATCCTGAAGTACACTTCATTTACAATTGAGAGTACCGGAATTTCATACATGGAAGTATTAAGCCAAGTTCCCTTGGCTTCAATAGAGAGACCGCACTTTGCTCTTCTAGAAATTTTGAAGTCCTTATAGCGTGGCTGCCAAAGGCGAAGAAAATCAACATAAGAACCACGAATCCACTCGATTCCATCAAGATAAGCCAGCTCATCTTCTTTGAATCGAAGCTTGCAGTATTCCTTAATCTGATACTTGATTTCTTCGACCATCTCCTTAGTGAACTTTACGTCCTTGTTACGGCACTTGAAAGTCCAAGTAGTCTTGTAGGCAGGAAACTGATGAAAAATGGCCTGTCCCATGGAAAACTTGTACATATCAGTTTCCAAAAGGCTGTTGATGATACGATTTAAATGTTTCATGTGGAAATCCTCCTTGTTGTTAAGAATGTGAGTTTTAGCTTATTATGGATCAAAAAATTATATTATATCCATTAATAAGTATTTTGTTACCGACTTATTGTATCATAGTTTACATAAGAAAGCAAGAGCGATGTGAAATTTTTTGAATAGAAATCAATTTCTAAAGCATAATATTACTATGAAAAGAATTATATTTTATAGTATTTTAATATTTATGTTCTCATGCTTAATAGGATTTCTTTATGCAAGAATATGGAAAACAAATAATGGAGATGTCGCAATAGATAGTAATAATATAAGTAGTAATACACAAGTACAAGAAACTTATTCAACAGACGAAAAGTTAAGTTTTAATTCTACTTTTGCAATAAAGAAATATTATGATGAATGTGGACATTTTGAATTTAATTATTCTGAGCTTCCTAAAGAGCTAGTAAACCTTACTCAAAAAGAAATTGAAAATTTATATCCTGCTTGGACAGTTGATGAATTTAGTTCAACAGGAGTAGTACTATCTAAAAAAGAAAATAATATCTGTAATGAACATTATGTAATTAAATTAGCTGATAATAGTGTAGATATATACCACTTAGAACAAAATGGGGAAGAGAGCTTATATAGAACTACTAATATAATGAAGGAATATTTGACTCAAGATGATATAAACAATTTAAAAAATGGAATATATGTTTATGGAAAAGGGAATATAAATTCTGTTATAGAGGACTTTGAATAATAAAATACCCCAGAAAATTAATCTGGGGCATATTTGTTATATACTAAATTTTAATTTATCGTTTTCCATGTATCCATAAATTGTTTGAGATGAAGTAACATCTCCTCTTAAAATCATTTCAGCAATTTCATCTTCAACTAATTTTTGAATAGCTCTTCTTAAAGGTCTAGCACCATATTTTAAGTCTGTACCTTTTGAAACGATAAACTCTTTTGCTTCATTATTTAGATTTAGTTTGATTTCTTTAGTATCAAGAGCTTCTTGAGTTTTTTCAAGCAATAAATCAACAATTTGAAGTAATTCATCTCTTGTTAGTGGTTTAAATGCTATTGTTTCATCAACTCTATTTAAAAATTCTGGTCTAAATAAATCTTTTAATGCGGATAACATTTTATCACTGCCTTCTTGGGCTTGATTTCCAAAACCAATAGAATTTGTATTTAAGTTTGAACCAGCATTTGATGTCATAATTATAATTGTATTTTCAAAATTAACAGTGTTTCCTTGACTATCTGTAAGTTTTCCATCATCTAATACTTGAAGTAAAACGTTAAATACATCGGCATGAGCTTTTTCAATTTCGTCTAAAAGAATGATTGAATATGGTTTTCTTTTAACCTTTTCTGTTAATTGACCTGCATCATCATAACCAACATATCCTGGAGGTGAACCTATTAATTTTGAAGTTGAATGACTTTCCATGTATTCAGACATATCAATTCTAATAATATTATCTTCACTACCAAACATTTCATAAGCTAGAGCTTTAGCAAGTTCTGTTTTACCAACACCAGTTGGACCAACAAATATAAAAGATGGTGGTCTTTTTGAACTTTGAAGGCCAGCTCTATTTCTTCTAATCGCTTTTGCAACAGCATTTACAGCATCATCTTGTGAAATAACGTGTTTATGAAGATTTGCTTCTAAATTTAATAATTTTTCTGTTTCAGCCTCTGTTATTTTTGTAACTGGAATTTTTGTCCAGCGTTCAATAACTTCAGCAACATCTTGAACAGTAAGTATAGAAGGTTTTAGTTCTTTTTCTATTGCATTCATACGTTCTATTAAATTACATTCTTTAGTTTTTAAATCTGCTGCTTTTTGATATTCTTCAATTGAATCAGAAGAAACAGCTTCTTCTTTTTCTTCAGCAACTTTCTTTAAGTCATTTTTTATAACTTCAAGCTCAAATAAAGCTTTATTATTTAAATTTATTTTTGAGCAAGATTCGTCAATTAAATCTATAGCTTTATCTGGTAAGAATCTATCATGTATATATTTTTCAGACATTTTTACTGTTTTTTCAATAATGTCTGGTGTTATAGTAACTTTGTGGAAGTCCTCGTAGTATTTTTTAATTCCTTTTATGATTTCTATTGTTTCATCAACAGTTGGTTCTTCAACAAGAACTGGTTGGAACCTTCTTTCTAAAGCTGAATCCTTTTCAATATATTTTCTATATTCTTTTAAAGTAGTTGTTCCAATTAATTGGATTTCACCATTAGATAAAGATGGTTTTAATATATTGGCAGCATTCATAGAATGTTCTGCATCACCAGCTCCAATTATATTATGGATTTCATCAATTACTAAAATAATATTTCCATATGTCTTACATTCATCAACTAAAGCTTTCATTCTTGCTTCAAATTGACCTCTAAATTGTGTACCAGCTATAATTGCTGTCATATCTAAAAGATAAACTTCTTTATTTAATAATTTTGCAGGTACTTCTTGGTTTGCAATTTTTATAGCTAATCCTTGTGCTATTGCAGTTTTACCAACACCAGGTTCACCAATTAAGCATGGATTGTTTTTTGAACGTCTATTTAAGATTTGAATCATTCTTTCAATTTCACGTTCTCTACCAACAACTAAATCTAATTGATTGTTTTTAGCTTTTTCTGTAAGATTTGTACCATAATTATCTAGAAATTTCTTTTTATTATTTTTTGGTTTCTTTTGGACTTTTACAGTTTTGTTTCCAGAAGCATCTTCTTGTTGCTCACTACTAGGATTAGAGGCTTGGTCTTTATTATTTGTAAGATTTGTTTTGAAAATTCCGAAAAAGTTTTTTTCAGGTGATGATTCATCATCTAAATCTTCTAAATCTTCAGTGTTAATTCCTAATGCTTCTAAATTCATATTTTCAGAAAAGTCTTTTAATATATTTTCAAATTGATTAGACATATCTTCTAATTCATCATTTGAAATGTTAGCATTTTTGGCTAAAACTTCTAAAGGATTGATACCTTTTTCTTTAGCACAATTATAGCAAAGACCTTCAACTGTTTTTTTGCCATTTTCAAATTTATTTAAAAATACAACTGCGGTATTTTTATTACATACTGAACATATCATCTATAAAATATCTCCTTAGTTTTCATTTTTTTTACTTTTGTATAGACATTATAATACAATATTTTTAAAATATAGTCAATGGAATTTATTGAAAAAACAAAATATATAAGGAAAAAGTTGGCAATCGCCTATAATGACTGCTACAATAAAATTTGACCAATTTGTCATGTTAATTGCTCATTGATTAGTCTTGATAAATTTTTCCTTTAGTGCTATAATGAAATCAATTTTAGGAATAAGGAGAACTTAAATTGAGAAGAGCAATTAGAAGATTTGTTGGTTCTTTAACAGGAACTAAAAGATATATGTTTTTAATAGGTTTATTATTAGTATGTGTTGTAGCATTATGTATAGGTGTATATATTCAATTTTTTTATAAATATTCAGATACAGATCCATTTATGATAGGTATTAATATTGGAGCTAAGAAAACAGAAGAGGAAATTGCGGTTTTAAAAGCTGATTTTAATAGTTTGTTTACAAACTCTATTACTGTTCAAACCTCAAATCCTATTATTGCAAATAGAATAGAACTTAATAATCAAAATTATGTATATACAGTTTATAATTTAGTAAATGAAGATGAAAATTTCTATACTGTTAATGCACAAATACCGATGATAAATATAAATTCTAAAAAAGTAAAAGAAATTAATTCTCAAATTAAAACAGAATTTTATGACATAGCAAATTCTATAATGAGACAAAAAGAAGGATATACAATATATACTGTTTCTTATGTAGCTTATATTAATGAAGATGTTTTATCATTAGTAATTAAATCATCATTAAAAGAGCAAAATAAAGCAGAAAAAGTTACTGTAAGAACTTATAATTATAGTATTGCTGATGAAAAATTATATACTTTAGAAGAGCTAATAAAATATAAAGGAACAACTGTAGATGAAGTTCAAGCAACAATAGATAAAGATATAAGAACAGCTTATAATAACGCTAAAATAATTGCTGAAACATATGGAAATTTATACGAGAGAGATTTACAAAATAGTATGTATAAAGTGGATCATACAGATACATTTTTCTTAACACAAGATGGATATGTTTATATAATTTATGCATATGGAAATAAAGACTATACTAACGAGATGGACTTAATAATATTTTAATAGGAGGAAGAACATTGAAAAAAACAATTTTTGTACTAGTAATTTTCATATTAATAATGAATTTTCTAGCAATTAATGTATTTGCTACTGAAACTGGAACAACAGATAATACTGAGTATTCTAATGATGCAGAATTAATAGAATCATCGGATTCTGTAACTGATACTTATGGAAAAATAATTGAAGTAAAAGGTACTAAAGAAGTAAAAACTGGAACTGTTGTGGATAAAGTACAAGAAGTAAAGGTTGAAATCGTTGAAGGAGAATATATAGGTGAAGAATTTGAAACTGCTTATACTTTATCATATGATATTGAAGGAAAGATTATGGCATATGAACTTGAAGTTGGAGACAAAGTATTAGTACAGTTATCTGAAGATTCAGAAGGGAATGTTACAGCTACAGTTCAAGATGTTGTTAGATCTGGATATATAATAGGAATGTTTGTAGTATTCTTATTAAGTATAGTTTTAGTTGGTGGTAAAAAAGGTATAAAAGCAATATTAGGATTACTATATACAATTGTTTTAATATATCTTATTATGATAAAAGGTATATTTAAAGGTGATAATGCAATAATTTCTTCAATAGGAACATCAATGCTTGTAATTTTAGGTACATTTATTATAATTGGTGGATTTAGTAAAAAAATCACTACAGCAGCAATAGGTACTTTAGGAGGAGTAGTTTCTGCTGGACTTATGGCATTAATATTTAATCATTTAGCAAAAATGTCTGGTGCTTGCGAAGATGCAATACAATTAAGTGTAAGTATGTCTGCAATTAATTTTGATTTTAGAGATTTATTATTTGCAGGAATTATAGTTTCAGCTCTTGGTGCTTGTATGGATGTTGGTATGTCTATTGCATCAAGTTTAGATGAGATAAAAATGAAAAAATCAGATATAACTTGGACTGAATTATTTAAGAGTGGAATGAATATCGGAAGAGATGTTATAGGTACAATGACTAATACTTTAATTCTAGCTTATGTAGGTGGTTCACTAACATTGATATTATTATTCATGGCTTGTAATATGAATATAGTTGAAATCTTAAATAAAGAAACTATTGCAGAACAGGTAATTTCAGCTATAGCAGGAAGTATGGGAGTAATTTATACAGTTCCAATTACATCATTTATTTATTCAATTTTAAATAAAGATAGAGTTATATATAAAAAGAATTCAGAAAATAGAATAGATGGAAAAAGAAGTTTAAAAATATAAAAAAGGAAGTTCTTATGAACTTCCTTTTTTATATTTTTATCTAAATAAATCAAATATTGAACCAGAGAAGTTTGGCTCTTTTTGAATAGTTACTTGATTTTGAGACTCTTCTGTTTTTTCAGGAACTTCTCCAAGTTCAAGCTCGATTTCTTTTTCTTCATTATTTCTAATTATTGTTAATTTTACTTTTTCACCAATACTATAAGTGTTTTTTACTCTATTTAATTCATTTACTGATTTTACATCCGTATCTTCGAATTTCTTAATTATATCACCTTTTTGTAATCCAGCTTTTTCAGCAGGAGAATCTTTTTCAACTTCTTCTACATATATTCCTTGAGGAACATTGTATTTTTCTGTAAGTGTAGTATCTACTGAAGAACCTGAAATACCAATATATGGTCTTTTAACTTCTTTATTTTCAATTAATTGTTCTATAATAGATGTTGTTGAAGAAATAGGAATCGCAAAACCAATACCTTCAATACCATTTCCAGCAAGTTTCATTGTATTAATTCCAATTACTTCTCCATTTGCATTTACTAATGCTCCACCACTATTACCAGAATTTATAGCAGCATCTGTTTGAATTGCTAAGTAAGTTGTTCCATCACTTTGAACTTCTCTATTTATAGCACTGATAATACCAGTTGTTACAGAGTAATCCATTCCTAAAGGATTTCCTACTGCCATTACGTATTCACCAACTTTACTAGTATCTGAATTACCAATAGTTGCAGGGACTAATCCTTCTTTTTCTATTTTTAAAACAGCTAAATCTGTATATGGATCTGTGCCAACTACAGTTGCATCATAAAATGTTTCATCACTATAAAGATTAATTTTAATATTTGTTGCTTCTGAAATTGCATAATATGAAGCTGTATTTTCAGAAGAAATAACATGATTGTTTGTTAAAATATATCCATCTTCTGAAATAATAATACCAGAACCAGTGGCTTTTCCTTCACTTGACCCAAATATTGAACTTACTTGATATGTTACTGTTATACCAACAACTGATGGTAATACTTTTTCAGCAACAGCAATAGATGTGTTTGAATAATCTGCTATGTTAATCAAATTTAATGGATTATCATTAGATGTTCCAGCAGATGTTGATGTTGTTCCTTTTAAATAAGTTTTACCAACAATTTTTTCTCTTATAGTAGGTACTCCAAAGCAAGTACCTATTACTAAAGTTGCTCCAACAATACCTGAAAGAAATGGTACAAAAACTGTTTTTCCAAAGTTATTTGATTTTTTTGGAGTAGTATCTTTCTTTAATGTAGTATCATTAGAATAAAATTCATTTTCATTCTCCATTTTATTACCTCCATAAATAAATACATTATTTTTTAATGTATTACAAATTAAGAAAAAATGCAAGTAAATGTTGATTATACTAAGTAAAAAACTTTTCTTTTTTCTTGCATTATTTTTTTACTATATATATAATATCTATATATAATTAAAATAAACTTAAAACTAAAAAAAAAATATAATATGGATGTAAAAATGAAAGAAAAAGAAATTGAAAGATTAACTATTTTAAAAGAAGAAGAAAATAAATTATATAATGAAAATGTAAAATTTATTTGTGGAATTGATGAGGCTGGAAGAGGACCACTTGCTGGTCCAGTTGTTGTTGGAGCTGTTATTTTACCAGAGGATTCTTTTATTGAAGGAGTTAATGATTCAAAAAAAGTTTCTGAAAAAAAACGTGAAAAAATTTACGAACAAATTATTGAAGAGGCAATTGCCTACAGCGTAGGAATAGTTGATCAAAAAACAATAGATGAAATAAATATTTTAAATGCTACTAAGTTAGGCGTTAAGTTAGCATTAGAAGGTTTAAATCAAAAACCAGATGTTATAATGGTAGACGCATTAAACAATCTAGATACATTAGGAATACCTTATATTTCTGTTGTTAAAGGAGATGCAAAAAATTATTGTATTGCTGCTGCATCTATTATTGCGAAAGTAACAAGGGATAGAATTATGCGCGAATGGGATGAAGTATATCCTATTTATGGTTTTTCGAAACATAAAGGATATGGAACAGCAGAACATATTGGAATTATAAAAGAAAATGGACCTTGCATTTTACATAGAAAATCTTTTATAAAAAATTTTACTAAAGTTTAATAAAAAATAATATAGATATACTAAAGAAAGGATGAATATAATGGATATTAAAAGCATTATTCGTAAGAAGAGGGCAAAAGAAGAACTAACTAAAGATGAAATTAATTATTTTATTGGTAAGTTAGAAAAAGGAGAAATTTCAGAAGCGCAAGCAGCTTCATTAATAAGTTACATTTATATTAATGGACTTACAGAAGAGGAAATTTTAAATTTAAGTCTTGCTATGGCAGAATCTGGTGATATGATAGACTTAAGTGATATCGCAGAAAACATTGTAGATAAACATTCAACAGGTGGTATAGGTGATAAAGCCACAATATTATTAATGCCTATTTTAGCTTCTTTAGACATTCCCGTTGCAAAAATTTCAAGTAGAGGATATGGTGTTTCAGGAGGTACGATTGATAAATTAGAATCAATACCAGGATTTACAACAGATTTGTCTATAGAAGAGTTCAAAAAAAATCTAAAAGATACTAATGTTTGCATAATGAATCAAGGTCTTTCATTTGCTCCAGCAGAAGGAAAAATGTATAAATTACGAAATGCAACTGCATGTGAAAATAGTTTGCCAATTATTGCTGCTAGTTTAATGAGTTTAAAAATAGCAACAGGAAGCAACAAAATAGTATTTGATATTACGTGTGGCAGAGGAACATATATAAATAATAGAGATGAAGCAAAACGTTTATCCAAATTACTTGTAAGACTTGGTAAATCTTTAGGTAAAGATGTTGCGTGTGTTGTAACCAATATGAATCAGCCACTAGGATATTCTATTGGACACAATTTAGAAATGAAAGAAACAATTAATGCTTTAAAAGGAATTATTTCTGAAGATTTGGGAAATGTTATAGAAGCTCTTGGAAGTATTATGATAGCTTTAGCTACAGAAAGTAAAGATTTAGAAGCAAATGCTTTAATGATTAAAAATACAATTAAATCTGGTGCAGCATTTGAAAAATTTAAAGAAATGGTAGCAGCTCAAGGTGGAAATACAGAATATATTGATAATCCAGAATTATTCAAAAGTTCAAAATATATTATGCCAGTTTTATCAACAGAAACAGGAACAGTAGAATCTATAGATGCTGACATGGTTGGAAGTATAGCATATTATTTAGGTGCTGGAAGAATGAAAGATGAAGGCTCTATAAATAGAACTGCTGGTATTACTTTAAACAAAAAGGTTGGAGATACAGTTACTGTTGGAGAAACTTTGGCTTACATTCATACAGATGAAGATAGTAAAATAAATGGAACTACTCAAAACTTGAAAGAAGCATTTATTATCACAAATAAAAAAATAAACTTCAAATCAAGAGTTCTTGAAATAATAAAATAGAAAGGTTATTTAATGAATATTATAGATATTATTGAAAAAAAGAAAAATAATTTAGAATTATCTAAAGAAGAAATAGAATTTTTTGTAAGTAATTATACAAATGGCGAAGTTACAGATTATCAAGCAGCAGCTTTAATAATGGCCATTTGTATAAATGGAATGACTCAAGATGAAATATTAGATTTAACAATTGCTATGGCAAATTCAGGTGATGTGTTAGACTTAAAAGATATTTCAAATCACATTGTAGATAAACATTCAACAGGGGGGGTAGGAGATAAAATTACATTAATTGTAATGCCGATAATTGCAAGTCTTGGAATTCCAGTAGCAAAAATGAGTGGAAGAGGTTTGGGAATTACTGGTGGTACAGTAGATAAATTAGAATCAATTCCAGGGTATAATATTAATTTATCAATAGATGAATTCAAACAAAATATAAAAGAAATTGGTATAAGTTTAATGGGACAAACATTAAACTTAGCACCAGCAGATAAAAAGATATATGCTTTAAGAGATACAATTGGTTGTACAAATAGTATTCCTCTTATTGCATCAAGTATTATGAGTAAAAAAATTGCTTCAGGTGCTGATTCTATTGTTTTAGATGTGACTTGTGGTAAAGGTGCATTTATGAAAAACAAAGAAGATGCAAAAAAACTTTCAAAAATGATGTCTTTAATTGGAAAATGGGCAGACAGAGAAACTGTATGTGTACTTACAAATATGGATGAACCGTTAGGATATTCTGTAGGAAATACTTTAGAAGTAATAGAAGCAATAGATGCATTAAAAGGAAATATGGCAGAAGACGTTAAAGATGTTGTTCAAAATTTATGTGTTCAAATGATGAATCTATCAGGAAAATATCCTAATATCTTAGAAAACAAAGGTAAAATTCTTGAAGTTATAGAAAATGGAAAAGCATTTGAGAAATTTAAAGAATTAGTTTCAAAACAAGGTGGGGATGTAAGTTATATAGAAGATCCTAATAAATTTGAAAAAGCGCCTATAATTACACCAGTTCTTTCAGAATTTGAAGGATATATAGAAGAATTAGATGCAGAAAAAGTAGGAAAAGCAGGAGTAGAACTTGGAATTGGTAGAATTCATAAAGAAGATAGTATAGATTCTAGAGTAGGACTAATATTTAATAAAAAAATTGGAGATGAAGTAAAAAAAGGAGATATCTTAGCATATGTTCATGCAACATCTCCTGAAAAAGCAGAAAAATGTATAGAACAAATAAAAGAAGCTTATAAAATAGGTACAAAAAAAATCTCTAAGAAAAATATAATAGAAATTATCTAAAAGTAAATAATATACATAAGAAAAGGAAGGTGGTAGCTAATGTCAAGTAATGACGGAAAAGAATTAAAAGAAAAATTATTTAAAGACAGAAAGTCTGGATGGGAAAATTTATCAGATGAAGAATTAGAAAAAATTTTTAGGTTTGCAGACGAGTATATGTATTATTTAAATGCATCTAAAACAGAAAAAGAAATAGTTCAAAATTCAAAAGAAATTTTAATAAAAAATGGATTTGTTGATATTTCTGAAAAAGAAACTTTAAATCCAGGAGACAAAGTTTTCTATGTAAATAGAGGAAGATGTTTATATGCAGCTGTAATTGGTACAGATAATACAGAAAATGGATTTAAAATAGTTGCAGCACATTGTGATTCTCCAAGAATAGATTTAAAGCAAAATCCATTATATGAAGAAAATGGTTTAGGAATGTTAAAAACACATTATTATGGTGGTATAAAAAAATATCAATGGACTAATATTCCACTTAGCATACATGGTACAGTTGTTAAATCTGATGGAGAAAAAGTAAATATTTGCATTGGAGAAAACGAAACAGATCCAATATTTACAATTTCAGATTTATTACCACATTTAGCACAAGAGCAGATGGAAAGAAAATTAAAAGATGGAGTTCAAGGCGAAGAGCTTAATGTTTTAATGGGAAGTATTCCATATGATTGTGATGAAGTGTCTGAAAGAGTGAAATTAAACATATTAAAATTATTAAATGATAGATATGGAATTAAAGAAGTTGATTTTATAAGTTCAGAAATAGAATTAGTTCCAGCATTTAAAGCCAAAAGTACAGGTTTGGATTATAGTATGATTGCAGGATATGGTCAAGATGATAAAGTATGTTGCTATACAGGATTAAGAGCAATATTAGATACAACATATCCAAGAAAAACAGCTTTATGTATAATTACTGATAAAGAAGAAGTTGGTTTTAATGGAGTTTCTGGAATGGAATCAAGAATTTTTGATACATTTGTATTAGAAATACTTGAAAAAACTGGAAATACAAAATCAAGTTCATTATATAAAGCATTTTCAAAAACACAAGCTTTATCAGCAGATGTTGATGCTGCATTTAATCCAAATTTTGCATATGCTTTTGAAAAAAATAATACAGCATATTTAGGAAAAGGTATGTCACTTGTGAAATATACAGGTTCAAGAGGAAAATCTGGAGCTTCAGAGGCGCCAGCAGAACTTGTTGCCGAACTTAGAAAAATATTTGATGAAGCAAATGCTAAATATCAATCTTGTGAACTTGGTAGAGTAGATAAAGGTGGAGGAGGAACAATTGCTCTTACTCTTGCAAATAGAGGAATGGATGTTGTAGACCTTGGAGTTCCTGTAATGGGAATGCATTCACCTTATGAAATAACAAGTAAATTTGATGTATATCAAGCTTATAAAGGATATAGAGCTTTCTTTAATAATTAATTATAATATATAAGAGTATAAGTAAGAATCTATTAATAGATTCTTACTTATATTTATGTAAAAACTAAAATATTAAATAAAAATCCATACTTTACATAATTCAAAATACATGCTATAATAAATATGTATTTTAAAGGAGAGTGTAAATATGTATTATTTATTGGTATTACCAGTTATTTTTTTAGCAGTAATTGTAAAGTTAGTTTCAGATAGATATAAATTAAAAATATTTAGTAAAATATGCTTTATTATAATTGTTATTGGAGTAATATTATTTGCATATTTATTTGCATCATATAAAGGATATGATATCATTCAAATTATATATGATTTTCTATTTGATTTAGATTTCATTAATTTAAAATTAAAATAAAATATGTACAGAAGAAATATCTAAAATTTTATCCTTCTAAAGTTTTAGATACTTAAGAAAAATTTATTAATTTGTATTTTGAGCAGAGATTTTTTCTCTGCTTTTTCTTTTGAAAATCTTGACAAAATTGACAATATTTTTTTTAAAGTTTTTGTCGAAAAAGCTTTTAAAAAAAACAAAATATGATATAATCAAATTGAATTTTATACATAAATATATGCATAGAATGAATAGAAGAGGATGATATAATGTATTTATTCTTAAGCGATAAATAGCTTAAACATTTGAAGAAAGGAGATATGTTAGAAAATCTAACATAAATTAAAGAATGGAAAATACTAGATGTCAAGGATGCAGTGGGCAAGATCCAAAAATGCAAGAAATCCTTAATACTTACAAACAAGAAAAAGATAACCTAATTCAAATATTAAACGAAGTTCAAGAATATTATGGTTATGTGCCAGAAAAAGCTCAAGTTGCAATTTCTGAATATTTATCAATTCCTATGGCTGAAATTTATGGTGTTATTACTTTTTATTCAAGATTTACTTTAAAACCAAAGGGAAAATATCATATTGCAGTATGTTTAGGAACAGCATGCTTTGTAAAAGGTTCTGAAAAAATCTTAGATAGAGCTAAAGAAAGATTAGGTATTGATGTGGGAGAAACAACAAAAGATGGGAAGTTTTCTTTAGAAGCAACTAGATGTGTTGGTGCATGTGGATTGGCACCAGTTTTTACAGTTAATGATGAGGTTTATGGAAAAGCAACTGTTAAAACTATGGATGAAATACTAGATAAATATATGGAATCTGAAAACTAGAAAGGAGCGAATCTATGAAAACATTAGAAGAAATTTGCAACATAAGAGAAGAAAAAAGAAAAGAATTAGACTTGAGAGTAAATACTAATGCTACAACACGTGAAAAACATATTTTAGTTTGTCATGGTACAGGTTGTACATCTTCAAAATCTCCTAAAATTATAGAAAATTTTAGAAGAATAATAGAAGATAAAAATATAGAAAATGTTAGAGTTATTCAAACAGGGTGTTTTGGATTATGTGCTAAAGGGCCTATAGTAATAATAAGACCAGAAGATGTATTTTATGCAATGGTAACACCAGATGATTGTGAAGAAATAATTGAAAAACATATTCAAAATGGAGAAATTGTCGAAAGACTTTTGTGTAAAGACGTTGATAATACAGTTGTAAAACAACTAGATGAATTAAACTTTTATAAAAAACAAAAAAGAATTGCACTTAAAAATTGTGGTGTAATTGATCCTGAAAATATAGATGAATATATTGCTTTTGACGGATATAAAGCTTTAGAAAAAGTTCTATTCCATATGACACCAGATGATGTTATTAATGAAGTTTCAAATTCTGGATTAAGAGGTCGTGGTGGAGCTGGATTTCCAACAGGAAAAAAGTGGTCATTTACAAAAATGGCAGTTGGTGATCAAAAATATGTAGTATGTAATGCTGATGAGGGCGATCCAGGAGCATTTATGGATAGAAGTATTCTAGAAGGAGATCCACACAGTGTTGTAGAAGCCATGATGATAGCAGGATATGCAGTTGGAGCAACTAAAGGATATATTTATGTAAGAGCAGAATATCCAATAGCAGTAAAACGTTTCCAAATTGCAATAGATCAAGCAAGAGAATATGGAATTTTAGGAGAAAATATTTGGAATTCTGGATTTAATTTTGATTTAGAAATCAGACTTGGTGCAGGAGCATTTGTTTGTGGTGAGGAAACAGCACTTTTAGAGTCTATTGAAGGAAGACGTGGTCAACCAAGATTAAAGCCACCATTCCCAGCAAACGAAGGTTTATTTGGAAAACCAACTTTAATAAATAACGTAGAAACATATGCAAATATCACAAAAATTATTTTAAATGGTGCTGAGTGGTATTCTAGCATAGGAACAGAAAAATCAAAAGGAACTAAAGTATTTGCTTTAGGAGGAAATGTAAATAATATAGGACTTGTTGAAGTACCTATGGGAGTTACATTAAGAGAAATCGTATTTGATATTGGTGGTGGTATACCAAACGGTAGAAAATTCAAAGCTGCTCAAACAGGAGGTCCTTCAGGTGGATGTATAACAGAAGAACACTTAGATACACCAATTGATTATGAATCATTACAAGCTATTGGTTCTATGATGGGTTCTGGTGGATTGATTGTTATGGATGATTCAAAATGTATGGTAAATTTAGCTAAATTTTATTTAGGATTTACAGTAGATGAATCTTGTGGAAAATGTACACCATGTAGAATTGGAACAAAAAGATTACTTGAAATGTTAGAAAAAATAACAGAAGGTAAAGGAGAAGATGGAGATATTGAAAAACTAGAAAGATTATGTAGCAATATCCAAAAAGCATCTGTTTGTGGACTTGGTCAAACAGCTCCAAACCCTGTATTGAGTACAATAAAATATTTCAGAGAAGAATATAGAGAACATATAGATCATAAACAATGTAGAGCTGGTGAATGTAAAGCATTAATGAAATTACATATTGATCCAGAATTATGCAAAGGTTGTGGATTATGTAAGAGAAATTGCCCAGTAGATGCAATTTCAGGAGATGTAAGACAAACACATGTTATAGATGAAGAAAAATGTATTAAGTGTGGTACATGTATTACTAAATGTCCATTCCATGCGATTAAATCGTAGGAGCATGAATATGGGATTAATAATATTTTTTGCAATAGAAACTTTAGTATCTATTATATATACTATCAGACATAAAGAATTTCACATAGTATTAAATAATGTAAGTATTCTTGCTTTTATTATTATATTAAAATGTATTTCAACATATTCAACTGATATATGTTCTATTGTTAAAACATTAATTACGTGTTTAACTTATATACTTATGATTGTTTTAATTATAAACTTATTAAAAAAATATAAGATTAATAAAAAATTAGAAAAATATCAGTCAGTGTGTTTAATAATTGCAATTATAATGATCTTTTTTGTATATCCAACAGGTATTAAGATTATGAATATGCAAACAGGATATGCGGTTCCTACTTATATAGATGATGAATATGGAGAATATAAAAAGCAAGATTCACAAGAATTCAGAAAAAAAATCAATCAAACAAATTCTATGATGAGATTGATGTTTGAAATACCAATTATAAATATATTTTTTGTTGGTATGTTTGAGAATAAAGAAAAATCAATCAAAGATCCAAATATGAAAGGAGAAAGTAATGGTTAATTTAACTATAAATGGAAGAAAAGTTGAAGTTCCAGAAGGAACAACAATTTTAGAAGCTGCTAAAAAAGCAAATATCGATATTCCTACTCTATGTTTCTTAAAAGATATAAATGAAATTGGTGATTGTAGAATGTGCGTTGTTGAAGTAGAAGGTAGACGTGGATTTGCAACATCATGTATTCAAAAAGTAGAAGAAGGAATGGTGGTAAAAACAAATACACCAGCAGTTATTGAAGCTAGAAGAATAGTACTTGATTTAATTTTATCAAACCATGATAGAGAATGTTTAACATGTACAAGAAATGGAACTTGTGAATTACAAAAACTTGCTCAAGAATTTTATGTTGATGAAATAAAATATCAAGGTAGTAGAAATAAACATGAAATAGACGATATATCACCAGCAATTGTTAGAGATTTCAATAAATGTATTTTATGTAGAAGATGTGTTGCAACTTGTAAAAAAGTTCAAGGAATTGGTGCAATTGATTGCACAGAAAGAGGTTTTGCTTCAACAGTTTCAACATATAAAAATAAAAGTTTAAATGATGTAAATTGTACATTTTGTGGACAGTGTATAGAAGCTTGTCCAGTAGGAGCATTGAAAGAAAAGGATAGTACAGCAGATGTTTGGAAAGCTTTAAGAGATGAAGATAAATATGTTGTAGTACAAACCGCTCCAGCAGTAAGAGTTGCTCTTGGAGAAGAATTTGGAATGGAAATTGGTACTAATGTAAAAGGAAAAATGGTAACAAGTTTAAGACATTTAGGGTTTGATAAAGTATTTGATACAAACACTGGAGCTGATTTTACAATTATGGAAGAAGGTACAGAATTTTTAGACAGATTCCAAAATGGAGGAACACTTCCAATGATTACTTCTTGTAGTCCAGGATGGGTTAGATATATGGAATTAAATTATCCTGAATTAATACCAAATTTATCAACTTGTAAATCACCACATCAAATGTTTGGAGCACTTATTAAATCTTATTATGCTGAAAAAATGGGAATTGATCCAGCCAAAATATATGTGGTATCTGTTATGCCATGTATTGCTAAAAAATTTGAAAGAACAAGAGATGATATGCAAGGAGCTGGATTTGATGATGTGGATAGTGTAATTACAACAAGAGAACTTGCAAGAATGATAAAACAAGCACATATTGATTTTGTTAATTTAGAAGATTCTAATTTTGATAATCCAATGGGAGAGGCAACAGGAGCAGCAGCAATATTTGGGACAACAGGTGGAGTTATGGAAGCTGCATTAAGGACTGTTCATGAAAAAGTTACAGGAAATCATTTTGAAAAATTAGAATATGAGCCAGTTAGAGGAGAAGAAGGAATTAAAAGAGCGACAGTTAATATGAATGGAACAGAAGTTAAAGTTGTTGTTGTATCAGGTTTAAAAAATGCTCAAGTTATCATGGAAGAAATAAAAAGTGGAAAAGCAGACTATCAATTTGTTGAAATTATGGCTTGTCCAGGAGGATGTGTAATGGGTGGAGGTCAACCAATTAGAACATCAAAAGAAAGAGCAAGCATAGATATTAGATCAAAAAGAGCAAATGCTTTATACACAATAGATGAGAAAAGTACAATAAGAAAGTCTCATGAAAATCCAGTTGTTCAAAAAATATATGAAGAATATTTAGGAGAAGCTGGAGGGCATAAAGCTCATGAACTATTACATACAAGCTATGTAAAAAGAGAAAAATATAAATTAGATGATTAATACAATAAGCTAAGAGCATTTCAAATAAAATTGAAGTGCTCTTAGCTGTTATCATACTAAGTTATAATATTCTTCAAGATATTTTTTTACTGACATATACTAAAGTTGACATAAAAATGAAACTATATTATAATAATTATATAACTTTTGTTAGGAGGTTTGCTACTATGCTAGAAAGTATTCGGGAGATTTCAACTTTACTAGGAGTAGAACCACTTTGGATTTGGATTATTCTTGCACTTCTTGTTTTACTAGGAGTTGTCAAGTGTATGTATCCATGGAAGCCAGAGTGGAAAGCCAAGAAAACAAAGGATAAAGATGGTAATGAAGTAACCACTTATTATCATTTGGATATATAAAAATGGGTGCCTGCTATGCATAGCAGGCACCTATTACAATTTAGATGAAATTTACGAACATTATATAAATTTTATATTAGTATAAAAGTAAATATTATAGAAAAAAGTCCTTGAAGTAATTTTCCATAGAAATAAGGTTTTATAGAAATTCCTTCTTTGGCAATAATGCTATAAACTTGAAGAAGAACTGAAATTCCTCCAAATCCTAATAAAAATGATGTTAAAAGAATAGATACAGTATAGTTTGATGTGGCAAGAAGAGCTGTCAAATTTACACCATTTGTAAGTTCGATAATTCCAGAAATCATACTTAAAGAAATCTCTTTTTGTATTCCGAAAGTTATATAATATTTCAGAGCAAATATTTAATATTCCAGATGTTTGTAGAATTGATAATACTACTGAAAAAATAACAATAAAGCCACCAATTAAAAGAATGGTAGAAATAGCTTTTTTTATAGAAGTTCCTAAAATTTCTCCTATATCAGAAATTTTCATAGGAGTAAGTTTTGAGTTAAATTTTGTTTCTCTATAATTTATATCAAATTTATCTTTTTTCCAAAATCTAAAGCAATATGCAACCATTAAAGAAGCTAATATGTGGGAGATTAGTAATATAAATCCGACTCTTTTATTTCCAAATAAAGCAATTCCGACAGTACCTAGAATAAATAAAGGTCCAGAATTATTTGTATATGCAATAAGACGTTCTGCTTCAATTTTTGAAATGATTTTTTGACTTTTTAAATTACATACAACTTTTGCTCCAATAGGATAACCACTAATTGTACCTAAAATTATTGCAATAGCACTTTCTCCAGGGACATTAAATATAGGTTTCATAAATTTATTTAATATTTTTCCAAGTATATGAGTAAAATTTGTTTGGCATAAAAGCTCTGTTGCTACAAAAAATGGGAAGAGAGTAGGCAATACCTTTGTAGCCCACAAGGCAAGTCCATTTTGCGCAGCAATTAAATTATTATTTGAAAACAATAATAAACATATTGTAAATAATAAAAAAATAATGGTAAAAAAGTATTTTCTTATTGAAATTACTATAAAGTTCATGGAGACCTCCATTATATAATATTTCTTATAATTATATATTCATAAATATAGAGAATATGACTACAATTTACATAATACTTGAAAAAACTTAAATATTATGCTATAATATTAACTGTAACCTAGATAAAAAAAGAATTATCATTATAATCTTGGAGGTGAATATCCTTTAATACTCACTGTAAGGAGGTAGAAAAACAATATTGTAACCCTAAAAAATAATTAACAATGGAGGTATAACTATGGGTAACGCTATTGCAACTCTCGGTATGCAGGGAATGACGGTTCTGGTTATCGTTCTTTCCGTGGTCATCATTATCATGGGTGTGGTCATTATTGCACTCAGCATGCAAATCAACAAGATGATCAAAGACTCTGTACAGCAGGAAAGAAACTATCAGCGCAAAGCAGATGTTATCAGGGAATCACTTGATGACTGTAAAGCACAGATGCGAGAACTCGAACGGCAGAAACAAGCGGCAGAAGAGGATGCCAAGAACTATAAGGCTCAGAGAGATTTTTTGATGAGCTCGAAGAAGGGTACTACTCAAAAGCCTGAGGAAGATGCTAAAGTCGAGTAATCGAAAAAGGAAGTATTAAAAGAATAGGAGATCCGTCCTCGTATGAGGACGGATCTTTTTTGTGTAAAGATAAATAAAAAGATTGTAGAGATTATGTGAAAAACATTGATTTTTTAAATCTTTTGTTATATAGTATGAACGTATGAAAATAAACAAGAAAGGAAATAAAATAAAATGGAAAAAACTTATATTTTTGGACACAAAAATCCAGATACAGATTCAATTACTTCAAGTTTAGTAATGACAAATTTTGAAAAAAAATTAGGAAATACAGACGTTGTTGCTTGTAGATTGGGAAATATAAATAAAGAAACAGAATATGTTTTAAATTACTTAGGAATTGAAGCACCAGAATTAATAGAAACAATAGAAGATGGAGCAAAGGTTATTTTAGTAGATCATAACAGCCCAAAAGAATCAATAGATAATTTAGAAAAATTAAATGTTCTAAAAGTTGTAGATCATCATCCACTAAAACTAGAAACATCATATCCTTTATTTTATAGAGCAGAAGCTGTTGGATGCACAGAAACAATTATGTATAAATTATATAAAGAAAATAGTATTGAAATAGATAAAACAATTGCAACATTAATGGTATCAGCAATTATTTCAGATACATTATTATTGAAATCACCTACAACAACAGATGATGATAGAAAGGCTGTTAAAGAATTAGCTGAAATTGCTGGAATAAATCCAGAAGTTTATGGATTAGAAATGTTAAAAGCTGGAACAGATTTAAGTTCATTTAGTATTGATGAAATATTAAATTTAGATGCAAAAAAAATAGATTTTAAAGAAGTAAAATCTATAGTAAATCAAGTAAATACAGCAGATATTTCAGATGTTATGGTATTAAAATCAGATTTAGAAGCTAGAATGAATGAAATTATTAATGAAGAAGGTTTAGATTTATTTATGCTTTTAATTACAGATATAGTAAATAGCAATTCACAAGTAATTGCTTTAGGAAAATCAGCTTCACTTGTTGAAAAAGCTTATGGAGTAAAATTAGAAAATAATACAGCATTATTAAAAGGTGTTGTTTCTCGTAAAAAACAAGTTGTACCAGTTATGACAGAAAATGCCTAATCAAGGAGTTGATATTTTGAATCTAAGAGAAAATGATGGAAGTATAAAAATTCTTGTAATAGTATCAATAATTGTTGCAGTATTTATTATTGGAATTATTGCTTCTTTAATAACAAATAGTTCTAAACCTGTAAAACCAATAGTTCAAGAACCATATGAATATTTTACTTTATATTCTTTAGATGGAACTGTAGGTGTTGTAAATAAAAAGGGTGAAGAAATTATAAAATCACAATATAGTCAAATATATATTCCAAATCAAGCAAAAGATGTTTTTATTTGTTTTAAAGATGACGAGAATTATTCAATATTAAATAGTAAAGGCAAAGATATTTTTACAGAATATAAATCTATATCTTCAATAGTTATTTCAGACTCTACATTAGAAATGGAAAAGAATGTATTAAGTTATGAAGATAATGGAAAATTTGGTTTAATAAATTATGATGGGAAAAGATTAACAGATCCAATTTATGAGTCTGTATCAAGTTTAACAAATAAACCAGGATGCATATTAGTTAGAAAAGATGGATTATATGGGGTTATTGATTCACAAGGAAAAGTTATTATAGATACAAAATATAATTCTATAAAAGGTGATGAATACTGTTCTGAAAAAGAAGGATATCTAAAAACTGGATATATAATTTCAGAAAAAACAAATTCTGGAATTATGTATGGGTATATAGATTATAATGGAAAAGTTTTAATTGAACCAAAATATGAATCTATAAGTAGAAATATAGAATATAATGATGATAGCATTTATTTAACTTTTATGGAAAATGGAAAAAAAGGTGTTATAAAAAATAAAAAAATTATAATAAAACCTAAATTTCAATCAGTAGTGTATTATAATGCTTCAAAGATTTTTGTTGTAAACAGAAATGGTAAATATGGATTTTTTGATAAAGATGGAGAAGAGATTCTAAAAACAAGTTATACAAGTTATTCCATTGCAGGAAATTATATTTCTGTTCAAAAAGATGATAGTACAATGCTATACGATATTCATGGTAATTTAGTAAACACAAATAATTATAAGAGTATTATTGAAACGGGAAATCCTTCGTATTTTATAGCTCAAGACGAAAATGGTTATTACAGTATTATAAGTAAAGATATGCAGATAGGAAATGGAAGCAATTATACAAATATTACTTATGCTTTCAATAATTTCTTTGTATTTACTACACAAGAAGGAAAATCTGGTGTTTTAGATATATATGCAGGAACTGAAGTGGAAGCGCAATATGACTATATAATAGTTCTTGAAAATGTAAAAGCTTTAGAAGCTAGAGTTGGAAATAAAGTAGATATATATTCAGAAAAAATTGAAAAAGTTTTGTCAATGGAAGATGCAATTGTTCAAAAAGTAAATGATGAATATGTATCAATTTATTCAGATAGTGAAATAGAATATATAAATAAAGTAGGAGAATTAGTAAGTAATACAGAGATATTTAAAAATGCAAAACTATATACTTATAAAGCAGAAGATGGAAAATGGGGATTTGTAGATAGCACAGGAAAAATTGTTGTAGACTGTAAGTATGATAGAGTAACAGAGTTAAATGAATATGGTTTTGCAGGTATATATCAAGAAGGTAAATGGGGAGTTATAGATCAAAATGGAAAAGTTATTGTAGTTCCAAGTTATGAATTAGAAACATATTATACTCCAACATTTTTAGGAAAATATCAGTATGAAGTTTTAGATAACGCTCACTGCATAGAAGTAGAAGAAAAATAGAAAAAAGACTTTTAAGTATTTTTACTTAAGAGTCTTTTTGATTTTACATAATAAATAGTTAAAATCTTGAAAAAGCAAAAAAAATGTAGTATACTAGATTGAATTGATTAAAAAGGAAATGATTTATGAAAGTTATAGTAGTTGGTGGAGGGCCAAGTGGAATGTTAGCAGCAATTTCTGCAGCCCAAAATGAAAATAATGTAATAATATTAGAAAGAAATAAATTTTTAGGAAAAAAGATATTAGTTACAGGAAAAGGAAGATGTAATGTAACTAGCTCCATAGATATAGAAGACTTCATTAAAAACATTCCAGGAAATGGAAAATTCTTGTATAGTTCTTTTCAAAATTTTACGAATATAGACATTGTAAAATTATTGGAGTCTAATGGAATTAAGTTAAAAGAAGAACGTGGAAATAGATATTTTCCTGTATCAGATAAGGCAGAAGATGTAAGAGCTTGTCTAGAAAATCAAGTAAGAAAATATAAAAATATTCAAGTAAAAACTAATTCTAGAGTGGTTAAAATTTTGTCAGAAAATGAAGAGGTTATAGGTGTGCAGTTAGAATCTGGCGAAAAAATTATGGCTAGTAAAGTTATAGTTGCAACAGGAGGAAATAGTTATGCAGGAACAGGTTCTACTGGAGATGGATATAAAATGGCGAAAGAAGTTGGACATACTATAGAGAAAATAAGAGGATCTCTTGTTCCTCTTACTTCAAATAATGATTTATGTAGACAAATGCAAGGATTATCATTAAAGAATGTAAAAATAGAGATTAAAGATAAAGAAAAAAATAAGAAAATTTATGATGATTTTGGAGAAATGTTATTTACTCATTTTGGTGTCAGTGGTCCAACAATCTTAAGTGGATCGGCTCATCTTTTAAGATATAAAGATATTGACAGATTACTGAAGGAAGAAAAAATAATCTTAAGTATTGATTTGAAACCAGCATTATCAGAAGAGGAATTGGACAAAAGAATTTTAAGAGACTTTGAAGAATTTAAGAATAAAGAATTTAAAAATAGTTTAGATAAGCTGTTACCGAAGAAAATGATAGATGTAATAGTAGATCTAAGTAAAATTAGTTTTTCTAAAAAGGTTAATGAAATAACAAAAGATGAAAGACTAAATTTAGTGAGGCTTTTAAAAAGATTTGAGATAGTTATAGACGGATTTAGATCTGTAGAAGAGGCAATTGTAACTGCTGGTGGAGTTTCTACTAAAGAAATAAATCCAAAAACAATGGAATCAAAAATTGTAAAAGGCTTGTACTTTGCAGGAGAAGTAATAGACGTAGATGCTTATACAGGAGGATTTAATTTGCAAATAGCATATTCAACAGGATATACAGCTGGATTAAACTAAAAGGAGATTAGAATGTTTAAAACAATAAACAAAGATGTGTCAAGTGAGATTGTCGAAAAAAAGTCTAAGTTTATAGCTAATATATATTATGTAGAATCAGTAGAAGATGCAGAAGAAAAAATAAAAGAAGTTAAAAAAACTTATTTTGATGCTAGACATAATTGTTATGCTTTTAGTATATATACTAAAGATGGAATTATAAATAGATTTAGTGACGATGGTGAACCATCAGGTACAGCAGGTGCTCCAATGCTTAATATATTAAATTCGAGAGGCTTGACAAATATATTGGTAATTGTTACTAGATATTTTGGTGGAATACTTTTAGGAACTGGTGGATTAGTAAGAGCATATACAGGAGCAACACAAGAGGCCTTAAAAAAAATTATAGAAATAGAAAAAGACATAGGATTAGAAATTAAAATAGAAGTATCATATTCAGATTTTGAAAAATTTAAATACTATTTGAAACAAAATGAAATAAAATTGCTAAACTCCGAATATTCTGAAAATATTGTTTCTATTATTGAAATTACAGAAGAAAAATTAGATAAAATCAAAATTGATAGAAATGAGTTGAATTTTAAAATATTAAGTATGAATATTTTAAGAGAAAAATATATTGAAATTTAAAACAATTCGACAAAAAACGACAATAATTCAATAAATTAAGAAGTAAAATAATGATTTTTGGATTTGATTTAATATTTTTATGGCGAATTTTGTCAAATATAGGAACACGAAAACCTTGAAAAATAAGGAAAAATTGTTGCATTGCGATTTGTTTAATAATATAATTCGACTTGTAAATATTTACAGAATTTTTTTAGGAGGTATTATTTTGAAAGAAAAAATCAAAATACTTATTGCAGACGACAATACAGATTTTGTTTCTACAGTTGTTACATATTTGAGTGCACAAGAAGATGTAGAAATTGTAGGAACAGCAAAAGATGGGATAGAAGCATATAATAAAATTGTAGAATGCGAGCCAACAGTCGTTTTACTTGATGTTATAATGCCACATTTAGATGGATTAGGTGTACTTGAAAAACTAATTATGACTAATACAAAATTACCAATATGCATAATGCTTTCTGCAGTAGGACAAGATAATGTAACATCTAAAGCTATAAATTTAGGTGCTGAATATTATATTTTGAAACCTTTTAAAATGGATGTATTAATAAAAAGAATAAGAGAACTTGTAAATAGAACAGAAACAAAAGTACAAAATATTATAAACTATAGTGAGAGTAAATCAAACTATGTTGATATAAATAATCAAGCTACTAAAGAGGAAATTCTAGAAATAAAAGTTACCAATATCATCCATGAGGTTGGAGTTCCAGCTCATATAAAAGGTTATCAATATTTGAGAGATGGAATTATTATGGTTGTAAATAATATAGAAGTCATTAATCAAATAACAAAGCAACTATATCCAGATTTGGCAAAAAAATATAAAACTACACCATCGAGAGTAGAAAGAGCAATTAGACATGCCATTGAAGTTGCTTGGAATAGAGGTCAAATTGAAACAGTTGAAAGTATATTTGGTTATACAGTGAACTCTAACAAGGGAAAACCAACAAATTCAGAATTTATTGCAATGATTGCAGATAAATTAAGACTAGATTTAAAGAGTGCATAAAACTTCATTTTGTTCTATCCTTATGGTAAAGGAGGATAAAAATGTCAGAATCTTCAAATGAAATTGAAAAAATACGAAGCAAAATAAAAGAATTTGAAAACGAAGATATTTATGTAGAAGTTGAAGGGGCACTACAATACAATATTATAATAAAAAAAGCTAAAATTTTAATTAGCAATCAGAAAATATTTATTACAAATGAAAAGGAACAAGATTTTATTATAGAATTATACTATTTAGATTTTGTAGAAATAGAAAACAATTCATTAATTATGAATATGTTAAATGATATAAAAATTACATTAGACTATTAAATAAAAAAGAACTAATTTACTATTTATAAAAGTATATTAGTTCTTTTTATTTTCATCAACTATTGTTAATAATTCGTCAAACGTGCAATTTAATGTTTTGCAAAATCCGTTCTAAATATTTATAAGATATTGAATTATGACTTCTAATTGCTTTATTTAAATTATATCTAGAAATATTCATAGAATTACATAACTTTTCTTTGCTCATGTTTCGAGCTTTAAGTAACTTTTCTACATTTAATTGTATCATTTTTTCCTCCTTATTTCTTTAATTATTTTACAATAATTATTTTAGTAGGTGTAGACACCTAGACAAGCCCCTACTTTTGTGATAAAATTAGCAAACTGCAAAAAAGTATGGAGGTAAAGGAATATGAATAGTGATTTAGAAAAAGAAATAGAAATTTATAAAGAACAATTACAAAAAGAAATGATAACAAAAGAAGAATTTGAAGTAATAAAAGAAAAATTAATACAAAAGTATAAATTATAAAAGAATAATAATATAAAAAACTAATTGTACATACTTCCTGTATTGATTTAAATAAATTACAATGATATAATCGTTTAGAAATTAAAGTTTTAGGAGGTAAGTTTATGGCTGTTCATAATGAAGCAAAATTAGGAGAAATAGCAAAAACAGTTTTAATGCCTGGAGATCCAATGAGAGCAAAGTATATTGCAGAAACATTTTTAGAAGATTATAAATTAGTAAATAATGTAAGAGGAATGTTAGCTTTTACAGGTAAATATAAGGGAAAAGAAATTACAGTTATGGCATCAGGAATGGGAATGCCAAGTATAGGAATATACTGTTATGAACTATATAAATTTTATGGAGTAGAAAATATTATAAGAATAGGTTCATGTGGAGGACATGTTGATTATTTAAAGCTATTAGATGTTGTATTAGTTTCAGGAAGTTATACAGAAGGTAATTTTGCAAGAAATATGACAGAAAAGGAATGTCATTTTATTGAAGCTTCTGAATATTTAAACGAAATAATAGAAAATACAGCGAAAGAAATAAATCAAGATTATACTAAAGGAAATATGGCATGTACAGAATGTTTTGATCCATACTTAGATGATCCAATGTCTTTTACTAATAGAATACCAAAAGAATATAATGCTATGGGATCAGAAATGGAAAGTTTTGCACTTTTTTATACAGCAAAACATTTGGGAAAAAATGCAGCTTGTTTATTAACTGTATCTGATTCGCTATGTTTTAAAGAAGAATTAACATCAGAGCAAAGACAATTATCAATGAATAATATGATAAAGCTTGCTCTAGAAAGTGCTATTAGAATCTAGGAGGCATATATGCAATCATTAAAAGAATTATATAAAATAGGAGTAGGTCCCTCGAGTTCTCATACTATGGGACCTAAAAAAGCGGTAGAACTTTTTAAAAATACATATAAAAATGCTACAAAATTTAAAGTCATATTATATGGATCATTAGCATTAACAGGAAAAGGACATTTAACAGATTATATAATAGGTAAAGTTTTAGAAGGATATGAACACGAAATTATTTTTGATGAAAATATGAAATGTGAAGTCCATCCAAATACTTTTGATATATTTGCTTATAAGAATGATGAATTAATAGAAAGCTGGAGAGTGTATTCTGTTGGCGGTGGTACTTTTAAAGTAGAGGGGAAAGAAACAATTGAAGTTCCTCATATATATAAAGAAAAAAATTGGGCTGAAGTTATGGCATGTTGTAAAGAAAAAAATATAGATCTATATGATTATGTTTGTGAAGTAGAAGATGAAGATATTACAGAATTCTTATATGAAATATGGAATTCTATGCAAAATACTATAAAATCAGGTTTAAGTAAAACAGGAATTGTGCCAGGAAGATTAAAGCTTCAAAGAAGAGCAAAACTTATATATGAAAAGATATTGGATAATGAAAATGATTCTTTAAGAAGAACAAGATTACTTAGTAGTTATGCATATGCTACTAGTGAAGAAAATTCTTGTGGTGGAACAATAGTTACAGCGCCAACTTGTGGAGCATCTGGAGTGTTACCAGCAGTCTTATATTATATGAAGAATGAGTATGGTATAGATGATAATAAAATAGTTAAATCTTTAGCAGTTGCAGGGGTAATTGGAAATATTATTAAAAATAATGCATCTATAAGTGGAGCTGAATGTGGTTGCCAAGCAGAAATTGGTACTGCATGTTCAATGGCTGCAGGAGCATGCAGTTATCTTTTAGGTTTGGATATAGAAAGAATAGAAAATTCTGCTGAAACTGCTATGGAACATCATTTGGGTTTGACTTGTGATCCTATATATGGATATGTTCAAATCCCATGTATAGAAAGAAATGCTGCAGCAGCAATGAGAGCAGTAGATTCAAGCATGCTTGCTATAATGCTTGAGCAACATACAAAAGTATCATTAGATATGGTAATAGAAACAATGTATGAGACAGGAAAAGATTTACAGAGTCACTATAGAGAAACAAGTGAAGGCGGACTTGCTAAAAAGTATTGCAGAAATAAATATTATAACAGAGAAATGAAAGAATAATTATATACAGATAAATTACAGTAAGGACAAATAGAATTCATAATTATTGTATAAAAATATAATACATTAATTATGAATTCTTACATATAATATAATTAACATTAGATATGGAAAAAATTACATTTGATTTGATATAAATAGAAGTATATAATGTAATTAATGTGTGTAAAATAAAAAAATAAATTTTTTTTATAAAAGTTGTTGACTTTATAAAAAAATGGTGCTAAAATAATCAACGTTGTGTGACAAAAAAGTTACAAAAAGTTGATAAAAAACATTTTCAAAATTTAATAAAAAACTTTTAAAAAATCTGTTGACAAGTAATTTTAAAAATGTTAAAATAATCAACAGTTCGTTATTAAAAAAACGAAAAATGCACATTGAATTTAACATAAAAAATTAGTTGAAAATTTTTTGAAAAATATTTAAAAAATGTGTTGACAACTAAAATTTAAAGTGTTAAAATAATGAATGTTCACAGGAAATGTGAACAACAAAAAGTACATTGAAAAGTAAACAATAAATATCCTTTAAGAGAAACCAAGCGGTA
>CASYFC010000009.1 GCA_949482135.1 uncultured Clostridia bacterium
TTCTGTATATATATCTACAAAATCTTCAAATATTGCAAATTCATCTTTTCCTAGCAATTTTTTTAATAAAGTTTCTTTTTCATCATATCTTTTAGAAATCTCCTTATATTTTGAACTATTTACAATATATTCGTCCAATTCATCTTGCACATAATTATATAAATCTCTAATTGTTTTTTTATCTGACATTCTCTATCGCTCTCCTTTCATTTTATTTACAAAATCTTTTACTAATCTTTTTAGTCTATCTTTAGGAAAGTCAAATAATATACTTACATATTCAAAAGTTTTATCAAGAAAATTTTTTAAGTAATTATTTTCTATTTCCAATCTTTCGTTCTCTTGTGCAACAACATTGTTTTCATTTTCCAAAATTATTTGTTTATTTATAACATTGTCTGTTATTGTTTTTACTCTTGTATATTGTTTTGCTAGTGTATTAAATTTCTTTATTATTCTTTTATATTCTCTCTTTAGTTCTTCAGTATTTTCAATATCAAGTTCTTGTTCTAAATTAATCATCTCTTTTTCATATTTCTGCATTTCATAATTAGTAACTTTCTTTAAATCCTCAATTTTTATATGTTTATTGTCTTTGTTATCGCCACGTTCTAAATCAAAACCCGATTTAGTTATGTAATTATAAAAATTATCTTGAAGATATTTATAACTATTTTTACCTTTCCAAAAATCAGTACAACATAATTTTTCAATATCTTTTCCACTTTTTTTATCCACTGTGTGAACAACTGGGAGATACACTAAATGTAAATGTGGAGTAGATTCATCAAGATGAACTTTAGCAGAAATAATATATTGCTCACCTAAATTTTTGAATCCACAAACAAATTTATAAGCAGTTTGAAAATATCTTTTTATTTCTTGCTTTGATAGTCCATCAAAAAAATCAGGACTTGCAGTTATTATATATTCACAAGCAACATTTGATATATTTTTTATTTTTCCTTTTAAATCGTATTTATTTTTAATATCTCTAAAGGCTTTTTCATAAGTAGTAAAACAGTTCTTAATTGAATAATTATTTTTCCCATTATTCATATCAATATCTTTATTAGAATAATTTGTATTTTTTCTTTCGTTATGTCTATATATAACATTTAACTGATTTAAAGTATATTTTTCATTTCTGATAATTGCATAACTCACATAAAATCACCAATCTTTCTTTTTTATTTAAGCAAGCCTACGTAGTATTACTATATTTCAAATTTCTTTTTATTCATTCTAAATAAGCTATAAAAATTATTGCTATAACATACTAGAGGAATAAAATTCCTCTGTATGATTAAGGGAATAAACTTCCCTTAATAAACCCTTTTCAAGATTATTTAAAATTTTTCATTTTTACAATGAAAATCACTTTTTTATAAATAAAAATATTATTTTAAACATCTTGTTATAAAAATTAAATGAATATTGCTAGCAAATATTATTTTAATTTTTATAATAAAATAAATCATACTGATTTATTTATGTGAGAAACCTCTGTCGGTTTCTCACCCTCTTCCACTATACTAACAAAATTATATAAATAAAATTTATACAATTTTGTTAGTTCATCTTTCGCTATCTGTATTCCTAAAATTTGTATTTTTGGCTAAACAAAATCCGTCTAAAAATGAGTCTGCTTCATTCCAAGATTTAAAGCAATTTTTGTAGTCAACCGAATACCAATCTTTATTGTTAAAATTTTTTGGTACTATTGCAATAGCTTTATTATATGTATAATCACTTGAGATAGTAAGTAATAATAATTTTTTATCACTATTTGATAACATATATTGATTTAATCCATTTATTCGCTGTTTTATATCTAATTTATTCATCTTTTATTTCTCCTTTTTCTTCTTCCTCTCGTATTCTTTTTTCCATTCTTTGCAAATAGTCAAAATTTTCTAAATATTCTGTAAGTGACATTGTTCCTCTTGAAACTTCTTTACCAATCATTAAATATAGTTCACATATTCTTTTCATTTTTTCACTAATTATATAGTCTTCTTTTTTATCATATACATGTTGTTTATTTTCAATATACTTTTTTTCATCTAAAATTATTTTTTCTTCATTTATAGTATTACTTTTTTCTAAAAATTGTTGACTTGGTTGTATAATATAATTATTCATATAATATCCATTAACTTTTTCTATTTCTTGTTCTTTATATTTATCAAATATTGTTGTATATGTATTAAGTGTCACAGAAACATCTTTATGTCCTAATAACCTTTGAACTGTAACAGCTCTCATACCGTGCCTCAATACATCTTGTCCCAAAAGTATGTCTCAAACTATGTGAAGATATACCTTGTATTCCCATAGCCTTCAATATTCTTTTTAACCTATAATTTACATTATTAGTAAAAATTAAAGTATCATTTTTACTTGTAAATAATAAATTATCTTTGTTATTATCAGATTCTTTCATCTGTTCAATAATACTATCTTTTATAAATTCTGGAATAGGAATATCTCTTTTTCCCGAATAAGTTTTTGTTTTATTACCAACTATTAAAGTTCTAGCTTTATCAACTGTTAAAGTTCTTTTTACCGAAACAATATTTTTCTGTAAATTAATATCATTCTTTCGTAAAGCTAAAGCCTCTCCAATACGAAGTCCTAAAAACATTTGAAATAAAAACACATTTTTATAAGGTTCTAAACTTATTGGCATACTCATCAAATAATTAGTAAATGTCTGTTGTTCTTCAATAGTCATTGCTCGAACTTCTTTATCTTCTTTGTTACTTTTAGGACGTATAACATCATCCATAGGATTTCTAACAATATACTTTTTCTTTTCAGCAATATAATATGCACCATATATTAGTTCATGTATTTTAGTTATATATGAATTACTATAATTTCTTAAAGAATTCATATACATTTGAATTTCCTCACTTGTTATATCATCAATATTTTTAGTAGCTAATTCCCATTTTTCTATTGTTTTCAATGTCCTATTTAATCTATTATATTGATTACCTGCAATTATTCCTAAATCATATTTTCTCTCAATATTAGATTTAATTAAAAGATTAAGTGGTATTCCATTATTCTCATTAAATAAAATATTTTCTTTTTGATTTTCTAATGTCGATAAATAATCTTTTGCCTCTTGTTCTGTTTCAAACGATTTACTTTTTCGTTCTTTTTTTAAAGTTGTAGAATTAAGTATATAAAACCAACATCTCCATTTTTTTGAAGCATTATCGTAGGAAATTGATCCATTCTCATTTTTTTTAGGGCGACCTTTTTTCATACAAATCACCTCTAATCTTTTCTTTCCATTTTCCAAATCAGATAAGGTAATAACATTACTTGATGTTTTTTTCCAACTTTAATTGCTGGAAAATCTTTTCTACTAAATGTTTTATAAACTGCTGATTCAGATATTTTCAAATCTCTCATAACATCATTTACACTAATCATTCTAAATGGATTTTTTATTCTTCTTATTGACTCTATTAATAATATTTCTGTTTTTGTATATTTCTTATTTGATATTTCTTTTATCATTGGTTCAGTTATATTTTTTATTTCTTCCATATATAATTAAACCTTTCTTTTTATTCATTAGAAGAATCTTCTAATCTATCTTTTATAAAATCTAATAATGTAAATAAGATTTTTAGAATCATTTTCAAAATTTGCTCATCAGAAACATTATTTAGATTTGTACTCGATTCATTTATTGATATTTGATTATTAGTTTCTAATTTTGTTTTCTTGTCCAAATTAGATATATTTTTATTTCTGCTTCGCATATTTCTTTTTGATTTTGGAATAAATCTGCCTCGTTCATCAAAATTTTTGTAATTAAATGACTCTTTTATAAGAAAATTTGTACATCTAAAAAGCTGATTTTTATTAAGGCTTATAAAATTTCCCATTTCATCTTTACCTACAATAAAGATTTTCCCTTTTATAGATATTCCAATTTTTGAATATCTATCTACATATACGTTAGCCAAAAGATTCTCACTTTTCTTTTTATAAATAATTACATAATCGTCATAATCAAGTGTTGTATATTCTCCGTCTACTAATCTTTCAAGATAATCTTTTTGATTTTTAATTTTTATTATGTCTGGATTTTTTCCAACTTCTTTATAAAGTCCAACTAAAAATTCTCTACTCATAATCTTAAACACCACCTTTTTTGTGGTATTTTTTCTTTTTATAAGGTTTAGAATTGTATTTTTTTACGTTTTTCTTAAATCGATTTATTCCGTTATTCTTAATTTCAATAAAGCCATTTTTAGAAATTTGATAATCATTACATAATTTATCAAGATATTCTCCTTTAAACACACATACATAGATTGCAAATTTTTCACTTAAAGGTAATTCTTTCATTGCCTTATAATAAATCTCTTTAGAGAATACATTTTCTAAATGTTTATAATCAATTTCGTCATCTGTAAAATTTGATTTTTCATTTTTCATAAATCAAACATTCCTTTCAAAAATATTTGATTATCGATAATCATTTGTCGTTCGAACTAACTTCATGATACTCTGTTTTATGTGTTTAAAGTATTATTGTAATAGAATTTAATAATCTGTTATATTGTGTAATAATTTGTAATAATGAAAATCTATGAAACAGTATTGATTTCAACAAAAATAAGCAGTTGTACGCTAAACTGCTTATAAAACGAAAAAATCCTTTAAATTAAGCATTTAAGCCTAATCTAAAGGATTTAATCATATATTTTATTGTTCATAATCTTGTTTATTTTCTATATTTACATACCATATATTTATTTTTTTCATTTCTTCAAATTCATTATCTGTTATATTTAAACTTTCAAGCATTTCATCTGTAAATTCTAAATTTTCTTTTGAAAAGAAACATTTTTTTACACTTGTATTATATGTATTTCCAGTAGCGAAGAAAACGCCCTTCATAAGCCCGTCAATACCATTTGCTATATTTACATTAAATTGAGAACATTCTAACCTAATACTTGTTGGCTTATAATTATTAAATCTAAAAAACGCAAGGTAATTGTCTGCTTCTAAATGTCCTTGTAAATATATTCTATTAGAATTATAATCGCACAACTCTATTGTACAATAATCATATTTTTCTATTATATTTATAACAAACTTACATTTAGCAAATTTATTAGTTGTAGGATAATATCCATAATAATATACATATAATTTATTTACTCCAAAAGGATTTTTGCTTTCTTTTTTTCTTAATAAAGTATCATTTGAATTAAATAATTCATATTCGTCAATTTCAAGTTCATTACACATTAAATAAATTTCTTCTGCATTTGGAATTAAAAGACCACTTTCAAATCTGCCTATTGTTGTTTCATTTTTTTTAATAACTCGTGCAAGATTTTCTTGTGTTAAGCCTTTATCTTTTCTAAATTTTCTTAATCGTTCTCCAAATTCTTTTCTATTAAATTCAGCCATATACAAACTCTCCTTTAATAAAACTATCACTTATAATTATAACATTTTTTAGCACTTTTTTCAAGGTGTGTTCTTACTCGCTCTAAGCACAAATTGATTTTACTGTTATTTTATGGTATAATAAATATAACTTCATATAGTTAGAATGGTTTTAAATGCTTAATGTTTAATCCATTCCACAGGCTCAATGCTTGCTGTTCAATGATTGAATCCAGGCATTGAGACTGCCTGGATTATTTTATACGAAAAATGTTATTTGCATATTTTTCCGTATAACTCATTGAATTTCTACTTGAAGAATATCGATACGGGAGAATAAGCATGACTAAAAACATTTTTTATGGTGGTCGGAAGCCCTGGGTGCTATCCAACTATTTAAGCATATAGGCTATTCAGCTTTAACTGGGGGAAAAATTTCCCCCTAATGCTTTTAACTATTGATTTTAGTCAAAAAATATTTTATAATTAAGTTAATTAATTTAAGTTAGTCTCAATAACTTAATTAATTATATAAAACACGGGGATTTGCTTATTCTCCCGTGTCTTTTTATTTTTAATCTGCACTGTATGCAGAATTTTATTAAAACATTTAATTTTTATAAAAAAATATTATAATATATATCAAAATATATAAATTTTAGCCTATAAATATGCATAGTATGCAGATTTGTCTGCACACTATGCATATTTTACTTTTTTGATTTGTTTACATAAATTTGGTATATTGATATTGTACTTATTATTATTTTCTTCAAAAATCTTTTGGGAGGTTTAAATTTTGAAGTTAGATTTTAATAATAATTCTAATCAAATATCAAATACACAACTTCTTATAATTTGTAATTGTTTACGTTCTTTAGGTTTAAATTCAGGTCATATAGGAACTCGTTTAATAAATAAAGCAATTCAAATTCTAATTATTAAAGATTTAGAAGTTGTTGTTTTAAATGATATTTACGAAGAAATATCAAAAGCTTTTCCTAATTTAGAATCTAAATTTATAAGAATGTATATTCATTATGCACTAAAGCATAGAAATGAATATAAAGCAGAAACTAACTTTAAAAGAATTTTCGGTTTTGATTATGATGAATATTATTTCGAGCCAAAACAATTTATTGAAGAAATGGCAAATATTATTAAAATAAGAACTATAAATTTATAATATTTTTTATTCTAAAATATTTAATGTTCCACTAATTTTATTTTTAGAGTTTTTACTAATTATTGAATATTCTATATTATCAATTTTATCTTTCAAGATTATATTTCCAGGAAAAATCATTGTTTCTTTTTCTTTTAAATTCTTAATAGTAAAACTAATATTAGTTTTATCTTCTTTTTCAAAGACATTATAATCAATATAATCATATATAGTATTTATTTTTTTTTCATTTGAACCTGAATCATAATATAAAGGCAAGCTTAGTGGGGTCGGAATATATGGAGAAGTTGATAACGGCATTCTTCTAAAATCAGATATTGAATTGTTATATTCTGGCATAAACATTTTTCTTGAATAATTTTCATTAATATCTTTTATAATTACATCTGATACACTAGGAAAACTTTCATTATCTACATAAGCATTATTGGGAATTTCTAAAGAAACTTCTATTTCTTCATCTGCTAAATTGCCTGTTTCTGTAATAGCTAATTGAATAAATTTATAATTTTTTACTTTTTCCAAAAATATTCCCCAATCCACTAATTGTTCTATTTTTTCATTTAATTCCAATATCATTTTATATTTTTTTAAAGATTTAGAACTTCCTGTTTTAACATATTCTATATTACCAACTAAAATTCCTGTTGATATTCCTTTAAATCTTTTCCCAGCATTTCCTATATCAAAAAAGTTATCATTTAACTTTATTTCCATTACTTCTGCTACAGATTTAATATTTAAACTAATTTTTTCTTGAATTTTTAATGGTTCTGATTTCATAAATCCATTAGTTAATAAATCAGCAGTTTTTTGTAAAGAATTAGAATCTGTTACAATATCATCTATATTAAATTGGTTTATTTCATTTAGTAATGATATACATTTTTCTCTTTCTTCATACATATTCGGGAAAAAATCATATTTCTTCAAATATATAGTATCACTAATTTTAGTATCAACAATACCACTAATTTTAAAATTTGAAATTCTTTCAGGTATTTTTAGTTTATATATTGAATCTAATAAATATCTTGAAATATTAGTATTTCTTGAGCCTTTTCTAACTTTTATGAAACCATTTTCTAAATCGCCATATTTCTTTTTTAATAAATATGGTTTATCATCACAATTAAATATTTTAAAAATTCCAAATTTATAATTGTTATAATCTAATATCTTAAATTCTATGCTAATACTTGGCTCAATATTTTCAGTTACTAATTCTTGATAAATGGCACTGTCTTTTACTTTGGCTATCTCAATGCCTTGAATAATTCTTTCACCATCTGGTTTTACTTTTGCACCTGTTATTATATATTTTTCTCCTTTAGAAGTTGAATTAGCTAAACTTATTACATCTATTAAAAAATCTTCTTTACATTTAGTTATAGACCAATCATAAATATTTAGTTTAAAATCTAAAAATTCATTTTCAAATTCGTTATTTATATAATCTATTAATATAGTATCATTAAGCATTTATTCTCTCCTTCTATTATTTTCCCATTAGATACTATCATAAATTAGAATAATTAGCAATCGTCCTATTGCTACAATTATCTTAATTTATTTAATAAAAAAGCTCACACAAAATATTCTTCTATAAAAATTGAAAAGCAGATATAGTTATTCATAAATTTTCTATAGCAATCTTTTATCAATAACGCCTTTTTATTCATAAAATTAATCTACTTTCATTTTATCTACAAAATCTTTTTAGTCTATCTTTAGGATAGTTAAACCAAAAGTTAGGAATACGTTATTCTAAAAACTTGAACTCAAATATTTTCAACATAGTGCAAAAATAAATACCATTTTCAACATTTTTATCACTTATGTGCAAAAATCAACCATATTGATTTTGCAAACTCACTTGTTAAATCACTTACAAGCATTTTAAATCAAATTTTTCATGTGCAAAAGTCTGTGCAAAAGTCTGTGCAAAAGTCTAAAAAATAAAAAATATCAAAAATAAATAAAAAACGAATAAATTCTCAAATCCCTTTTATATTAACAAATACAAACTTTTGAAAAGCAATAAAAAAAGATGAAAAATGTTTACTTTCTCATCTTAGTTGGTGACCCCTACGGGAATCGAACCCATGATTCCACCTTGAGAGGGTGGCGTCTTAGCCACTTGACCAAGGGGCCATGTATCAACTACTTATTTATAACATATTTTAAAGTGTTAGTCAATACACATGTTTAGAATTTCTTCTAGTCTTTCATCTTGCTCTGTTAAATACAAATATCCAATTAAAGCTTCAAACGCTGTTGATTGTGAATAATCCGCCACATTAGAATTTTTAGCAACATGATGATTTTCTGTATTTCTACCTCTTCTTACAACATCTTTTTCATCTTCTGTAAGTTTATCTGTAATTCGTTTTAATATATCAGCTTGAGCTTTTGCTTTTACATATTTTATTGATTCTATATGTAATTTATGTGGTTTCGCATTTGAATTGTTAATTAAATGTGTTCTGATAAATAATTCATATACACTATCCCCAACATAAGCCCACACAAGTGGTGACAACAATTTTGCTTCAGATATATCTTTATTTCTTTTTATAAATTCCAATTTTTTCTCCTTTTATGGTTCTTCTAAACTAATCTTTCCTAATTTACAATTTCTAAAATCATCTAAAATAATTCTAGCAATTTTCTCATCATCAGTATTTCCACCAGCAATAAGTGCTCCTCTTTTTCTTCCTATTACTTGCATTAATTCATAAATATAATTTGAATTCTGTTCTATTTCTTTCATTTCAGCATCTGTAATTTTATATCGTTCCATTAAATTAGATTTATATTTGTTATATAATACTTTCAATAATTCGTATGAAATTTCTACTCTTTCAAGAATATCATCTTTTATTGTACCTGTAAATGCAAGATTTAATGCTATTTCATTGCTTTCAAACTTTGGCCATAATACACCTGGGGTATCTAGTAACTCTTGATTTTTTCCTATTCTAATCCATTGTTTAGACTTAGTAACTCCTGGTTTATTTCCAACTTCTAATTTATTCTTCTTAGCTATTCTATTAATAAATGAAGATTTTCCAACATTTGGAATTCCTAAAATCATAACTCTAATTGTTTTATTTATTCTTCCTCTTGCTGCTTGTTTTGCGATTTCTTCCTTCATTAATTCATCTATTTTTCTTGATACTTTATCTATACCTTTTCCAGAATTTGAATCTGTTAGTATTACTGGGGCTTCTTTAGATAATTTTTCAATCCATTTTTGATTTATTTTTTCATCTGATAAATCACATTTGTTTAAAAGAATTATTCTTTTTTTATTTTTAGTTAGATTTTTTATATCAGGGTTTCTACTAGCTATCGGTATTCTACTATCTAATAATTCTATTACAACATCTATTAGTTTTAAATCTTCTTCAATTTGTTTACGTGTTTTAGCCATATGACCAGGATACCAATTGATATTTAAATTGTTTTCCATTCTTTCACCTTCTTTATTTTCACTTTATTTTAATTCATCTATTTTACATCATAATGATATTTAACTTGAACAATTCGTTTATTATCATTATCCTCATCTTCTTCAACTAATTGTCCACCCATTTTTTCATAAAATTTACGTGCATTTATATTATATTTATTACATGAAATAAAAAATTTATTATATCCATTGCTTTTTATTTCATTATAAGCTAAAATAAATATTTTTTTTCCAATTCCGTTTTTTTGAAAATCTTTTCTTAAATACAATAATCCAATTTCTTGCTCGTAATTATTAAATTTTCTAAATGGAACTCCAACATCCATATAACCAACTAATTCTTTATTGCTTTCAACAACATAAAGAGAAATTTTATCATTATTTATTATGTTTTTAAACATTCTCTCAGATTCTTCATAATCAAAATTATCTATTATGTCATCACTGTATATTCCTCTATATGTTTCATCCCATACTTTTTGTTTTAATATAGCGAGATTTTTAACATCATTATTAGTTGCAATTCTAATCTTACAATCCATCACTTATTACCTCTATTTAACTAACTATCTATGCCTCTATTTCAATTCCATTTTGATTAAATTTTATAATTCTATCTCCTAAGAATGACAATACACTCTGTGCTCTAAACTCTTGTACCCAACTTTGTACTTCTATACTTTGCCATCTTCCTGTATTATAACCACTTCCAGGATTATTGTTATATAACCATGCAGGACAATTAAAACAACATATTTCAGGTGCTATTGCTATATATACATCTTTGCTTACACCATTTTGTCCATGATGAGCCATTTGAACAACATCTGCTTTTAATTTTTGAGGATTTTTTAATAATTCTATACTTGAATAGTAATATGCATCACCTAAAAATATAATACTTTTATTTACGTCTGTTGCTGTCATTTTAAAACACATACTACTATCATTTCCATTATCTGTATTTATCATTTCTGAATCTGCAATTTTTAGTATATCACATTTTACATTATCCATATAAATTTCTTGATTTTTTTCACAAGATATTTTATTTTTTATTTTTTTGCTATCTAAAAGACTTAGCATTTTTTCTTCTGTTTCAAAACCTCTTTTATCATACTCTTTGTACCATTCTAATGAATTAAAAGAATAATATAAGTTCTCAATTGTTATATCACAATTATCATCTTCTAATATTTGAATTAGTGCTCCAACATGATCTTGATGTGGATGTGTAATATACCAATGTGAAACAGTTCCATTTCCTAATCTTTTTATATATTCTTCTAAAAAAAGTTTATCTGCATCTATTCCACCATCTACAACTATTAATTCATTATTTTTTGTTGTAATTACATACCCACATGAAATTACTCCACCATATTCTTGTAATGTTGAACCACCAATAACATATATTTTCATGCTATCTTTTGAATCTTCTATATAATTTTTTCTTTGTATATATAATAAACTAAATAATACAAAGCAAAGTAATACAAAAACTATTACTTTGCTAAAAAATTCCTTTTTCTTCATTTTAGTTCCTCTATTAAAATGATTATTATAGTCTATATTGGTTTCTATCTGCTCTTTCATCAAATTGCCTATCATAATCTTCATTTTTATAAAACCAATCTGCCTTTTTATTTCCATTTCCTAAATTTCTATTTTTATTAACTAAAATATCTAAAAATGTTAATAGTGGAATTATAACTCCTACTACTGTAAAAATTAAATTTGCTCCTGTTGCAATATCAAATCCACTTGCAACTGATGCTGTTAAATATTCATATAATGCTGTTCCAAAATAAATTCCATATAATGCCAAATATGCTGCAGCACCAACAATGTTTCTTTTTACAACTAATATTAAGCAAGGTAATGTTAAAAATAGCAATGCTATCTCATATGTTGTATTTAGAGGTGTTGTAAAAAATTCTCTATCTAATTGATAAAGTATAGTTACAATTGCTCTAAATCCCCAAAAAATTATTGCTAAAAATGTTAATAAATAACTAAATAAACTTGTCATATGTATTCCTCCTTATTTCGATTACATTTTAACATAAATTAACATAAATATCAAGATTTCTTTGATTATAAAAAATGGAAAAGCACCTCAAATACTTTAATATTTGAAGTGCAGTTTCAGTATACTTTTAATTATTCACCATCTGTGAAATTAAATTCTTCTTTAAATTTTTCTTTAAATATTTCAAATACAGCTGTTAAAGTTTCTTCATCATCAACACTAACATATGATTCTTCTTCACTGTTTTCTTCTGAATCATCAACTTTTAATATAACAACTTCTCCATCATCTTCTTCCCCATCTTCAAGAACTGGTAATAAGACAACATAGTCTTCTGATTCATATTCTATTAAATCTAAAAACTCGAATTTTACTTCATTTCCATTTTCATCATTTAATATTATGATATTACTGATTTCTTCATCAAATCCGTTATTTTCTTCGTCCATTTTAATACTCCTTCCTTTGTATACAATTCATACAAATCTAAAAATATAATATACTAAAGCATTTTTTTTTGCAATAGTTTTATACAATTTTTTTCTATTTTAATTTATTCATATATATTTCTAAAATATATACTGCAGAAATAGTATCTACTATGCCTCTTTTTTTAGTTTTATTAATATCTAAAAAATTCATAGTTTTATGTGCTGCAACAGTAGTTAATCTTTCATCTATTGTTTCTATTTTTATTTTATTATATTTGCATTTTAATTTATGAATAAATTTTTCTGTTACATCTGCTCTAACAGTTTTAGTTCCATCCATGTTATAAGGCATACCTACAACAATTGTGTCTACTGGATATTTTTCCAAAATTTCATCAAGTCTTTTTAATAATATTTTATCATTACCATTATGAGAAATAGTTTCCAATCCTTGCGCAGTAATCCCCAAGCTATCAGAAACAGCAATTCCCACTCTGCTATCACCATAATCAATTCCTAAAATTCGCATAGAATTAATCTTCCAATCCTATATAATCTTTAACCATTTTTTCTAGGAGTTCATCTCTTTCTATTAATCTAATTAAATTTCTAGCATCATTATGACTAGTAATATAAGTAGGGTCTCCAGATAAAATATATCCAACTATTTGATTTATTGGGTTATATCCTTTTTCTACTAAAGCTTGATATACTTCCTTTAGAATTTCTTTTGCTCTTATGCTTTTATCTTTGTCGACTTTAAAGCTCATTGTTTTATCAACAGCCATTTTAATCCCTCCTAAATATAATTAATTTGACTTTCATTTTTGTCAGCAGAATCTAAATATTCTTCTAATTTTTTATTTAACTGTTCTAATCCTGTACCTTTGTAATAAGTAGAAACAACAAAGTTAAGTTGTGGTGATGCAGATTTTTCTTCTTGCAGTTCTTTTACTTTTACTTTTTTTCCATTTAAAACTTTTACAACAGTTTTTTCAGAAGCCTCTTCTATAATTTCGATTTCTTCAATTTCATTTTTTAAATCTTTTAAGAATTCATCGACACTGTTTTCTTCAACGCCAGAAAATACTATTGCAAATTTGGGTCCCATATATCTTACAAATACATATTGAGCAGCCATTTTTGTTTTTACTATATTACTAATTTCAGTTATTATATCATTACCAAAGTTTCTTCCTGCTTTTTCATTAATATCCTCAATATTTATAATTTTAAACATACATATTGCTGATGTTGGATATTTATCAAATGTTTTTTTACCTTTACTATATAAATATTCAGCAGAATATAATCCTGTAAATTTGTCAACTCTTATTATGTTTTCCATTGCATCTTGATATGACATTGTTGATAAAACAGATATTATATTATCTTTAACAACTTCAATTATTGTTGTATTTGTCTTATCAAAAGCATGAATTCTTCCACTTTCCATTATCCAATATCCTATATAAATATTATCTATATATAGTGGGAAAAACATTGCTGATTTAGCTCTACCCATTTCAACTTTTTGATAAGGTAATTTTTCATTTTCATTCTCTATTGTTATATATTTAGGAGTTGCATTTCTGATACTATCTTGGAATATTTCTTCACTTCCCAAGTTAGTTAGTGTTTCATGATGTATTTTATCAACATTTGTTGCTTTTATAACATATTCTGCACCATCAAATACTACTATTGTTGAGTATTTTATATCATATTTTTCTATTACAATATCGTTTATAGCATTCAATTTAGTTTCTACTGAATCTTCTTCACCAGCTATTTTCATAAAGTCTTGTAATACTGTTAGCTGATCAATTAATTGATTTATATTATTATATGAATCAATTTTTTTCTGGATATGCATGTTGTATGAAACTAATACTCCTATTACAACTATTAAAATTATAATTACACCTACGGCCAAGTTATTTCACCTCTACTATATTTTAGTATTTTTTTCTCATCTGATTTAATGTGTTATTTATATCATTTGAAAAGCCTTTTTTAGCAAATCTACTAGTTTGCTGAGTAGCTTTTTGACTCCCACTTCCATAAGTAGTTTTACTTACTAAAGGATATACCATATTTCCTAATGTTCTTAATTTATTATTAAATGCATTTGGATATACATTTATTGATATTGAGCAAGTAGCTATTGAATCTAAATATTTTGCATAAACTGTATTATCAAAAGGTATTGTACATGCTTTTACCATGTCTTTATTGAATAATTCATTCATATATGACATAGACGGATCATTATAGAATGACATACCTCCAATAATTGCTTTTTCACTCAAACTTTTTACTTTTATTTCTTTATTTATTACAACTCTGACTTTTTCTGGTTCTAAAACTCCAATATTCTTCAAATCTCTTAAAAATGCTGTTAGAGGTTGAATTGTTAGAATATCCATAGATTGAACCAAGTATATTTCTTGACAACTAGCAAAATACGCTGGTGGTGTATCAAAATCACAATCTATTAATATTAATGAGTAATTTTGAACTAATGTTGATAAAATTGTTTCTGCATCAGAATAATCTTTTCCATCATTTGGTAATGCTGTAAATACAGTTAAATTCTTATTAACTTTTATTCCTTCATTAAATCCATTTGATAATTTACTAATTGAATTATAAGCAATATTTCTTAATTCTTCTTCATTATTTGTAAATATATAATAAGAATTTCTATTTTTTGTCATATCTAAAATTGCTGTATTTATTCCTATTGATGAGAATAAAGCAGCTAAATTATTTACTAAGAATGATGTTCCATTTTTGGTTGTTCCTAAAAATGTAACTATCTTCTTGTCCTTAGTTAATAAACTATTTAAATTTGACATAGAATAATCAACTTTTGGTTTTATACTTTCTATTTCTTGAGGTTCTGAAGAAATTGTTTGTGTATTATTTATAGGTTCCTCATCATCTTCTTCAAAATCTGTTAATAATACATCATCTTCAAATTCATCATCAACCCCAGGGATTCCTTGTGGCATATCTTCTAAATCGTCTAAATCATCTAAATCTGGTAATGCTACTTCATCAGTATAATCAGCATCTTCAAATTCTTCATCTAATCCAGGCAGACCTTCATCCTCAAATTCTTGATCATCTTCCATTCCTGGTAAAACATCGTCTTCAAATTCTTCGTCTTCTTCCATTCCTGGCAAAACATCGTCTTCAAATTCTTCGTCTTCTTCCATTCCTGGTAAAACATCATCTTCAAATTCTTCGTCTTCTTCCATTCCTGGTAAAATTTCATCTTCGAATTCTTCGTCTTCTTCCATTCCTGGTAAAATTTCATCTTCGAATTCTTCATCTAATCCTGGTAAGCTTTCATTTTCAAAATCATCTTCATCATTAAAAGCTTCTAATCCTGGTAACATATCATCATTAAATTCATCATCTAAACTTGAATTATTTTTTTCTAATTCTTCAAACTCATCAATCATTGGTAGAACAAATTCATCCTCATCATTATCTTCTTCAAGTTTTTGTTTTTGAATTTTTTCTTTATTTTCAATTACTGGTGGAATTGAAGGTCGAACTTTTTTTGGTGGTTCTGCTTTTGGTTGCTCTATAACTTTCTTCTCTTCCTTAACAACTAGTTGCTCTTTTTCAGCCTTTTGTGGTTGTACTTTTACTCTAACTTTTTTTATTACAACACTTCCATCTGGCATTACAACTTTTTTCTTAACTATCTTTGTTTCTTCAGCATTATTTTGAGTTATTTGTTTAGTTACAGTTTTTTCTGTTTTTTTAGTTGGAGCTTCTTTCCTCCCCACTCTTTCCTCTTGCATATTTTCTACAGGAGTTCTTTTCTTAACAACATTTTTTTGTGTTCTTTGAACATTAGATGTGACATCTGGAATTTCTAATTTTTGTCCCATTGGTCTAACGGCTTGTGTTGATTTATTTTTTGATGTTCTAACAGATGATGGAATAACTATAGGACCTGACATCTTATTTTCATTCATTTTGCTTTCTATTATATCTATTTTTATCCCTGTATTTTTTTGGACATCTTTTGCTTTTAAAGTATCTCTATTTATTTTTTGAATTGTTCCACCAGCAGCCATTAATTCTTGATATTTTGGGCTGTCTTCTTCCAAAACAGCTTTTACATTTATTGGTAGACAATTTACAATTATTCTTAATTGATCGTCTGTATATTGAGATGCAATATTAGCAAAGCTTTCAGCAAACTTATCTGTATTTTTTCCTAATTTTTTAAAATGTGTATTGATATTTTGAATTTCAAGTTCGCTAACTTCTTTATCGCTTTCCTTTGAATAATTAACATCGTCAGAATCTATCTTATAGTACATTTTTGCTTCTTTTTTTACTCTAGGTTTATTAATTAATCTACAAACTTGATCCATACTTCTTTCAGTACCTAATAAAGCATTGTAAATTCCTATACCAAATATTTTTACTAAAAATGAAGTACCTTTTGTACGTCTATCTGAACATATTAAAATAATAGCAGTATCATTACCGTCAATGTCTTGTGCTTCATCGCTAATATTATCAAGCTTATCAAAGATAAATTTATCTATTGCATCATAATTATTATTTGAAAATGGTTCTAAATCTTCACTTATAACTATTCTATCATAGCTTTTATCCTTTTGTATCTCCTTTAATATTGCGTCAAAGTAATAAACATTTTTAAAAGAAAGAATTTCTTTATATTCTTTTTGATATCTTTTAATTATATTTTCTGATACCTTTTCATTACTAACCGCAAATAAAACTTTCATTTGTTTAACCCCTCCAACCGTTTACTACAACAGCAAAAATTAATGGCAATACTTGGCATATCAATAATATAGTAACAAAAGTTATTATAAGCATAAAACCTCTATCCCTAACATCTAACTTTCTAATTCCTAAAACATATTGATATACTGATCCTATTGCTATACCAACAAAACAAAGTGGTATACTGTATATTCTTACTCCATTTAAAATATAGGCAGCAACACCATATGTAGTAGAGCCATATTTTTCAATATATTCTGCAAGACTACTTTTTGCACTTTCTTTTATTTCAACTAACTCTGTTGCTTGAGTAGAATTTAAAACTTCCTCTCCCGTAACAGCGTAACATATTGAACATATATTCATTAATACAACTAATGTTATAAATATAATTGCAACTATTGATACTTTCCTTAACATTTTTATAAAAAACCTCCTTTAGGTTATTATTTTTTTAATATTTCACATATATTATAATACAATATATTTAAGAAAATATCAACCTAAAATCACTAATTTTATCAATTTTTTCGGGCAAATTTACATCTTTTTATTACATAAATTTTACAAGTTTTATTGTATAAAAAACATTACTTCCATTATACAATATTTTATCACAACAATTGTATTCTTAATATCATCTTTTGTCAAACTTAATTTGTTAAATAATTAATATTTTATTCACTTATTTTAGTGCAAAAAAGCTGAAGTTCATTAAACTTCAGCTACCGCTAATATTAATATTCCGAGTACAACAAGGCTTATTGCACTATACTGTTTTAAATTTAATTTTTCTTTCAAGAAAATTCTTGATAATATTATAGATACAACACATACTGATGAAATCATTGGTGCCGCAATAATTGCACTTCCACTCATTGCAAAAACATATGTAAATTGACCTGTTGTTTCAAAAACTGCTGCTAATATTTTATCTTTTTGATTTTTAACATCTATTTTTTCTTTTTTAAACATAATAAATATTGTTAAAATTATTGCGGAAATTAAAAATGTTAGTTCATAAGATGTATTAGCAACAAGTTCTATGTTGTTCTCTGTAACATTTAATAATGGTGAACATGTTATATCTAAGTAATATGCATCTAAAAAGCTTCCTAACGCATCAAAAATAGCATATAAAAATGGCATTAAAAATGCAATTATTGCTAATTTTTTACCTAATCTTTTACTTTTTGGATTACTACTTTTAATTTCTAAAATTCCTATTAATAGTATTCCTATAACAATTGATATAATTCCAAAAATTGATAATCCACTTATTGTTTGTCCTAAAATTAAAAAGCATAATATTGATGTAATTGCACCAGATGTATTTTCAATTGGATCTGATATAGATTCTTCTATGTATCTCATTCCAAAAAATGATAATGACATTGAAAAAATATAGCAAAATGAAACTGGTAAATATACTAATATATTTTTAAAATCATATCCTATATTTTGAGTAAGTAAAATGAAAATTGCATGAATTCCCATTACAATTCCAACAAATATTGTTGTTTTTAGATGACTATATTTTTCTTTTTCATTTGCTCCTTTTTTATAAAACAGTTCAGCTAATCCCCATATTAATGTTGTCATTAATGCAAATATAAACCACATTTTTTATTCCTCTTTTCCTTCTTTTAACATATTATCTATTGCTATCATTATTCCTAGTTTTCCATATTCATAAGTTAAACCGCCTTGCATATAGGCAGTATATGGTGCACAAAGGGGTCCATCACAACTAAGTTCTATTGTTGCTCCTGGAGTAAATGTTCCTCCTGCCATAATTTCTTTATACTGATATCCTGGCATATCATCTGGTACTGGTGTAACATATGCTTCAATTGGAGAAGCTTTTTGTACTCCTTGACAGAATTTAACTAATCTATCCTCTGTTTTTAATTCTATTGTTTGAATTATATCAGTTCTTTTTTCATTATACTTTGGACTTACTCCTTCAAATCCGAATTTTTCTAGCATTCTACTTGCAAAAGTCATTGTTTTTAATACTGATTTTACAACAGAAGGAGCCATAAATATACCTTTATAGTATGATAATAATTGATTAAAATTTGCTCCTAAATCTTTTCCAACACATGGTGCTGTTAGTCTTTCTGCCACTTGATGTATTAAATCTTTTCTTCCTACTACATATCCACCACTTGTTGCAATACCTGCACCTAAATTTTTCATTAAAGAACTTATAAATATATCAGCACCAACTTGAGTTGGTTCTTTATCCTCAACAAATTCTCCATAACAATTATCTACCATAATTATAATATCTTTGTTTATAGCTTTTATTTTTGATATTACTTTTTCTATTTTATCTATAGTTAAACTTTTTCTTTGAGAATATCCTCTTGAACGTTGTATTTCAATTAATTTAATATTTCCTTTTTTTACTCTTTCTTCTATTTTTTCATAATCAAAATCATTATTTACAAGTTCTATTTGTTCATATTTAATTCCATGTTTTATTAATGAATTACTACTATCTCCAGAAAGTCCAATTACACTTTTTAATGTATCATATGGTTCGCCTGAAATGCTTATCATTGTATCTCCATATTTTAATAAACCAAATAATGAAATAGTTAACGCATGCGTTCCAGACATTATTTGTGGTCTAACTATTGAATCTTCTGCGCCAAAAATTTGTGCATAAATTTTTTCTAATTTTTCTCTACCACCATCATAATATCCATATCCTGTTACTTCATTAAAATCAGTTGTTGAAACTTTGTTATCTTGAAATGCTTTTAGTACCTTAATACTAGATTTCATGCAGTTTTCTTCATATTCTTTAAAAATCGGTTCTAATTCTTTTTCAACTTCATTTGCAAGATCTAATATTTTATTACTTATTCCAAATTCTTTATACATTTTTCCCCCCATATTTAATTTTTTTCCTAAAATATTATAAATTATTTAGTATATTATGTCAAACCAAAAACAAACTTCTTAATCAAAAATACTGTAGATTACATTGAACTATTTACAAAAACGAGCCACAATTAAAACTTTATTGTGGCTCGTTTACTTTTCTATTCACTATAAGTTGAAACATCAATACTTTCTATAATAACATCTTTTACTGGAACACTTTCTTCTCCTGTACTTGACATTGCTTTTTCAACTTTTGTTATTGCATCTACAACTTCAATTCCTTCATATACTTGTCCAAAGACAGTATATTGCATGTATAAACTCATATACCCTCCATAGTTTTTATATTGTTCAACTAATCCTTCTGGGTATCCTCCTCTTTTCATATAGCTTTCCATGTTTTCATCATAATTTGCTTGAACTATAAAGAATTGACTACCTATACTATTTGGCAAATTTGACATTGCCATGCATAAAGCTCCTTTATAAGGCACTAAACTTTCATCTAGTTCAGTTCCAAATCCTTCTCCCCAAATGCTTTTTCCTCCTGTACCGTCACCATTTGGATCTCCACCTTGAATCATAAATTCTTCCATAACTCTATGAAATGTTAATCCATTATAATATCCATTCTTTGCATGAGTTACAAAGTTTTCTACTGCTTTTGGAGCCACATCTGAAAAGAATCTAACTTTTATATCTCCAAAATTTCTAACATGTAATGTAGCAATTGTATCTCCTTGATTTGGCTTTTGCATTTGCTTTTCAGCATTTGCTTTATAATCTATATTTTTTTCTTCATTTTTTGAAGTATTTGTACTTGTATTTGTTGCTTTACTTGATTTTGGGATGTTTACCTTATTATTTTTTTCTTCGCTACACCCTGAAAAGCAAAATAAAACTAATGTTAACATTAATGCTAACACTAAAAAATTAACTATTTTTTTCATAAAATTTCTCCTCTACTCTTTTTCTGTATTAAATAATCTACTTAATCTTTCTTTTATCCAATCTAAAACATTATCAACTTTTTCTGTTGTATCTCCATCTACAGATGCTGATACTGAATTATCTGTAGTTTCAATTTTTAATGTGCATCCAGATAGAATAAACATAAATAAAAATAATACTATTATTGTAAATATTGTTAATACTAAATTTTTCATATATTTGTCCTCCTAATTTGTAATAGGAAGTCTATTTGACTTTTCTACCATATATTATAATTATACTATATTTTTTAATTAGTTGTCAAAATAATTGCTAATTTCTTGTAAGTTAGAAAAATTGCATTGTCTTTCTACATCATATGCAACAATAGCAACAGAATTTGATAAGTTCAATGAACGTAAATTTTCTCTCATTGGAATTCTAATTGTTTTATCTAAATATTTTTGCAAAATGTCTTCTGGTAATCCTTTTGTTTCTTTTCCAAATAATAAAAATATTTCATCAAAACTACTATAATTCGGGTCTGAATAAACATGTTTTCCTTTTGTTGTTACAAAAAACATATTTGTTTCCTCTGGCTTATATTTCTCTAGAAATTTTGAGAAGCTAATATGTTCTTCTATATCTAATTTATCCCAATAATCTAGACCTGCTCTTTTTACTTGTTTTTCTGAGATAGAAAATCCAAGTGGATATACTAAATGAAGTTTTGCACCAAGTGCTGCACAGGTTCTAGCTATATTACCAGTATTTTGTGGAATTTCTGGTTCTACTAATACAATATTTATTTTCATCTTTATACCTTCTTTTTATAAAATTTGAATTATTATAACACATAATTTATTCATAATCTACAAAAAATATATTGAAAAATTTTTTTATTATTGATAATATATTTTATAATAGAAAGTTTTCTATATTATACTAAGGATGGTGAATTTGATGAAAGTTGTTTTTCCTTGTGAAGGATCTCTTGTTCTTATGAAACAAGATTTAGACATTTTAAAAGCATTCTATAATACTTCTCTCTTACAATCAAAAATGCTAGAAGTATATAGACAATCAGATACAATAATTCAAGTTGGAAATTTCAACTATATTCCACAAAAAAATTACATTGTTCTTCACAAAGCACATCTTTTAAGTATTGAAAAAATGAGAAAAATATTAGGAATTTATAATGAGAAATATGAACTTCCTAAACAAAATTCAGAAGGAGTTTCAAAAATTGAATCTGAAGTTAATCATAATCACGATAAAATTTCAGACACAGATTTGTTATCAAATCCCTTTTTTCAAACTTTAAAACCTATAAATTAGTAATGGAGAAAATGCTATGAAACAACCAAAAATTGTAAATTCAAAAGGTGAAAAAATTGATATGGACTTAATTTTTTCGTTTACTTGTAAAGAAAATGGAAAAAATTATGTTGCTATAAATAATAATGATGATATTTTTGAAAAAAATAGCAGATATGCAAATCTTGATATATTAGAAATTATAAAAGTAACAACAAAAGCAATATATGTTTCAGACATTCCACCAGAAGATTGGGATTCTGTAAAAAAAGCTCTTCAGTATAATGTTTTTTCAAAAATGGGAGGAAATTAAATATATAAAAAGTAGATTCATGCAAACGAATCTACTTTTATTTTTATAAAATTTCATTTTCTTTTAATATACTATACACTCTATCTATTGGCAATCCAACAACACTCATATAATTTCCTCTAATTCTACTAATATATTTTGCAAAACAACTTTGTATAGCATACGCTCCTGCTTTATCATAAGGTTCTTCTGATTCTACATATTCTATAATTTCTCTATCTGATATTGGGTCAACTGTTATTTCCGTTTTTACTACTTCTTTATATTCCTGATATTTACCTTGGTTTTCTATTAATATCGCTAAACTTGTATAAACATAATGAACATCATTTTCTATTTCTTTCAGCATTTTTATTGCTTCTTTTCTATCTTTTGGTTTTCCAAATATTTTATTATTTTTTACAACAATTGTGTCTGAACCAATAATAGCTCTATCTCCTTGTGTATTATTAAACACATCTAATGCTTTTCCATAAGCTAATTCTTTTGATTGGTCTTCTAAATTTAATCCATCCTCTATTTTTTCATCATAATTACTAGGAATTATTTCAAAATCAATTTGTGCAAGTTCAAGAATTGCAGCTCTTCTTTGAGATCCGTGATGCTAATATTATTTTCATATTTTTCATTTCCTTTTTAACTTATATTTTATATGATAATTATATAATTTAAATATTTTACTGTCAATTGTATTATAAATAAAAGTTTTTTTCTTATTCTATCAAGCATTACAGATTTTTTAAGAATTATTTTCATTTTTTTCTATTGAATTTTTTTATGTGTTATGTTAGAATTCACTATTGGAAATGTGAAATTATAAATAGAATAAAAATAATACTTATAGGTTAAAATTAAAGTATAAAAGGAGGATATTATGAAATTTGAACAATGGAATGATTTCAAAAGTGGTTCTTGGGAAAATGAAGTAAATGTTAGAGATTTTATTCAAAAAAACTACACACCTTATGAAGGTGATTCATCTTTCTTAGCTGAAGCAACAGAAAAAACAAAAAAACTTTGGGATGAAGTATTAGAATTATACAAAAAGGAAAGAGAAGCTGGTGGTGTTTTAGATATTTCAGATGACATTGCTTCAACAATTTCAAGTCATGATGCAGGATATATTGATAAGGACTTAGAAGAAATAGTTGGTCTTCAAACAGAAGCTCCTTTAAAAAGAGCAATTATGCCAAATGGTGGTATAAGAATTGTTGAAAAATCTTGTGCAGCATATAACAGAAAAGTATCTGATAAATTAGAAAATATTTATCATAATTATAGAAGAACACATAATGATGGTGTATTTACAGCATACACTCCTGAAATTAGAGCTGCTAGAAGTTCTCACTTAATTACAGGATTACCAGATGGATATGGTCGTGGAAGAATAATTGGTGACTATAGAAGAGTTGCATTATATGGTGTTGATTTCTTAATTGAAGAAAAGAAAAAGGATTTTGCAAGACTTATTAATGCTAGTATTTCAGAAGAAATTATTAGAGAAAGAGAAGAACACAATGATCAAATTTTAGCATTAGAAGAATTAAAGGTAATGGCTCAAAAATATGGTTTTGATATATCAAGACCTGCAAATAATGCAAAAGAAGCTGTTCAATGGACATATTTCGGATATTTAGGAGCTATAAAAGAGCAAAATGGTGCTGCAATGAGTTTAGGTAGAACTGCAACATTTTTAGATATATATTTTGAAAGAGATATAAAAAAAGGTGTATTAACAGAAGCAGATGCTCAAGAAATTATGGACCACTTTGTTATGAAATTAAGAATGGTTAGATTTTTAAGAACTCCTGAATATGATGAACTTTTCAGTGGAGATCCTGTTTGGGTTACTGAAAGTATTGGTGGTATGGGAATTGATGGTAGAACATTAGTTACCAAAAACTCTTTTAGAGTTCTACACACATTAGAAACTTTAGGTCCTGCTCCAGAACCAAACTTAACAGTTTTATGGTCTACAAGATTACCAAAAGGATTTAAAAATTACTGTTCAGGTCTTTCTATAAAAACAAGTTCAATCCAATATGAAAATGATGATTTAATGAGAGAATATTGGGGTGATGATTATGGAATAGCTTGTTGTGTATCTGCAATGAGAATTGGTAAACAAATGCAATTCTTTGGTGCTAGAGCTAATTTAGCAAAAACATTATTATATGCTATTAATGGCGGTAGAGATGAGAAATCTGGAAAACAAGTTACAGATAAAATACAACCTATCACTTCCGAATATTTAGACTTTGATGAAGTTTGGGAAAAATTTGATAAAATGTGTGATTGGGTTGCTAGAGTTTATATAAACGCTTTAAATATAATCCACTATATGCATGATAAATATGCTTATGAAAAATTAGAAATGGCATTACATGATAGAGAAATTCTAAGAACTATGGCTTGTGGTATTGCTGGTTTATCTATTGTTGCTGATTCATTCTCTGCAATGAAATATGCTAAAGTAAAAGTTATTAGAGATGAGACTGGTTTAGCAGTTGATTACCAAGTAGAAGGAGATTTCCCTAAATATGGTAATGACGATGATAGAGTTGATAATATAGCTGTTGATATTGTAAAAATGTTTATGAATAAATTAAAACAACAACCAACATACAGAAACTCAAAACAAACAATGTCTATATTAACAATTACATCAAATGTTGTTTATGGTAAAGCAACAGGAAAAACTCCTGATGGTAGAGAATCAGGTGCTCCATTTGGACCTGGTGCAAACCCAATCCATGGTAGAGATACTCATGGCGCTTTAGCTGTATTAAACACTATGACTAAATTACCTTATAAATATGCAGAAGATGGTATATCTTATACTTTTGCTGTAGTTCCTAGTGCCTTAGGACATGATGAAAAAACTAGAGTTGCAAACTTAACATCTTTACTTGACGGATATTTTGCAAAATTTAGTCATCATATAAATGTAAATGTATTTGATAGAGCTTTACTTGAAGATGCTATGGAACATCCAGAAAAATATCCTCAACTTACAATAAGAGTTTCTGGATATGCAGTTAATTTTGTAAAATTAACTAGAGAACAACAATTGGATGTTATAAATAGAACAATTCATGAAAGAATTTAATTTAATTTGGGAAGCTCTTATGGCTTCCCTTTTTTATGATTTTAATGTATAATATATACTGAAATAAAAATATGGAGAAAAATTATGATAGGTAATATACACTCAATTGAATCTTTTGGAACTGTTGATGGTCCAGGGATAAGATTCGTAATATTTATGCAAGGATGCACTTTAAAATGTAAATATTGTCACAATAGAGATACTTGGAAATTAAACTCTGGAAATAGAATGTCTACAGATGAATTAGTTAAAGAAATACTAAATTATGAAACTTATATAGATAATTCAGGTGGAGGAGTTACTGTTTCTGGTGGAGAACCTCTTTTGCAAGCAGAATTTGTTACAGAACTATTTAAAAAATTAAAAGACTTTGGTATTCATACTGCTCTTGATACTGCTGGTAGTATACCTCTATCTCCTACAATAAAAGAATTATTAAAATATACCGATTTAGTTTTATTAGATATTAAACATATTGATGATGAAAAATCAATTAATCTAACAGGTTTTTCTAATAAAAATAATTTAGAATTCGCAAAATATTTAAATAATGTCAATATTCCTGTATGGATTAGACAAGTTTTAGTTCCAGGATATACAGATGATAAATTTGATTTACAAAAATTAAAATCTTTTATTAATACACTATCCAATGTAGAAAAAGTAGAAATATTACCCTACCATAATCTTGGTAAATTTAAATGGAAAGAGCTTGGAGATATATATGAACTTGAAAATGTTGTACCTCCTACTTTTGAAGAAGTAAAAAAGGCAGAACAAATTTTAGGAATATAATTTTAAGAAGTAGATTTCTCTACTTCTTTTTGTTTTAGTATTATAAAATTACGACTATTATTTATTTTATTAAAATCCTGTTACAGGAAGTCTTTTTATACTATTTTTTATCGTAGTGCTATTTTCAATATTATCTTTATTTATCTTCGTATTGTTGTTTTCCTCATTATATACATTTTCTGTGGATTTTGAACTCACTTCTATATTTTCAAATTTTTTATTTATTTCTGTTTTATCTTTTAAAGAGTTATTTACAATAACTTCAAATTCCTCATTAAAGTCTAAATTAACTTCAATTAAATCTGTATATAAATTATATCCCTCTAATGTTTCAATCTCAGAAATATAATATTTCCCTGGAAGCATGTTTTCTAATAATATTTTACCATTTTCATCTGTTATTAAATTTTCAACTAGAATATTTTTATTATTATCTAATAAATTAAATTTTACATTTTTCAATCTTTTTTCCGTTCCATATTCTTTTTTTATAATTGTTAATTTAGTAAGATTTTTTAAATAATTTTCAGAAAAAGTACAAGTTGCATCTTCATACATATATCCAGTTATAGCATAGTTTTGTGTTCCAGCAATTGTTGTCTTTCCATACAATACTGGTTTTGTTTTTATATTAGCTTTTATATCTAATTTGAATTGTCCATTTTGATTTAATTCTTTTATAGGAATTGTAATTTTGAATTTTTCTCCAATTTTAAATGTATTTTTTTCATTATTATTTAAATCTGTTAATTTTAAATTTTTAGTAATATCTCCACTTATATTAACCAAATATTCACCTTGACCTACTTTAGAATTTAATGTATATATTTTGCTAACAAATTCATTTTTTTCAATATTCCATGTATTATCTGATGAAATTGAAATTTGTTCATTATCAGGTGTTTCTATTGATTTTCTTGCATTATCAACAATTTTAAGCAAAGCTTGATATGTTCTTCTTCCTGCATCCGTATCTACTGGAGAATAATAGCTAGGATCCATATCATAATATATAGTGTAAATAGCAAATTTGGTTGCTGAAAATGCTTCCTCTCTATTTGCAACTCCTAGTTCTTCTATAGTTTTATATGGATAACCATTAATAATAGCTCTCCATAATTTTACATCCTTGAATTTGCTAGTTACATCAACTGCATAATTTCCTATTCCTCCCGTTCCTATACCATTTAATTCTGGATCTATGCAATAAGCTGGATACTCTTTACCATCTTTTTTATAAACCACATAATCTGTATGCTTTAAGCTATCTTCATGTTTTAAATATACCTCACATGCTCCTAAAGAAACTAAATCTTTTCTTCCAACTTCAAATGCAAAACAATTAGAAAACGCACTTATTAACGTTATTAATATAATACTTGATATTATTATTTTTTTCATTTATTTTATTCAAAGTAAATACTAATGTAATTACTTCTCTCCCTTCTTAATTAATTTTAATTCCCTGAATACATCTTCTAGTTTCAGGTTGATTTTCAACACAAGTAATTAGTGTTATAATGTTTTCTTCCGTATTTTCTAAAATTTCAACATTTGTATCTTTAATAATATTTTGGGAATTTACTTTATAAATATTTTTAATTCCATTATAAGAGTAGTAAATTTCATCTCCGATTTCTAATTCTTTCAAGTTTTCAAAATAATTTACTGGATATCCTCTATTATGTGCCGCTAAAACAATATTTCCATTTTGTTTTGATGTTTCTTCAAAATGCCCAATGTAATTATTTAAAATTTCACTAGAAGTGCCTTCTGCAATATCTGCTTTTAAATTAATACTAGGGATTTCCAATATCCATTCTTGATTATAAATAATATTTTCATTATTGTTTAAAGTATTAGAAATATCTACTATTTCATTTGTATGATTACTATTTCCAACACAAGTATTACTGTAATTATTTATTTTAAATACTAATAAAAAAATAATTGTTATGAAAATAGCAAAAAGTTTTAAATTAATGATCTTAAAACAAACTCTCACCTCTTTTCATATTAAATTTTTAAAATTGATTTTTTTAGTCAGAAATGACTATAAGAAATAATTTATTTTAGAAATAAATTTGAATTATAATACTACGGATTTTTCATTTTGTAAATACTTTTGGTGAAAAATTGTTATTTCATTAAATAAAAAATGAAATTTAAGGAACGTCCCTAAATTTCATTTTTCTCACACAAATAACAATTATTTCGCCTTAGGAATTTCAAAATAAAATTCAACTCCATCTTTTTTATTAGTTACTCCATAATTACAATTATATTTAGTCATAATTGCTTTTACAAGAGCAAGACCAATTCCAGTACCACCTTTAGAACGTTGTCTCGATTCATCAATCTTATAAAATCTAGTCCAAATTCTATTTAAGTTTTCTTGGTCAATATTCTTTCCTGTATTAAATACTGAAACTTTTAATTTATTTGGATCTTTTGCATTTTTAATTGATATTTTAATTTTTTTATTTCCATTTACTTCTAGTACATTTTTTATTGCATTAGTAAAATAATTACTTACAACTTGCTCAATATAAAAGTCATCAGCATATATGTTTATTGAATTTTCTTCTTTGAATTCTACCTCTATATTTTTTTCATCAAGTACAACTTTAGAATTTCTAATAACTTCATTTATAAGCTCTACAACATCAAATTTTGTATCATTAAATTTTCTATCTTCATATTCTAGTTTCATAAGCTCTAATAATCTTTTAACTAATTTATCCATTTTATTTGCTTCATCTAGAATAACTTCTGCATAGAATTTCTTGTTTTCTTCATCTGAAATTACATTATCTACTAAACCTTCTGCATATCCTTGTATTAAAGCAATTGGAGTTTTTAGTTCATGAGAAACATCTGAAATAAATTGTTTTCTCATTTCATCTATTTTGGATTTTTCTTCAATATCTCTTTCAAGTTCTGAGTTACTTACTTTTAACTGATTAATTGTTTCTTCAAGTTTATCTGAAAGAATATTGATGCTTTTTCCTAACTCATCTATTTCATCTTCATTATCATTGATTCTATATTTTCTTTTGAAATTCAAATTACTCATTTCATTTGCAATATCATTAAGTTCTTCAATTGGTTTTGTAAATCTTTGGGTAACAAAAGTAATTGCAACTCCTCCTAAAGCAATTGCTGCAATACCTATTATATAAATAAATTTATTAGAAACTCCGGCACTTTGTTCTAGTGGAGTTATTGGCATTCTAATATAAATTTTATTTTGATTGTCAAGTGTTCCATCTAATAAAACATATGGCAATCCTGTTCTTTTACTTTTTATTTTTCTAATACTAACATTATCATGAGAGTATAATATATCTGATTTATTAAATATATTATATTTTACTTCATATTTTACCTCATTAAGATTTCCAAAATCTGGAACATAATTTTTATTTGTAGAATATACAATTTCTTCTCCATTTAAAATTAAAAATTCAAAATTATTATTTACTTCCATTTTTTCAAGTTCAATATTGTAAATGTTTTGTGCTTCTTCATTCATGACTTTTGGAAGATTATTATTTATAAAGTCATATACACTTAATGATGCATTTTTTTTAGAATAGTAATAAACAGTTTCTAAAACTGTATTATTAATTATAATAAAAAACGCAATTATCATACCTATTACAACACATAATGTAAGAAATAACTTAACACGAACTGATTTCAAAAATTTTTTTTTCATAATTTTCTCCATTTATTTTAAGATTAAAAGAGCCACTATTAAAATTAATTATATTATAGTGGCTCATATTTTTATTTTATTTCAAATTTATATCCAATTCCTCTAATAGTTTGAATATGCTTTCCTTTTTTCCCTAGCTTATGTCTAATTTTTTTGATGTGACTATCTATAGTTCTTGAATCTCCATAATAATCATAATTCCATACAGTATTTAAAATTTTATCTCTTGATAATGCTATGTTTTCGTTTTCTAATAAATATTTTAATAATTCATATTCTCTAAAACTAAATTCTACTTGTTTACCATCAACACTTACAGTTCTACCATCATTATCTATAACAATTCCATCATAGCTTTTTAATTCTTTCGTTTCTGGCATACTTCTTTTTAAAATTGCTTCTACTCTTGCTACCAAGATTTTTGGACTAAATGGTTTTGTAATATATTCATCAACACCAAGTTCAAATCCAAATAATTCATCTTGTTCTTCTGCTCTTGCTGTAAGCATAACAATTGGAAGTGTCTTATTTTCTTGACGAATTTGACGAAGTACAGACCACCCATCAAGTTTAGGCATCATAACATCTAGCAAAATTAAATTTATTTTTTCTTTGTTTTCCTCATAAACTTTTAAAGCTTTTTCTCCATCTTCTGCTTCTAAAATATTATAATTTTTTTGCATTAAGAAGTCTTTTATTAATTTTCTCATCCTAGATTCATCATCTACTACTAATATGCTTAAATCTCCCATAAGCTACCTCCAATAAATTTATAGCAATTTTACTATAACATAATATTTATATACTATTATTATGTCTTTTGTGTGAACATTTAGTTTCCAATTAGTTATTAGTAATATTTTTTAACTCTTTTAAATTTTTTCTAAAATAATCAAAAGCTATTTCATAAGTTTCTTCTTTTTCCAAATCTACATCAACCATTCTAAGCAATGATAATGAATCTTTTGATCCTCCTTGACTTAACATATTAATGTATTTTTCAACATACCCTTTTTCTCCAGATAATATTTTACTTGCAATTACTATTGCAGATGTAATTCCTGTTGAATATTTATATACATAAAAGCATCTATAAAAATGTGGTATTCTTGCCCATTCATATTTTATTTCTTCATCTATAATACACGAACTTCCAAAATATTTTTTAACAAGTTCATAATATATATCATTTAACATATCTGATGTTAAGCTTTCTCCAAGCTCGATTTTTGAATGTACATCTTTTTCAAATTCTGCAAACATTGACTGTCTAATTAAAGTCGCTCTTATCATATCTAATTGCTCATTTATTAATGCAGCTTTTTTATTATTATCTTTCTCTTTATTTATTAGATAATTTGCAAGCAAGATTTCATTTACAGTTGAAGCAACTTCTGCAACCATTATTGTATAATTTGCATTAATAATATTTTGATTTTTACTTGCATAATAACTATGCATTGAATGTCCAAGTTCATGTGCAATCGTTGATACATCTCTTGAACAATTTATATAATTTAATAAAACAAATGGATGAACACTATGCACTCCCATACTATATGCTCCACTCATTTTGTTTTCTTTTGTATATACATCTAACCATTTATTTTCAAAAGCATGTTTTAACATAGATGTATATTCTTCTCCCATAATTGCTAATGCATCTAAAACAATTTGCTTTGCATCATTATACTCAATCTTTTTATTTTCTATATCTAATGTATTTACATATACATCATACATATGAACTTGTTCTTTACCTAAAAGTTTTGCTTTTAGATCTATATATTCATGATTTAAATATAAATTTTTATTTACTTCTTTTAATAAAGTTTCATATACTTCTGGATTTGAATCATCATTATTTGTTGCAGATTCTAAAGATGATTTATAATTTCTAATTTTGCTTGAAATAATTCTTGTTTTTACTCTTGTTAAATATAATTCTGTGATTGTATTTATATGTTTTTTATATAATGCATACATAGATTCAAATGCTTGTTTTCTGATTTCTTCATCTTTGCTCATTAAATAATTTGAGAAAAGTGCTGAATTCATTGGCAATTCATTTCCGTCTTTATCTATTATGGATTTATATTCAAATTCTGTATTTGTAAATATATCGTAAATATTTTCTGAACTTGAAAAGATTTCTGAATATTTTGCTAAAACACCTTCCACTTCTTCTGATAAAATATGCTTTTTTTCTTTCATAATATCTCTTATTGTTTTTTCATATTCTTTCATTCTAGAATCTTTTAAATATTCTTCTAATCTTTCATCAGGTATTTTACTAATTTCAGGTGAAATAAAGCTTTCAGCCTCTGAAAACTTAGTAGTAATTGCTTCAACTTTTTTATAAAGTTTTATACTTTCTTGATTTGACATATCTTGATGATATTTAAGCATGCTATAGGCATAAATTTTTTCATGAAGCTCTAATGCCTTTTCTAAATTTTTGTAACAATTAAAAATTTCATCTACTCCATTTGCTAATTTTCCTTTGTATTGTATTATTTTATCTAAATACGAATATAATTCATTTATTGCTTCTTCTAATGCTTCTTCATTTTGAAAAATTTCTGTTAAATCCCAATTTAAGTTATTTTCCATTAAAAAATCCCCTTTTCTTTAATTAAAATTTAGTATTTTCACCAAAAAATTTTTTTGAAGAAAACTAAAAATTTGATTTGCTAACATTTTATCATAGAAACTTTATCTTGAGCAACAAATTTATTTACATTTTCAATTTCTGTGATATAATAATGATATGATGAATAAGGAGGTAGCTGGTATGAAGCTTAACTCAGATGACCAAACTTTAGCTGAAAGTAAAATTCTTTTGCTTTACATTTTAAGTAAAGTTGGAAAACCTATCTCTCATAACGAACTATTAGATTTAGTTACATCAATTGTAGATATGAATTACTTTTACTTTCAACAGTTTTTACTAGACTTATTAGAAGATAATTATATATACACTTATAAAAAGGAAGATAACGATATTTATGAAATTACTGAAGATGGAAAAAACGCAATAGAACTTACAATAGATATTATTCCTGGAATTTTAAAATTAGAGGTTGATAGCAAATTTAAAGAAAATTTAGATAATATAAAAGATAAATTTTCTATTTCTGCTGAATATAGCCCTCTTACCGAAAAATCTTTTTCTGTAAGATGCAAAATTGTTGAAAATAATATTACTATTTTTGACTTGCAAGCTCATGCAGGTTCTGGTGAGCAAGCAAAAAAAATAGTTGAAAACTGGAATAATAATGCTACAGAAATTTATCCTAAGCTTTTAGAGTTATTAATAGAAACTAATGAAAACCAATAATATAGAGTGGACTCTCTATATTATTGGTTTTTTAAATAATATATATGATAAATAATATTATTGCTATAACTGGATTTACTTTATTTAATATTGGTAACTTTATTTTATATTCTATCCAAAATAAAATTACTAATACAATACTTGTTTCAATATTTTTAATTATCAAAAAATCTAAGACTTTTTGTGTAGAAAGCAATATTGAATATTCATATATGTAACTTGGTGAGAAAAATAAATATACGCAATAAACTATTCTCCATAATGTATTCATTGCAAAAATACTTATAATTTTTGAACTTTTCTTTAATTCATTTTTTTGAAAAATATATATCATTATAGAAAAAGCTATACCTTCTAGTAATATTGATATAGCTGGATTTATTACTTTATCTATTCTTATATTGGTAAACAAATCCAATAATTTTATACTTGCACTTATTATTGATATTAAAAATATCGATCTTATTTTTCTGGTAGATTTATAAGCTTGATTCATAAAGAAAAATGCAAGTGGACACAATATTATGGTACTACTCATATTAGTTAAATGAATTAAATATCCCAAAGTAGCTTCAAGTATTCCCCATACTGCTCCATAGAAAATATTAACATATAAAAAAGGCATATTTTGGTTTCCTTTCTATAATCATTTATATGTCATTTTTTTATTTATATTACTTTCTTTTTGAATTTGGAAATACTATTTCTACTGCTGAACGTATTTCATCATAACTTGTGCATCTACATAAATTAGATTGAAGCCATTCTTCAACAGTTAACTCATCTGCATTTGGATTTGTTAAATAAAGTGCGTGGCAAACCATTAAAAATCCTGATGTACAATATCCACATTGAAAAGCACCACAATTTACAAATGACTTTTGTATTGGTGTATCCTTTAACCCTTCAATTGTAATTATCTCATGATTAATTGCTTCTACTGTTAAAACCAAACATGATTTTACTGGATATCCATCCATAATAACAGTACATGTTCCACAATCTCCGTTTTTACATCCAGGCTTTGCTCCTGTTAATCCTAATTGCATTCTCAAAGTGTCAAGTAATATATCTGATGGTGTTACTATTACTTCAACACTTTCACCATTTATATTTAAATTTATTATTCTTTTTCCCTCATATATGGTCATTTATCTTACCTTTAGTTTTATTTAGATTTTTAAATTGGAATCTATAAACCAAACTTATCTAATATTTTATTTATTGTATTTTTAAAAACAAATTCTCTATAGTTTTTAGAGCCATCTATATTGTCCATAGCTTTTTCTGGTAAATTTTCAATTATTTGATTTATCTTTTCTTCCCTATTTAATTTAAAATCATTTAATATATTTTCAATCTTTGAACTTCTAAATGGAAAACTACATAAACCTGAAAAAGCAATTTTTAAATAATTATTATCAATTATAGCAGTAGCAGTTATTAATGGGTAATCTATTTTGTCACTTTTAGTCTTTTTTATATGAAAATATGGCATATCTATATATTTTTTATCTATTATAAATTTTGTAATAAATTCATTTTCTTTTAAATTTATTCTTCCATCAAAAATTTCACTTATATTTTTTTTGATTTCTTCAATTCCATCATATACATATACTTCTGCATTACATAATAAAAGTGGTAATACACTCTCTTTATAAATTATCCCACCACATACATTTCCTCCAATTGTAATTCTATTTTGATTTGTATGGTCTGCAATTCTTCCAACAGTTAAACCGTAATAATGGAAATAAATTAGATTCCTTTATTCTGCTTAATGTTACAGAAGCACCAATAACAAGCTTATTTTTATCTAATTCTAATTTTTGCATTTGAGGGATATTTTTTAAATCTATTATTGAATCACACTTTAAACTTGATGCTCTCATCATTGTTATAATTTCAGTTCCGCCAGAATAAAACTTTATATTTTTCCCATTATTTTTTAAGTCATCATATATTTGGCTTACCTCTTTAATTGTATCAGGTCTACAATAAGTAAGATTAGTTGATATCATACTTACCTCCGTTTTTGATTAAAAATTGTTTCAGAAGTTATTGGTAATGTGTCTAATTGAACATTTGCTGCAAGTGATAAAGCATTTCCTAAAGCTGCTGCCATTCCAATAATTCCATGTTCAGAAAATAGTCTTGCTCCATATGGTGAATCTATTTGTGGAGTTTCCACATAATCTGTTAAATATTTAGGCTCTTGTCCAATATGAATCATTTTATAATTTCTTAAACTTGAATTTAATAAAATTCCATTTTCATCATATTGAAATTCTTCTCTTGTAGCCAAGCTAAGTCCCATGTTCATACCACCTTTTATTGATTCATCTAGTGTTTTTAAATCTAATATTTTTCCAACATCTATTACTGTTGCAGCTTTTATTAATCTATAAGTGTATTCTATTAAATCTAATTCTATTTCTACTGCTTGTGCACCTGTTGTCCAAGCTTGTCCCGTTTTTCCTTTTCCTGTATCTTCTGAAAGTTTTGAAATATGATTCATTATATAGTTTCCTCTTCCAACTACTTGTTTTCCAACAACATTTCCACTATCTTGATACTTAACTCCAAATGCCAAATCTTGAAATCCTATATTAAATTTAGGATTGCTTTTTAGAAATATTTTTTCATTTCCATAATCTAAATCTTCTGGATTTACTCTTAATGCAATAGATGCATTTTGCTTAAGTTGTGATATCACATCATCAGCAGCATTAAGTACAGCTCTTCCAAGTAAATAAATAGACATACTAGCAACAGTTTTCCAATATTTGGGGGTAGTTTTTGTATTAACTTCTGTATTAACATATATTCTAGAATAACTCATTCTTAATTTTTCTGATAATATTTGAACTAATTGATTTCTATTTCCAGAACCAATTTCAACTGCTCCAATATTTAAATTTAAACTTCCATCTGAATTAAGAGTTATAATAGCTGCTCCTGATGCATCACTTGTTGGATTAGGAGATTTCCAGAATAAACTTAATCCCTTAGCTCTTACCTTGTTATCTCCAATTTTTATCAAATTCCCTTCATTCCAATTTATTATTTTCTTTAATCTATCAATACATTCCCTAATATTTCCTGAATTACTTTCATTTAATTCAACTTGAGTTGGTGAAAAATTTCCTGCTACAATACAATTTTTTCTTCTAAATTCTAATTCATCTATATTACATTTTTGGGCAAGTTTATCAATAGTTCTTTCTATGCAAAAAGTATATGATTCGTGTGAAAATCCTCTATATGCCGTTGAAAAATTATGATTTGTATATACACATAAAGAATCACAAGATAAATTTTCTATATTATACGGACCTGTACAATTAGCAGCAATTGCTTTGCTCATATTAGGAGAAATATCTGTATATGCTCCACAATCTAAATTAAAACTCATTTGAGCTGCTTGAATTTTTCCATCTTTTGAAGCACCAATTTTTATATTAGCATTTAATCCAAGTCTTGATGGTGTTGTGATAAAATCTTGTTCTCTAGAAATAATAATTCTTACTTTTTTTCCACCTACTGCTTGTGTTGCAACATATGCTAAAAATTCTAGAACTACTGGTGATTTTCCGCCAAAACCTCCACCAACGCTTCCTACATTTACAACAACTTTCCCTTCATCAATATTAAAAATTTTACTAATTAATTCTTTTACTTTAAATGGTGACTGAGTTGAGGACCAAATATTAACTTCTCCATCACTAGATATTTGGGCATCAGCAATTCTTATCTCCATTGCCATATGAGCTGATTTATTCAGCGAAAAACTTTTCTCTACTATATAAGCACAATTTGAAAATCCTTTTTCAATATCTCCTTTTCTTATTTTATAGATACTTGCTATGTTAGAATTTTCAATTGGATAAACTTCTTCAACTTCTGATAAATACATAGTTGAATTATCATGTACTAGTGGAGCATTGGGTTTTAAAGCATCTACCACTGTATTTACTACTGGTAATTCTTCATATTCAACAATAATATTTTCACAGGCTTGTTCTGCTGCTTGTTCTGAATTTGCAACAACTAATGCAATCGGCTCTCCATAATATCTAACTTTCTCCATTGCTAAAATAGGTCTATCTTGAAGTGTCACTCCTACTAAAGTACATATATCTTGACCTGTTATAATACTTTTAACACCATCAACTATTTTTGCATTTTCTAAATCAATTTTCTTTATTTTTGCATGAGCTTTTATACTTGTTTTTATTCTTGAAAATAATAAACCTGGTTCATAATTATCTTGAACATATTTACATTCTCCTGTTACTTTACTGAAAGCATCTTTTTTCTCTATATTCTCACTAAATGACATAAAAATTCCCTTTTCTTTTTTATTATTATTTGTATATACGTCCATTTTATACAAAAAAAGAAATTTAAGGAACATCCCTAAATTTCTTTTTATTTATTTTATACTTTCATTTTTTCTAAATGCCTCATACAAAATTACACTTGTTGCAACTGCTGCATTTAAGCTTTCTGTTTTTCCTATCATTGGTATTTTTATTCTATCTGTTGCCTCATTTAAAACTTTACTTGACACTCCATTTGCTTCGTTTCCAATTACAATTGCAGATTTTGAATAATCTACATCATAAATACTTTTATCTGTTTTAAGATCTGTTGCATAAACTTTTATTTTATGTTTTTTCATTTCTTTAACAATTTTACTTAAATCTTCTACTTCAATAACTTTTACTCTAAAAATAGCTCCCATAGTTGATCTTACAACTTTAAGATTATATACATCTGCTGAGCCTTTAGAAACTATTATTTGTTTCATATTTAAACTATCTGCTGTTCTTAAAATTGTTCCCATATTTCCTGGATCTTGAATATTATCTAATAATAATGAAACATTTTCTGAAAAGTCTATAATTTTCTCTTCTGATTGTGGCTTTTCGATAACAGCCATTATTCCTTGAGGATTTATTACATCTGTTATTGTATTAAAGATTTTTTCTGCAACATATATACAATTCAATTTTGCAATTTCATACATTAATTCATTTGGAATTGCTCCTTGAGTTTTACAATCTTCACATATAATGATAGATTTTATTTTTGCACCTTCAGTAATTGCTTCTTCTATCATTTTTATTCCTTCAACTATAAATTCATGGTATTCTTCTCTATATTTTTTTTCTTTAAGCTTTTTTATATGTTTTATAGTTTCATTATCTTTACTTGTTATTGTCATATTCTCTCCTTATTTTTGCTCTGCATGGCAATACTATTTCTAAATTATTATACAATATTTTAATATTTTTTATTCAATTTATCAATATAAATTATGTAAATTTATTAAATATCTTTATTTTTCCGCATTTTTATGATATAATAGCTGTTGAAACATACGAAACATACTGTTTTTTCTTAAAACGAGGAGGTTTTTTATGAATACGGTTGAAACAAATTTGCTTGCTTCCAGATTCTGTGAAAAAATGAAGAGTTTTGGAGTTGAAGTATTGGGAGTTGAAATGGATAACGAAGATCTCTGCTTTTACTACTCTGTTCGAGGACGTTACCACTTTAGCTATGATGAACTCGAGCAGCTCCAAGCAATAATCAATCCATCTGTTCAAAATCACGATTCAATTCGTATTGTTGGTTTTGACGGAACCTACACTGCAAGAGTAAAAATCAATCAGTAATCAAAAAAATTTAAGCATTAAAAATGCATCACCCCAGCACAATTTATTCTGAGTGCTGGGGTTTTTCCATTTTATATTCTTTCTAAAAATTCTTTACTTTCTTCAAAAACTTTTTTCATATCAGCAAGTTTATAAGTAATATATGGTTCTTTTGACGGTGAAAATTTAATTCTATTTCTATAAATTTTCATAAATTTATCTACAATATCAAAATTAAATTTTTCATTATCAAAATAAAATATAATATTTTCTCTTTTTTGAGCTATTTTTAATATATTTTTCTCTCTTGCTAATATTTTTATTCTAGCAATATCTAGAAGATTTTCAACTTCATAAGTTAGTTGACCATATCTATCTATTATTTCATCTGTAATATTTTGAATATCATCTTCACATTTACACAAAGCAATATTTTGATATACCTCAATTTTTTGACTTGAATTTTTAATATATTCTTCTGGTATATAACTTGTAACATCTAAATCAATTTGAATATCAATTTCTTCTATTACTTCTTCTCCTTGAATTTCCTTAACAACTTGATTTAGAAGTTCACAATACATATCATATCCAATTTGGTCCATATGTCCATGTTGAATTTCTCCAAGTAAGCTTCCTGCTCCACGAATTTCCAAGTCTCTCATTGCAATTTTAAATCCAGAACCAAACTCTGTAAATTCTTTTATTGCTTTTAATCTTTTATCAGCAACTTCTGTTAAATTTTTATCTCTCCTATAAGTAACATATGCATATGCTTGCTTATCTGAACGACCAACTCTGCCTCTTATTTGATATAGTTGAGCAAGACCCAACCTATCTGCATTTTCAACAATTATAGTATTTGCATTTGGAATATCTATTCCAGATTCTAAAATTGTTGTACATACAAGAACATTTGATTTTCCATCAACAAAATCTTGCATAATATTTTCAAGTTGAATTCCTGTCATTTTTCCATGTGCATATTCTACTTTAGCATCTTCAACTAAATCGTTTATCTCATTTGCCTTTTTTTCTATCCCTTCTACATTGTTAAATAAGTAAAATACCTGCCCACCTCTTTCAAGTTCTCTAGTAATTGCTTCTTTAACAACTTCCGGATCATATTCTAACACATAAGTTTGAACTGGTCTTCTATTTTGTGGTGGCTCATAAATTACAGACATATCTCTCATACCAACTATTGACATATGAAGTGTTCTTGGAATTGGAGTTGCAGTCATTGTTAATACATCTACACTATTTTTAAATTCTTTTATTTTTTCTTTTGCTTTAACTCCAAATCTATGCTCTTCATCTATTATTAAAAGCCCTAAATCTTTAAATTTAACATCTTTACTTAAAACTCTATGTGTTCCCACTAATATATCTGTTTCTCCAAGTTCAACTCTTTTTAAAGTTTCTTCTTGTTCTTTTTTAGTTCTAAATCTATTTAAAAGTTCTATTCTAATTGGATAATCAACCATTCTTGATTTAAATTCTTCATATTGTTGTGTTGCAAGAACTGTTGTTGGAACTAAATATACAACTTGTTTTTGATCCATAACAGATTTAAATGCTGCTCTTATTGCAACTTCTGTTTTTCCATATCCAACATCTCCACAAAGAAGTCTATCCATAGGTCTTGGTTTTTCCATATCTTTTTTTACTTCTTCTATACAACGTAATTGATCATCTGTTTCTACATATTTGAAATTATCTTCAAATTCTTGTTGCCATGGAGTATCTTTTGAAAATGAATATCCTACCATTTTTTGTCTTTTGGCATATAACTCAATTAAGTTTTCTGCAACTTCTCTTAAATTGTTTTTAACTCTTTCTTTTGTTTTTTGCCATTCTTTTGAACCTAATCTGTTTAATCTTGGTCCAACTTTTTCTGGTCCAACATATTTTCTAATATTGTCTAAAGAACTTGTAGGAACATATAAAACATCATCATCTTTATATTTTAGTTTTATATAATCCTTTGTTACTCCATCAGCCTTTATTGTATTTACACCTATAAATTGACCTATACCATGGCTTCTGTGAACAATATAATCTCCTTCTTTTAAATCTGCAAATACTACTTTTTCTCCTTCTTTAAATACTGATGGTGTTTTACTTCTTTTTTTAGTAGTATTTTCAAATAATTCATCTGTTGATATTACTAAAAGGTTAGCATCATAGAATTCAAAGCCCGTAGAAAAAGCTCCTGGTGTGATGTTAACACAGCCAAGAGTTATATCGTCTTCTAAAAAATCTGTATATATATTTGGAATATTTTTTTCCAAAAGTAGATTAGATAATTTTCTACAATTTTCCGTGCTTCCGCCTAGAATTACTGTTTGTTTTCCTCTGTTAATTGCTTCTTGTAGTTCCTGAAACAGTAAATCCATTGAACTACGAAAAAAGTTGACCTCCCTATAGCTAAAGCTATATCCGTTTCTTTTTGCATGCATACTTTGTTTGTCCACAAATCCAACATCTTGTTTTTCTAGGTAAATTACTTGTTTGTTTTGAAGTCCTTCTGAAAACTTAATGTAATCTTCCATTTTTGTAAGGATTCCTGGAACAATTTTATTTTTCTCTACTAAATCTTTTATAAGATTATTATTATCTTTTGAAATATTTTCAGCTCTTGCTTTTATTTTTGATATTTCATCTAAAAATATCACACAATCATCTTGTAAATAATCAAGTAATGTATTTGTTTTTTCATAAAAGCAATCGAAATATTTATCTATCTTAGTTAAGAATTCACCATTTTTTATTTGGTAAACATCATCTTGAACTTTTTCTTTTACAGTTTTAGGATAAACTTTATCTAGAATTTTCTCACAAACTCTATCTACATCTGATTCTAGTAAAAATTCATATGCTGGGAAAATTTCAATTTCTTCTAACATTTCAACAGTTCTTTGACTTGCTATACTGAATTTTCTGATAGAATCAATTTCATCTCCCCAAAATTCAATTCTAACACCACTATTTACAGAAGTAGCAATATCTACAATACCACCTCTTACGCTAAATTGACCTTTTCCTTCTATTAAATCATATCTTTCATAACCTAATAAAACTAATTTTTCTTTTAGTTCTTCTAAATTAAAAGTGTCTCCTACTTTTAATTTCATAACATTTTTATATAGACTTTCTTTTGTTATCATTTTTTGCATTGCAGCTTCAATTGTTGTTACTATTATTTTTTTATCTTTTTTTACTAACTTGTTTAGTACTGATATTCTTTTAAATAAAGTATCCTTACTTTCAGCAACATAATCGAAACTGATTACATCTCTTTTGGGAAATAACTTAACTTTTTCTCCAAAAAAAGCTAAATCCTTAATAATTCTTTTTGCTTGCATTTCATTATAAGTAATTATACAAATAGGTTTTTCTGAGTAAAACTTAGTTGCATATGCCAAATGAACTTTGGCGCTATCGGTTAACCCTGATAACATTATAGGTGATGTACCTTTGTTTAATTCAAATAAATAATCATTGAATTTCTTTACATTTGGTACAATTTTTATAATAGAATTCATGTTTACCTTCAATTTCCTTTCTTAAAATGACGTAGCCATTAAATTTTAGCTGTTAAAATTTATTATATATATAGTAATAGGGACTTAAATGTCCCTAAATTTTATAAAACGCTTTTATATTATATAACAATTATATCAATTTTTCAAGGTTTTCTTGGCATTCTTCCCAAGAATTCATACTATTTTCTAATTCACTTTTTAGAAAATCTATTTTTTCTTGAATTTCCCCTACTTTAATATAATCCGAGTAAATCTCTTCTTTTGTAAGTTCAGCTTGAAAAATAGCTATTTCTTCTTCTTTTTTACAAATTTCTTCTTCTAATTTTTTTATTTTTCTTTCTAACTTTTCTTTTTCTTTTAAAGGATTTATGTAACTTTGATTTTTAGCTTTTTTTGATTTTTCTTCTTGTATTTGAATAGAAGTTTCTTCACTTCTTTTTTCTAAATAATATTCATAACCATAAGGATAGTATGTAACTTTTCCATTTTCAAAACTCAAAATAGAATCTGCAATTTTCTTTACAAAAAATCTGTCATGTGAAACAAATATTAATGTACCCATATAAGTTTTTAGCATATCTTCTAAGCTTTCTTTTCCTATAATATCCATATGATTTGTAGGTTCATCAAGTATTAAAAGATTTGGTCCTCTTTTTAATATTTTACTAAGTGAAAGTCTTACTTTTTCTCCACCAGACAACATTTTTATTTGTTTAAAAACATCATCTCCTGAAAACATAAAAGCAGCAAGTGAATTTCTAACTTCAGTAACTGTAAGCTCTGGAAATTCATCATAAAAATCATCAAATACTGTTTTATCTTGGTCTAATCCAAGCATTTGTTGATCAAAATATCCTATTTGAACATTATGTCCAAATATATAATTACCACTTATTGGATTTATATTTCCAACTATTGTTTTTAAAAAAGTTGATTTTCCAGTACCATTACTTCCTATTATTCCAAGCTTTTGACCTTTATACAAATTAAAAGAACATCTTGACAAAACATCTTTATATCCTATTTCCAAATTCTCTACTGCTAAAACATTATTTCCACTTTCAACTTTTATTTCAAAATTAGTTTTAAAAGTTTTTAAATCATATTTATTAGGGCAATCTACTTTAACCATTCTCTCGATTTGTTTTAATTTTGATAATGCCATTTTAGCTTTTGTTGGTTTATACCTAAATCTATCTGCTATTGCTTCAAGTCTTTTTATTTCTTTTTGTTGAAATGCAAAATCTTTTAATTGTCTTTCATAATTTATTCTTTTTTGTTTTTCAAAAAATTCATAATCTCCTGTATATTCCGTAATTGCGCCATATTCTATTTCATAAATCTTATCTACAATTTTATTTAAAAACATTCTATCATGAGAAACAATAACAAGAGCTTTAGGATAATTTTTTAAATAGCTTTCTAGCCATTCAATTGTTGTTATATCTAAATGGTTTGTTGGTTCATCTAAAAGCAATAAATCTGGCTTACTTAAAAGCAATTTTATAAATGCAATCTTAGTTCTTTGCCCACCTGAAAACTCACTTATTTTTTTATGTTTATCTTCATTTGAAAATCCAAATTTATTTATTGCTGTTTCATATTCTTTTTTATATGTATATCCATCTAATAGTTCATACCTATCATGAAGCTTTGAATACTCTTTTGCAAGTTGTTCTGATGTATCACTTTGCATTTTTATTACTGTGCTTTCCATTTTTTTCTCTAGATTTATTATTTCTTGATATACTTTCAAAATCTCATCAAGCATGGTAATATTATCATCTTCAAAATTTATTTGCTTAAGGTATCCAATCTCCTTTACACTTTCCTTGTACACACTAAATTTTTCCTCACCAATTCCTTCTGAAAGAAGCTCATTATCTATAAGTGCTTTTAATAAGGTAGACTTTCCACTTCCATTTCTACCTACTATAGCAACTTTTTCTTTTCCTTTAACATCAAAATTTATTTCTTCTAAAATAGTTTCAGCTCCATAATTTACTGAACCATTAGTTATTTTATAATTCATTTTATTTATCCTAACATTTAAATTTCCATAAAATTATACTATATTTTTAACAAGAAATAAAGAAAATCTAGTATAAATACTAGATTTTCCTTTATATTAACTATTTGATTTAACCATTTTTTGTATTTGTTCTAATTTTTTACTATTTATAGTTAGTTCTTCATCTAAAATTGAACTTAATTTAACTTTTTCTGCACCTGTAAAATCACAAGCTTTAATTTTTCCTTCTTTAAATTCTTTATATTTCTTAAAAAATTCTTCTTTATCATCATATGAAATGTTTTCAACTTCTTCAATTTTTTCTGAGATTGTATTTATATCTTCGATTTTATTTAAATTTTCAGAAGGCATATCTTCTATTACTTTTTTATTAAATATATTTCTAAAAAAGTTTTTAATTTTATCAAAAATAGATTTAGTAACTACCATTAAACTATTATTTTTATCTTCCATATCATCCTCCTAAAGTTCAATAAAATCGGAATCATCTTGCTGTCTATATTTAATAGATCCTATTTGTTCATCATTTATTTCTCTTCTATATTGATCTAGTTCAGGTATTTCTGCTTGATTAAAATGTTCTTTATTCTTTGAAACTCTAGAAATAATTTCTTGTATTCTCTGCTCTGTATATTGGATCATTTTATTTTTGTCTATGTTAGCTGCATCAAGCTGTCTTCCAGCAGTTTCAGAAAGCTCAATTAATCTATCTAAAACTCCTGATTTTTTTCTTAAATCACTAATTAACTTTTCATGTTCACTCTTAATTCTCGGAAATGTTCTATACATTGATAAAGCACTATCTATTACTCTATCTAATTCTATATCTCTATCTGACTCATTTTTTTCTGATATACCTGCTGACCTACATATTGTTGTTATATTAGCTTTTGGATTTTTTATTAGAGTTTCTATTATTCTTTTTGTTTTTAGTAAATCAGGATGTAATTGTTTTGTAACATCACGTCCAGTTGAATCATATCTAGTTGACGTATCTCTATGAATGCCTTGTATATTAAATCCTCCTCTATCAAATCCATCTATATCTCTATCATCATTTCCATATCTTGAAGCACTTATACTAGATTTATGTTCTGTTGTTCCATTACTGTATAATCCATTTCGAGTTGTTACTTTTCCTTTTGTTATTTCACCATAAGTATCATTTCCTTTAAATAGAAAATTGTGAACATCTCTTCTTTCAGGATTCAATCTTGTTCTAAGAATTGAAAATTCGCCACTTGTTTTTTTATCATGCCAATACCCTTGCCTATCAAAACCTGTTAGAGGATTGATTCCATCATGATTAAATCCTAAAGGATCAACATTACTTTCTTTTCCAGTATCTGGGTCTACATATACCCATGTTACTTTTTCTTTTCCATCTTCTACTTTAGTTCTAGGTGAAAAATGTCTTTCATCATAATTTTTTCCTGTAAGTCTATGAATACCTTGTTCATTAAATCCATATTTATCAAAACCAGCAAAATCTCTTCCATCTGGCATACATCCATAATAGTCTTTTCTATACTCATCTGTTTCTGGTCCATCAAATCTTGTTCCTGTATATATATTAAATGCAAAAGTATTTTCTAATACACCTCTAACAATAAATCCTAAGCTATTGGTTCTTTTTTGTAGTAACTCTCTACCTTCTTTACTTTTGGTATCTATGATTCCAAGTTTAATTAGCATTTCTGTAGTATGTTCATCAATCTCTTCAGGTTCTACCTTTTTCTTACCTTGCATTTCAATTAATTCTTGACTTGTTGTTTGATTTATTGTTCCTTTTAATTTTTTTAGTGCAGTTTTATCATCTGCAATACCTAAAAGCACGTCTCTAGTAAATCTATAGCTTTTTCCAAGTTCAAATTTTCCATCTGAATCTAATTCTATATCTTGCAGAAATAACTCATCTAAAACTTTATCTTGTAATGTTTCATCTTGAATACCATCAATAAAAGATTGTAATGAAGAATCTTCTTTTATTGTATCTGCACTTATTTCTATATTATTTTTTCTTAAAATATTTAATATTTTTATTAATTTTTCTGTATCTGGTCTTTCTGTAGTTTTAGCACGTGTGCTTATTCTTTCTGAATAACTTAAGAATTTCTTTTCTTCTTCTGATAAATCTAAAAATGCAAAACATTCTTTCTCGACTTCTGTTTTAAATTTTTCATGATTTCTCATAAAATTTCCTGCAATATCAAATATTACTGGTCTTTCTTTTTTTCCATTTGCAGAAAGACATCTTCCTATTTGTTGCAAAAGAATTATTCTTGGTTCATTTTCTTTTTTATCATTTTGAGCAATAGGTTTACTCATAAGTAATGCTTTTATACCATCTGGGTGAAAGCCTTCATTAAATTTACTTACTGCTGCAATAATTTTCATTGGTCCTGTTTTAGTAGAAGCTTCCATAAAATTTTGTAATATATTTTCATTTTCTCTATCTGTAAATGCTGTACTATGAACAGCAGAAACATCTGGTGTATGAGATTTAAATAAACCTTTTATATCTTCAATTTTGCCTTGTATATAACTTTTTGCTCTTTCTTTTTTCTCATCTGGTGTTTCACCTTTTGGACCTTTATCCATAGGTTCAATAAATGTTATTGCTTTACTATGAGATATTCCTCTTTTTTCAACTTCTAAGCTCATTATTGAAGAAATTCTTTCTGATTTTAATTTTTTCCATTCTTCGCTATTTAAAATTTCTGAACTTATTTGCAAAAGTTTATCATCAGTAAATCCATCTCTTAATCCTTGTCTAACAGCAGATTTTACATCTGATAAAATTTTTCTTAAAATTTCTTCTACTTTTTTTTCATCTTCTTGTTTTAATTTATCTTTTTCTTGCTGAGTAGTATTTTCATCATAATCTATAAGTGGATCTTTTCTAATTACTTTAAGCATATTTAGAAAATTATTTTCAGCACTTGACAAATTATTTTGAGCATTTATATATGCATTTGATCCACTTCTTGCTTTTTGAACTTTTATAAATGCTTTAATGTAATCATTAAGTGCCTTTTCATATTCAGGTGTTTCATCTAAAGTGCAATTAAAATGAACAACATCTGGTGGCATTATATGCCCTTGTTCAATTGCTTTTAAAAGTGGCATATTACCTGCTAGATATTTTTTCTGTCTAACTTCTTTTACACTAAAGCCTGTCCCATCAAGTAAAGCTAAATCTCTCATCATATCTTTTTCATCTACATCTCTTTCAGGCGTAGCCGTAATTGCTAAAATATCTGCTTTAGAAGATTGTACAAGTTTTTTTACTTTATCCCACCATTTTTCAGCTCCGGTTCTATGTGCTTCATCAAAAATTATGAATCGTGGATCCATTTCTTTGATTTCCTTTTCTGTTTTTCTCTCTAAATCTGAATATGTTGTAAAAGTTATATTTGGAAATGCTTTTTCAGCAATTCTTCCCATTTGAGTAGAATCTATTTTTTCTAAAGTTTTATTTGTAGCTATTCTTGCGACATCTTCAATTGTATAACTTTCCCCTGAATCTATTAAATCTTGAGTAACATCTGAAATAATTTCATCTATTTTTAGTTCTTCTACATTTATTCTTGAGTTCATTTTTCCAATTATTCTTGATATTACATCTTTTACATTTGCTTCTGTTAATTCTCCATTTTCTCTAACATCTTGCATTAAATATTCTGGAGCAATTACATTTTGAGCCATATGTAACTGAAATTGATATAATATTATATTTGTAGGACTAAAATAATACATTGGTAAATTACTTAGAACACCTTCTTCTAAATCTGGTTGTCCTAATCCATTTTCCTCATTATAGCTATTTGCCTTTTTTATAATTTGATCCATGGCCAAAAAAGATTTACCGCCACCTGTTGCTAAAATAACACCAGCAAATCTTTTATCATTACTATATAATGAATCGATATTTTGAGCCATTGGAATTTGATGATCTCTTAAATTAATTTGTACTTCCATAGTTTTTTCCTTTTAAAAATATACTTATATATTCTATTATATGTTTAATTTTTCTCTTTTTCTATTACAAATAAGTTAAAGTTTTTTTACATTTAGCTGAATTTTTGCTATAATAACTTTATGGAAAAAGAAAGATATAATCATTTAAATACATATTTAAAAAACAAGTTTAGTGAAAGAACATTAAAAATTTGCATTGATGGCGGATTTACTTGTCCTAATAGAGATGGAAAAATTTCTAGAAATGGATGTATTTTTTGTAGTGAAAAAGGTTCTGGGGAACATATAGATAAATTTAAAGAGGTTGATAATTCGATTTGTTCTTTAACAAGCATAAATACTCAAATTACTAATTATTTTAATAGTTACAAAGCAGAAAGAGCAAATAAATTTATTGCATATTTTCAAAATTTTACTAACACATATGATTCTATAGAAAATCTAAAAGCAAAATATGATAGTAGCTTAATAGATGATAGAATTGTTGCTTTAGCTGTTGCCACTCGTCCAGATTGTATTAATGAAGACAATTGCAAACTTCTTGCGTCTTACAAAAATAAAGTTGATGTATGGGTTGAACTTGGGCTTCAAACTTCAAATGATGAAACTGGAAAAATAATTAATAGAGGTTACAATAGTAGTACTTTTACTCATGCTGTAGAACTTTTGAATAAATATAATATTGAAATTATAACTCATTTAATGGTAGGTCTTCCAAATGAGTCTTTTGAAGATGTAAAAAATACAGTAGATTTTATAAACAAACACCATATTCAAGGAATAAAAATCCATTCAACATATGTTGTTGAGAACACAGTACTTTGCCAAATGTACAAAAACGGTTCCTATACTCCAATCTCTTTAGATTATTATATAGAAACCACTTCATATATTTTAACTCATATTAATCCCAAAATTATAATTCATAAAATTTCTGGCGACGCTCCAAAAGATTTACTTGTAACACCTAGTTGGAACTTGCATAAAAAATGGATTATTAATGGAATTGATAAATATTTAAGAGAAAATGATTTATGGCAAGGGAAATATTATATTTCGTATTGAACAGTATCTATAAATACGTCTTTTCCACCCATTCCATCATCTATTTCACTTCTTATAGGTACAACCACATATTTCTTATCATTTTTTATATCATAATAATATTTTACATCTTCATTAGCACTAACATTTTCTAATTTACTACTAGCTAAAGCTCTTTCTTTTACACTTTTAGTATCAGCTGAATTTGTATTAACAAAAAATTTTTCTTTATTTGCTATAGCATTTTTTTGTTTTTCTACATTAATATTATTATCATATATAGCAACTATTTTATTATCTTTTATTTTAGCTACATAACCTGCATCTGTATAAAAATCTCCTATTTTAAGCGTAACATACAAGTAGTCTATTTGTTTAACATCTTCTTTGTTGCTTGCGCATAAAGAAACGATTGAGCTTTTTCCTATAAAATAATTATTTATATCAAATTCACTATCATATTGTTTTAAATAATCTATAACAATATCTTCTTCATTTTTATTAATTTCTATTTTATTTTTTAAGATATTATCATCACTTCTTAAATCTCTACTATATGTATCTGCTATAGAATTTAATTCACTATTTATATATCTATTTATTATCATGTTGTCATTTACAGATTCATCATGACGAACTAAATAGCATTTTCTTATACTATCATTACCAAGTAAAATAAAATGTACATCTGAATTTGCATAATCCATGGAATCCCATACTCCTGCTCCTGCTTTAAGTTTTGAATGAAATCTCTCTGACCATCTTTCTGCTGATCCATATGATATTATATCTGCAAAACCTATTGCCAGTTTAGCCCCTCCTTCCTCAGCAGTCTTATATGTTAAAGAATTATAGAAAAATTCCCCATTTTTTCCTGCACTTTCACAAGTAAGATATGTTACTAAAATTGTATTATTACTCCACATGTTTTTGGCAATATCTGGTATGCCAATCATTTCATATGATCCTTCATTATGTGTATTAAATATTGTTAAACCAGCATAACTTTTAAATGATATTGTTTCGTGGCTTCCATGTGTACAAAATAATTGAACTTTAGAATTTAAATTTCCGGCAAAGAGTAAGATAACTTGGATCTATAAGTTTTCTAGTTCCGTAATATCCCATTTCTTCATAATAGTTTGCTGCAGTATTTATAAGGCTTATAGTAGTTATACTTGGCTTGTCTTCAAGTTCTCCTATATTATTTTCTGTTCCTACAGCAACTCCATTATTAACTGCAAAAGAACAATTAGCCCAAATAAGTAACACCAGTTGAATTAGCATTAAAATACTTACTATTTTCTTTTTCATAAGAAAACCTCCTTTTATAAATTTATTAATATATTGGATTATATTAATCTAATTAAGAGTTTCTAAAAAATTAATATTTAACTTTACCGCAAAATATGGTTTTTCTTTATCGTTTTCTTTTATAAACATATAACATGGTTTGCAAAAGTTCAATATACGTGCCTTTGATTCATGATCTGATAAAGCATCAGTAAGTAATAATGATTCACTAAGTAGTTCTCCACCCTTTGGATTCATAGAAAATTGTATATTTTGTACAGCAGTAGATAACCAATCTCCGTGTATTATTTATTTCTTTTCCGCAAAACTCTTCATAATTTATTGTAAAATTTATATTCATATATGGAATTTTTATAATATCTATATCTTGGAATTCTTTTGTTTCTTCATATGTATTTTCTAATTCTAAAACTTTTTCATAAGTTTCATCAAAATCACCAATACTTGAAATATTAGCAAAAATTATTTCTTCATTTTCTTTTGTTTTTAGCTTAGCTGCATACTCCCATTCCTCACTTTCCTTATTCCAGCCATAGTACATCACTTCAACATTTTTATATAAATTTTCACTACTATCTTCATCTATTCCAAAGCATTTAATTTTTTTATCAGTATTTCCAAAATTCATATCTTTTAAATCATCAAATATTTCTAAAAATTCAAATTTCTTATTTAAAGCAGTATATATTGTAACTCCATTTTTGCAGTTAAAGTCTATGTTATCTAAAATAGCAGAGTTTTTTCCGAATTTATTTTTCATATCTTGTTTTATTTCTTCTTTTAAACTAGGTGTTGTTTCTGCAACTTTTATATAATAGCTATCTTCTGATAACATATTCTTTGTAAAACTTTGTTTATTTAACTTATCTACAAGTTCTGAATTATAATCTTTTAATTCAATTTCTTTTCCATATTGTTTTATTAATTCATTCCAAGCAAGTTGAAAAGTTCCACACCAAATAGTATCCATGTCACTTTCACCTTTAGTACCACTATAAAAAACTGGTTTAGAATTTTTAGGAATTCTAATTGTAACTTTATTAAACATAAAAAACAATCCTATTCTTAAAATAGCTATAATTAAAATTATAATTAATATTGTTATTAAAATTTTCTTCTTCATAAAATTTATTTCTCCAATTTTATTAATTTAATCAATAGTTTCTATGAAATTAGTATTTAGTTTTATTGCAAAATATGCTTTTTCTTTATCCTTCTCTTTTATGAACATATAACATGGTTTGCAAAAGTTTAATACACGTGCCCTTGAAGGATAACCTCCTATACTATCAGACAATATTGTTGATTCACTAAATAATTCTACTCCTTTTGGATTCATAGAAAATTGTATATTTTGTACAGCAGTAGATAACCAATCTCCGTGTATTATTTATTTCTTTTCCGCAAAACTCTTCATAATTTATTGTAAAATTTATATTCATATATGGAATTTTTATAATATCTATATCTTGGAATTCTTTTGTTTCTTCATATGTATTTTCTAATTCTAAAACTTTTTCATAAGTTTCATCAAAATCACCAATACTTGAAATATTAGCAAAAATTATTTCTTCATTTTCTTTTGTTTTTAGCTTAGCTGCATACTCCCACTCTTTATTTTCTTCATTCCATCCATAATACATAACTTCAACATTTTTATATAAATTTTCATTACTATCTTTATCTATTCCAAAACATTTAATCTTTTTATCAGTATTTCCAAACTTTATATCTTCTAAATCGTCAAATTCTTCTAAAAATTTAAATTTCTTATTTAAAGCAGTATATATTGTAACTCCATTTTTTTGATTAAAGTCTATGTTATCTAAAATAGCAGAATTTTTTCCAAATTTATTTTTCATATCTTGTTTTATTTCCTCTTTTAAACTAGGTGTTGTTTCTGCAACTTTTATATAATAGCTATCTTCTGATAACATATTCTTTGTAAAACTTTGTTTATTTAACTTATCTACAAGTTCTGAATTATAATCTTTTAATTCAATTTCTTTTCCATATTGTTTTATTAATTCATTCCAAGCAAGTTGAAAAGTTCCACACCAAATAGTATCCATGTCACTTTCACCTTTAGTACCACTATAAAAAACTGGTTTAGAATTTTTAGGAATTCTAATTGTAATTTTATTAAATCTAAAAAATACCCCAATTATTAGAAGGACTATAATTAATAATATTACTAATATAGTTATTAAAACTTTTTTCTTCATATATTTTACTTCCTTTCATATTTACTATTGTATTGCAATTTCAATATATCATATAAAATTTTTTATTGCTATAAAAATGTAAAAAAATAAAAAACAAGAGTTAGTCAAGTGAACTCCATTTTGTTCACACACAAAAAGTAAATAAGCGAAGATTATTAAAGTCTTCGCTTATTTTTTAATCTAGTAGTATTGTAAAAGTCTAACCAATCTTCAACTAATACTATATATTCTTGTAAAGATGTGGCATTATTATTATACAAAGTTTCTTTCTTAAGTATTCCGTGGAATAATTCCACTGTGAATGGTATGTACCTTTCGATTCATCAAATATTTCTTTTATCAATAAATAATCATAATAATTTTTATCTTCACAATTACGATATTTATAATATGTTCTTTGAATTATTTCTAATACGGTACACATATTTTTCACTTGTGTATTTATCAATAATCATTTGTTTAAATTCATTTAAATAATGTTTTCCAAAAAAAATAACACCTACCTTTCGATAAGTGTTATTTTATTGTATTTTCTTCTTTTTTTATTTGTGAACAAAATGAGGTTCACTTCATAGATTCCTCCTGCTTTTTTATTTTTCACTGATATGAAGTATACAATTCTGCTTGTTTTTCTTTTGATTTCCTTGCTTTCTTAACAACTAATTGTTTTGTAGTATTATATCTATAGTAACTATATTGATATTTTCCACCTATTCCAGGCATATAATTAAGTAAAACACCTAATCTTTTTCTTTTAATAGGTGTCATATTCTTTATTTTCTTTACTTCACTAAAGCGTGCTTTATTGTATCTTACAACTAATATTGTATAATCTACTACCTTTGAAAATGCAATATCATCTGCTACTAGCGATTTCGGCGTACCATCTATAATTATAAAATCATATTTTTGTTTTAGTTGTTCAATTAATTGCACAATTTTATCTGTATAAAGTAATTTTGAATAGTCTATACAAGCAGTTCCTTTTGTGATAATATCTAAGTTTTCTACTGATTCAATATGTGTTATATATTTATCAAAGTCAGTACTATTATCTTGTATTATATTCGAAATTCCTTCGTTATATGAGTTTATTTGAAAAATGTTATGTTGTCTGCCTCTTCTTATATCTGCATCAATAAGTACAGTCTTTTTTCCACTTCTTGCATATGTAATTGCTATATTTGATGCAGCAAAACTTTTTCCCTCTGATGGATTACAACTCGTTGTTAATATAACTTTAGGATTTAAATATTTTATATTTGATAATAAAATTCTAAAAACCTCACTACAAAATGAATCTCTTGCAGTTATTAAATTAGTTTCTTGTTCTGAAACTTTGCCCATTTTTGCAAGTAGTGGTAATCTTAATTTTTCCTCTATTTCATATTCTGTTTTAATTTTTTCATCAAATGCCATTTCAATAAAAATAATTAACATAGAAATAAATCCACCTATTATACATCCAATAGCAGCATATTTTACTGGATTTATATTGATTGGTTCTGTTGGTTTCTTAGCTTTATCTAGTACTTCAGCATTATTTATATTGTATACTCCTGAAATTTTTTCAAAAAATACATTTGGAACTTCATTAGCAATTGCTAATGCAACTTCAGGATTTTCATTTTTTACTAATATTTCAATAACCATTGTATTTAAATCATTTTTTAATGATATTGAATTACTTATTTCTTCTTCTGATAAATTAGATTTCAAATTTTCTTTTATTCTACTTGCAATAGCATTACTTTTAATTATTTTTTGATAAGTATCCATAAGATTTTCTGATAATTTAATATCGTCATTAGTAACACTTTCATACTCTTCAGAATGTAATTTTTCTTCTTTTTCTTCTTTTTCTTCTTTTACCGATAATATTACTGTGGTAGATGTTTGATATATTGGTGTTATAAAATTATTATTATAAATATAGCCACATATCGTTCCAAATACTAATAATATTGCAACTATAATTTTTCTTCTCCAAATTAAATTAAAAACTTCTTTTAATTCTATTTCTTCCATATTTTCCTCTTTTTATATTACTATTAATTCTTTTTTTATTTTTTTCCTTTAACATTATAACTGTACTAAAATTTCATTTCAATATATTATATAAAACTTTTAATCTACTCCTATATTTTTTTCAATTTAATTATAAAAAATCCTTCATATAGTTCATTTGGGCACACACATACAGTACCTTTTATTTTCGTTGGAAGTATTGGCAGATGCTCTATTCCTTCAAAATTAATTGGAACTATTTCAATTTTATTTTCTTTCATTACTTTTTCAACTATTTCCTCATTTTCTTGTGAAAGAATTGAGCAAGTAGAATACACCATTTCTTGGCCTTTTTTTAGAATCTTTACCGCTTTATTTAAAAGAGCAAATTGTGCCTTTGTAGATTTCTCTATTAGTTTTAAAGTAAAATATTTATCTATATTTTTATCTTCAAAATTTAAAGTTCCACTTCCACTACAAGGAGCGTCTAAAAGAATTTGATCAAATGAAAAAAAATCATCTATTTGTCTTGAATCTTTTTGCATTATATAAACACAACTTGCACCTTGTTTTTCTATATTGTATTTCAATTTTTCAATTCTTATATTGTTCATTTCGCAAGCTGTTATATGTGCTTTATTATTTGAAAGTGCTGCCATCTGTGTTGTTTTTCCACCTGGCGCCGCTGCCATATCAAGTATATCTGCTCCTTCTTTTGGCTGTAATACAATTGGTGGTAACATTGAAGATAAGCTTTGCAAATAAATTTTTCCTTGCTTATAAATTTCTAATTCTTGAATATCGCTTTCTTTTGCATTTTTTAATATAAAAGCTTCTTTGCTCCATGGAACATTTTCATATTCAAAATTTAATTCATTTAATATTTTCTCTATTTCACAAATATCGCTTTTTAAGGTATTTACTCTAAAAGTTACTTTTCTTTTTGAATTATATCCTTCGAGTATTTTGTTTTTATTTTCTTCTCCATACTGTTTTTCTAATATTTGTTCTAAAAATTCTAGCATATTTTATTTCCTTTTCTATTACTATTTTATTAATTCTTTTACTTGCTCTTTATCAATTAATCCAACACTTCTATTTACTTCCTTTCCATTTTTCATTACAACTAAAGTTGGAATAGACATTACTTGATATTCAATTGCAATATCTTCACAGTTATCAATATTCATTTTTACAAACTTTACTTCTGTTTCTTCACTAGCAACTTCTTCAACAATTGGTGATAATCTTTTACAAGGTCCACACCATTCTGCATAAAAATCAACTAGTACTGTTTTTTCACTTTCCAAAACTTCTTTCTCAAAATTTTCAATTGTTACTTCTAAGACTTTTTCACTCATATTCTCTTCCTCCAAATTATTTATTTTATTATCTTTTGCTAAATTATTACTATTGTAAATATCAGTTTCTTCATTAGTATTTATTATATTTTCCAATTTATTAGCACTCTGATTTTCTTGTTTCTTTAAAATATTATTACTTAAAAATAATAAAATTATAAATATTGATATTAGCACTATTATTTTTATTTTATCTTTCATAAAACACCTCTAGTTTTTTATTTAAATTATACTTTCAATTAAAAAAATATTATATACATTCCCATAACTATTAAAATAATTCCAGAAACAATTCTTATTTTATCATAATTTTTTTTAATAAAATTAAATGCCTTTTTTAATTTTTCTATTAAAACTACAGATACAACAAATGGTATTCCAAGTCCAATTGAATATAATAACATTAAAATTAATCCTTTTATAAAATCTTGCTGTTTTGCAATTAACAATAATGCTGAACTTAAAAAAGTTCCTATGCAAGGTGTCCAGCTAATTGAAAATAAAATTCCAAATAAAACAGATTTTATAAAGTTCAAATCCTTTGTTTTATTATTTACAACTCTTGATTTATTTACAAATTTTAAATTTAAAACTTCCATATAATTTAATCCAAGTAAAATTATAAGAATTCCAAAAACTATTTTTACATATTTTATATAACTATTTAGCATGCCTCCTAAACTGCTTGCAAATATTGATAATACTAAAAATACTATTGTAAATCCAAAAACAAATCCTACTGAATTTAAAATTGCTTTTTTAGTTTTTTTATCATTTTCTCCTATAAAATAGGAAATATATATAGGAAGCATTGGCAATAAACAGGGTGATATAAAACTCGCAATTCCTTCTATAAATGTAAATACATATTCCATTCTAACACCTACTTTTCCACAATTATTTAACTAATTGTTTATAAATTCTTGTCCTAATTTTTCAAATGCATCTTTTGAATGTTTTATCATATCATAAGATACACAATATGCTATTCTTACATATCCTGGATATGCAAAAGAACTTGCTGGAACAAATAACAAATTATATTTTTTAGCAATTTTGCAAAATTCTTTGTCATCTTCGATTGGCGATTTTACAAATAAATAAAATGCTCCTTGTGGTTTTACACATTCAAGTCCACTTTCTGTTACTATTTTATACAATAAATTACGATTTTTTTCATAACTTTCTAAGTCTACTTTTTCATCTAAACATTCTGCAACCACTCTTTGCATTAATGATGGAGCATTAACACATCCAATTATTCTATTTGCAATTGTTACTGCTTCTATCATTTCACTTGAATTTTCCATTTCGTTTGGAATTACAACATATCCAATTCTTTCTCCAGGAATAGATAAAGATTTACTATATGAATATACAACAAATGTATTTTTATAATATTTTGTAACATATGGAACTTCTATATTATCATACGCAAGCTCTCTGTATGGTTCATCTGAAATTAAGTATATTTCATGATTATATTCCTTTTGTTTTCTATTCATAATATCTGTAATTTTTTCTATAATTTCTTGAGAATAAATTACTCCTGTTGGATTATTAGGAGTATTTATTAGAACTGCTTTAGTTTTTTCATTTATACTACTTTCTAAAAGATCTAAATCAGGTAGAAAATCACCTTCATTTGATTTTACCACCTTTACACCCCCATCATAATTTTCAATATAATTATTATATTCGCTAAAATAAGGTGCTATTGTAATAACTTCATCTTTAGGATTTAAAATTGATTTTAGCACAATATTTAATCCACTTGCTGCTCCAACTGTCATTACTATATTTGAAGAATTAAAATTTGTATAAAACTTTTTATTTATTGAATTTGCGATTTTTTCTCTTACATCTTCATATCCTGAATTGCTCATATATCCATGTAAAAAGCATGATTCTTCATTTTTAACCATATTTATTATTTGTTCCTTTATAGCCTTAGGCGCTGGAACACTTGGATTTCCTAAGCTAAAATCGTATACATTTTCTTCTCCATATATAGATTTTAGTCTTTTTCCTTCTTCAAACATTTCTCTTATTACAGAATTATTTTCTACTAGTTTTTTCATTTTATCTGAAATCATATTGTACCTCACATTATATTTTTTCATATTATATCAAAAAAGATATACATTATAAAGTAATTTATAACATATATCTTTTATTTTATGCAAAATGGAAAAGGCTAGGGATTTCTCCCCAGCCCGCATAGCTTAGTTTCCAGACACCCTCAGTTTGTCCTGCAGTTGCTTGTACAGAGGCGGATTGACGACATCGATTTCCTTCAGGAACTCGTTCATCTGCTCGACAGTCATTCCCTCCTTGTTTGCAAGTTCATGCAGGGGCTCTCCTGTCAGAATTGCTACTGCGTAGCGGGACAGTACATCATACTTAGGGTCAGGTTTCCGGTTCATACACATATGCTCTTCCTCCTAAATGAATTTTCATTTTATTTTGTTAACGACTATCACTTATTATTATAGCATATTTTATATGAAAAATAAAGCTTTATACTAATATTTACCAAGTAATCTTACATATATCCCATTTTCTTTAATTTCTTTTATTGCTTTTTCTTCATTTCCATTTTCTATTGATACATCTATTAAAAAATAATATTCTCCTAATACTGTTTTTGCAGGTCTTGATTCTATTTTAGTAAGATTTAAATTATATTTATTAAAGATTTCTAATACACTATATAAAGCTCCTGGCTTATCTTTTACAGAAAATATCATAGACATTTTTCTGCAATTTCCTTCTATATTTTCGTTTTTACTTAATACCCAAAATTTAGTTTTATTAAAATTATTATCTTGTATATTTTCTTTTAAAAGTTTTAAATTATATTCATCTAAACAAGACATATTGCATATACAAGCTGCTAACTCTTCTCCTTGACTAATTTTTTGAGCAGCATAAGCTGTACTTTCTACTGAAATTTGTTTTGCTTTTGGTAAATTTTTTTCTAAGAAATTTTTGCATTGTGCTAGAGCCTGTGGATGCGAATAAACTATTTCTATATCATCGAAATTATAAATACTTTTTACCATTAAATTTTGTTTTATTTCAATTAAAACTTCCTTTTTTACTTTTATACTCTTTTTTTGAATTAATGTATCTATTGCATCTGTTACACATCCTTGAAGTGAATTCTCAATTGGTACAATGCATTCATCAATTTCATTATTATCTAAAGCAATTATTGTTTCTGGAATAGTTTTATATTCTATTTTCTCTTGATTTCCTGTGCAATATTCGCTACAAGCTTCATAAGAAAACGTTCCTTTTGGTCCTAAGTATCCTACTTTCATTTATTAAATTCCTTCCTAAAATTATTGGTTATTATTTTAACATATTTACCATATTTTATAAAGCATAAAATAATTTTATTAATTTGATTTCAAATTGATATCATTTATATGACATTGTCCGAAATTATTGTTTTTGGTTTTTGTATATATTATTATATATATAAATGTATTGCGCTAGATAAAATTTAATGAGGTGATAAAGTGAATAAACAAAAAAAGATTCTATTCTTTGTTATATTACTTATAATAATTTTGATGGGAATTGGTTATGCAAGTATAACAAAAAACACGTTAATTATTAGTGGTACAGCCACTGCTTCAGCTGATAGTTCAAACTTTAAAGTTTATTTTACAGGTGAAGTTCCAAAAACATATTCTTCAGATAGTCATATTCTAGTAGAAGCAAAACCTAATACACATTCAACAACAGCAACAGTTAATTTTTTAGGCTTATCCAACAAAGATGATTCTGCTTATACAATATTAGAAATTGAAAATGGAAGTGCAGATATTGATGCTGAATCTATTACAGTTACATCAAATGCACAGTCAAGTGAATTATTTGAAATTAATGTAATTATGTGTGATATCGAAGGAAATGAAATTACAGATTATGGTGTACTTGCAAGTGAAAAAACATATACAAAAATATTTGTAAAACTTCTAAAAACTGTATTAGATGATGAAAATGCCACAATATCAGCTACAATAACAGCTACTCCAGAAGATCCATCTGATACTCCAGTCATACCTGATAATCCAGACGTTCCAATAAGTACAGACATATTTGGAGCCTATTATGCTAAAGCTGAAGAAAAAATGAAAACAATGACACAAGATGAAAAAATCGCTCAAATGTATATAGTTGGTTCTGGTGGCGATTTAAATAACTACAAAAAAATGTTAGCCTATAATTTTGGTGGATGTCTATTTTTTGCAGATTTTTTCCAAAATAAAACAGAAGCAACAGTAAAAGAACATATTGCTAGTATAAAAACTGCTTCTAATGGAATTCCACTATTAACTTCTATTGATGAAGAAGGATCAACTGTATCAAGATTACAGGCTTCTGGTTTTCTTCCAACAGGTACCTTCCTAAATTCATGTGACTTATATAATAATGGTGGATTTGATTTAATTAAAACAGATACTATAAATAAAAGTAAATTACTAAGTTCTTTAGGAATAAATTTAAATTTTGCTCCTGTAGTTGATATATCCGACAATGAAAATTTTTATATATATAAAAGAACATTAAAACATCCAGAGAATCCTCAATTAACTTGTACATATGCCGAAACAGTAATAAATACTAGCAAAACTGATGGTTATGATGTATCATATACTTTAAAACATTTCCCTGGATATGGAAACTGTAATGATACTCACTCAGGTTTTGCAACAAATAATAATACTCTTGAAACTCTTAAAAATAAGGATTTATTGCCATTTGAAGCTGGAATTAGTGCTGGTGCAGAAGTAGTTATGGTTTCTCATAATATTATATCTTGCATGGATCCAAATAATGCTGCTTCAATTTCTAAACCAGTACACGATTATTTAAGAAATGAAATGAAATATACAGGTATTATTATTACAGATGCCATAAATATGGATGCCATATCAAATGCTTATTCTACAAAGGATTCTGTTATAAATGCTATAAAAGCTGGTAATGATATGATTTGTATTTCACTTACAGATAATGTTACTACAGATAAAGTTGGTGGTGCAAAGCTTACATACGCAGGAATAATTAAATATATTAGTGATGCAGTAGATAATGGTCAAATTAGCCAGGAAACAATTGATACAGCAGTAAAACGTATACTTGCTTGGAAATATTATAAAGGTTTAATAGTAGAAGAAAATACATAAAAAAATACCAACTCAAAAGAGTTGGTATTTTTTTATATATTTTCTTCTTCAATTGTTAAATCAGTATTTTGATTTTGAACTTCAGAATTTTCATTCTGAATACCTATATTTTCATCATTCTCAGTTAATGTTTCTTCTATACCTGCTTCTTCTATTTGTTCACTACTTGACACACTCTTACTTGTATTTCCTACTATTATATTACCTGTATTAGTGCATCCTTCTTTCGTTAATTTTCCTTTTGTAGACATATTTCCTACAAAAGCATCAACATATCCATTTGCTCTTACATCTCCACTATTATGTGAATTTTTAAGAATTATTGTTGCACCACCAGAATTATCTTTTCCTACTAGTCCTCCTGTTCCACTCCAAGGAGATGATGCTCCAGTTGAAATTATAGTACCCGTATTATTACTATTGCTTACTGTCAGAACGGAATTGTTTACAATTCCAACAACCCCTCCTGTTGTAGCAACATTTGTTATATTAGCATTATTAGTACAATTATCTATTACCACATTACTTTCTGGCATTAATTGTCCAACAATTCCACCAATTGATTTACCTTCTGCATTATTAATTATATTTACATTATTATGGCAATTTATAATATTGCTATTTCCATAAGTTCCACCTACAAAACCACCACAATCTTTTACTACATTATAATTTCCCGAAATTGTTAAGTTTTTTATTGTAGCATTACTTATATATCTAAATAATCCCATTCTCTTATTGTCATCAGTTTCAACAGTATCTGTTATTGATATATTATCAATCCTTTTATTATCACCATCATATATTCCTTGGAATGGCTTTTCTTGCATGCCTATCATAATAAAATCTAAATTTGTAAAATCTAAATCTTTTATTTGTTTTATATAAATATTGGTAAAAGAATTTCCTGAGTTTACATTTTGGGCAAATCTTGTAATATCTTCTATTTGATTTATTAAATATGGATTTTGTTCTGTTCCGTCTGCTCTTAATCCAAAATCATAATTTGTTATTGTTGGAAATACTTGAATCTTAACACTAGAGGCTTTTACTTGAGAATCTGATTCAACTTGTTTTATAATAATTTCATATTCTTTATTAATTTGAAGCTTTCCTAGAATTTCTTTTATACTTTTTTCTATTGTCTTAGTTTGTTGAGGTTCCATTGAAATTGTATCTATGATATTATTTTCAATCATCAAATTTAAATTCATTGGAACATAATTATTATTTGTAATATCTATTAATACTTTATCTTTTTCTGCATTATAAATCATTATTTTATTTGCATTAGTTACTATATTATTTATATCTGCTGTTCCATCTGGATTAGTTCCTTTAATAAATTTAAAATTCAAGTATGAGTTTAAAACATTGTTATTTGCAACAAGATTGTCCTTATAATGGAATTTAATTGAAAAAGTAAATTGTTGTTTGTTTAATATTATATCACCTTTTTTTAAGCCTTCTAGTTCATAAACTATATTAGAGTTATCATAAAATTTTTCATTATATTGGACAGAATTAAATGTATAAGGTGTATCACTATTATTATATATAGTAATATTATATGTAATAGAACTATTGGCTGAATCTTTTAAAAATACAGTACTATATAATGTTGTTTGATAAAACTGATGTATTACTGAATTTTCTGTATCTGCATTTATATTTGTACTGTATTCAGCATTATATATATATATATCGTTTTTAGGTACTGCAGTTACCTTTCCATTTATATCTAATGTTATAGCTTCAAATGTTGCATATCCAATGGACAAGAAAAATGTTGATATAATTATGAATCCTAAAATTATAAAGTGTAACCTCAGTCTACTATCTTTATACTTTTTGTTCATCCACGTTCCTCATTTCTTTATCTTCATCATTTTTTCCAACTGAAAGTGCATATTGTTTTATACTTATTGAATAGAAATATAATATTTTACTTGGTGTTGGGATAGCAAAACAAGTTACAGATTTTTCTTTATTTTCAATCATTATAATTGGTAATTGCATAGTATCTCTAATTTCAAGTAAATCAGCAAATTTTTGAACTTTTAATATTTGATATCCTTTCATATTAAAATCATCATCTAATTTTGAAATGCAACTATCATAATTACTTATAATTTTTCTTAATTCATTATTATATTTTTCTTCATCTGTTTCAGTTTTCTTTACAAATACAACTAATGCTACTGCACACAAAGCATCTACTATTACCATACACACTCCAGCTATTGTCATTACTTTACCTACAGTAGAATATTGTTTTACTTCTATTAAATTACTTTCTGCTAAATCATAATTTGTATCAATAGCTATTGTATTAGTTGTAAGTGGAACTTCCAAACTCATTACTTTAAAATCTTGTTTTGAGAATTTTTGATTAGTTCCTTTTACTCCCATTTTTAAATCTACATTTAATTTAGAGCTAACATTTTTTAAATCATATGTTGACACAAATTGCTTTATTAAATTATTATATTTATTAAAATCTATATTAATATTTTCTGCAATTTCTAGATTCCCCTCATTTATTCCTGTTTTTTCACCTACCAAATCTTCTGAAAATGTATATACACTTTTATTATTTTTTTCTTCTAAAACCTCTACAGTAGCTATAACTTTATAATTATATTCATATTCGTGATTTAAATTAAAATTATAGTTAAAATCAGCATTTATATTTTCTATTAGGTTGGCAATATATTGATTTCCTTTTTCAAGATATGGATTTTTATAATATTCATTTTGTTTTAGCATTACTTTAAATTCAAGGTTTTTATTATCACTATATTGAACATATTTTTTTCTATTTTTATTTAATCCAATTCTTATAAATAATATTGAAATAATCAGAATAACAACTAAAATTACTATTCCAACATTAATACTACTTTTTCTATTATCTTCAATCCATTCTTTTATTTTTCTCATATGTTCCCTCTTCTTTAAATTATTTTATTTGTTAAATAATTCGTTAACCCAAATTGTTGGCCATCCTATATCTATAATTTTAAATTTAACTACTCCTATAATATCTTTATTTGTTCTATATCCTTCATCTTTTTGTTCATTATTTGTTCCCTTCGTATGATATATTATTTCATTATTTTTCTGCTGTATATCTTCTATAGCATGTATTGTTTTTATATCATCTTTCAAAAATATAATTACTTGCCCTTTTTCTAACTTATCATCTTCAAATCTTTTATATACAACTGTATCACCTTTATCTATAGTTCCAGCCATAGATGAGCTTCCCACAACTAATATTCCATATTTAAATTTGCATGAAACCAACATTACTATAAAAATAACCAAAACAATACTTATTATTAATGAAATTATATTTACCTTTTCTCTTTTTACTGTTTTTTTGAATTTATTATTTTCAAATAAATCATCTATAATTATATAAATAATATATGGAAATATTATTTTATATATTGATTGAAAAAACATATATATATCTGGTAATACACTAAAAATATAAATATATATTCCAGTTATTATCCTATAAAATATATTTGGAATTAATCCATATTTTTTTACCATATAATTGCATAATAAATTACTACTTATACTAGGAATAGTAATATATCCTATTAAAACTAACATTTCTTGTAAATTCCATAATTTAGAAAAATTCGTAAATACTGAAATTTCAGCAAATACTAATGCAATTGTTATAATTAAAGTATTTTTTTTATTTTCTTTAGTAACAAAAATTTGTCTTATAATTTCTGAAAAAATTATAATTAATATATATGGTAAAACCGTTCTTGATATTGTTTTTCCACTAGCACTTATATTTCTATAAAATCCTGTAAAAATTCCTATTATATATAATATTAATATATACAATATAGATAATCCGATTATTAATATTAAAATTTTATGTTTGTTTTTATTATCTACTTTTCTAAATTTTACTATTTTTGTAAGTACAAATGTATATGTAATAAAAAATATAGTTAATACTAATCTTTGGACTTCTGCATTTAGCAAAAAAAGGTTAAAGAAAGTTACATTAACAATTATTACTAATAATGTGTTTTCTATTACTTTATCTTTTTTCATAGATTATGCCTTTCTTTAACTATTTTTTACCAAACGAATTAGTTAGCTTTTGGAGTTGCTGTTATTGTTGCTGTTATTGTTCCTGTTTCGTCTTCTCCTACTATTGTTTTTAATAATTCTGTAGAAACTTTAACATATGTTTTCGCTCCTACCGCAAGTTCAGTATTTGTAACTTCTGTTCCATCTTGATTACATATTACAGCAGTTGGCTTAAATACTTCTGGTTTAGTTGAAGTTACTTCAACAGTTACAGAACCTGCAACTATATCTGTACTACCATTTTCAATTTCAAGAATAGCATATTTTGAATCACCTTTTGATGATAATCCATTAAAATTAACTGTTGCTGTAATAGATTCTGATGTTACAGTTGTTTCTGCATCACCTTTAGTATTTTGAGCTGTAAAATATACTTTAAAATTTTCTGGATTTGCAGTTGCACTAGCACTACCATTTATTGTTAAAGTTACATTTGATATAACAGCATAGCCAATTCCCATAAATATTACTATAAGAAATAGTATTCCTAATATTACTCTTTTTTGTTTGTTCATTTATTTTCACCTCCTTTTATAAGTTCACTTATATTTTATAATTTGTATATATTTCTAGATATACATTTATATATATCATAATATATGGTGTAAAATAATACAACATTTTTTCTTATATTGTCATTTAATTGACATACATGTGTAATTTTTGTAATTTATTTGAATAAAATACAAAGGAAGAGCTGGTGCTATCACACCAGCTCTTACAAACATCACGTTATTAACTTGTTCTAAATAATGACTGCAATCAAAAGCAAAGTCGCAATTCCAGAAAAAAAATTTGCTCTTCCTTCCTGCATCCCTCCTCTTACAAAGGAATTGCGCGTTCCCGAATAGAACGCAGGGATGAATACCAGCAGATGCCGTAGCCCCCATCCAATTGCAGAAATAAGGGTTCTTCCAACATATCCGAGTGCTCCAATGATTGCATTGCAAACACTGCCCAGAATGCTGAAATTCGTTCTAACACCAACTGCTGCTACCAGGATTGTGAGTCCAACACACATAATGATAATGGGCATTACATCATTGATCTGCGTAGTCAGGAAGTTTCCCATTTGAGGGAGAACAACGTGGGTAAGAAACATCCAACAAGCAATTAACATTTTTCACCTTTTCCTTTCATCGTCCTGAGTTTTGAGTTATCTATATATACACACAATTGTGTGATTATAAAGGATTTAGGTAAATTGGGATTTATATAAAATAAACAAATCTATGTAATTTGATTTTAGCATTGTTTACATAAAAAGTCAATTAAAGAAGCGTAACTATATATGAATTATAATTACGCTCTATTCTTATTTTATAAATAAATGATTATCTTTGCTATATATTAAAATCTTGCTCATAGGTAATATTTCTTGTGTTAATATTTTTTCAGCAATTAAAGTTTCTAATTTCTTTCTAACAAACCTTTTTAATGGTCTTGCACCATAAATTTCATCATATCCATTATCAATTAAATATTCTTTTGCAGATTCTGCTAATTCTAATGTTATGTGTTTATCTTCTAATCTGTTTTCTAAATCTTTAATTAATAACTCTAAAATTCTAGCAATTTCATTTTTCTTTAATGGCTTATAGAAAACTATTTCATCTAAACGATTTAAAAATTCAGGTCTAAATGATTTTTTTAATAGATTTTCAACCTTTTCTTTTGCATCTTCAGAAATCTCTCCTTCACTATTTATACCTTCTAATATAAAATCAGAACCTAAATTTGAAGTTAATATAATAATTGTATTTTTAAAATCTACTGTTCTACCTTGTGAATCTGTTATACGACCATCATCTAGTACTTGTAATAAAATATTAAATACATCTGGATGCGCTTTTTCTATTTCATCAAATAATACTACTGAATATGGTTTTCTTCTAACTGCTTCTGTTAATTGTCCTCCTTCTTCATATCCAACATACCCTGGAGGTGCACCTATTAATCTTGATACTGAATATTTTTCCATATATTCAGACATATCTATTCTTATCATGTTATGTTCATCATCAAATAAACTTTCAGCTAAACTTTTAGCAAGTTCTGTTTTACCAACACCTGTTGGACCTAAAAACATGAATGAACCTATTGGTTTTTTAGGATCACTTATACCTGCTCTTGAACGCATAATTGCCTCAGATACATCTTGAACAGCTTCTTCTTGACCTATTACTCTTTTATGAAGGATTTCTTTTAAATGAAGTATTTTTTCTCTTTCCCCTTCCATAAGTTTGTTTACTGGTATTCCAGTCCATCTTGATATAATTTCAGCTATTTCGTCATCCGTTACTTTATTTCTTAATAAACCATTTTCTATATTTTCTTCATAAATATCCTCTTGTTTTTCTAATTCTTTTTGAAGCTCTGGTAATTTTCCATATTTAAGTTCTGCTGCTTTATTTAACTCATAATTTCTTTCTGCTTTTTCTATTTCTCCATTTACTTTTTCTATTTCCTCACGTAACTTTTGAACTTTTTCAAGAACTACTTTTTCATTTTCCCATTTAGCTTTCATTGCTTCAAATTTAGTTCTTAATTCAGATTTTTCTTTTTGAAGGTCAGCTAAACGTTTCTTTGAAATTTCATCTGTTTCTTTACTTAATGCTGCTTCTTCAATTTCAAGTTGCATAATTTTTCTTGAAACTTCATCAAGTTCAATTGGCATTGAATTCATTTCCATTTTTATTGTAGAGCATGCCTCATCAACTAAATCTATAGCTTTATCTGGTAAAAATCTATCTGAAATATATCTGTGCGATAGAGTTGCTGCAGCAATTAAACTACTATCTGCAATTTTAACACCATGATATACTTCATATCTTTCTTTTAATCCTCTTAATATTGATATTGTATCTTCTACTGTTGGTTCATCTACTAAAACTGTTTGGAAACGTCTTTCTAATGCTTTATCTTTTTCTATATATTCTCTATATTCATTTAATGTTGTTGCACCTATACAATGAAGTTCTCCACGAGCAAGCATTGGTTTTAAAAGATTTCCAGCATCCATCGCTCCATCTGTTTTCCCTGCACCAACTATTGTATGAAGCTCATCTATGAATAATATAATTTTTCCTTCACTTTTTTTAACTTCTTGAAGAACTGCTTTTAATCTTTCTTCAAATTCGCCTCTATATTTAGCTCCTGCAACTAAAGATCCCATATCTAATGAAAATATAGTACAATCTTTTAAACCTTCAGGAACGTCTCCTCTAACAATTCTTAAAGCCAATCCTTCTGCAATAGCTGTTTTACCAACACCTGGTTCACCTATTAAACATGGGTTATTTTTAGTTTTTCTTGAAAGAATTCTAATAACATTTCTTATTTCTGAATCTCTTCCTATTACTGGATCTAATTTTTGCTCACGTGCTAAAGTAACTAAATCCTGACCATATTTTTTTAATACATTATAAGTACTTTCTGGATTATCAGAAGTTACTCTTGTGTTTCCTCTAACACTTGATAATGCCTTTAAAAAATCGTTTTTATTTAATTTATATTTGTTAAATAATTCTTTTACTACTTTATTGGGATTATCTAATAAAGCAAGCATAATATGTTCAACTGAAACATATTCATCTTGCATCTTACTTGCAATTTGTTCAGAGCTTACAAGTACAAAATCTACATCTTGTGCAATATAAATAGAATCAACAGACCTTGTTGCTCCTGTCATTCTTGGTTTATTACTTACTTCTTGTTTTAACTCTTTTTCAAATCCATCTGCAATTCCTATTTTCTTTAATAGCTCCTTTATTAAACTATCTTCTTGTTCTAATAAACTAAGTAATAGATGCTCTTCTTCAATTTGAGAACATTGATTTTGAACAGCTAAGTTTTGAGCATTTTGTATTGCTTCTAATGATTTTTGAGTAAATTTTTGAGCATTCATAATTTTCCTCCTTTATCCGTTTTTCTCGTAGCATATATTTAAAATACTAACATTTGTATAACGAGAAAGACAATTATTTAATGATTTATTTATTATTTCAAATTAATATTAATTTTATTTATTGTTATAATATTATTAGATATTCTTCATCAAAAAATATTATAGCATTCATTTTTAGCAAAGTCAATATGAGAGTGCTAATTATATTAACTTGCTGAAAATTTTTATATGTGGTATAATATAACAAAAGTGGAAGGATTTATGTATGGAAAATAGTATAAAATTCACATTAGTTGTTGATAAATTAGATAGAAAAATATCAAAACTAAATATTAAAATTTCAAAAGATTCTAATAATGTAGAATTGCAAAAAGAACTTGAAGAACTTTTAAATGATAAAAATATTCTTTACAAAGGAAATAGTAATGAGGTTGAAAAAATAATAGAAAAATATGGAGATACATTTAATGAATAATTTGGAAGAATTAATTTTAAAAGTTAAAAATATAATTGAATCAGAAAAATCTGTTAACCCAGATATTCAGTACTTATTGCCAAGTCATTCTGCTCTTATTGCTCAAATAATACGTAACTATAATTTAAAACCTAGTCCAAGTCCTAATCCAGTAGCAGATATGATTTTTTTAGGTGCGCCTACTGGAGCTGGTAAAGATACTTTAGTTAGAAAAATAATGCTTGATAATCCAGAAAAAGATTTCGTTGTATTAAATATGGATATGTTTAGACACTATCATGATGAACTTTCTACTACTCATGAGCAAATTTCAGATAAAGAATTTGCAAGAAAAACAAATCAAACATCTTATGAATTATATTATATTATTCAAGAAACAATTTTAAGAGAATTCCCTGGAACAAATGTAATTGTTACAGGTACTATGAAAGATTTAAATTGGGTAAAAGAAATTGTAGAACGATATAAAAATGATCCTAATACACAATATAGTATTTCTTTATCTACTTTAGCGGTTCCAACTAATGAAAGTGCTTTTTCTATATATGAAAGGTATTTAAATATGGTTGATACTAGAGAATCTGAAGATACTCCTCTTAGATATACAGATTTAGAATATCATAATGAAACTATACGAGATTTTATATCAAATGTACGTTATTTTGAAGATAACATACATCAAAATTCTACTGGCAAATATTTTGATTCTATTAAAGTATTTCGCAGACATAAAGATATGTATGATTTATCAGAAGATACTCTTATTTATGATAGTAAAAGTCCAGACCCTAATAAATGTGCAACTACACATATTCACGATATTATGAATTCAAAATCTGAAATAGATCCAACTAGAGTTTCACGTCTATTAGATATCTTAAAAAGAAATGGTGAATATTTAAAATCACAAGGATTATATAAAGAAGTTATAACAGACCTTGGTAAGGTATTACCAGAATTATCAAAAAATGCTAATATTGAAAAATAAATATAATACAAACAAAAGCGCATAGTTTCCTATGCGCTTTTGTACGTCCTTTCATCAATCAAAAATAGCTTCAATATCTATTCCATTATCTGCAAGCAAAGCCACAATAGGCATAGCAAAAACATATGCCATTACAATAATGATTTTGAGTATCGGACTAATATTCAAAATCGTAATCGGAACGAGTATCATCATAAGCAATAAAAAAAGATACGTTTTTGCATACAAATTGGGATTAAAATCTCTTATTTTTTCAAAAAAACCTTTTTTTCCATCAAAGTGGATAAAAGTACAAATAAGAACATCCCCTGCTCTATAAAACAGTATGCTAAGAGCTGTAAATACTCCAACAATTATTGCTGTCTGAATAATTCCGCAAGTTACGCCACTCAATACAGTAAGACAGATGCAACATGCAACATATATCTTTGTGTAAAGCGACTCTAACTTATCACGATTATTTTCATTTTCTCCAACATTCCAGAACCTACAACAACCAACAATTGCCAGCATAATCAAATATACTGCAAATATTACTGTCCAAGTTACTGCATGAAATCTTTCAGGATTGGTCCATAAAACTGTTATAATCCCCAACATACATGTTATATGGGCAATTTGTTTCCAGGACTCGCTGATCATTTCAAACCCATCTTCATACAAATCCCGAACTTCTTCCCAAAGATTAGCTAGTTTTCTCATGATGCTACCTCCTTTAAAATAATCATTTTAAAAGTTACTTTGTGATAAATAAACTGCCATAAGCAAGTTATTTCATATTGCACATTTTAACACGATTTTCCAATAGTATCAAGTATTAATGCTAAAAAAGAGCAAACTTATTGTGAAGTGAACCCCATATAGTGGACACTAAATAAAAAGAGCTCTTTACTTGGAGAC
>CASYFC010000010.1 GCA_949482135.1 uncultured Clostridia bacterium
TCTATGTATCACAGAAGACCAGGTTCAATGGGACCAACATCAACTCCAGGTAGAGTTTTCAAAGGTAAAAAATTACCAGGACACATGGGTGTAGAAAAAGTTACTGTACAAAATCTAGAAGTTGTAAGAGTAGACTTAGATAAAAATGCTATTTTAATAAAAGGTTCAGTACCTGGAAATAAAGGATGCATTTTAAAAATTAGAAAAACAGTTAAAGCATCTAAATAGAAGGAAGGAGGAAGATTAAATGCCAAGTATAGATGTATATGATATAAAAGGAAAAAAAGTTAGTTCAGTAGATTTGAAAGAAGAAATTTTTGGAATCGAACCTAACGAAGCAGTTGTACACAGTGTTTTAGTTAACTATTTAGCTAATCAAAGACAAGGTACACAAAGCACAAAAACAAGAGCTGAAGTAAGAGGCGGTGGAAGAAAACCTTGGAAACAAAAAGGTACAGGTAGAGCAAGACAAGGTTCTATCAGAGCTCCACAATGGATCAAAGGTGGTATCGCATTAGGACCAAAACCAAGATCTTATAAATATAGAGTAAATAGAAAAGAAAGACAATTAGCAATTAAATCATTATTAAGTTCTAAAGTATTAGAAAATGATTTAGTAGTTGTTGATAAATTTGATTTCAAAGAAATCAAAACAAAACAAATGGCAGATGCTATGAAAAACTTAAAAGTTGAAGAAAAAGCTTTAATAGTATTACCATCAAATAATGAAGTTGTTCAAAAATCAGCTAGAAATTTAGCTAATGTTACAACAAGTTCAGTAAATACAATTAATGTATATGAATTATTAAAAAATAAAAAATTAGTTGTTACAGTAGATACAATTAAAAAATTAGAGGAGGTGTATGCTTAATCATGGTAGCAGAAGATATTATATTAAAACCTATCGTTACTGAAAAAAGTAGCATGGATATGCAAGAAGGAAAATACACTTTCAAAGTTGCTAAAAATGCAACAAAAGTTGAAATCAAAAATGCTGTAGAAAAATTATTTGAAGTTAAAGTATTAAAAGTAAATACAATGACTGTAAAAGGAAAAGAAAAAAGAGTTAGATATGCAGCTGGAAGAACTCCAGATTGGAAAAAAGCTATCGTAACTATAGATACAAACGTATCTGATATGAAATACCTTGGAAAAGGTGGAAAAGAAGTTAAAGTTTCTAAGAAGTATAAAGATTCAATTGATGAATTCATGGGAGCTTAAGAATTTTAAAAAATATTGGGAAATAACCCAGATAATAAATTAATAAAAGGAGAGAAAGTAAAAATGGGAATTAAACATTATAGACCATATACACCATCAAGAAGAAATATGACTTCTTCTACATACGAAGAAATCACAAAGAAAACACCAGAAAAAACTCTATTAGCTACAAAAAGAAAAAATGCTGGTAGAAATTCATATGGTAGAATTACAGTAAGACATCAAGGTGGTGGAAATAGACAAAAATATAGAATAATTGATTTTAAAAGACAAAAAGATAATATGACAGCAACTGTTATTGGTATCGAATACGATCCAAACAGAAGTGCCAATATTGCTTTAGTTGAATATGAAGATGGAACAAAAAGTTACATTTTAGCACCAGTTGGATTAACAGATGGTGATAAAGTAGTTTCTGGAGAAAACGTAGATATTAAACCAGGAAATGCAATGCCAATTTCTAGCATTCCAGTTGGTACATTAATTCATAATATAGAATTAAATCCAGGTCAAGGTGGAAAATTAGTTAGATCTGCAGGTCAAGAAGCTCAATTAATGGCTAAAGAAGGTGCTTATGCACACGTTAGACTTCCATCAGGAGAAATGAGATTAATCTCTGTAAGATGTAGAGCTACAATCGGAACAATAGGAAACACAGATCATGAAAATATTAAATTAGGTAAAGCAGGAAGAAAAAGACATATGGGAATTAGACCTACAGTTAGAGGATCTGTTATGAACCCTAATGATCACCCTCATGGTGGTGGTGAAGGTAGAGCTCCAGTTGGACATAGCGGACCTATGACTCCTTGGGGTAAACCAGCTCTTGGATATAAGACAAGAAATAAGAAAAAACAATCTAACAAATTTATAGTTAAGAGAAGAAAATAAGAGAAGGGAGAAAACTAATGTCAAGATCAAGTAAAAAAGTACCTTATGTAGCTCCAGAACTTATGAAAAGAATTGAAGCTATGAACGAAACAGGTAAAAAAGAAGTATTAAAAACATGGTCAAGAGCATCTACAATATATCCTCAAATGGTAGGACATACAATAGCTGTTCATGATGGAAGAAAACATGTTCCTGTATATATTTCAGAAGAAATGATCGGTCATAAATTAGGAGAATTTGCTCCTACAAGAACATTTAAAGGTCACGCAGGAGATAAAACAACAAAAAAATAAAAATTTAGAAATTGGAGGATATAACAGTGGAAGAGAAAACAACTCAAGTAGCGGAAGCTAGAGCAACTCTTAGTTATGCTAGAATTTCATCTAGAAAAGTTAAAATTGTGGCTGACTTATTAAGAGGAAAAAGTGTTGAAGAAGCTCAAAATATAGTTAAATTCGCACCTAAAGCATCAAGCGAAATATTAGAAAAATTATTAAATTCAGCTATCGCAAACGCTGAAAATAATCATTTCATGAATAGAGCTAACCTTTATGTTGCAGAAATATATGCAAATCAAGGTCCTACATTAAAAAGAATTAGACCAGCTGCAAAAGGTTCAGCAGTTAGAATTAGAAAAAGAACAAGTCATATAACAATAGTTTTAAGAGAGAGTAAATAAGAGAAAGGAGGATATTTACGATGGGACAAAAAGTTCATCCAAATGGGATAAGAGTAGGTGTAATCAAAGATTGGAGTTCAAAATGGTATGCAGATGACAAAAATTTTAGTGATTACCTAGTTGAAGACCATAAAATTCGTGAATATGTGAAAAAGAAACTATTTATTAGTGGAATTTCAAAAATAGAAATCGAAAGAACTGCTAAATTCGTAAAAGTTAATGTTTATACAGCTAAACCAGGTTTAGTTATTGGTAAAGGTGGAAATCTTTCAGAAGCATTAAAAGCAGAACTTGAAAAAATGATAAACAAAGAAGTTAATTTAAATATAGTTGAGGTTAAAAATGTAGATACAGATGCTCAATTAGTTGCAGAAAGTATTGCAAATCAACTAGAAAGAAGAATTTCATTCAGAAGAGCAATGAAACAATCAATGCAAAAAGCTATGAAAGCTGGAGCATTAGGAATCAAAACAGCTGTATCTGGTAGATTAGGTGGAGCTGATATGGCAAGAACAGAATTCTATAAAGAAGGTACTATACCATTACAAACATTAAGAGCTGATATAGATTATGGTTTCTATGAAGCTGATACTACTTATGGAAAAATCGGTGTAAAAGTATGGATTTATAAAGGAGAAGTTCTTCCAGCTAAAAAAGAAGCAAAAGGAGGTAACGACTAATGCCATTAATGCCAAAAAGAACAAAGTTTAGAAAACAACAAAAAGGTAGAAATAGAGGAAAAGCAACAAGAGGTAATGTAGTTAATGAAGGACAATACGGAATTCAAGCTACAACAGCAGGATGGATTAAATCAAACCAAATTGAAGCTGCCAGAATTGCTGTAAACCGTTACATCAAAAGAGGTGGTAAAGTTTGGATTAAAATATTCCCAGACAAACCAGTAACAAAGAAACCAGCTGAAACTCGTATGGGTAAAGGTAAAGGAGCTCCAGAATATTGGGTTGCTGTAGTTAAACCTGGTAGAGTTTTATTTGAACTAGAAGGTGTATCAGAAGATGTTGCTAGAGAAGCTTTAAGATTAGCTGCTCAAAAATTACCAGTTCAAACAAAATTCGTAAAAAGAGAAATTGAATTAGGTGGTGATAATGATGAAGAATAGTAAAGTAAAAGAAATGTCTTCACCAGAGCTAGAAAAAGAGCTAAGTGAATTAAAATCAGAATTATTTAAATTAAGATTTAGCCTAGCTACAAACGGATTAGATAATCCACTAAGAATTAGAGAAGTTAGAAAAGAAATAGCTAGAATAAAAACAATTTTAAGACAAAGAGAATTAAACAATAATAATCAATAATTTTAGTAAGAAAGGAGAATATCCTAATGGAAGAAAGAAATCTTCGTAAAACAATGGTAGGTACAGTTGTATCTGATAAAATGGACAAAACAATAGTTGTTGCAGTAGAAACATCTGTTGCTCATCCAATTTACAATAAAACTGTAAAAAGAACATATAAATTAAAAGCTCATGATGAAAACAATGAATGTAAAGTTGGAGATAAAGTTGAAGTTATGGAAACAAGACCTTTATCAAAAGATAAAAGATACAGACTTGTTAAAATCGTTGAGAAAGCAGTTATAAAATAAGATTATCTATGTTATATAGAGAAAAATAAAAGGAGGAACTAAATAATGGTACAGCAACAAACAAGATTAAAAGTAGCTGACAACACTGGTGCAAAAGAAATTATGTGCATTAGATGTTTAGGTGGTTCACATAGAAAAGTTGCCGAAATAGGAGATATAATAATGGCTTCTGTTAAAACAGCTACACCAGGTGGCGTTGTAAAAAAAGGTGAAGTTGTTAAAGCTGTAGTAGTAAGAACAAGAAAAGGTGTTAGAAGACATGATGGTTCTTATTTAAAATTTGATGAAAATGCAGCTGTTATTATACGTGATGATGGTACACCAAAAGGAACACGTATATTTGGACCTGTAGCTAGAGAATTAAGAGATAAAGATTATATGAAGATTATTTCTTTAGCTCCAGAAGTTTTATAAAAATTTTAACGAAAAGCGTTGTCTAATGTCGTTAGATTTCAATTAAAAATTTAAATCACGTATATACATATGCTCTATTTAAATTTTTAATTCATCTGCCTAGTTATACTTGCTTTTGATTAAAATTAGGAAAATGAAATTATTAAATAGAAACTCATAATAAAGGGGTGAAAAGAAAGAATGAAAATCAAAAAAGGAGATACAGTTAAAATTTTATCAGGAAATGATAAAGGAAAAACTGGAGAAGTTTTAGATATAATACCAAAAACAAATAAAATAGTTGTTAAAGGTGTTAATATTAGAAAAAAACATATCAAACCTAGAAAACAAGGTGAAGAAGGCGGAATCATTTCTGTTGAATGCGCTATACATAGTGCAAAAGCTAATGTAGTTTGCCCAAAATGTAAAGCAGCTACAAAAGTAGGATATGTTGAAGAAAAAGGCGAAAAAGTTCGTGTTTGCAAAAAATGTGGTGCAAAATTAAAATAGAAAGTTTTTAGAAAGGAGGAATAGATTTACATGGAAACACTTAGAGAACAATATGAAAAAGAAGTAGTTCCAGCAATGATGAAGAAATTTAATTATTCTTCAGTAATGCAAGTTCCTAAATTAGATAAAATAGTTATAAATATAGGATTAGGAGATACAAAGGATAATCCTAAAGCTTTAGATAATGCTATGAATGATTTAAGCATAATTACAGGTCAAAAACCAATAGTAACAAAAGCTAGAAAATCAATCGCAGCTTTTAAATTAAGAGAAGGTGCCAAAATAGGATGCAAGGTTACATTAAGAGCAGGAAAAATGTATGATTTTGCATTAAAACTATTTAATGTTGCTCTTCCAAGAGTTAGAGATTTCAGAGGAGTTTCAAGCAATTCATTTGATGGTAGAGGAAACTACTCAATGGGTATAAAAGAACAATTAATATTCCCAGAAATCGAATATGATAAAGTAGATAAATTAAGAGGTATGGATATTATATTTGTAACAACAGCTAAAACTGATGAAGAAGCTAAAGAGTTACTAACATTATTAGGAATGCCATTTAGAGTTTAGTTTTTTGAAGAAAGGAGAAAAAAATGGCTAAAAAATCATTAAAAGTAAAATGTGCAAAACCACAAAAATTTAAAACAAGAGAATATAACAGATGTAAACTTTGTGGAAGACCACATGCATATATTAGAAAATATGGTATTTGCCGTGTTTGCTTCAGAGAATTAGCTCATAAAGGTGAAATCCCAGGAGTTAAAAAGGCAAGCTGGTAATAAAAATATAAAAAATATTAAAAAAGGAGGGTAAAAAATTGAATACAACAGACCCAATAGCAGATATGTTAACAAGAATAAGAAATGCAAATAGCGCTAAATTTAAAACAGTTGATGTTCCAACATCAAAAATGAAAAAAGCTATTGCAGAAACATTACTTGAAGAAGGTTATATAAAAGCTTTTGAAGAAATAGAAAGCGATGTACAAGGAATCATTAGAATTTCTTTAAAATATGATGAGAAAGGTAATAGAGTTATAGATGGTTTAAGAAGAATCAGTAAACCTGGTTTAAGAATTTATGCATCTAAAGATGAATTACCAAAAGTATTAAATGGTTTAGGTGTTGCATTAATTTCTACTTCAAAAGGAATTATGACAGATAAAAAAGCTAGAGAATTAGGTATAGGTGGAGAAGTTTTAGCTTACATTTGGTAGAAATATCCACTAATAGAAAAATAAAATAGTTAAAAGAAGGAGGGAAATTCGAAATGTCTAGAATAGGAAATAAACCTATTACAGTACCAGAAGGTGTTGAAATTAAAATCGATGGACAAAAAATTACTGTAAAAGGTCCTAAAGGAACTTTAGAGAAAGAATTTCATAAAAATATGAAAATCAATCTTGAAAATAATGTTTTAACAGTAGTTAGACCAGATGATCAACCTGAAAACAGAAGTTTACATGGTTTAACAAGAACATTATTAAATAACATGATTGAAGGAACAACAAAAGGTTTTGAAAGAAAATTAGAAGTTAATGGTGTTGGATATAGAGCAAGCAAAAAAGGAAATGACTTATTATTAAACTTAGGTTATTCTCATCCAGTAGAATTAGCTGCACCAGCAGGAATTACTTTTGATGTACCAAATGCAAACGAAATAATTGTTAAAGGTATGGATAAAGAATTAGTTGGTCAAACTGCAGCTGTTATCAGAACAAAGAGACCACCAGAAGTTTATAGAGGAAAAGGTATCAAATACGCTGAAGAAGTTATCAGACGTAAAGAAGGTAAAGCTGGTAAAAAATAGACCATTAAATAAATTAAATCATCTGTATAAACAGATAGTTTATGTAGTTAATATGTTAGGTAAAGTTGCTTTAGGGGGTATATTTAATCCCTTAAAGATATACCAAAATATGGGATTAGATATACCCCTATAAGGAGACCTAGAAAGGAGTAAAAATGATTACTAAAATAGATAGAAAAGCTGAAAGAGTAAGACGTCACGCAAGAGTACGTACAAAAGTTTCTGGAACAACAGAATGTCCAAGACTTGCAGTAACAAAATCTAACAAAAACATTATAGCTCAAATTATTGATGATGTTAAAGGAGAAACACTTGTATATGTTTCTACATTAGATAAAGACATTAAAACAAAAGCTGCAAATGTTGAAGCTGCAAAAGAAGTTGGTAAAGCTGTTGCAGAAAAAGCTTTAAAGAAAAATATCAAACAAGTAGTATTTGATAGAGGTGGATTTATATATCACGGTGTTGTTAAAGCCTTAGCTGAATCAGCTCGTGAAGCAGGATTAGAATTTTAAGATAGTTCTAAGAACGAAGTGATGTAGAAATATCTTATACAGCGAAGCTGTATTCATTATTTAAGAAGGAGGAAAAAGTATTCTCATGGAAGAAAAATCAGTAGAATTAAAAGAAACTGTAGTAGCTATCAATAGAGTTGCAAAAGTTGTTAAAGGTGGTAGAACTTTTAGATTTAGCGCTGTTGTAGTTGTTGGAGATGAGCAAGGACATATTGGTGTTGGTAATGGAAAAGCAGCAGAAGTTCCAGATGCAATCAAAAAAGCTATTGAAGATGCTAAAAAGAATTTAATAACAGTTCCAATCGTTGGAACAACAATACCACATGAATTTGTTGGCAGATTTGGTAGTGCTAAAGTTATGTTAAAACCAGGTGCAGAAGGTACTGGAGTTATAGCTGGTGGTAGTGTTAGACCAGTTCTTGAACTTGCAGGTTATAAAGATATAAACACAAAAGTTATTGGAACAAACAATCCAAGAAACGTTGTTTATGCTACTATCGAAGCTCTTAAAAATATGCAAACTGCTGAATCAGTTGCTAAAAAAAGAGGAAAAAAAGTTAGCGAAATATTATAATAAAAATTTAATAGAATTTATTGAAATTGTATTATTTAATGATATAATAAATTCGAATTTAATAAAACCAAATAGAGGAGGTGCAAAAAGATGGAATTAGGAAACATTAAGCCAGCTACAAAAAGACAAACTAGAAGAAGAGTAGGTCGTGGAATCGGTTCAGGTCTTGGAAAAACTTCTGGTAGAGGTCATAAAGGTCAAAAAGCAAGATCTGGTGGCGGAGTAAGAAGAGGATTTGAAGGTGGTCAAACACCATTATATAGAAGATTACCAAAAAGAGGATTCACAAACATTCATGCTAAAAATTATACAGAAGTAACTTTAACAATGCTTAATAAATCAGAAGCTACAGAAGTTACAGCTGAAACATTATTAGCAGAAGGAATCATCGGAAAAGTAAACGATGGAATAGTTGTTTTAGCTACTGGAAATTTAGATAAAAAATTAACAGTAAAAGCAAAAAGATTTACTAAAGCTGCTGCAGAAAAAATAGAAGCTGCAGGTGGAAAGATTGAGGTGATTTAGTTGTTTAAAACTATTAAAAATGCTTGGAAAACTCCAGATGTAAGAAAAAGAATATTATACACACTATTATTAATAGTAATATTTAGATTTGGTTGTTATATTGCTGTTCCTGGTGTAGATACAATTGCTTTAGCTGAGCAAATGAATTCTGCAACAGGTAGTTTAACAGGATTAATCAATACAATATCTGGTGGAGCTTTCTCAAGATTATCAATATTCTCAATGACAATAACTCCATATATTACAGCATCAATTGTTATTCAATTGTTAGGTTGGATTATCCCTTCATTAGAAAAAATGATGAAGGAAGGTGGAGAAGCTGGAAAACAAAAAATTAATAAATATACTAAAATGTTAAGTATTGTTTTAGCTTTAATAGAAGGTTTAGGAATTTATATTTCATATAGCTCATCTGGAATATTTATTAATCCAGGATTCTTAACAGGATCTGTAGTTGTATTATCTTTAATTACTGGTACTGCAATATTAATGTGGTTAGGTGATCAAATTACAAATAAAGGTATTGGAAATGGTATCTCAATGATTATCTTTGTTGGTATCATCTCAAGATTACCTTCAGGAGTAGTTACATTATTCAATATAATTGTAGGAGAAACAGGAATAAGTACTGTTGGTATAGTTACTTCACTTGCAATTATATTAGGAGCAATCCTTTTAGTTGCTGGAGTTGTTTTTGTACAACAAGCAGAAAGAAAAGTTCCAGTACAATATGCAAAAAAAGTTGTAGGAAGAAAAATGTATGGTGGACAAAATACACATATTCCACTTAAGCTAGCAATGGCTGGAGTTATGCCAGTAATTTTCGCATCATCATTCATGACATTCCCTGCAATGATTATTCAAATTTTTGCAGCAGATAAAATTGGAGGAACAGGATTTATTGCTGGTCTATACAATTTTTCAATAGCTACTTCTACATCAAATGTTGCTTGGGGATATAGTTTAGCAAACGCTATAGTATATTTACTATTAATAGTTGGATTTACATTCTTCTATACATATGCAACATTTAATCCAGCAGAAGTATCTACTAATATTAAACAAAATGGTGGATTTATTCCAGGTATTAGAGCTGGAAAACCAACAACAGAATATATAACAGCAATATTAAACAAACTAACATGGTTTGGTGCTATATTCTTAAGTTTAATAGCAATCCTTCCAATGTTGATGAGATTTACAGATATTGATATTTCATTCGGTGGTACATCAATACTTATTGTAGTTGGTGTTGCACTAGAAACTGTTCAACAATTAGAATCTCAATTAGTAATGAGACATTATAAAGGATTTTTAGAGAAATAGATATAAATAAAAGTATATAGGGTGGATTAAATCCACCCATATATGCTTTAATTTTATGTTAATTAAATGATAATTAAGTTTTGAGTATTATTTAATTAGCATAAATTTTTAAGGAGGTAACTATTATGGTTATTATTATGTTAGGAGCTCCAGCTTCTGGAAAAGGAAGTGTAGCAGAAATTCTTTCAAAAGAATTTAATATTCCAGCAATTTCTAGTGGAGATATTTTTAGAAAATATATTAGTGAAGGAACAGAAATTGGTCAAAGAGCTAATAGTTATATGACAAAAGGACAATTAGTTCCAGATGATTTAACTGTTGAGTTAATCACATCTAGATTAAAAGAAGATGATGTTCAAAATGGATTAATTTTAGATGGTTTCCCAAGAACAGTAAATCAAGCTAAAGTTTTAGATGAAATGTTAACAAAAGAAGGAAAGAAAATAGATATAGTAGTTAATTTAGAGACACCAGAAGAAGAAATTCTAGAAAGAATTACTAATAGAATGATTTGTACAAATTCAGATTGTAAAACTGTTTATAATACAGTATTACATCCTTCAAAAGTTGAAGGTATTTGTGATAAATGTGGAAGCCCATTATATCAAAGAGATGATGATAAATTAGAAAAAGCAAAAAATAGATTAGAAGTATATCATAGAGAAACTGCGCCAGTAGCAGATTATTACAAAGAAACAGGTGCTTTATATTCAACAGTATTAAGTAAATCTGTAAATAGAATGAAAGATGAAGTTGCTGCTGATGTTATAAATTATCTTAAAAATAAGTAAATTTCAATCAAAAGCAAGTATAACAAGGCAGAATAAAAATTTTGAACGAAAATATACTAGTGTATATTGAGTACAAAGTTTTGATGATAACGAAGTTAGACAAAGCTTTTCATTAAAATTATTAGAGAGGAACAAGATGATTACAATAAAATCAAAAAGAGAAATTGAATTAATGCAAGAAGCTTGTAAAATAACTGCATTAACTTATGAATATATAGAAAAAATAATAAAACCAGGAATGAGTACTTTAGAACTTGACCATATGGCAGAAAAATTCATAAAAGAGCATGGTGGAATTTCTGCTCAAAAGGGATATCCAAGTGGAGTAAGAGGGGTACCAAATTTTCCAGGAACTTTATGTATTTCTATAAATGATGAAGTTATTCATGGAATACCATCAAAAGATATTTATATAAAAGATGGAGATGTTGTTAGTGTAGACTTAGTTGTATTAAAGAATGGATATAACGGTGATGCAGCAAGAACATTTTTAGTTGGAAATTGTAGTAAGGAAGCCCAAGAATTAGTAGCAGTTACAAAACAAGCATTTTTTGAAGCTATGAAATATGCAAAAGCTGGAAACAGAATTGGAGATATTTCAAATGCAGTAGATTCTTATGTAAGACAATTTGGATTCTCAGTAGTTAGAGAATTCCAAGGACATGGAATAGGAAAAGAAATGCATGAAGATCCAGGAGTGCCAAATTATGGAAAACCAGGTAGAGGACCAAAGCTTGAAGCTGGTATGACAATAGCAGTAGAACCTATGGTAATAGCTGGAAAGCCAGACATTTGGGAATTAGATGATGGATGGACAATTGTAACTCAAGATGGAAGCTTGGCAGCACATTATGAAAACACAATTTTAATCACAGAAAATGAGCCAAAAATCTTGACATTACTATAAAAATAAGATATAATATTCTAGATTATTGCTCAAGAGTCAACTTGAGAGATAATAAATACACGAAAATAATGCCTATAAAGGCTTACTTTGCGTTCTGAGTAAAGGGGGTTTTAATTTGTCTAAAGAAGATGTAATCGAAGTAGAAGGTACAGTTGTTGAAACATTACCAAATACTAATTTTAAGGTAGAACTTGAAAATGGTCATCAAGTCTTAGCTCACATATCTGGAAAGCTTAGAATGAACTATATAAAAATTCTACCAGGTGACAAAGTAAAATTAGAATTATCACCATATGATTTATCTAAAGGAAGAATTACTTGGAGAGCAAAATAATAATATTTTTAGGAGGAAGAAAGATGAAAGTAAGACCATCAGTTAAGAAAATTTGCGAAAAATGCAAAATCATCAAAAGAAAAGGCGTTGTTAGAGTTATATGCGAAAACCCTAAGCATAAACAAAGACAAGGATAGTTAATTATCCAAAAAAATTGATATTAACATAGTCTGGAGCGGCTGTCAGAAAAAACTGATATTCATACTGTGTTTATATATATGTCAAAAATAATTAGATTACTATTATATTTTATATAATACATTTCAGGTTTAATTATGTATGGCAACTAACAATAAAAAAGACAAAGTAAAGATAAAAATTTATGGAGGTGCAAAAATTTATGGCTCGTATAGCAGGAGTTGATTTACCTAGAGAAAAAAGAGTAGAAATAGGATTAACATACATATATGGTATTGGTTTACCTACTTCTCAAAAAATTTTAAAAGAATCTGGTGTAAACCCAGATACTAGAGTAAAAGATTTAACAGATGATGAAGTAGCTAGTATAAGAAAAGCTATGGAAGGATTAAAAGTAGAAGGTGACTTAAGAAGAGAAGTAGCTTTAAATATAAAAAGATTAACAGAAATCGGATGCTACAGAGGTATTAGACATAGAAGAGGACTACCAGTAAGAGGTCAAAGAACAAAAACTAATGCTCGTACAAGAAAAGGTCCTAGAAAATTAGTAAGTAAGAGTAAAAAATAAAATTAATTAGGAGGTAAATACCAAATGGCTAAAGCTAGTAACGTAAAGAAAACAGGTATCAGAAGAAGAGAAAGAAAAAACATAGATAAAGGTTCAGCTCATATTCATTCTAGTTTTAATAATACAATCGTTTCTATCACAGATACTCAAGGAAATGTTATCTCTTGGGCTAGTGCTGGAGAACTTGGATTTAAAGGATCTAGAAAAAGTACACCATTTGCAGCTGGTCAAGCAGCAGAAACTGCAGCTAAAGCAGCAATGGAACACGGATTAAAAACTGTTGAAGTTTTCGTAAAAGGACCAGGTGCTGGTCGTGAAGCTGCAATTAGATCATTACAAACAGCTGGATTAGATATAACAATGATTAAAGATGTTACACCAATACCACACAACGGATGTAGACCACCAAAAAGAAGAAGAGTGTAATAGGATTGATATAAAGAAAATTTAAGAAAGAGGTGTATTTAAACAAATGGCAAGATATAAAGACGAACAATGCCGTATATGCCGTAGAGAAGGGCAAAAATTGTTCTTAAAAGGTTCAAGATGCTATTCTGATAAATGTAGCGTAACAAGAAGAAATTATGCTCCAGGACAACATGGACAAAAAAGAACAAAATTATCTGAATACGGTACTCAATTAAGAGAAAAACAAAAAACTAAATCATTCTACGGAGTAGGTGAAAAACAATTTAGAAAATATTTTGAAATGGCTTCTAATAAAAAAGGTATCACAGGTACAGTTTTATTACAAATATTAGAAAGCAGATTAGATAACGTTGTATATAGATTAGGTTTTGGTGTTTCAAGACCACAAGCTAGACAATTAGTAACACATGGTAACTTTGAAGTTAATGGAGTTAAAACAGATATAGCTTCTTATTTAGTAAAACCAGGTGATGTTATCACAATAAGAGAAAATAGAAAAGATAATAGTGTTATCAAAACTAACGTTGAAGCAGGTGCTATTAGACCAATACCAGAATGGTTAGATTTAGATAACAAAAACTTAAGTGCAAAAGTTGTTAGAGCTGTTAATAGAGAAGAAATTGATCTACCAGTTGAAGAACACTTAATCGTTGAGTTATACTCTAAATAATAATTTGAATACTTAGGATACGTACGTAGGATATATATAAATTTTAAAAGGTTATTTTTGTAACCATAGGAGGTAAGAATGATTGAATTTGAAAAACCAAACATCGAATGTGTAGAGACAGACGATAAGAGGAATTATGCAAAATTCATATGTGAACCATTAGAGCGTGGATATGGAATGACAATAGGAAATTCTTTAAGAAGAATTTTATTATCATCATTACCAGGAGCTGCTATAACAAGTGTTAAAATAAACGGCGTAGTACATGAATTTTCTACAGTTCAAGGAATTGTAGAAGATGTTCCTGAGTTAATTGTTAATTTAAAAAGTGTTAGACTTAAAGTATTTGATAATGAAGAAAAAGTTATTAGAATAGATCACAAAGGTGCTGGAGAAATTACAGCTGCTGATATCGTAACAGATGGAACAGTTGAAATATTAAATCCAGAACTACATATAGCAACAACTTCAAATAGCTGTGATGTTCACATGGAAATGACAGTTAATAGAGGTAGAGGTTACAATGTTGCTGAGAAAAACAAAAAAGATAATAATCCAATAGATGTATTACCAATCGACTCAATATTTACTCCTGTAAAGAAAGTTAACTATACAGTAGAAAATACTAGAGTTGGACAAATGGTAGATTATGATAAATTAACAATTGAAGTTTGGACAGACGGTAGTTTAAAACCTTTTGAAGCTTTGAGTTTAGCTGCTAAAGTTATGACAGGTCACTTAGAGTTATTTATTGACTTATCAGAAACAGCTAAAAATACTCAAGTTATGGTAGAGAAAGAAGAATCTAAAAAAGAGAAAGTTTTAGAAATGCCTATAGAGGATTTAGAACTTTCTGTAAGATCTTACAATTGCTTAAAGAGAGCTGGTATCTCAACAGTTGAAGATTTAACAAATAAATCACAAGAAGATATGATGAAGGTTAGAAATCTTGGAAAGAAATCATTAGATGAAGTTACAAACAAATTGATTTCTTTAGGATTAAACTTTACATCAGAAGATGAATAATATTAAGGAAGGTGGAAAGTAAAGTGGCAGGAACAAGAAAACTTGGAAAACCAACTGATCAAAGATTAGCAATGTTAAAAACACAAACAACTGATTTAATATTAAATGGTAAATTAGTTACAACAGAAGCTAGAGCTAAAGAAGTAAAAGCTATAGTTGATAGTGTTATAGCATTAGCTGTTAAAGAACATAAAAACTACGAAGAAGTAGAAGTTAAAGTTGTAAAAGCTAAACTTGATGACAAAGGTAGAAAAGTTACTGAAAAAGTAACAAGCAAAAATGGTAAAGAATACCTTAGAGTTGTTAAAGAAGAAAAAATGGAAAAAAGACAAAAAGATATGCCATCAAGATTAAATGCTAGAAGAAAATTAATGAAAAAAGTTAACAAAGTTGAAGGTGTTGACTTAATGGATAAATTATTCAACGAATTAGCTCCAAAATATGAAGGAAGAGCTGGTGGATATACTAGAATATTAAAAATGGAACCAAGAAAAGGTGACAACAGCAAACAAGCTATTTTAATGTTAGTATAAATTACAGAAAAAGCAAGCCGAAAGGCTTCTTTTTTTTATTGTAAAAAAATTTTCTATATGTTAATATATAAATTATAGGAGAAAATTATGAATATAGTCACAGAAAAGGAAGTTAATGGCCGTTTAATAGATGGAATGCAAACAATTTTAACACTAAATGATCAAGATTTTGATAGATTATTAGAAGAGTTAGTTCCACCAAAAGAAAAAGAATATTTAGATACTATACGTTTTTATTATGTTACAGATCAATCAGAATGTCCCAATAATCCTATTCAACTAGGATTAGAAAAAACTTTTGAAAGTGGTAAATTTATAGGTAGATCATATTATGGGGCAAAAAAAGTTCCAACATATGAATTATTTTATCATTTCGAAAAGTTATTATCTAATTTTGATTCTCATTCTAAAAATTATAAAAGAATTGTAGATTTATTAAAAACAAGAGATGTTAAAGCATTTAAACAAAGTCTATTAGAGAGAGGAATAGCAGATCAGGAATTATTAGATAAAGTTTTTGAAATTTTATCAGATGAAGAAATTTTTAAGAGATTTCTTGATTTTGAAAATAATAAAGAAGAATTTAATATAGATGGAAAACCAAGAAAAATTTCCGAATATTTAAAATGTTTAGGAAGTATTTTCGGGCAAAAAACTTCTGTGGGTCAACTAGAGAAAAGTAATGATATTTATAATAATTATTACATTCCAAATTTTTATGATTTACAAGAAAGATACATAAAAATATTTGATAGTTATAATATGGATAGATATGTAAATCCGCTATATGAATTTAGAAGTTTTAATTCATTAGCATATATTCATGATAGAATAATTAGAAAAGATGAAGAACCAGATTGGCAAATTAATGCAGAACTTCGTGAGGCAGTATATAAAGAGTTTCCTGAAGATGGTACTCTAGAAGAAAAAGTTATGCATATTTATTGCAAGCTATGTCAACATCTACAATATGATGAAGGATATTTTTATAAAGATAAATTACCTGAAGAGTGTTATCAACATACATTTTCACAGGAACATTTAGAAGCTATAAAACCAGATTCACCAATTACATGTTGGGACTTTTCTAGAATATGTAGTAAAATGATTAACGAATTGGAAGGAGATATTGAAGCTGTAATACTTTCAAAAGGTGAGAATCAAGGTCATTTTGCGGTTGGATTTTATACAGATAAAGTTTCAGCTATATTAGAGGCAATTAATGCTAAATCTAAAGGAACAAACGATTTAATGAAAGCTAAAAATGGAATTGAATTAGAAGGCGTTGAAATTGTTTCAGATAGACAAGGGTTAATTGATAAAGCTCTAAAAAGTGTATATCCAAAAGTTTTAGGAAGAAATCAAATTAATATAATTAAATATATGATGAGTTTAAAGGCTCTTCCAGAAACTGTTGTTGAAGATAATTTGGAAAAGAAAATACAAGCATTTGTTGATGTAATGAGAGAAAATAATATTCATGGTAATGAAGCCATGCAAGCATTGAATGTATATTATAATACTGGTTTTTTTGGAGAAAAACTAAAAAAAGCATATGTAGGAAGGGAGCTTGTAAATTCTGAACAAATAAGATTTAAAAGAAGTGTATTAATTGTTCCTAAAATCGAAAGTATGTTGCTAGATACAGTTGTTTATTCAATAGATACGCAAAGTTTAAAATTATCAACACATACTGCACAAGATATTATAAATAGTTTAAATTCAGGGGAACTTGTATATGAAGATAAAAAACATACATTACCAGATGTAGATGGAGAAGGAAGATAATGAAATTAGATGATATAAAATTAATGAATGATACAATGATAAAATATTTAGAGTCTATGGGTAAATCAACAGAAAGAAATGAAATAATAAAACACATATTAGAAGATGATGACTGCTTTCGAAAGCTATCAAAAGAAGATGCAGTCATTGTTTTAAGAGATGTTGGTATATCAGATGAAAAAATTGATGTCGTATACTTAAATCTTGTGTCAATAAACAATTAATAAACATAATATATAGCATAATTGTTATACGAAAAGGAGGAGATTATGCTTGAAATTATTGTTTATGGCCTTATATGGTGTTTTGCTTTATATGGAATTTTAGTAATGATACAGGAATTAACAAGAAAAAGTACATATAAAAAAATTGAAGAAAATGTAAAACTTATAATGACTGTAAAAAACGTAGAAGATGGAATAGAAAATTATGTAAGAGAACTATCTATGGGAAGAAACTTTTATAATAATTTAGTTATTATAGATTTGAATTCTACTGATGAGACACTATCAATTTTAAGAGAATTGGAAAAGGAGAATATTAATTTAAAAATCTTAACAGAACTAGAAGGAAAAGATTATTTAGAAAATCAAATTGAGTGAATAGATTAATAAAAAAAGAAATGCTATTTTAGAAGTAGCATTTCTTTTTTAACGAATTTCATCGTCAGTAACTATTTTAGGCGTATTTATTTTTATAGTTTGTTTGCCTTTTTGTCTATCTTCAGAAGTTTCTACAACATAAATTTCAACAACTGGTTTAGAAGATGCAGATGTATTTCTACTTAGAGATAATATACTATCTGTTGCATTAGAAGCTTCTAATATAGATTGGTATGTTTCCTTACCACTAGATAATTTTTCTAAATCAGCAGTAGATAAGAATATAGGTGTTATGAAATTGTCAACAACTGTTAATTGGTTAGGTTCGTCTGAAACTTCAAGTCCATGATTTGGATGATAGAATATACGTTTCTTACCATCTATAATTGCTTCTCTTTCATAACTTGTGAATGTATCTCTAAAATCTACTAAAGATATATCTCTTAAATAAACTCCATTAGGGTCATATATTCTTAAGAATGGAACGTGTCCAAAGTGTTTTCTACAAGATTCTTCTAAGTTTAAAGATTTAAATCTATTATTTTCTTTACTATATTCTATATAAAATGGAATGGATAATCTGTGATAACTACCAAGTTTTTTATAATTGTCATGACAAAATGTACCATGTTCAGCTTCATCATTCATTTCTATTGTTCTGATTTGATATTCAAAAGAATATTCGGTTCTTAGTGGTGGAATTATATGGGGTGGAAGTGTAGGTTTATTTACAGAAGAAGAATATTCTGGTGTTGCACAAACATGATAACTTTGATATCCAGTATCTTTTGGATGATCTACATAATTTTTTACATAAGGTACTAAATAATCAGGTAACCTATCTGGATTTCCATCTGCTCTCATTTTTTGTAATTTTTGTGGGTGATTTTTAGTATTTACAGGTATAAATTTATAATTATTTTCTTCAGCCGCCATTCTAATTCCATGAAAATCTAATAAATCAACAAGAATATCTTGTAAGAAATCTAATTCTGCTGATTCTCCTAAGTCTTTTATTTCTTGTGGAGGATTTACAATAATTCTTACTCCCATAAAATCTCTTAGACTTTCATTTAAATATCTTAAATCTGTTTCGTTTTCTAAGTATTCCTCAATTTTATCTTTTATTTTTTCAATAGCACTTATAGGTGATTTTATTCTACCATTTATTGTTATAACACGAGGTAGAGTTATATCACTTGGATTATATTTTTGTGATAAATAATCATAATCTTTTTTCATATTTATTAAAGAGTGATTTAAAAAAGTAGGACCTGTTGAAAAATCAGATGCAGATGAATAAAGAATACTTTTATAGTAATCTAATGCATTATAGACAGCAGAATAAACCTCTCTGTTTTTTTTAGGAACAAGAGGGTTTCTTAAATATTTTTCTATATTTCTCTTTAATAATTTTATTGCATCAGAAGGGTGTCCAGCATAGTGCCTAAGATTTAAATCAACTTCTGGAACTTCCCAAAATCTCTTTTCATCAGACATTAATTTACTCCTAATCTTTAAAAATACGAAATTCAATCTAAATTATAGCATAAATGTGCTTAAAATTCAATATTTATAAGCATTTTATTTGTATTTTAATAAATTAGTTTATAAGTTAAAACTAATTAGAGTGCTTGAAGATATTCGATTATAGTGATATAATATTTTTGCAAAATTTAAATATATAAAAAGGAATAAGAAATATGAAAAAAATAGAATTATTAGCACCAGCAGGGTCATTTGAAAAAGCAAAAATCGCATTTATGTATGGAGCAGATGCTGTATACTGTGGAACTCCAAAATTATCATTACGTTCAAGATCAGAAATACAAGATAATGATTTAGAAAAAACAATAAATTATGCGCACAGTATAGGAAAAAGAGTACATGTTGCAATAAATATTTTTGCATGGGACGAAACATATGAAGAAATAAAGCTACAGGCAGCAGAGCTAAATAGGTTAAAGGTTGATGCAATTATTGTTGCTGATGGCGGGGTTGTTGATATAATTAGAGAATATGCTCCAGACACAGAAATACATATAAGTACTCAAGCAAATACTGTAAGTTATCATACTTGTAAATTCTGGCAAAGAAATGGTGCTAAAAGAATTATTTTAGGTAGAGAATTAAATAAACAGCAAATAAGAGATATTATGAAAAATAAACCAGAAGGCCTAGATATAGAGATGTTTGGGCATGGAGCATTATGCTTTGGATATTCTGGAAGATGTTTCTTAAGTGAATTTTTGGCACAAAGAAATGGTAATTTAGGGGATTGTGCTCAAAGCTGTAGATGGGCATATAATGTTTATGTTGAAGAAACTAATAATCCAGGAAACTTAATGCCAGTGGAAACTGATGAAAAAGGTACATACATATTTTCTTCCAAAGATTTATGCTTAATAAAAGAAATTCCAGATATTATAGATATGGGAGTAGATAGTTTAAAAATTGAAGGAAGATTAAAAACAGAATATTATGTCGCAACAGTTGTAAATGCCTATAGAAATGCAATAGATGACTACATGAAAGATCCAGAACATTATGATGCAGAAAAATATTTAGTAGAATTAGAAAAAACCAAAACAAGAGGTCTTACAACATTTTTCTTTAATGATAGAAATAATAAAGATTTTCAAGATTATTCTGGACGTCAATACAATAGTGATTATGAATTTGGTGGAAAAGTAATAGAAGAAAAAGATGATAAAGTATTAATAGAAATAAGAAATAAGTTAAGTATTGGAGACACTTTAGAATTAATAATTCCAGGTGAAATAAAACCGTTAGTATTTAATATAGACAAACTATGGGATGCAGATACAATAGAAGAAATTACAACAGTAAATCCAGGAGTAAAAGAGCAGAAAGTAATATTAAAAATTCCTGCAAAAGTGAAAGAAGGTTGGATTATAAGAAGAAAAAAATAGGATAGGAGAATACTATGTTGGAGCTTTTATTACTAATTATTTTCATAGCTTATGTATATAATACTAATAAAAAAGTTGAAAAATTAGAAAAAGAAAATTTACTGTTAAAAAAGGAGATAAAGAAGCTAAAAGAAGTTAATTTAGAAATTAATGTTGAAGATAATGCTATTGCAAATACAGTAGTTTCTACTCCAAAAACAGAAGAAAAAATTTTGACGGAAGAAGAAAAACAGAAAATAAAGTTAAAGAAAAAAGTAGAAGAGCAGGAAAGAAAAAACACAAGTATATTAATAACAGGAGCTATATTAATAGTTCTTTCAGCAATTGTATTTTTAACTTCTGCATGGAATTCAATTCCAAATTTAATTAAAACATGTGTAATTATATTGTTAGTGGGGGTATTTTTAGGAGCAAGTAAAATTGCAAAAGAAAAATTTAATTTAGATAAAACTAGTAGTACATTTTTCCATATTGCAATGGCATATATACCAATATGTTTAATATCATGTTCTGTATTTGCATTATTTGGTGAATATCTATCAATTTATGGAGAAGGAAGCTTTATATATCTTACATTTGTAATGATATTAACCTCAGTAATATATTATATAAATTATAAAAGGAAACAATCAATAGGATTATTGTGTTCAAGTATTTTATCACAGATATCTGCTGTAATATTAGGCACTTTAATTTTTGAACCTAGTTTAAAATTAATAATTATCAATATATTAATATATAATATTACTGCAATACTATTGTCTAAAAACAGTAGTATTGCAGAAATTAGTTTTATACAATATATAACAAAAGCAATTCCATATATTACAACATTATTTATAGTAGTAAGTTTAAGCGATATTTCAATGTTAACACTTTTAATGTTAATACTGCTTGATATAAATTATTTGCTAAATTATATTAAAGATAAAAAGGCGATACTAGACTGTTACTTATTTAATATAATTATATATATGATTGGATTGTATTTAACATACAATTTTGAAGGTTTGAATGAATCATTTAAACTAGTTTTGGAAATGTGCTATGTTTTAATTGTTTTCTTAATTGAAAGAATGGTTGTAAAAACATATAAAGACAAAAACTTGGAAAAATCATCTATGATAGTTAGTATTTTAGCAATTGCAGGAGTATATTTAGAAAGTTACGAATATGTAGATATATTCATAAAACCATATATGATAGCTATAGTGGAAGAATTATTTTTAATATTTGCATTTATTGGATCAAAGGAAACTGGTAAAAAAATATTAAGCTATTTGATACCAAGCTGTTTTATATTAATAGGTGTTAATTTATTAAGTGAGCTGGATGTGACATATCATTATTATATAATCTTTTCAATTATAACTTTTATAATTGGAGAAATGATAAATCATAAAGAATTACAAAAGGGATTTTTCGTAATATCAAATATTTGGCTTGTAATAACATATATAGTAGCATTGGTATTTGATTTTAAAGAATTTTCAAATGATGTTATATACTTTATGGGATTACTTGCAATTTATGTTTATAACTATTTTAAATATCCAAATTATAAATTGTTTAAATATTTATCTTATGTTGTAGGATATATAGTTTTAAGTTCAATAGCGGAGTTTTTAGAATTAAAAGATGATGCATTAATATTAGTTCCCCTTGTACCAACTATAGTTATAACAATGCTAGAATATAAGAATAATAAAAAAATTACTATGGATACAATTTTTTCAGCAATATTTTTATGGATGACAATGGATTTTGTAGAAAGCAAAATCATGAATGCAGATTTAATAAATGAAATCTTATGTTTAATTTGGTCTGGATCACATATGTATATTTTTACGAGTACAAAAAGTAAAGATATATTTAAAGTAATTGTTTATTTCTGTTCATTAGAACTATATAACACTATTTTAGGAATTTTAGAAATAGGACCATATACTGCATTTTCAATGATAGGATTTACAATTTTTGCACTTGCATGTAGTAAAACAATCTTAAAAAAATATGTAAAAGAAATAGATATAGTAGAATATATAGCTTTTTCAATAATATATTTGATGGCATTATCAATGTATGTTAATGAAAAAGATGGAATGATTTATGTTTTTGCGTTAGTTTGTTTAGTAGCATATAGTTATATGAAAAAATATGGTGCATTATTTATTGTAACAATATTAGCAATTATAGTTAACGCATTAGCATTAACTAGAGAATTTTGGTTCAGTATACCATGGTGGATGTATTTATTAGTAATAGGTGTTACACTAATTGTATTTGCTATGAAAAACGAATCAGATACTAACAAAGAAAAACTTACAGTAGGAATGCTATTAAAAAAAGTAAAAGATAATATAGAAAAATAAAACTTGATTTTTTATAAAGATGCAGTTATAATATTAACATTCTAATAAATTTCAAAAGAATTTCAGAAAATAGGGGCAAAACAAAATAACAAGAAATTGCTATTTTGTTTTGCCTTTTCATTTTATTTTTTTTCAAAGTACTTTTGTACGTCTTATTAAAAATATATTTATTTTTATTCTTATTAGATTTTCAATATTTAATAGCTTTTTTCTTTTGAATAAAAATTAGAATATTAGTACTGTAATAAACAGGAAAATTTAGCGTTTTAAAAGCAAAAATGCGTGTAGTTTATACACGCATTTTGCAATATATTTTAACATAAATCATTCATATTATATAATCCTGGATTTTTATGAACTAGATACATAGCAGCTTTTACAGCACCACTTGCAAAAACAGCTCTAGAAGTTACATTATGAGTGATTTCTAAGCTTTCATTATCTCCAAAGAAAATAACAGAATGTTTTCCAGCTTCATTTCCACCTCTAATAGAGTGAATACCGATTTCTTTTTTATTTCTTTTTTCACGTTTTCCATGTCTGTTATATTCATAGTACATTGTATTATCTAGGGCCTGATTAATACTATCTGCAAGAATTAAAGCTGTACCACTTGGACTATCTATTTTTCTGTTGTGATGTGTTTCTATAATTTCAATATCTGAATTGGATAGTTTTTTTGCAAGTTCAGCAACAAGTTTTGAAAGCAGATTAACTTCATAAGACATATTAGGTGATCTAAAAATTGGGAATTCTTTTGAATATTTTTCGATTTTTTCTAAATCCATATCAGATAATCCTGTTGTTGCAATAACAGTAGGAATTTTATTTTTTCTTGCATATTCTAATATATTCATTGTAGATATAGGAACAGAAAAATCAATTATTACATCTGGTAATAAATCTATACTATTAGTATCTGTAAAAACAGGGAATAGGTTGTCACCTGTATCTGTTCTATCAACTCCGCAAAGAATTTCGATATCTGGAGTTTTTCTTATTTCTTTTGCAACTTCTTGTCCCATCTTTCCGTTACAACCATTTATCAATACTTTTACCATTTTTTCTCCAATCTATAAAAATTTAATTTTTTTTCGTAAAACTCTTAACATTTCACGAGAGGCACAATATTTATCTACTAAAGTAACAATATAGCTTTCTCTATGAGAAGGAAGTTTTAATGTAAGTGGCCACATATGTTTAAGAATTATATCTTGTTCAAGTTCATTAAGATCAAACAAATCTTTAGCATTATTTAAAGCAATTCTAGGGTGTCGAAACGCATGAAACTTTTTTTGACCTTCAACATTTTTATCTCTCCAATCATAGTAATAAAAATCATGAAGCATTGCACCACGAGCAGCAGAGATATAATCTAGTTTTAGTCTTTTACAAATTGCATATGTATAAAAAGAAACACATAAACAATGATAATATCTAGATTTATTTTTATGCTGAACGCGATTTTTTAGTGATAATACATTAGGATTTGTTGCGATATCACTAATTATAGATTTAAATTCATTTATACTAGGTTCAGATATAACTAAACTTTGATTATCTTTTGTAATTTCACTGTTCAAGATAAATACTCCTATCTTTTGGCACATACTGAATATGTGATTAAATTTTTATTATAATTTATTTTAACATATTATTTTATTAAACCAAATGTTAATAATTCACTTTTTAGTTTTTCTTTTCCAGGATTACTCATTTCAAGAAGAGGTAAACGAGGTGTTCCAACATTGTATCCAATCATATTTAAAGCAGCTTTAACAGGGATTGGATTTACTTCACAGAATAGTGCTTTAATTAGAGGAATAGCCTTTATTTGGCTATTAATAGATTCTTTTAAATTTCCTTTTTCAAAATTTTCTACAATATTATGAGTATATTCTGGTGCAATATTTGATAAAACTGAAATAACACCAATTCCGCCAACTGCCAGAATAGAAGTTATTTGATCATCATTACCAGAATAGATATTTAAATTATCTTTGCAAAGATTTGCAATTTCAGCAATTTGTGAAAGATTGCCACTAGCTTCTTTTATAGCAACAATATTTTCAATTTCAGATAATTTTTTGCAAGTTTGAGGCAAAATATTTACACCAGTTCTACTAGGAACACTATATAAAATTATAGGTAATTTTGTTTGAGTTGCAATAGTAGAATAGTGAGCAATTAAACCATCTTGAGTTGTTTTATTGTAGTAAGGAGTAACTATTAAAGCTCCATCTACACCAATACTTTCAGCCCATTTTGTAAATTCAATTACTTGTGCTGTACAATTTCCACCAGTACCAGCGATTACTGGAATTCTTCCATTAACAGTTTTTACAGCAAATTCAATTGTTTGTTTTCTTTCATCAACAGTCATAGTTGAAGATTCACCAGTAGTTCCACAAACTATAATGCTATCTACTTTGTTTGCAATTTGAGATTCGATTAATTTCTCAAATTGGTTAAAATTAACACCATTTTCATTAAAAGGTGTAACAATGGCTGTTCCACAGCCTTTAAAAATAACTTTTTTCATAAAAATTTCCTATCTTTAAAGAAACAAAATTCTTTAAAAGGTATTATAAATGTAAAAATATAATTATATTTTTACGATATCATTATATGTTAAAATTCTCAAAAAATCAATTGAATTTAGGTGAATTTAGGGACGTTCCTTAAATTTCACTCAAAATCATAATAGTTCATTTAATTCTAATATTAATTTTTCTGTTTTTTCCCAACCTAAACAAGGATCTGTAATTGATTTTCCATATATTTTATCTTGTATAGTGCAAGTACCATCTTCAATATAGCTTTCTATCATAAGGCCTTTAACAATTTTTTTTATGTCATTTGATTTATTTCTACTATTTAAAACTTCTTTTGAAATTCTAATTTGTTCTTCATATTTTTTACCAGAATTAGAATGATTTGTATCTATAATTACAGATGGATGAATTAAACCCTTTTTTACATATTTATCATTTAAAGAAACTAAATCTTCATAGTGATAATTAGGTAATGCTTTTCCTTGATTATTTACATATCCTCTTAAAATAGCATGAGCATATTCATTTCCAGAAGTTTGAACTTCCCAGCCTCTATAAATAAATTTATGAGAACTTTGGGCAGCCATAATAGAATTTAGCATTACAGAAATATCTCCACTTGTTGGATTTTTCATACCAGCAGGCATATCAAATCCACTTGCTGTCATTCTATGATGTTGATCTTCAACAGATCTTGCTCCTATAGCAATATAAGATAGAATATCTGAAAGATATTCATAATTTTCTGGGTATAACATTTCATCAGCACAAGTTAAACCTGTTTCTTTTACAACATTAATATGTAATTTTCTTATAGCCTCTAAGCCATTTTTCATATCCTCTTTTCCTAATACATCTGGTTGATGAAGCATACCTTTATATCCAGTACCAGTTGTTCTAGGTTTATTTGTATAAACTCTAGGAATAATAAAAATTTTATCTGAAACTTTTTCTTGGATTTTGGCAAGTCTTTTTATATAATCTAAAACACTTTCTTCACAATCAGCTGAACAAGGACCAATTATTAATAAAAATTTATTTGATTTTCCTGATAGTATATTTTTTATTTCTAAATCTCTTTTTTCTTTTAAGATTTTCATATTTTCAGTTACAGGATATTTCTTTTTTATTTCTTCTGGTGATGATAATTTTTCAATATAATTTATTCCCATTTTTTCCTCCTCAAATTTATAAAACAAAAAACCTTACTTAAGCTAATAAGTAAGGTTCTAATTTTATTATATTTTTATTTACGTAAAATATAAAATTATAACAACTTACTAATAGCTTTTTCCATACAAAAATAAGCATAGAAACCAAAAAAGGCTACGCTGTAAAAGTTATATGAAAATACGCTATTAATTGAGTGTTTCATTTTTTCTTTTCCTTTACAATTTTTTACTAATATACAATATTTTTTATTTCTTGTCAATAAAAAAATTTTTATAGGAAACAATTAGTATTGTATAAGTTCTTAAAATATTGTATAATAACAAAGTAGCCAAATTTATTATCATATAATTATGGGGGTGTATTTGGTTTCGACAGTATTCTAGAAGGATAAATAGCGAGTAGTGGAGATGCCTGGCCACTTAAAAAGGCATAAATTAAAAATAAACGCTGATAATAAAGAATTAGCATTCGCTGCCTAATTGTGGCGACGTCTTACTTTTGAAACCCACGGCTTAAGATAAGGCGACGATTAGTGGGAAACGAAGCTAATAATTGTTTTCGTTATTAGTGGGATATTTTGAAAACTACTTTAAATAAACTTTGTTTGTTTGGGATATTTAGAGGAAATTTTAATAACAAACTGCACTCGGAGAAGTTTATTTTGAAGGGATTCTGGACAGGAGTTCGATTCTCCTCACCTCCACCATAAAAGACACAAAACAATAAGTTTTGTGTCTTTTACTATATTTTAGAAAAATAAAAAAATATATATTGACAAAATTGGATTACAATTGTAAACTTGTTATATGAAGATTACAGTTGTAATCTAGTTTGCTTTATAGTTGAAAATTAAAAGGAGGAAATATGAAAGATAAATATGATATAACAAATGCAGAATTAGAAATAATGCAAATTCTTTGGGATAACGGTGCTTGTGGTTTAACAGAAGTTTTATTAGAACTAGACAAAACTAAAAAAAGAAATAAGAATACAGTAAAAACACTTATTTATAGATTAGTAGATAAAGGTTCAATAGTTTCTCAAAAGAATAGTATGCAAGATGCTGTATATCTTCCAACAATAAATGAGAGAGATTATTTAGCTAAAGCTAATAAATCTTTTCTAAATAATATATATAAGGGAAATATAAAAAAATTATTATTAAATTTTGTGGAAGATGAAACAGTTTCTAAAGAAGAATTACAAAATTTAGTTAATTTATTAGAGAGTGAGGAAGAATAATTATGTTTTTAGAAATGTTGTCCCAAATAGATTTCTTATCGCCAATATTTTATCAAGTATTGTATATGACAGTAATTGGAAGTATTGTAGGAATTATCGTTTACTGTATAAGAAATATTTTTGATAAGAAAATATCTGGAAAATGGAAATGCATAATGTGGTGTATTGTTTTAGCTGTACTTCTAATTCCTGTTAGATTTGAAATAAAAACTAATAAAACATCAATAATAAATAATCAAATTATAAATAGCGCAGAAGGAATAAAAAATATTGCAAATTATGAAAATATTCAAAATGAATTAAATGAAAAGCAAAATCCAATGCCAATAAAAATAGAAAATGATAATGAAACTTTAGAAAAAGATATTCCTCAAATTTCAGACTTGGTAAAAGAAATAGATATAAAAACTATATTTGTTAATATAATAATTCCATATATCTGGTTATTAGGTACTTGTGTTTTTGTAGTAGTATTTTTCAGTGGAATTTTAAAAATAAATAGTAGAATTTCTAAAAACATATATAAAGATGAACGTTTAGAACTTATATTAGAAGAGTGTAAAAGAGAATTAAATATTAATAAAAAAGTGAAAATAATTTTTCAAAAATATAAAAGAGTTCCTAGTATTTATGGAATATTTAAACCATCAATATTAATAACAGAAAAAACATTAGAAGAAGATGATGAGAGTATTAAATATATTTTCTTACACGAATTAGCTCATTATAAGAGAAAAGATACAATATTTAATTTTATTTTATTATGTATATTATCAATTCATTGGTTTAACCCAATCATATGGTTTTTATTTAATAAAATTAGACAAGATATAGAAATTGGTGCAGATGAACTTGCATCCCAAAAATTAGATAAAAATCAAAAAAAAGAATATGGAATGGTTTTAATAAATTTACTAAAAAGTAGACAAGAAGAGAGTTATACAGCAAATATGCTTTGTATGTCAGATACAGCTAAAAATATGGAAAGACGTATAGTTATGATGAAAGGAAAAAAGAAAAATGTTATTTTTAGTTTTATATTATTTAGTGTAATTGCTGTATTTATTGGAAGAGTTGTATTTATTAAGTTTGTATCTAAAGAAAATAGTACATATAAAGAACCAGAAAATGTAAAAATTCAAACTGAAACAAAAATGGAAAATGTAAAAACAAAAAATTTAAAAATAACAGGAGGAAGTGGATTTTCAGACGGACTTGCATGGGTCTCATTAGAAAGATTAGAAGGAGTTTATATAGATAAACAAGGAAACATTATTTCAATACCATATGCAATAGGAATGGATTTTTCTGATGAATTAACATTAATTCACAAAAGCAGTGCTTATGGATTTGCGGATAAAAATGGAAATATAGTTGTAGATTATATATATGAAAATGCGTATCCTTTTTCTTCTGGACTTGCTCAAGTAAAAAAAGGTGGAAAATGGGGATATATAGATACAAAAGGAAATGTAGTTATAGATTTTACCTTAGAAGAAAGTCAGGTAGATTATTTTTTTGAAGGATTAAAGATAGTATATGATAGTGAAACAAACAAATGTGGTTGCATTGATATGGAAGGAAATATAGTTATAGATTATATATATGATAATATGGGATATTTTTCAGAAGGACTATGTTGTGTAGAAAAAGACGGAAAAATTGGATATATAGATATCCAAGGAAATATTGCAGTAGATTTTAAATTTGTTCCTTTAGATGGAGGAAATTATGGATTTTCAGATGGACTTGCATTAGTATATGACGGTACAAAAGAAGTTTTTATAGATACTCAAGGAAATGTTGTTTTAATTCCACAATATGTTGTGTGTAGTAATTTTAGCGAAGATTTGTGCATAGTTAAAAAAGTTGATGGCGAAGAACATAAATATGGATTTATGGATAAACAAGGAAATATAGTATTAGATTTTCAATATAATGCAGTACATAGTATATTTTCAGAAGGTGTAGCTTTAGTAGAAAAAGACGGAAAATGTGCATTTATAGATCATAATGGAAATGAAGTAATAGGAAGTTTTGATTAAAATAGGAGTAATTATGAAAAAGGTTTTTGAATATTTAAAAAGCAATATACTAATATCAACAATAATTTGTGGAATTTTATGTGCTATGATAAATACTGCTTTAGAGGCAATGCACTTAAAATTTTTATATGTTATTTATATGATATCTAGTATAATGTTTATTATTGCAGTTGTTGCTGGAATATATCAACTTTTATTAAAATTAAAAAGATTTAAAATAATTCTAATAGTAATAGTTACAATTATATTAAGTGCTATATTGCCAATTGTATATATAATATTGGCTATAAACTATCAGCCAACACATATAGTAGAAATAAATGGTGAAAAAATGATAGCACAAGTCTATAATACATTTATGGTAAAAGTGGAGTATTATGATTACATAAATGCTTTAATAATTAATAAAACACCAAGAATGATAAAGGATTATGGAGAAGGCTCATATGACCCAGTTGAAGATAATCATGAAGAATATCTAAATGGTATTTATTATTATGATAAAAAAGGTAATAGAGTTAGTGATTTTTGTGGTACACCATATATGGATTTATCTTATATAAAAAATTACGATTCTAATGAAGCAAGTACAGAAGAGGCAATTAAGTTTTTAGAAACTATGCTAGAAAAATACAAAAATAATATATCTAAAATAGATTTATATAGAGAAGATGGATTTTTGATATATTTTTCAGAAAATTCAGAAGAAATAGCAGACAAAAATGAATTAAAAAGAGTAGAGTATGTTATAAATAAATATATTGAAGAAATTAAGCTAATGGAAAGTGTACGAAATATATCTAAATATAATATTAGTGTAAATGATTATGGAATGATAAGTATTTATCCTGCTACTACACAATCTTCTACAATAATGAATCTTATTGCAATGGATATAACAGAAGATTTTATAAATGAACCTAGAGAAATTAAAGGGAAGGTATATTACAAAGAACTTGAGGCAATTCATTTTAGAACTGATGATAATAAATACTTTATAATAAGAACTGATGATAGAATAAAATTTATTGATAGCATAACAAATGAAAAATATAATTTTAAAGATATACATGATGGAAATTATATAAGTACTACAATTGATAGAATAATTTATATAAATGAATAACAAAACCCCGATGAATTAGAAATCTAACTCATCGGGGTTTATTCATAGAAAATTAGCTTTTTCTAGAAAAGTAAATTTTAAGAAAAAATATTTTCAATCCAATCAAAGTCGTGGCAAGATAAAGAAAGAATTTGATTTTTCTTACCAAAGCCAACAAGTGTATCTGGACCAGAATGAAAATCTGTACCGCCACCTATTAAAAGTTTATTTTGTTTTGAAAACTTGTATAAATAATCTCTTTGCTCAAAAGTGTGTGCAGAATGAAAAACTTCTATTCCAGCAGTTTTTGTGGTTTCTAAAACATGGTTTAAGAAATTCAAAACATCAACTTGATTTTCATAGATATACAGGCAAGGATGTGCAACAATTGCAATACCACCATTAGCAACAGCCATATCAGCAACTTCGCTTACATGAGGTAATTTTTTTGTAGTATCAATATAGAAATCGCTACTAGGGTGAATACAAAACTTTTTGAAAAATAGCTTTGGAGAAGTATATACAATTGGATGTGTTGCATCAAAAAATGCTTTGTTTTCAGGATATTTACTCAAATCTTTGCATAAGAATTCTGTTGCAAACATTCCTTCAGGCACTTGTAAATTTTCAGAGTGTTTCAAATTATGTTTGTCACACTGGCGAATTAAAAATTGAAGTTGCTCATCTTGTGGAACCATACCATAATCGTACTTATCAATAAATGCTTGTACGTTTTCCGGATGAGGACCATAATAAAGAAGCTCGATTGGAATGTATACACCAGTTTTTTTGTCCAAAACTTTGCAAGCAATTTCTGAACCTACAAAAACCTTAATAGATTCTAATTCCTCCTTTGAAATAGACTTTAACTCATTGGCACAGCTTAGAATTTTATTGTGGTCTGTAATAACAATTCTTTTCAGTTGTGCATTTTTTGCTAATTCAATTACTTGCTTTAATGTGAAAGAACCATCTGAATATGTTGTGTGAATGTGATGATCACATTCTGTTTGGCATCCTAAGCTCAAAAGTTCATTTACAAGGTTGAGATTTTGATTGAATAGCATAAAATATTCCCTCCAAATTTTTTACTTGAATCTAAAATGAGAATACTCATTCTTACAATGGTTAACATAACTGTTTGCCCTTTTATTTAAATAGGGCTTTTCCGTCCGCCGATTCGGTAATCCAGAATATTGGCAGCCAAAATACTATCGGACTCAGAGCTGGGATATACATCATGCAGGTATCGAAGTACCGTAGAATGACATAGTCCGAAGTACTTAGCTGTCTGCCGAGATGTGGACTCGTTCTGGATGAAATAGTTTACAACCTTTTTTGCAAAAGTATAATCCATAGCGCTACCTCCAATAAAATATTAAATTTTTTACCAAATATATTATAACATGTTTACATAAAAAAGTAAACGTGATATAATGACAAATATTTTCGTTATACCACAATAATCATGGAGGTACAAAATATGAATGCTATAATGAATGCTCCAGAGCTTGAGTGGCTCAAAGGAAATGTAAATGGAACGCCAGATGGCAAAAGTATTGCTGAAATGGAATTTAAGCGTACTAAGTTAAGCTTGGATTTACTTCAGTGGGTTTTTGATGGAAATTATGAAAAATTTACTGAGTGTCAGTTAGGTAATACAAAGCTTAGTAGAAAAAGTTTTTATGAAATTCAGCAATATACTCGTAGCACATTGAAAACAGATGCTGATAAATATGCTATGGAAGCATATTTAGTTATTAACGATTTAGGAAAAATTATTTCTTTTGTTGAAGAAGTCGAAAGCAAATTACATATTCAGTCTATTGACCATGATGAACTTCTGTATGAAGGATTAAAAAGAATGCCTGAATTGTCTCCTACATTTGTATCACTTTCAGATGATTACAAGGAAATTATTTTGAAAGGATTAAGTACAAATTTTAATATGGGACAATTTATTCAGTCTGAGAATTTGCCTGCCAATTTGTTGCCATTGCAAGGCATTGATATCAAAAGCTTGAATTACTATATGCTTCATGTATTCTATGATATTGCAGGTGCTGCAGGTCATGTGAAAAGCAATGGAAGTATTATTGTTACAGATGATTATTGGAAAAGCTTTAAATCAGCTAATAATGAAATCTGTGATATGGTATGTGGAAAGTTAAGTGCACAGGAGGCATATAACGCATACTTATCAAAAAGAGCAGAAATGGTAAACTTACAACTTGAGGGCAATCAAGATATTGCAATTGTTAAAATATGTAATCTTCTAAGAGTGTATTCCCCTGATGAGGCTGAGCAAATTAAAAAAAGCTATTGCAATCTTCCAGTACAGGTTAGAGAAATGTTAACAAAAGAACTATCTAAAGATGGGATTACAGAAAATGGAATCCTTCTTTACTATGCTCCTGCTACATTATCTAATGCTGTTAACTATTTCAAAAATAATCGTGATTCAGATGCAATTAATAAGGGAATTGAGATTATTCTTCCAATTTTAGCCAATATATATGGTTTGGTTAAAGCTAAGATAAATAAAGCAAATAAAGAAGAAAAGGTCTGTACAGTATTTATTGCAGATGTTGCTCAAAAAGCAAAACAGCCTTTAGAATTGCCAAATTATAAATTTGATTTTATAGATGTAAATGGGAATTATGATGTTAAATGCGATATTTTGGAGAAAATTAATCTTCCTACTATTCAAAAGCCAATTATTACTGGAAGTAATGTACTGGTGATTGCGTTAGGTGGTGGTTCAGACTGTATTCAAGCAACGATGCTTGGGAAATTTGTACTTAAAGGTTGCAGAAATGTGATTTCTATCCGTACATACAAAACATCTTCCCAGAACGAGAATGGAGAAATGGATAAAGAAAGAAAAATTTATAATCCTAAAGAAGTTCTTTCTGATGGAGTATATCTTTGTGATATTAATACCAGTGCAGAAGGAAGATTTTTTGAAAATATGCCATCTCAAATAGGAATGAATTCGTATCTGATTATTGATAATGAAGATGGAACATTATTTTCTAAAATACAAAGTGTTATTCAACATATTGAGATAAATTCTGGTGATGTTATTGATACTATTTTGGGTGTTGATACAGGTGGAGATTGTTTGTATCCTATTAAAAAGGATGCTACTAATTCTGAAACTACACCAGACCAGGATAGAATTGGTCTTGAAACAATAATACAGTTTGAAAAATTTGGATTTAAAGTTTTCAATTCTATTGTTGCTCCTGGAATAGATAGTCCCAATGGCATTACAACTGAAATTTTAACTAAAGCAAATGCTATTTCATATCAGTTATCTATGCAGGAGAGAGAAGATATTCTTGAAATGTATTACAAGTGGAATATGACAGGAGATGATATCAAGAGATTTGGTAAGACATCACTTATATGGCAGTCAGCTTTGAGAAAACAAAGAGGACTTGTAACAGTCAATATTCCTTTGAAAAATGTTCTTAGCGAAGATAATCCGTGGATTCCGACAGTTACAATAACAGACATTTCCGAAATGATTATTTTTATGAAAACATCAGATTGCTTGAATGCAATTAGATTGTTTGAATAAAGGTGTGCCCCCATTGCTACTTGTTAGCAATGGGGGTTACATGCATATTTGAAGAATTTTTTTGGAAAATACTTGAAATAAATTCAACTTTTTAGTATAATTCTAATAGAATATTTAAAAGGGAGTAACTTGAAAATTACTAATCAACAATCTCGATATTAATCTGGTTAGTAAAACCTTTAAGGTAAGTGAGACTTTTAAAGAAATAAACTGATTTTAGCTTATTTCTTTAAGAGTCTTATTTTGTTTAATAGCAATAAATAAGATTTATCTCCAATTAGTTTATGAAAGGAGGATATATGAATACAGAAATTATTAATTTTAAAGCAACAGATGGTTTTGAAAATGATGGATATATAATAAATAGTAATTCAAAAAAAGTTATTATTTCAATTCATGGAATGAGTAGCGATTGCTTTAAAGAAAGAGATAGATTCATTTCTAGAAAAGCTTTAAAAAATGGATTTGCATATTTTGCATTTAATAATCGTGGAAGTGAACTTGTAAAATATATTAGGAAAACAATAGATGGAAAACAGATAAAACTTTTGGGTGGAACAACTTATGAAGAACCACTAGAATCATATTATGATATAAAAGGTGCTATTTTAAAAGCAATTGAGCTTGGATACGAAGAAATTTATTTGCAAGGTCATAGTTTAGGAACAACTAAAATAATTTACACATATAACAAACTAAAAAACGAAAATTCAGAATTGTTAAAACATATAAAAGGTATTATATTATTATCTCTAGTAGATATACCAAGAACTTTAAAAATATTTTTAAATACAAATTATGATATTATTTTAAAGTATGCAGAAGAAAAAGAAAGTAAAAATGAATTATTAGATTTGATGCCTAATGGAAGTTTTATTCATCCAATAAGCGTAAAAACATTTTTAAGGTATGCTAAGAATAATAAAGAAATAAATTTTGCACAATATAGTAATAAAGAGTATAATTTTGATGAATTAAATAATATAGAAGTTCCACTATTTATGAGATGGGGAAATTCTAATGAAATGATAGAACAGGATGCCGAAGTTTTAGTGGAATTATTAAATAGAAAGATAATTAACAAAAATAAAGATATTAATTTTGTTGATGGTGCGGATCATGGATATACAGGAAAAGAAGAAGTTTTATCAACAGAAATAATAGATTTTTTAAATAACTTAGCTAAAAAATAAAATTATAAATAAAATTAGGAGGAATTAAAATGGAAGAAAAATGGTTTTGTAAATCATTAAAAGAAACTGCCAAAATACTTGAAACAGACATTGAAAAAGGTTTATCTCAAGAAGAAGTAAACAAACGTTATGAAAAATATGGACATAATGAGTTAAAAGCAAAAGCTAAAAAATCATTGTTACTTAAATTTTTAGAACAATTTAAAGATTTTATGATTATTGTTTTAATTGTTGCAGCAGTTGTCTCTGGTATTGTTGGAGTTCAACAAGGTGAAGGAATTGCTGATACAATTATTATTTTAATAGTAGTTGTTGTAAATGCTATTATAGGAGTTGCTCAAGAAAATAAAGCTGAAAAATCTTTAGAGGCACTTCAAAAATTAAGTAGTCATGTGGCTAAAGTAATAAGAGATGGTAAATTAACTGTTGTACAATCAGCAGATTTAGTGCCAGGAGATATTATAGTATTAGATACTGGTGATTTTATTCCAGCAGATTTAAGAATTATTGAAGCTGTAAATTTAAAATCTCAAGAATCAGCCTTAACAGGAGAGTCAGTTCCAGTAGAAAAAACAGCAGACACTATTGAAGATGAAAGTGTTGGAATTGGGGATAGAAAAAATATGTTATTTTCTTCTAGCTTAATAACTTATGGTAGAGGAAAAGGTATAGTTGTTGAAACAGCAATGAAAACAGAAGTTGGTAAAATTGCTGAGATGATAAGTGAGGTTGAAGATAGCGAAACACCACTTCAAAAGAAATTAAATGGATTAGGAAAAACTTTAGGAATTGTTGCATTGGTAATATGTGCAGTAATATTTGTAGTTGGATTACTTTATGGAAAAGCACCACTTACAATGTTTATGACAGCAGTATCACTTGCTGTTGCTGCAATACCAGAAGGTTTAGCAGCAGTATCTACAATAGTTCTTGCTATTGGTGTACAAAGAATGGTAAAAAGAAATGCTATTGTTAAAAAATTACCAGCTGTTGAAACTTTAGGTAGTGCATCAGTTATTTGTTCAGATAAAACAGGAACATTAACGCAAAATAAAATGACAGTTAAGAAAATATTTACAAATGGGGAATTAGTAGATTTAGAAAAAATTACAGAGTTTAACGAAGAAAATACACTTTTATTCCAAGCAGAAATGCTTTGTAATGATACGAAAGTTGCAGAAGATGGAAGTTTAACAGGAGATCCAACAGAAACAGCTTTAATTGATATGGGAAATAAAGTAGGATTTAAACTTGAAAATTACCCAAGAGTTGCAGAATTGCCTTTCGATTCAGATAGAAAATTAATGACAACAGTTCACAAAATAGGTGATAAATTTTACATTTTCACTAAAGGTGGAGTTGACGAATTACTTGCTTGTTGTAGTTCTTATCAGAAAAATGGAGAAGTATTGTCTGATTTAAGTAATTATAAAGAAAGAATTCAAGAATGTAATAAAACAATGGCACAAAGTGCATTAAGAGTTTTATCAGCTGCTTATAAAGTGGTAAATCATCCTTTAACAGATGATGATATGAAAAAATTAGAGTCTGGTTTAACATTTATTGGTATGGTTGGAATGATAGATCCACCAAGGGAAGAAGCAAAAGAAGCTGTAAAAAAATGTATTTCAGCAGGTATAAAAACAGTTATGATTACAGGTGATCATAAAATTACAGCTACAGCGATTGCAAAAGAATTAGGAATTTTAAACGATGAAAAAGAAGCTATAACAGGAGCAGAACTTGAAAATATGTCTGATGAAGAATTAAAGAAAAAAGTTAGAAATATTTCAGTTTATGCAAGAGTTTCTCCAGAACATAAAGTTCGTATAGTAAAAGCTTGGCAAGCAAATGGTGAAATAGTTGCTATGACAGGTGATGGTGTAAATGATGCACCAGCTTTAAAGAAAGCAGATATTGGTTGTGCAATGGGTGTTGTTGGTACAGATGTTGCTAAAGAAGCTGCAGATGTAATTTTGACTGATGATAATTTCGCAACAGTTGTTGCAGCCGTTGAAGAGGGAAGAAGAATATATACTAATATTTTAAAAGCAATAGCTTTCTTGTTATCAAGTAATGTTGGTGAAATTGTTGTGTTATTTTTGGCAATATTATTAACACCTATTTTTGCAAGTCAGTTTGGTATTACAGATGAATATATTAATGAGCTTAATATATTATTACCAGTACAACTTTTATGGATAAACTTAGTTACAGATTCACTTCCAGCATTAGCTTTAGCAGTAGATCCTGCTGAAAAAGGAATAATGAAAAGAAAACCTTTAAAAAATAAAGGAATATTTACTAAAGGAATGACATGGAGAATTATTTATCAAGGAGTTATGATAGGACTTCTTACATTAGCTGCCTTTGTGCTAGGTTTAGCAACAGAAGGTGTATCTGTTTCAGAAAAAATTGCTATAGGTGAAACAATGGCCTTTACAGTTCTTGCACTTTCAGAACTTGTTCATGTATTTAATATTAGAAATAATAAAGAATCTGTATTTAAAACAAATCCATTTAATAATGGAAAATTAATTTTAGCAATATTCGTATCAGCTACTTTAATGCTTACAGTACTATTAGTGCCATCTTTAAGAGATATTTTTGGTATTACAGTATTGCCATTACACAAATTAGAAGAAACAATTCTTTTAGTATTTGCTCCTTTAGTTATTGTTGAAATATTTAAATTATTAAAAATAAATGGAAAAGACTAATTATTAAGAACAGAGCCTGTAAAAACTAAAAGTTTAACAGGCTCTGTTTTTTTATCTTATCTTAAAATTTGATTAAAGTATTGAATTTTCGACAAAATAATATATAATAATATTGTTAGGAGAAAATGAGATATGCTATATGGAATGGAAGAATTCGATGATGAATTTGGTCTTATCCAAAAAGAGACCTTGAATGTGAAAAAAGTAAGTTTTGTAATAGCTATAATTGTTTTACTTATTATAGTATTTTCTTGTTTTATATTTTCTAAAGTTTCTAAAAATAAGGAAAATAATGTTTCTCAAGGTACAGTACCAAATTATCAAGAACAATTAAATAATGAAGTTAATAATGAACAATTAGCACAGCTACCAAATGAAGATGTACAAGTAGATAAAATAACTAATGTTAATGCTGTCCAAGAATATAATGGAGATCATAAACAAATTGCTGAACATAGTATAGAATTAAATATACTTCCTGTTGCTAATGTAGAAGGACATAAATTAATAAAAGATATATATTATTCTGAAGAAAAACAAGTTTATTTAACCTTTGATGATGGACCTTCTAAAGATATAACACCACAAATCTTAGATATATTAAAAGAAAATGATGTTAAAGCCACTTTTTTTGTTTTGGGAGCAAGAGTAGATTTATATCCAGAAACTCTAAAAAGAGAATATAACGAAGGTCATTATATAGCAAATCATGGTTATTCTCATGAATATTCACGAATATATCAAAATAAAGATACAGTTTATGATGAATTTAATCAATGTGAAGTTTCAATAAAAAATGCTTTAGGAAAACAAGAGTATAAATCATATTTATTTAGATTTCCAGGAGGCTCGCGAGGAGGTCGTTACGAAAAAGTAAAGGCAGAAGCAAGGCAATTACTTGAAGAATATGGTGTGGCATATACAAATTGGAACTGTCTAACAGGAGATGCAGCAGGTAAAAAAACTAAAGATGCATGTATACAAGAAATGTTAGAATCTAAAGGAAATCAAAATAGTGTAGTATTACTTATGCATGATGCTAACGACAAATCTCAAACAGTAGAAGCTCTTCCAGAAATAATTCAATATTATAAAAACGAAGGTTATACTTTTAAAAATTTTTATGAAATATTTAAATAATATAAAATACAATAAAACTACAGTTGGTTTATACTAATTGTAGTTTTTTATTAGCAATTGTAAAAAATTAATAATGTTAAAATGAAAACTTTGCTTTTTTATGTAAAGTATGTTATAATATCATCATATTTTTTATAAATCCCTCGAAACACCCGCTTTAGGTGTTTATATAGTAATAATGTAACTGAAAATTTATCAACAAATTTAGGAGGGCATGAATATGCTTAAAAGTATTAAAACTCTGGAGGAACTGATGAACGAGGCAATCAAAATCAAAAATAAAGAAAAAGTGATTGTTTTTTGGCCACACTTTAACAAACATCAGGAGCAGGCGTACACATTAGCTGATGATTATTTCATAAGTGAACGGACTTATAACACTAACAATGGCGTAATAGCATTTTATATGCAGAACGCCTTGTATGTTATTCCATACTTTAATGAAATTACCAAAATTTTAGAAGAAGAAGGATTTGAACAAAGTGATATGTTTGTTCCATTTTCTAACCGTGAGTACCCCATTGAATACAAGGAAAAATGGGAAGCTCTGATGGTAGAAGCTCATGTACTGCAGGAAGAAAGCTACCAGCAGGAATGCCTGGAATATTCAGCAATGTTAGGTGTATCTCCAATAGATCCGGAACTTTTGAGTCAGAAATGTATGATAGTTCCTGGTGAAGGGATACTTGTAAATCATCCAGATAAAGAGCCTGAAAGAAAATTCCCTGTTGTTTGTGGATATTGCTGTGATAATATGACTTTGGAATACCTGGGGAGATACTTTGTAAATGTCAAGAATGGCATTATCACATTTGTGAATGCAGATGGCAAACAGTATATTACCAGAAGTGAAGAGGTTCACAGACAACTGTTTGACAAAGGATATCGATTCACTAGCCGGTTTGAAGAGATTTTTAAAGAAGATGAAGAACCAGCAGAGGATGAGTTTGCGGAACTCTGGAATAAACTTACAATAGCATAATTCAAAACTGAATAACGACTGGAAATTCAGAGAAAACGGGTTGAGCAAGTAGAGCTTAACCCGTTTTTACATATTAAAATAATAAATAAATTTATACATATCTATTGACAAAACAAATATATTTGTGCTAAGATATTTATTGTTGATGAAACAACAAGTATGCGGATGTGGCGGAACTGGCAGACGCGCTAGACTTAGGATCTAGTGGGAGACCGTGGGGGTTCAAGTCCTCTCATCCGCACCAAAAACAGCTGAATTTAAACCAAATTCAGCTGTTTTCATTTTTATTCAAAAGTATTGGCAAGTACTGATATAACTATATTATAGGTTCTTTTCATTATTCAACCTATTTTCAAAATTATTTAAAATTATTCATTGTTTTTTCACTTCTGCACACAATATGCACACAGAATTGCACACATTGCACACAAAAATAAGGCTGTAAAAACAGCCTTATTTTAAATGATTTATATAATTATCTTTCTTCTTCAAAATCATTTAATATTTGCTTTGTTAATTCTTCAATTTCTTCGTTAATTATATATATCCAGTTGTCAGAGTATTCCGACAACAGCTTTTGTTGTTTTGGTGTTAGTTGTTCGTTTAAGTCATTAAACATTTTCTGTTCTTCCTTAAATAGTGTATCTAGTTCAGTATTATCTCTTTGCAAATACTCTATAATATCGTCAACTCTGTATATGTAATATTTTTTCTTAAAATCAGTATATGTTTCCAAAGTTTCTTCTTTTGTTTCAAGTTTTTGTTTTATTTCATTTAAACTCATTATTTACCATCTTTCAATTATTTTTCCTTATTTAAGCCATATATAAAAGAACCATATATAAAAGAATTTACAGCCTTTTTAATCTTTCTTTTGAAAAATCAAATAATAAACTAACATACTCGAAAGTTTTATCAATATAATCTCTTAATGTTAAAACTTCTTTTTTCAATTTTTCGTTTTCTTGCTTTAAAGTATAATTTTCTTCTTGTACCTGTTCAGTTTTATACATTGTTTCTTCAACAATATTCTTAATTCTAGTATATCTTTTGGCAAGAGTATTAAACTTGTTTATTATTCTTTTATAATCATTTCTTATAACATCAATATTATCGGTTATTTTCTCTTGTTCTAAACTGTTTGTATCTTTAAACATTTCTTGCATTTCAAAATTAGTAATCTTTTTTAATTTTTCTATTGGTATATGCTCATTATTTTTGGCATTTCCTCGTTCTAAATCAAAACCATTTTCAGTTACATATTTATAAAATCTATCTTGCAAAATTCTATAACTTTCTTTACCTTTCCAAAACTCACTACAAGCTATTTTATTTATTTCTTTTCCTTTTTTATTTGTTGTATGAACTACTGGTATAAATACAATATGAAGATGTGGGGTAGTTTCGTCATTATGGACTTTTGCAGATACTATAAATTCTTCTCCTAAATTATTGTAATTAACAACAAAGTCATAAGCTAACTTGAAATATCGTTTTGTTTCTTGCTCTCCAATTCTTTCAAAAAAATCTTTGTCAGATGTAATAATCAATTCACACATTACATTACTAACTTTCTTTATTTGACCTTTTAATTTGTATTTTTCTTTTATAAGATTAAAGGCTTTTTGATAGGATGTATTTATAGTTTTAAGAGAATAGTTTTTAATAGAATTACTTTTATTTATATCTTTATTAGAATAGTTAGTATTTTTTCTTTCATTGTGCCTATAAATATATGGTAGTTGTCCCATTTTATAGTTTTCATTTCTTATTATTGCATAACTCACATTTTAAAATCTCCTTTTTATTTTTTAGGGGAAATCTTCGTAAGCTCTTACTTATGTTCTAATACTTTACAAGCCAGCTGATATAACACAACTAAAAAGTGTTAGAACATACTAGAACACTTTTTATACGCTATCGCTAAAAGTGTTCTGTATGATTAAGGGCAAGCCCCTAATAACCCCTTACAAGATTATTTGAAATTATTTATTGTATTCATTTGAATATCAATAAATAATGTAATTATACTAATTACTATTTCAATAATCTTGTTATTTGGGAAACCTCTGTCGATTTCCCAAACCTTTCCACTTCATTTGTGAAATCAATTAAATAAAATTTAATCAATTTCACAAATTTATCTTTCGTGTTCTGCATAAAAGTTAGTATTTTTTCCTTTGCAAATTCCGTCTATATATGCTTCAACTTCGTTCCAAGTTTTAAAGCAATGCTTATCGTCAACAGAGTACCAGTCTTTATTGCTATATTTTTTATCTACAATAGCAACAGCTTTATTATATGTATAGTCATTAGAGATTTTTAAAAGTAATAATTTCTTGTCGCTATTTTCTAGCATATATTCATTTAAGCCGTTAATTCTTTTTTGTATATCTATTTTGCTCATCTTTCAATTTCTCCTTTTTCAATTTTTTCTTCAATTTGATTTAATTCTTTCTCTAATTCGTCTAAAAATTTCGTGTATGAATTATATTCTTCAATAGGAATAGACCACATTTCAGCCCAATCTTCTATTGATTTTCTTAAATTTAACATTATCTCATTACTATCTTCAATACCAGTAATTTCAGGTAAAATTTTTTGGCTATTTGGGTTGATAATATCGTTATTCATATAGTAATCATTAACTTTTTCTAATTCACTTTCTTTATACTTATTGAAAACAGAAGTATAGGTATTTAATGTAACAGATACATCAGTATGTCCCATAAGTCTTTGAAGTGCAACGGCTCGCATACCAGCCTCAACACATCTTGTGCCGTATGTATGTCTTAAGCTATGAGAACTTATATTTTCTATACCTAGTCTTTTTAATAAGGCTTTTAATTTATCATTAGCAGTAGTTGGTCTAACATAATTGCCGTTAGTATCTAAAAATAATTGCTTATCTTTATTGTTTTCAGCTAATTTCATTTGATTTATTATGTCATTTCTTATAAATGAGGGAATAGGTACTTCTCTAATTCCTGCATAAGTCTTTGTTGCTTTTCCCATTATAACTTTATTGTCTTTATCTCGTGTTAAAGTCTTATTTACTAATAATAAATTTTTTTGTAAGTTTATATCTGTACTTTTTAAAGCTAATACTTCACCAATACGCAAGCCTAAATACATTTGTATTAAATAAGCTACTTTATAAGGCTCTTGTGAAATGGGAATACTTGTTAGATAATCTGTTAATGCTTGTTGTTCTTCAATTTCTAATGCTCTAACAACTTTCTTGTCTTTTGTACTTTTTGGCTTTACAACATCACACATAGGGTTTCTAAAAAGATACCCTCTATTTACAGCAAGTTCAAAGGCTTGTGAGAATTGTTCTGCTATTTTTTTTATTGTAGAAGTACTGTAATCTTTTAAAGCATTAAAGTAATTTTGAATATCATTGCTTGTTATATCTATAATGTTTTCTCTTGTTACAGGTGCTTTTTCAATTTGTTTAATAGTTTTTAATATACGACCATAAGTTCTTTCACCAATTAAATTTAATTCTAATTTTTTATCAGCATTTTCCCTCATAAGTTGGTTTAGAGGGATACCATTATTTTTTATAAATAAATTATTTCCTTTTTGAAATTGAATACTTGTTAAAAAATCTTGTGCTTCTTTTTCTGTTGGAAAAGATTTAGTTTTTCTAATTTCTTGTCCGCTAGTAATTTCATAAGCATAATATATACATCTCCAATTTTTCCTTGTATTATCAAAATAAATGCTTCCAGTTTTTATTTTTTTATCTTTTTCTATAATAAATACCTCTAAACACGCTTGCTCATTTTCCAAATAAGATAGGAAAGAAGCATTACTTGATTAGATTTGCCAATATTTATTGAGGGAAAATCATTTCTTTTAAATGTTCTATAAGCTATTGTTTCACAAATATTCAAATCTCGCATAATATCTTTTACACTTAACATTTTAAAAGGGTTTTTTATTCTTTTTATACTTTGTATAGCCATAAGTTGTTCAGGGGTTAATGGTGCTGATAAATTTATATTTATTTTCTTTTCTTCTGTATCAATTTCATTTGCAACTTTCGTTGATATATTATCTATTTCGTTCATTTTATAAACTCCTTTAATTTGAATTATCTTTTATAAATTTCAAAATAATACTTTGTATTCCTAAAATCATTTTTAAAGTTTCGTTTGTTTCAAAACACTCATTATTATCAATGGTAGGAGAAACAATATCATTTTCTCCAATTCCTTTTTCTATAATGAGTTTGCCTTTGCTTTTTAAAGAATTTTGTTTAGAGTTTGGAATATATCTGCCTTTTTCGTCAAAATTGTCATAGTTGAAACTAGCTCTTTTCAAAAATTCTCTATACTTAATGGCTTGTTCTTTTGTTAATGATTTAAAGTTCTCGTTTTCTCTACAAATTATAACTACATCTCCTCGTATAGAAGAACCAATACTTAAAAATTCTGTATTGATATAAATATTAGGTTTTAAATGTTCTCTGTTTTTTCGTGCTATTATTGTTATATCTTCATAGGGTATATAGTCTAGCTCGCCACCTATTAAATCTTCAAAGGTCTTTTGTTCGTTTTTAATCTTCCTAAACTCTGCATCTGTGCCAACTTTTTTATAAATGATTATAATTTCTTTATTAGTCATATAAATCACTACTTTCGTTGTTCAAGTTTGCTAGATACTGTTGATATGATAGGTTGTCAAAGTATTTTTGATTTTTGCTATCGTCTAAACTAATTACATTTTCTGTAAATAGGTTGTCCTTAATTTTAGTTAGTTTTTCTTTGGTAACAGGCTTTGAAATTTTTTTCATTTTGAAATCTCCTTTTTAAAATTAGATTTCCAGAAATCTTTTCTCGTTCGAACAATTTAAGTTTAGCACGGAAGAAGTCTATAAAATCATTTTGCCTAGTTATGTGTAAAAATGCGTAGGAAAGCATAGGAATTTATAAAAAAAGACACAAAAATAAGACCTAGCTAATAATCAAAATTTACTAGCAAGTCTTATTTTGTGTTTTAGAATTATTGAACATATATCAAACTAACAATTAAGTTAGTAAGAGATTTTGCTGTTATATAATACTCGTCATACTTAATATTGAAAATTGTTTCAAAGTTTTCTTTTGCTTTTGATGTGTCTTTAAATTTAAAAGCATAATCTATATTAGATTTAATAGTATTTGCCGTTGTATTTTCCTTTTCAGCTAATTTATTTCTCAAATCTATCAAGCTAATATCATTATAGTTATATTCTTGAATAGCAAGAGTTATAATATCTCTCAAATAAAATGTACCTTTACTTGTAGGGCTTAAACCTAGCTCAATAAGTTTAGCTTGTATAAAAGCACGATATGATATTTTTTCTTTATCTTTTGTAAAAACATCATATTTAGTTTTCATACTTACTAACCTTTCTAATAGATTTAATTACTTATAAATATATTATACTTTCATTATGTAAACAAGTCAAAATATAGCAAATGTGCGTGCTACGCAACAAATGTTGCACTACACGCACATTTTAGGTTAAAAATGGGTGTTTTTGAGCTGATTTTTATATAAAAAGTTAGAAAAATTAGTAAAAATAGGTAAAAAGCATAAATTTGTGCGTCCCACGCAACAAATTAAAATATGCAAAGAAAAAGGAGGCTATTACTGCCTCCAAAATCTAGTCTTAGCAACCTCCACCGCCACCGTGGAAAAGCAATGACTGTTTTCTTTGATGATTTCATCTGTTTGGTTTCCTTTCTATGTAATCTCTATTTCTTGCACATAAATTAGAAAGTCCAAACAAGTGGAAGTTCTATATATACAATTCGAGCCACTTTGCAGTAGCTCGAATAATAACTTTATGTTACAAACAAGCTACTGCTTGGGCAAAATCGTATATGAAAAGACTTTACCAAATAGGTATTTATATAAATATTATACCATAAAATGCCTTATAAATCAATTATATCAAGAGTTATACTGATTTTGTGTTGAATATTTTTCCATATAATAGTATAATAAATTTAATTTATATAAGGGGGTACTCATTATGGCAGAATTTGATAGTAAAGATTTTGGAGAAAGACTAAAAAATTATAGAATACAAAAAGGTTTAAGCCAAGAAAATATGGCGATACTTCTTAATAAAAATAGAAGCACTATTGCAAGATACGAAGCAGGAGAAATTTTGCCTGATGTTAGAGATATTAGTATAATTTGCGAAGAACTAGGAATATACGAGGCTGACTTATACGGAAATGATACTAATCGAACAAGTCAAAATAATAAATCTAAAAACCCTTTTGGTACTGATAAATTGTATGTCTATTTCAATGCTTATAATTTTAGGACAAAACAATTTGCACCGGATAAATACATATTAGAATTAGAGCAAAAACAAAATATCTGCAAAGCAAAGTTTGTAGATTATCACGATAAGAGAATATACTCAGAGGGCTACTTAATATGCAATGACGAAATTGTATTTGCTGTAATGGAAAATTACAAACCTACAAGCACTCGTGTTGATGTTGCTGTACTTGAAATAAATATTTGCAATGGTACAGACGGCTTAATGCTTGGTGGTTACTTTGGAACAAATGCAAAATGCGAGCCTAGTTTAAGAAAGTGTTATTTTTCAAAGAAAAATGTTGATTTTAGCAATGAGATGTTTGAACAATTAAAGTTAAATGAAAACGAACAAGAAATATTAAATAAACAAAATGCTTTATATTTAGATATTTTTAATATATAATTATAAAGACAAATAGTAATTTGTAGAGGTGTAATATGTTTAATGAAATATGTATATATGAAGCGAAACTAAACAAACTTGATGAAATTGAAGAACTAATGAAGGAAGTAGCAGAATTTTATTTGAAACAAGATGGAGTTATTGATGTACACTATATAAAACGTACTCATCGACAAAAAGATTTTAATGCAGTAAAAAAAGGTGAACTACCTATTAGGCTTACAAGAAATGTAGGTAAGGTTATATATATCTTATATTGGGTGCTAGAAAGCGAAGAAGCACATGCAAGAGTGTCTAAACTTGGTGTAGAAAAATTTTATAAACGTTGGAATAGGTGTTTAACGACAATGCCTAAAATAATTTTGGGTGAAAATATTGTCTAACTAATAAATTACAATTTGTAAAAGAGATGTAAAATGCTTAATATAACATTATATAACATTACATATTAGTAAGTTTTTTGCACACAATATGCACACAAACAATTTCAAAAATGCTTGTAAATAGCATATTACAGCAATTCGAGTTGTATCTACCGCACCAAAAGAAGTAGTAAATTAAAACTACTTCTTTTTTGTTTATGAAATTAAATATATAAGAGTAATTGAAAAGAACATATAAAAAACAGAAGTGCCTGGGAATTTTCCCAGGCATTTCTGCTTTTATTCAGGATTTTATAATCTTTTTAGAAAAAGTTGTTTTATTAAAGCGATTTTCTATCCTAAATATGAAATTAAGTGAAGATTTTAATTGTTACTTATCGTACATAAGGGAGAAGCAGAATATAGTGCTCACAGTCCTCGGTTTTACCGAAAAAGTAGCCGTAATCAGCAACAGATTTTTTGATATTTTCGATTCCGAAAGAAGCCAAAGCTGAGCAGAGCTCCTTAGAACTGTTGAAATTACCACTAACCTTATATTCTCGGTTGTAGATATCTACTGTGACCAGTTCAAATGGGTCTTCGATACTTTCTTCTTTTGGAATAGAATTAGATTCTTCCTCAGAGCTAGTAGCGGACTCAAGCTGGTTTTCCAGTATAGCATATAACTCTTGGTAATGCATTTCAAGTGTTGCCAAGGACATAACAGTGTTTTCTATAAATGTATGGTTGGTTTTCTCGCAATCCTTTGATAGTCTTGTTACTGCTTCTAACTGAACTTGCATGGTAGAATTACTTGAAGTTAATTTGTCCACTTCAGCTTTGAGGCTAAGATTCATGCTCCAAAGAGCAATACAGCTCACAGTAGAGAACAGTAGCAGAGATATAGTAGCGATGGTTAAAATCTTCTTTTTCATGTTTGCATCCTCCAATTATTGATAAATTTAATTGACTGATAGGGAAAATACAAGATTCTAAAAGAAATCTCACTTATAATTATACTATACTTTACATAAAAAATCAAACTTTCAACAAGAGTGGATATATAGAAAATTAAATTTATTTCTTTTTCTTTATTAAAATATTAAAAAAATATATTGATACTTATGCTCTTAATGATATAATAAAATTATATAAATTTAAAGAATGGAAAAAATTATATGGGAGTTAATTTAGATGGACTTGAAAACGTTCCAAGAGAAGAAAGACAAGTTTTAAGCCAAGAAAAATTTTATGAATATATAAAATCTGTAGAAAGAACTTATTCAGAATCTATAAATTATTATATAATTTCAGAAGCTATACGAAGAGGTAAAGCAAATTTTGAAAGTATTTATCAAGAATATGTTATAAGTACAAAAGAAGAGTTAGCAGAAATTCTTGAAAAAGAAGTTGGCTTTAACATTTTAACTTATGATTTAAAAGAATTAATAAAAAATGTACCAGAAGAAATAATTAGTCAAATAGGTGATTTAGATTCTATAATTGATAGCATCCATGATTATGATGATTATGAAAAAATATCTGATGAAATAGATTTTTCTAATGTAGATGAACTATTTACAAAAAGATTAATAGATATTGCTACTGAAGTTAGTAAATGTGATTTAAGTCAAATTACTCAAGAATCTTATGCTAGAGCTAAATTTTTAAGATATATTAACTTTCAAAATACAGGAGCTAAATTAGATTTTGAATATATAAAACAAAATAGAGAAGATTATAAAATATATATAAGTTCTGAAAATTTGAAAGGAACAGAATTAATTTCATTTGATATTGATTTATATAATAGAACAGAAGAGGAAACTCCAAAGGAAGAATGGCCTTCTTTTATAAAAACTATTCAATTAAATCCCGAGAATTTTGATGTATCTCAATATCAAACTGTAATAGATAGCTATAATATTGCAAATAAATGGATTAATAATGAAGTAGGATTATTTTTAGTAAATCAAGAATTACAAAAAAATAGTAAATGGTTAATAGATTATGCATTTGCCAATATAAAACAAGGTATATTTTTAGCAGAAAATATATGGAGTCAATTAACAAAAGAATCTCAAATTGAAAATAAAAATTGTTTTAAAAGTATACTAGATTATATTAAAGATTCTGAAAATACATACTTGTGGTCATCAGTATTTAAAACTACTGCTCCTGAGATTATGGATGAAAATTCAGAAGATATAAATAAAATATTTACAAATGATGAAGGTATTTTACAGGATTCTTTTTTCTATGTAGCTTTTCCATATTTTAGTAATAATTATAAAGAGCAGATGTATAAAGATAGTGAGGATTTGCCTTTTGAAAAAAGAGCTTTAATTTTATCAAAAACAAATCCACAATATATTAATGATAATTTTATAGAGTTATTTGATGGACTAATAAATAGTCCGGAAACAAATGTTGGAAGATTTTTTTATACAAATAAATTAATGCAACATTTTACATCTCATGAATTTGATGTAGCTAATATGGAACATTTTATGGAGGTTATCAAAGAAGCTTCTATAAATAGTGAATATGATTATTCAACAGCAATAAGTAATATATTTGCTTATTTAAATTGTAAAAATCAAATAGATTATTATAAAAAAATTATGCAAATAGGAATAGATAATAATATACCTGAGAAAAATATTGCACGCGTTTTCGAAAGTATGGATTCTCATGTTAAAGAAGAAAACTTTATTGATATATTAGAATTTTCACAAACACTTTCACCTAAGATTGCTCATTATATAAGAGGTTCTGGATATATAAGAATGGTTCAGAATATGCCAGATAAAAAAAGAGCAGAATTTATAGAGAAAAATTATAAAGATATATTGTTGTCTTTAAGGACTAAATTTACAGATTCAGAAGTTGGTTTTGAAGATACACTTTCATCATATGAAAGAGAAAAATTTGATAGTAATTATTCAGGAAAATTTGTAGCTATTCTTCTGGCAATGGACAAAAAAGGAGAGTTAAATTCTGATAATATTAATATAGTTATAGATAATTTGCCAAAACTTGGTGAAGATACTATTAGTAGATTATATAACTCTAATTCAGATATGATAAGAGCAAATTCAAGTCAATTAATAACATCAGTATCAGCTTTAGGTAGAGAAGATGCAATTGCATTAATAGAAGATACGGAAAGATTATTTTCAAAAGATACAATTCCTGATTTTGTAAAGTTGTATAAATTTTATGAAAACGTTGTAGAGAGGCAAAAACATGTTTTAAGTAATGCAATAAATAAAAAAGAGAATTATTCTCCAGAACTACAACAAGCTGGTTCGGAAGAAGCTGGTAAAAGGATTATATTTTCTGATTTATTAAATATTTCTTTAAAATCTAATAATAAGTCTTTAAAAAAATTTATAGGTTTATTAGAAAAAGGAAATGAAATATATGTTAAATACTTAAATAATGGTAAAGATTTAAGTTCATTAACTGATGAAGAAAAAGATACTTTAAGAAAATATTCAGAAACTTTATATACTATTTATGATGAATCTTTAGTTTCAAAATATGATAAAAAAGATCCTAGAAGAAGGATTAAAAATTCTAAAGATTATATGAAGACATTAGAGGATTTAACTAAAAGATATATAGGTAACGCATTCCCAAAAGATTTATCTAATGAAGTAATAAAAACTGTAATAGGCAGATATGATGAATTAATTGCAGGAAGAAGAACAATTGAAGATTTTAAAAAGTATATGAGAGATGTTAATATAGAATCTAATAAACGTCATGCAAGACTAGAAAAAACAAAATTAACATTAGAGCCAGGAGATTTAATCAAAGGTGTCCAAAATGCAAACAATTTCTTACAAGATTTATTTTCAAATGGTATTAGAGCTGGAGAATTTTTAGGAACAGATACTCATACAGATGCTACACCTCTTGATTCTGATCATTCTATAATATTACCAAATAATGTAGGAGAATCTTTAAGAGATACAATATCTAGAACTTCTTCAAACCTTTATGGATCTTTTTATTTAGTAATAAAAAAAGATGAACAAAAGATTAAATATACAAGAAACGACCCCGAATATACTTTTAAATCAGAAAAAGCACCTGAATATCAAAGTAAACTTGGAAAAAATGCTGATAGAGAAGCTATCAAAGCAAGAATTAATAATAGAATTAATGGGTCTTTTGAAGAACCGAAACTTGAGGCGTTTTCAAGTTATGTAACTGGAATTGATCACTATGGTATAAGAACTGGCATGTCTATTACAGATGTTGATTATATAGTGGTATCTAATTATGATAAACGCATAGGATATGAACTTGCTATGAATGGTACATTTATTCCAGTGGTAGATATGTCAACTAACGAGGTTGTTTTTGGAACTCAAGATTATAAAAAAATAAGAGAGCAAATGCAAGGTTTATCTTATTTTGGAACAAAAAGATTTGAAGTTGAACAATCAGCATATAATTTACAAGTAGAAAAGAAAGTGGAGCAATTGTTTCCAGATGGTGATGTTAGAGAATCTATTAGTGAAAAAGATGCTAGAGTGAAAAGAGAAATTATTGAAAGAAAAGTACGTGAATCAATACTAGAAAAATTAGGATTAGGATTTGAAAGTAAAATTACAGGAGATATTACTCCAGGATTTATAGAATTTATAGATACAGGCTCAACAGGAAGAGGAACTAACCTTCCAGGTGATGGAGATTTTGATTTTTCAGTAAAAATTGATAAATCAATATTTGATAATTCTAAGAAAATGGATGAATTTAGAAGAGTATTAAAAGATGTACTTGCTATTCCTTCAAATCATGAAGAATGTAAATTAGATGAATTTAATGGTAATTTTAGATATAAAAAAGTACAAATTGAAGGGGCTCCAATACCACTAGATATTGATATTACATTTATGCAAAAAAGTGAGGATGTTACATATTCAACAGATATGGCTGTAAAAGATAGACTACAAGGGCTTAAACAAAATGATCCAGAAGGGTATAAAAGAGTAATTGCTAATATTGTTATTGCTAAAGAAATGCTAAAAAAAGAAGGTATTTATAAGAAAAAGTCATCAGATGGAGCTACTCTAGAAGGTGGATTTGGTGGTGTAGGAGTTGAAAATTGGATTTTACAAAATGGAGGATCTTTTGTAAAAGCAATGCAAACATTTTTAGATGCCTCAGAAAAGGCAGAAAGTTTTAATGAATTTATGGATATATATCCAATATTTGACTTCGGACAAAATCATATGGCAAAGGGATATCAACATGATAGTTTTATAAAAGGTTTATCTGAATTTGGATATAAAAAAATGCAAGAAAAATTTAAAGAATTTATAGAAGAATTAGCTCCAAATCAAGTTCAAGAAATTACTATGAAAGATTTGGCACGAAATGCATTAAAACAAGGAATAAGAACAGAAGAATTTAATGAAGCATATAGAAGTATCGCTCAAGAAGAATTGCAATTAGATACAGATAAAGATTTTATAGGAGGAGAATAATGATAAACTTAAGATATAAAAATGCATATAAAGAAGTATTAGAAATAATAAAATATCTTCCTCCAAAAGATTTTTGTAAAATACCTAAAGAGAAAATTGAATACTTTCAAAGAAATCAAAATATAGATTATGATTTTTGTTTGGATGCATCTATTCCATTAGAAAAACAAAAAATTTCAAGGGAAGCAAATGCAATTATTTTAAATTTATTTAAAGAGTACTTTATAGCTGATAAACAAAAAGTAAACCTTTTAAAATTATTAGATATTAATGAAAAAGAATATAATGAAAAACAGAAAGAAAAGTATAATCCAGATAATATTTTTGATAATAGTGAAAAAATTGATAATGAAAAATCAGATTCTAAAAATTTACCTACTGAAGTTTATAAAGAAAACATATTTATAAAAATAATTCAATATTTAAAAAGGTTCTTTAATAAAAATAAAGAAAGATGAATTTGATTTCATCTTTCTTTATCTTTATACAAAAGTTATGAAAATGATTTAAGCATTTTGGTCATCTTGTAAATTTTCTAATGCCACCCTTACAGCCTCTATAACAAATGCAGTGAATGTACATTCTTTTCCTGTAATTGATTCTTCAACTTGTTCAATTACATCATTAGGAAAACGAATACATTTATTTGTTGTTGATGGTGTTGATGGTATTTTAAATTTTTTCATAATTACATCCCTCCCGAGCATTACATATACATATATATGTATATAGTATAAACGGAAAATCGCAATTTATAAGCATAACATATGCGTTGCCAAACAAAACAAAATATTGTATACTATTTTATGCACAAAAAAATACGGTAAAGCGATAAGTTGCGAAAAAAATTAAAATAAAATAAATTTATAAATATTTATTATAATTATTATTTTTAAAGATATATTTTTATGATATAATTTTTCAAATATCTTAAATTTATTAAGAAGGTGAAAAATTGGAAAGAGTAGATAAAATAATTTCAAATCAAACTGATTATACAAGAAGTGATGTAAAAAAATTAATAAAATCAAAAAAGATAATGGTAAATAATATTATAATAGATAAATCAGATATAAAAGTAGATATAGAAAAAGATACTATTAGTATAGATGGAATAAATGTTGTTTATAAGAAAAATGTATATCTTATTTTAAATAAACCAGCAGGATATATTTCTGCAACAGAAGATCGAAAAATGCCAACTGTATTAGATATTGTATCTGGCGACTATGGAAATAGAAATTTATTTCCAGTTGGAAGGTTAGATAAGGATACAACAGGTTTAATGATTTTGACAGATGATGGCGATTTTGCTCATAAAATTTTGTCGCCTAAAAAGGATTCTAAAAAAATATATATTGCAACAATAGATATTCCTGTTACTACAGAAATGAAAATAGGCTTTGAAAAAGGTATAAAACTTATTGATGGAGAATGTAAAACGTCAAAATTAGAAATAATTGATAAATATATTGCTAAAGTCACTTTAACAGAAGGGAAATATCATCAAATTAAAAGAATGTTTGGATGTTATGGAGCAAAAGTTACTAAGTTGAAAAGAATACAAATTGGAGATTTTTGTTTACCTGAAAATTTAACTGAAGGTGATTATAGAGAATTAACACAAGAAGAGCTAAAATTAGTACAAGGAATAAAATAATTTATTTTGCAGAATAATACTTTTTATAGAACACAACAAGGTTCTAAATTTTAAATAAGAGGAGCTTTATATGTTAGATAAAAAGGAAAATGTTACTAAATATGGGGAACAAGTATGTTCAGAATTTGCTTGGCTTCCACTTGATAAACAAAAAGAGAATGCTGAAAAATTTGCAAAAATAACGTCGAAAAAAAGTAATAATAATAAATAAAACCTGACCACTAATTTTATAGACAAAGAAATAAATAAATGATAAAATGCTAATATAATAAAAATATGGGAGAAATTATATGATAGAAATTTTAGGAGAAATAGAACAAATGTTAGCTATTCAAGAAATTGAAACTTTTTTAAAATTAGTTTTAATAGTAATTTTATCAGGAATAGTTGGTTATGAACGTGAATCTTGGAATAAGCCAGCTGGTTTTAGAACTCATGTTTTAGTTGGAATAAGTGCTGTTTTAGTAATGATTTGCGGAGAGTATTTATCACAAAAAAGTGGTGCAGATCCAACAAGAATACCTGCTCAATTGTTATCTGGTATAGGTTTTTTAGGAGCGGGAACAATTTTAAGAGATGGATTTAATGTAAAAGGATTAACAACAGCGGCTGGATTACTTGCAATTACATGTATAGGACTTTTTGTTGGTGCAGGTTATTATTTGGGTGCAATTATTGCAACAGCAGTTGTATATGTAGTTTTATCTTATTCACATAAGTTATCAAGTAAACTGGAACATACAGATATACTAGATTTAAATATTTCTGCTAATAATCCAAAAGAAATTATAAAAGAACTAAATGAAATATTTAAATTAAGTAATGTAGAAATTGTTAGATTAAAAGTAATTGAGAATGAAGATAGAGAAGACTATATAAGAGTTATTTTAAAGTATAAAGAAAATACAGATAAAAATGAAATTTTGTCAAAGATTATTGAAATAGATAGGGTAAAGGAAGTTGTAGAAGGATAGAATGAAAAGTGTTAGTGAATGCGCAAATTATTGTTTAAATTGTAAATTAAAACCATGTAGTTTAAAAGGATGTCCAATGCAAACTAAAATTCCAGAATTTATTATGGAAGTAAAAAATGAGAACTATGAAGAAGCATATAAATTGTTACAAGAAAATAATGTTTTTTCTCATATTTGTAGTATTGTATGTCCACAAGAAGATCAATGTGAAGGAAGTTGTATAAGAGGCATAAAATCGGAACCAACTAATATTGGAATATTAGAAAAATTTGTTAATGAGTGGGCTATTGAAAATAAAATAGAATATAAAATTAATAAAAATAAATCTAATGGAAAAAAAGTAGCTGTAATAGGATCTGGACCAGCAGGACTTGAATGCAGTATAGAACTTTTGAAAGCTGGATTTGAAGTAGATATATTTGAAAAAGACGAAACCCCAGGTGGGATACTAATTTATGGCATTCCTGATTTTAGATTATCTAAAGATATAGTAAGAGATATAGTAGATAAAATAAAATATTTAGGTGGAAAATTCTATAATAATAGAGCTTTAGGTATAGATTTTGATATAAAAGAATTATCGCAAAAATATGATGCTGTATTTATTGGAATTGGAGCAACAAAATCTTCTAAATACAAATTAACTGATGAAGAAATGGCAGATATTTATGATTCAGATATTTTCCTAAGAGCTTATAGAGAAAATAAATATCCTAAAGATTTAGGAACGGTTGTAGTAATTGGTGGTGGAAATGTGGCTATGGATTGTAGTAGAGTGGCTGTTCGTATGGGAGCAAAAAATGTAAAAATTCTATATCGTAGAGATAGACAACATATGCCAGCAAGAGAGATAGAACTTGAAGAAGCAATTCAGGATGGTGCCCAATTTAAAGAATTAACAAGAGTAGAAAGCTGTAATATAGAAAATGGAAAAATTGTTAGCGTAAATTGTGTAAAAACTGAAATAATTGATGGAAAAGCAATAGACAAAAATCCAATAGAAACTTTTATTGAAAAAGCTAATACTATTGTTTTTGCAATAGGATTAAAACCAGACAAAAATCTTATATTAGAAAATGGAATCGAACTTGATGATTGGGGTTATATAAAAATAGATGAAAACGGTAAAACAAATCTAGAAAATGTTTTTGCAGGAGGAGATAATACAGAAAGTAAGTCAACAGTTTGTAGAGCATTAGCAGCAGGAAAGAAAGCTGCTAATGGTATAATGAAATATTTGACATAATATTTTGGGGGCTAATATATTTTACAGGAGACGATGTATAAATGAATTATAATATTGATAAGAATTTAGAAATGGATCAAATATTACAATTAACAGGAAATATATGTAATAGAGCAGATATCATATATAGAAATTATTCAAAAATGAAAGACTCTATTTCAAATTATGTTCAAAATAATGATACCAAAAATGTACAAAATATTTTGGAAACAATAGATGAAACAATGTTTATTGTAAAAAAGATGAAAAAATATGGTAATGAAATACTTACATCAATTAATACTGATGTAAGTAAAAATGATGTAATTTATCAAAAAATTGATTTATATAATAATTTCTTAAATAAAAATGAAAATCGTATACTATCAAATAGTTCTTTTATAAAAAGTATGATAGACAATAACAATCAATTAGTTCAAAATACAGAATTAGTAAAATTTACTAAAAAAATAAAAGTAAAAACTGATGAAACAATAAAGCCAAAAGTGAATTTGCAATCTATAGTTGCAGAAAACGAATTAAATGCAGAAAATAATGTTGAGTATTCAGACTTATCAAGAAATATATCAATTTCTGAAGATGATAATCATTTTGAAGAAACTTATCAAGAAAGCTATGAAGTTGAAAAGAAAAATAATCGCCAAATAGAAATTCAATTTAAGAAAAGTAAAAAAAATGAAGCAATAGAAAGCAAAATTTTAGTTAAAGATAAGGAAGAATTAATAGAAGAAAATCAAATATTAAGTGATTCAAATAAAGCGTTATTTGAAGAAAATGAAACTTTATTTAGTGAAAACGAGAGACTTCTTAAAGAAAATGAAAAGCTTTCAAAAAGTAAAGAAAAAGTATTAAAAGAAAGACAAGTCTTAACAAGTAAAAATAGCGAATTGTCTAAAGATAAAGAAGAACTACAAAATGAAAAAGAAAAATTAGAAAATGAATATAATAAATTACTAACTCAAAATAAAGAATTACTTATTCAAAAAGAAGATTTATTCAAATTAAATAAATTATTAACAAAAGAAGTTCAAGAATTTGAATTGCCTTATAAAAACAAAATAGAGAAAATGGAAAAAGAATATGATAATGTAATTAGTGCAAAAAATAAATTGGAACAAAGTTGTGAATTATTAAAAAATGACACAGATAAATATAAAGATTTGAATGAATTACAAAAAAATGAAATAGATGATTTAATACAAGAAAAAAATGAATTATTAAATGATAAAAAAATACTAATAACTGAAATAGAAACATTAGAAGAAGAAATTGAAAATCTGAATAATGATAAATTAGAAGTTATAAATGGAAATAAATTGTTAGAAGATAATAATGAGAAAATATTATTAGAAAATCAGGAATTAAAAAACGAAAATGAAAAGATAAATAGTGCTTATGATGTATTAGCAGGAGAAAAAGAAGAAGTAGTAAATAAAAATGAAAATCTAAAAAAAGAAATAGAAGATTTAAATATTAATAAATTGGAATTGGAAAACAATAATAATTTACTTGAACAGGAAAAAGAAAATTTAATATTAGAAAATCAAGAATTGAAAGTTACTATTGAAAATAAAGATACTGAGTATAATAAATTAGTAGAACAAAAAGAAGAATTAAATAGTGCATATAATGAGTTAGCTGAACAAAAAGAAGAATTAAGTAGTGCATATAATGAATTAATTGGAGAAAAAGAAGAATTAGATATTGCATACAATAAATTTGCAGAAGAAAAAACAGAATTAAAAAATGAAATCAAAACTTTACATAATAACAACTTAGAATTTTCAATTGCTAATAAATTATTGAAACAAGAAAAAGAAGAACTAAATAATCAAAATGAAGAATTAAAACAAGATATAGAAAATTTATTATTAGAAACTCAAGATTTGAAAGGAATTATTGAAAATAAAGATACTGAGTATAATAAATTAGTAGAACAAAAAGAAAATCTAAATACTACATATAATGAATTAGTACTAAAAAATGAAGAGATGAATGCTATATATAATGAATTAGTAGTACAAAAAGAAGAATTAAAACAAGAAAATGAAAGTCTATTATCAGAGAATCAAAACTTTAAAGATGCTATTAAAAGCAAAGAAATTGAGTATGATAAATTATTAGAACAAAAAGAATGTTTAAATACTTCATATGATGAATTGGCAAGTCAAAAGAAAGAATTAACAACGATATATAATAAAATATTAAAACAAAAAGAAAAACTAACAAATGAAAAAGAGGAGTTAAAAAAAGAACTTAAAGATTTAAAAAATAACAATTTAGAATTTGTAAATATTAATAAAGTATTAGAGCAAGAAAAAGAAAAACTATTAGTAGAAATTCAAGAAATAAAAGAAACATCAGAAAAGAAAAATACTGAATATAATGAACTATCAGAACAAAAAGAAAATTTAAATACTATATACAATGATTTAGTAGAACAAAATAAAAAATTAAACATTACATATAATGAATTAGTAGAAAAAAAAGAAGGATTAAATATTGTTTATAATACGTTAGTGGTTCAGAAAGAAAAATTAAATGATGCATATAATACACTAGTAGTACAGAAGGAAAAATTAAATGGTGCATATAATACATTAGTAGTACAGAAGGAAGAATTAAATAATGCATATAATACACTAGTAGAAGAGAAAAAAGAACTAAATAATGGATATAATACACTAGTAGAAGAGAAAGAAGAACTAAATAATGCATATAATACACTAGTAGAAGAGAAAGAAGAATTAAATAATAATTATAATAAAATATTAAAACAAAATGAAAAGTTAACAAATGAGAAAAAAGAATTAAAAAAAGAAATTAAAGAATTAAATAATAATAATTTAGAATCTATAAATGCAAAAAAAATATCAGAACAAGAAAAAGATGAACTAATAAAATCATATAAAGCTCTAGAAGAAGTTTATCAAAATAAATTAACAGAATTGGAGATAAAGTATAATAAAATTATTACAGAGAAAGATAAAGTTGAAAAACCTGAAAAGAAGGTGCATTCAAGTAATACTATAAATAAATATAGTACAGAACTTAAGGATAATAATGTATTATTAATTTCTAGAAAAGATGGAATGGTTTATTTACCATACAATATTCAAGAGATTATAGATTATAAAAAATATAATAAAGTAGATTTAAGCATAGAAGAAATAATAGATGAAAAATATATTATTCCAATTAGATACTATAAAAATAAACAAAAAGCTAGATATGCAGAAACATATGATTTAATGAGAAATAAATCTAGAGAAAGTATTGCAAATTCTATAAAAACAGCTTATGAAATTTCTCAAAATGAAAAGATACATCCAGCTATAATAACTGCTTGTAAGAATAAAGATGAATTAGATACATATATTCTGTGCTTACAAAATAATAGTAAGTTTAAAATCTTTGATATAAAATACGAATAATACATAAAAATTCCTCTGGTATGAACCAGAGGAGTTTTGTTTTGGACTCTTATTTAAGATTTTCCAAATTGCTTTGTGTTTTTTAATAGGTAACTGAAGAATTGATATTTTTTATTTTGAGAATTGATGTGTTAAGGTCAGTTGCAAAGGAAATTTCCTTGTTGCAGATTGGACGAACCAAATCGACCTGATGTGTTGCTAAGAGAACTATTCGTTTCATATCACGCTGTGTAAAATCATAAACGTACTGAATGCATTGTTTTGCAGTATTATCATCTAAACGATTGAATGCTTCATCAAGCGCAATTACTTGATGTGTGGAATCCATTAGGTACAAAAGCTTTACAAGAGCCAATCGCTGTTGCTGACCACTGGAGAATTGCTTAATTTTCCTTGACTGTAATAATTCAAAGACCATCTCAGAATCAGATAGATTAGCTAAGTTTAAATCTTTATCAGATTTAGCCATTCTTAAAAATTCATAATATAAATTTAATCCACGTAAAATTTCACAGAGTTTGGTATGATTGATATCTCTTTTGCTATCATTACAAAGCGTTATTTCATTTAGTGCAAATCCGTTAACCATAGCTTTGTCTGTCTGATACGAAATTGAGGAAAGATAACCATTTTCACCATTACTGAAATATATCGGATTGTTGTGAATTCTAAGCTTTCCAGTAAGAAGCATCAGCAGAGTGCTTTTTCCACATCCAGTAGGTCCCTGAACTAAAGCAAAATCGCCCTTGCTTAAAACAAATGGTGTATCATTTTTTAGCAGATAGCATTTTTTTGGATCTTGAGTTGCGAAAAAATGACTAACAGAAATCTCGTCTACATTGCTTTCAGAAAATTGCTTGTTACTCTCTTCTACATAAACATCATAGATGTTTTTAAAATCATCATATAATGCCTCAATGTCAATTTTATTATCTGCTAAAACTTCAAATTCATGAAGAATATTTCCGATTTTAGCAAGAATAGTGCTATATACAGAAGATACTGCTACAACATTTAAAATAACTGACATATCAAGAGCTTGAGCGGTAAAAACTTTAAAAAGCAATATTGCTATCATAAAACCAGATGCAATACAACTCCTTTGGATAAAAACACGATTTAATTTAAATCGTTCGGTTTTGCTAATTTCCACCTCTTTCATGAGAACTTTTTTGAATTCTTTGGCATGATAATCGAAATCGCTTTTTGATATGAAATCAACATTTTTCATTTCAGTAAATAGAACTTCTTTTATGCTTTCAGCTTCTTTTGATTGCTTGCGATAATTCTTTTTCAGCTGAATTCGTTTCTTTCCAAGAACAAAATATACTGCAATACAGATTATCAAAAGTGTCATGATGAATGCTGTTTGAACAGGATCGCTTTCATTAATTTCAACGATTATCATTCCAGCAATCATACCAACAAGAATAATACATTCAGATATTGTTTTTGGAAGACACCACCAGAAATTCCATACAGCACTTAAATACCAATTTGATTTTTGCATAATCTCGGCATTTTCCATCAGTGTTGATTTTCCATTATCCTTTTTGAACACTTTTGAACGACACATGTTACAAATATTCATAACAATCTGAATTGTTTCAGTAGAATAAATCTGCCTAAATATGTCATTTTGTAAATCTGCATAAGTGGCATAAGATGTGTCAATAGTTCTTTGCCCAAAATACAATATGAGCATAAAGATCGATAAAGGAATCATACCAGCAGCCATAGCAGATTCTGCACCTTTTAAGGAAAAACTAAGAGCATCAAGAATTAATGTTGCCAAAATAGAGATAACAATAATTTTTCCTTTAAAGATCTTGATTTGCTGTGGTTGTTTCAAGATTGGAAAATTAATTTTTTTCCAGAATTCCCGGAAAGTTTCTTTGTTTGCCATAATGTATAACCTACCTCTCTAAAATATACTAAATGTCAATGTGCTACAAAGCATGTTATTTCCTAATAGGGAAAACTATTTACCTAAAAATATATAGAAAAACATGTTAACATAATTTTAACATAAATTGCGAGAAAAATCTATACATTTTAAAAGTTTACATAATTGACTTGAACGTATAATTTTGCTATAATATAAAAGTAATAAAAATATGGAAACCAATAACGAAAACTTAAAGGAGGCTATAATATGCTTAGGCTGAATGGTTATGAAATTGAGACGGAACGGTTTGCAAACAATGAGGCTCGTGTAAAGGATTTTGAAGGGCACATTTTGTTTGAAAGGGAAAATGTGCTGGAATTCAAGTACTTTAACGATGAGGATCTCATTTTATTAATGTTTGTAAAGAAGCGGATTGATGAATTTAATGTGCCATGCACACTCTTTATATGGTACATGTCGTACAGCAGGATGGACAGAAAGATAGAAGGAGATTTATTCAATCTCAAGTATATCTGCAGTTATATAAATTGGCTCAACTTTGCAAAGATTATTGTAATGGAACCTCATTCTGAGAAAACCTTGGAGTTACTAAAACGAGCTACGGCAGTTTTTCCTGTAAAAGATTGGATAAAACCTGAGAAAATTGGTAGTGGAGTCCAGATTGTATTCCCTGATAAAGGTGCAGTTGCACGATACAGTGATTGTGGCTATCAAAATATCTGTGTTATGCAGAAAACCAGAAATCCTTTCAATGGTTGGATTACAGATATGCATCTTAAGGAGGGGGATGTTATACCAGGCGCTAAATGCATCATTATCGACGATCTTTGTGCTACTGGCGGAACAATGTATAGGGCAGCTAATATCTTAAAGGAAAAAGGCGCGAGTGAAATTGTGCTTGTAGTTTCACATTGTGAACCAAAGGTGTTTGATGGAGACTTGTTAAAAGAAGGTTCACCTATAAGCAGAATCTATACAAGCAAGTCGATTATGAGCATCGAACATCCCAAAATTCATTATATGGATATCGACGTGATGAAATACGTGAATCAAAATAGTTAATTTTTTGTTTTTTGGTTAGCTGGATTTATTAAATTAGGCTTATAAAAAGAGAAAAGTGGGGAAGGCGAATGCCTTCTCCACTTTTTATACAAATTGTATTGACAAATTTATGTAAAGGATGTTATTATAATAATTATCAATAACTAAAAACTTTGAAAAGGACACGGTAAATAAAAGTAAAACCTTAAGAGAGCAAACAATTTGGTGAAATGTTTGTAGGAAAATAGTTTATTTATTATCACCTTGGAGTTGATTATTTGAACATATTATATTATTAAAATAATCCGCATTGCTTTGCGTTAAAAAGAAAAGAGAATTGTTAAAATAAGTTTTATCAATTAAATTTAGGTGGTACCACGGAAAGTAAGTCATTTCGTCCTATTGTTGGATGGAATGACTTTTTTGTTTATAAAAATGAGTAGTAAAGGAGGAGTATCATTTTGAGAGAAGAAGTTTTGAACGAATTGCAAGAATTAAATATTGAATATAAAGAGGTTGAACATGTTCCTGTTTTTACAATTGAGGACATGGATAATTTAGGAAATATTTTTGAAGACGCAAAAATTTGTAAAAATTTATTTGTTAGAGATCAAAAAGGAAAAAGACATTTTTTAATAGTAATGCCAGAAGAAAAAAGAGCACCACTTAGTGAAATTGCAGAGAAGATTGGAAGTACTAAATTAAGTTTCGCATCAAATGAAAGATTAATGAAATATTTAAAACTAACTCCAGGATCTGTAACTCCACTTGCTATCATTAATGATAAGGAAAATGCAGTTGAAGTCATTTTTGATGAAGAATTAAAAAATGAAAAATTATTAGGAGTTCATCCTTGTGTAAATACATCAACTGTTTTAATAACACCATCAAATTTAGAAAAATATGTAAAAGAACTTAATAATAAATTAAAATATATTAAAATTTAAAAGGAGATATAATTATGTGTGATAATTGTGAAGAAAAGAAAGATTATAGCAAAACATTAAATTTGCCAAAAACAGACTTTCCAATGAGAGGAAATTTACCAGAAAATGAGCCAAAAATCAAAGAAAAAGTATTTGATAAAGGCTTATATGAAAAAATGTTAAAAAAGAATGAAGGTAAAACTCCATTTGTATTACATGACGGACCTCCATATGCTAATGGAGAAATTCATTTAGGTCATGCTTTAAATAAAATTTTAAAAGATACAATAGTTAGATATAAAAATTTACAAGGATATTATACACCATTTATTCCAGGATATGATACACATGGTATGCCAACAGAAAAAAAAGCAATTGAAAAATTAGGATTAAATAGAAATGAAATACCAGTAAATACATTTAGAGATACATGTAAGCAATTTACAATGGATTATAAAGATAAACAAACAGAAGGATTTAAGAGATTAGGTGTTTTAGCAGATTGGGAACATCCATATATAACATATCAACCACAAATGGAAACAAAGCAAATAGGTGTATTTGCAGATATGTATAAAAAAGGTTATATATATAAAGGTTTAAAACCAGTATATTGGTGTACAGATTGTGAAACAGCATTAGCTGAAGCTGAAATCGAATACAAAGATATAAATTCAAATACAGCATATGTAAAATTTCCAGTTGTAGACGGAAAAGGATTAATTCAAAGAGATAATACTTATGTTGTAATATGGACAACAACTCCATGGACATTACCAGGAAATACAATGATTGCAGTTGGAGAAGATTTTGATTATGCTGTAGTTAAAGTTGGAACTGAAAGATTAATCTTTGCAAAAGACTTAGTTGAAGAGGTTATGAAAATTGCAGGAATTGAAGACTATGAAATAGAAGAAGACTTTAAAGGCAAAGCTTTAGAAGGAATAGTTTGTAAGCATCCTTTCTTAGATAGACAATCAAAAATTGTTTTGGGAACAGAAGATAGTGTAAATGTAGAACTAGGAACAGGTTCTGGTTGTGTACACTGTGCACCAAGCTATGGTAAAGAAGACTATTTATTAGGTTTAAAACATGATAGTGATATAATAGTTACTGTTGATGCAAAAGGTGTTCAAAGAGGAGAAGGTGCAGGACCTTTCCAAGATATGTATTATGCAAAATCAGATAAAGAAATTATTAAATGGTTAGATGAACATGGATTACTTTTAGCAAGCCAAGTTGTAAATCACTCATATCCACATTGCTGGAGATGTAAGAAACCAGTTATATTTAGAGCTACAAGTCAATGGTTTGCATCAGTTGATGGATTTAGAAAAGAAAGTTTAGATGCTATAAAAACAGTAAAATGGTATCCTGCTTGGGGAGAAGAAAGAATTACAAAAATGATAGAAGATAGAAATGATTGGTGTATTTCTCGTCAAAGAACATGGGGAGTACCAATACCAATATTCTATTGTAAGGATTGCGAAAAAGAATATGTAACAGAAGAAAGCTTAAAGAAAGTTCAAGAAATTGTAAAAGAAAAAGGCACAAATGCTTGGTTTGATTTAACAGAAAAAGAATTAATGCCAGAAAATGCAAAATGTGAATGTGGATGTACAGAGTTCAAAAAAGAAACAGATATAATGGATGTTTGGTTTGATTCTGGATCAACACATGAATCTGTTTTAGCAGAAAGAGGATTACCAGAAGCTAATTTATATTTAGAAGGAAGTGATCAATATAGAGGTTGGTTCCAATCATCACTTCTAACATCTGTTGCAACAAAGGGAAAAGCACCATATAAAGAAGTTATAACACATGGATATACAGTTGATGAACAAGGAAGAAAAATGTCTAAATCTTTAGGAAATGGTATAGCTCCACAAGATGTTATTAAAGATTTAGGTGCTGATATTTTAAGACTTTGGGTATTATCATCAGATTATAAATCAGATATAAGTGGATCAAAAAATATCATGAAGCAAGTATCTGAAGTTTATAGAAAAATAAGAAATACAGCAAGATATATACTTGGAAATATTTCAGACTACGATGTAAATTCTCCAGTAGCTTATGAAGATCTAAAAGAAATAGATAAATGGGCTTTAACAAGATTAAACAAATTAATAAAAGATTGTACAAAAGCTTATGACAGTTATGATTTCCATGATGCATATCATGCTATAAATCAATTCTGTGTTACAGATATGAGCCAATTTTATTTAGATATAATAAAAGATAGATTATATACATTAAAACCTGATTCAATTGAAAGAAGAGCTGCTCAAACAACAATGTATGAAATACTTTCTTGTTTAGTAAGAATACTAGCTCCAATGACATGCTTTACAGCAGAAGAAATTTGGAGTTATATGCCACATAAGGATGGAGAAAATTTAGAGAGTGTAATGCTTGAGAATTATCCAAATGTAAATGATAAATATGAAAATGAAGAATTAGCTTTAAGATGGGCAAAATTAATAAAAATAAAAGAAGAGGTTGCTAAAAAGTTAGAAATAGCAAGAACTAATAAAGATATAGGACTTTCATTAGAAGCTAAAGTTACATTATTTGCTGAAGGTGATGAATATGAATTTATAAAAGGAAAAGAAGAACTTTTAAAAGAAATACTTATTGTATCTGATGTTGAAATCCGTGAAAATAGAAGAAATGAAGACACAGAAGTTGCAATAGGTGTTAAAGTAGAAAAAGCCAAAGGCGAAAAATGCGAAAGATGCTGGATGTATTCAGAAACAGTTGGAGAAAATTCAGAGTACCCAACATTATGTGAAAGATGTAGAGATAATTTAAACTAATAAAGTAAAAAATGAAATTTAGGGATGTTCCTTAAATTTCATTTTTTTATTTTTTTATGAACTTAATTTATTTGCAATAAAATTAATTGTAAATTTTGCTGTGATTTTATCTGGATATGTAACTCCAAAATATTTTTCGATTTTTTTCAAAGTTTCATCAGTTGCAGAACCATAAAGATATAGAATACTCCTTTCAATAGCCCACTTAACAACCTTACTAGTTGTATTATTTAATTCTGCTACATGTGAATATATATCATAAAATACGGTTTCAAAAGAATAAGATCCTTTATATGAGTTTGCATATAAAATAGAATCTAATAAATAGTTTGTTCCAGAGAGTTTAAAACTAAATCCAATGTTAGATAATATTTTAATGGCTTTATCTTTTTTTGAAGCCTTTATGTTTTCTTTAACAAAATCAGTAATTTTTTCTGTTATACAAGAAAAGCTTTCACGATAATCTATAATAATATAATTTTTATATGAAATATCATGTTTTACTTTTGAATTTGAAATTAAAACTACTCCAGGAGAATATATAATAAATCTTTCTTGAATTACTTGAAAAATTTTTTCATTGGTAGTAATAACTAAATCTGGATCAGCTTCTTTTATTATATTTTGAGCTTCATCTATAGTAGTTGCAATACCAACAAGTCTAATATTTTCAATCTTAGATACTACCTTATTTATGATCTTTTGTGATGTGCCTAATGTATTGCACAATAGCATTAATTTTAACATATTATTTCACCCCTATATTAATAAAACAATTCAACTTGACAAAAGGTGACAAAAAAATTAAGGAATAGACAAAAAATCTATTCCTTAAAAAATTTTAATTACATTCCTTGTTCTCCAGGCATTATATAATCAATAACTCCATATATAAGAGCACCAATTATAGCGGCCATCCAAGAAATTGAATATCCAGCAACAAAAAATTGTGTTGCATATAAAGTTATTACTGCAAGTACAAATCCAACAAAACCTTTACCAAAAGCCATTGCATGTAGACCTGTAAATTTTACAATAAGATAATCCATAACAGTTAAAACTATTGCAGATAAACCTAATGTCCAAATATTATTTATAGAAAAACCAGGTGTAAAAAATGCAGTAATTCCTAAAATAATAGCTGCAACTATGAATCTTCCGATTATTTGTCCGAAGGTTCCTAATGTTCCAGACGATGTTTTAGTACTTGAATTATTGTTATCCATTTCAAAATCCTTTCTAAAGTAATTTTTACTTTAATTTAAATTATATTTGAATAAAAAATGAGATTAAATCAAAAATAGATTTAATATTTATTTTTTTTAAACAATAAGTACACAAAAATACTTTTTGTTAAAATAAAAAATCAAATATAAGTATATTTTAAATATTTTTGCGAAAAATATTCATATAAAATTTGTATATAGGTGATAAAATGATACTTATTTTCGTAAGAACAATAATTATATATGTATTAGTTTTGGGTGTTATGAGATTTATGGGAAAAAGAGAAATTGGTCAGATGCAACCATTTGAACTAGTTATATCAATTATGATAGCAGATCTTGCTTCTACTCCAATGACTGAGGTTGGGATACCAATTCTATATGGAATAATACCAATATTTGGAATGCTTTTTATGCATATAGTAATTTCTGTAATAAATATTAAAAGTATAAGAATGAGAGAAATTATTTGTGGAAAACCTCGTATTTTAATAGATAAAGGAAAAATTGATGAAAGGGCATTAATAAAAGAAAACTTTACAATAAATGAGCTTCAAGAAAGATTAAGAGTAAATGATGTAAATAATATATCTGATGTGGAATATGCAATACTTGAAACATCTGGCCAAATTAGTGTTATTTTAAAATCTGAAAAATCTCCTGTAACTTGTGAAGATTTGAATTTGGAAGTAGATAAAACAAAAATTTCTTATGATTTAATATTAGATGGAAGAATAATGAATGATAATTTAAAGAAGATTGAAAAAGACCAGAAATGGCTAGAAAAAGAAATAGCTAAATTTGATATGATACCAACAGAAGCGTTAATATTTGTCTTAAATGGTGATGGAACGTATTTTTGTCAGAGAAAAATTAGAGGTAAAGTATGAGATTTTTAAAAGAATATGTTATTATATTTTTGGTAATAGTTTTTGTTGTTTCAATAGAAATTATAACAGATAGCATAACAGATAAAACAATAAATGATATAAATATTAGCATAAAAGAAGTTGAAGATGCTCTGGAAACAGATGAAGCTATGGATAAAATAAATGATTTATGTTTTTCTTGGAAAAGAGAATCAGATAAATTATCTTTCTATATGGAACATGATGAACTTGAAAAAGTTGGAGTACTTGTAGATAATGTTAAATCAGATATAAAAAATGAAAATACTGAAGATGTAAATCAAGAATTAGATGAAATAAAATTTTTATTAGATCATGTAAAAGATAAGCAAAAACTACAACTTAAAAGTATATTTTAAAAGAGCCTTAAAAAATTGAAATGCACCCCGTTTAGTAGACCATAATAAAAAAGAGTTATGGTATACTT
>CASYFC010000011.1 GCA_949482135.1 uncultured Clostridia bacterium
AAGTATACCATAACTCTTTTTTATTATGGTCTACTAAACGGGGTGCATTTCAATTGTTTGCCCTTTTTAATATTTAAAATCCTATTCTTTTTCTTGATTCTTCTGCTTTTACTTCTGGAATATCTTCTTCAGTAAATGTAAGTAATCTATTCATATCTGTTTCATTTCTTGTTTTTATAGCATGTTCTATAATGATTTTTTGAACAGTGTTTTCAACAAATCTACCATTTCCGAAGTTTTCGACATTTTTAGCATCTTGAAGTATTTTTTCTACTCTTGCTTTAGCCTCATCATCTGCTGTAAATCCTTTATCTTTTACTTTCTTATCAAATATTTGCATTAATTCTTCAATTGAATAGTCTTCAAAATCAATTTCATATCCTATTCTTGATTTTAAACCAGGATTTAAATCTCTAAATTTTTTCATTTCATTTGTATACCCTGCAAATATAATTATTAATCGTCCTTGATAATCTTCCATTGCTTTTAGTAATGTTGCAACACACTCTGCTGAATAACTTGCATTTGAACCATTATGTTCCATTATGCTATACGCTTCATCTATAAACAACACTCCATCTAAAGCAGATTCAATAACAGCTTGTGTTTTTGGACCTGTTTGTCCTAAAAATTCACCAATTAAATCCTGTGATTGAACTTCAACTAATTTATTTCTTTTTATGTATCCTAAGTTGTAATAAACTTCTGCTATCAATCTTGCAACTGTTGTTTTTCCTGTTCCAGCGTTTCCTTTAAATATCATATGCATATTAAAATCTGGTGCTCTATCTAGTTTTTTATTTAACTCTATTACTGAAACAAATCCATTGATAGTCTCTTTTACTTTTGCTAAACCTATTAATGAATTTAAGTCTTCTAGTATGTTATCAACTGTACGTTCTTTATCTTTTTTTGTTGCTTCAAATATTTCTACATCTTTATTAGTAATAACTTTTAAATTAATTTCATCAGTATAGTTTGCAGAATGAGTAATTACTAGTCTATCAAATAAATTTGTAATAAATCTAGCATTACCAAAGTTTCTACCAATTTTGTTTTTTATTATTAATTTTTCTATTTTATTTTCTACGCCATCTTCTAAAGTAAATTCATTTCCATTTGCTTCATCTTTGAATATTTGCATTAATTCTTCTTTAGAAAAATCTGGAAATTCTAGTTCATATCCTATTCTAGACATTAATCCTTGATTTTCATTAATAAAATCATTCATTTCTTTTGTATATCCTGCAAATATGACTATCAATCTATCTTTATATAATTCCATAGCTTTACAAATTGTTGCCATACATTCAGCTGGATAATTTGAGGTACTTCCACCTTTACTTGCCATTATTGTATAGGCTTCATCTATAAACAATACTCCGTCTATTGCTGTATCTATTACAGCTTGCGTTTTTGGAGCAGTTTCTCCCAAATGGCTTCCTATTAAATCTTTACTAGTAACTTCAATAATTTTGTTTTGTCTTATAAACCCTAGTCTATAAAATAATTCTGCAAGAAGTCTTGCAACAGTAGTTTTTCCTGTTCCAGAATTTCCTTTAAATATCATATTTAAATTAGCAAAGCCCTCAATATCAATCTTTTTACTATAATCTAAATATTTTATTAATTCATTTATATTTTCTTTTACCTCAGCTAATCCAACTAGTCCGTTAATATCTGCCAATATTTCATCTATTTCTCTTATTTCTTCAGTTTTTGGACTATCTGATTTGTTAAAAGTTTTTTGTACACTTAATGATTTAAATTTATTAAAAATCACATCACTACTTACTTTTTCTATATAAGTATATTCATCTTCTAAATCTGCAACATATGTATTTTTTATATATTCATCTAATTCTTTTGAAAATTCCTCATCTATTGGACATATATTTTCTAATTTATGCAATATTTTATTTTTTACAATCAAAGAATCTAATCCATTTATATGTATTTTTTTATTTATAATTGTACTTTCTATTAATGGATGTTTTTGTGTTAATGATTTTAAAACTTCTTCATTTTCAATAAAAATTGTAATAGATTTTCTATTTTTTAAATGGAACTTTTCTATTGCTGTAAAAAACGCATCTACTCTATATTCATTTAATGCTTTTATTCTTTCTAGATTTTCAAAAATTATGATATCGTTATCTATGTACATTTTATCAACTTGAGCAATCATATCTGTAGAGTCTTTTGTTCTTTTAACAAGCATTTCTGTATCAACCCATAAAGTACCTTTATTTCCAATATAATTAAATGTTCTAACATATCTATTTATTATATTTACTACTTTATCTGAAATAATATTATTTTTTGTATATAAAGCTATATTAAAATGTATGTATGGTAAATCTTCATTATAGTAGTAATTTCTAACATATGTTAATATTGAAATAATTTCATCTTTTTCCTCTTGTGAACATTCTAATTCATCTACTAAATGAACATATTGATTATAATAAGCAATTCTAAATTCGCTTTCTTTAAAATTTCTTTTTTCTAAAGCTCTTTTAATAACAACTTCTTCATCAATATTATTTTTTTCACATAAATATCTTATATAAACTGCAAGTTCTATTGGAGATTTATCAAATATATAAGAAAAATTATCCGAAATATTTATTGTTGATAAATCTAAAACGCCTTCAATACCTTTGTTTTCTTTATAAAATTCTGTTAAATTTTGAAATAATGAATTATTTTTAACATTAAAATCTATATATCTATAAAATATTTTTCCATCCTCTTCTTTATCTATTGCAATAGCATCTGATGCAAGTACCATTTCACTACCTACAATATCAATTGATCTTTTTACTAAATCATTAATGCTATCTACAACATATGAAATAAAATGTTCATCTCTTGAAAATTCAGTTTCTTTTTCAGAAACTAACATTTTAAAGACTTTTCTTGTATCAAATTTATTATCAGATATACATTTTAAAACATATGAAAGTAATTTAAAAGGACATGAATGTAAATCATTAACTTTACAATAAGAACATTTCGCATTTAAATCTTGTTCTAAATTATTTAAATTTAATCTCCAAGTACTTTTATAATCTCTTAGAGAATATCCTATATAAAATAAGAATATTTTTTCAAACATATCTTGTGCATCATCAAAATTTTTAGCACATAACTTTAAAAATGATAATTCTAAAACATTAGTTGATTTTTCAACTATTTTATCGCCTTCTTTTACTTTTTCTGTTTGCATTGAATATGCAAGTAAATCAGTTTCATAGATAAACTTTATAATTTTTAATTCATTTTCAGTAAATTTTCCTTTAATAAAATTTACAAAATTTAATGTTTCATCCATCTTTTATCCCCTTTATCTTTTGAAATAAGTATTTTTCTAATAGTTATTATTAATTGCCTCTGCTATTGCTCTTGTAATTTCATCTTCTTCATTTTTAATAATTTCTAAATCATTTTTTATATATCCAAGTTCTACTTGATAACACTCTATTCCTTGATTTGATTTATAATATTTATTAGCTGCATATGAAGTATTTCGACCATCAACATATGCTTCTGTGGCTATTCCTCCTACTTCTCTTATTGTATATAAATAAGGTGTATCTAGAGTAAGTTTATATGGCTCGTACCCTTTTCTATTCGCTGTATTTTCATATTCTTTTATAACTTGTTTTGTAAAGTTTCTAACATATACACCGTTCAGCCTTTTTAAATGAGTTATTATTAGAAAATGTTATGTGTGAATATTCATTTATCTTATTAGCCATTTGTGTTGCAAATTCTAAATTTGACTTACATGGACTATATATTTCTAAGCCTGATAACCTATTATTGGCATCATTATTTACATGAAATGAAATCATAAGTTTAGCTTTTGTTTTACAAGCAATACTAATTCTACCATTTGCATCATACATGTTAGTAGACGAAAATTCAGAAGAATTTGAGTCATCTCTAGTAAGTTTTACTTTATATCCCATATTTTCTAACTTTTCTTTTAAATTTTTAGAATAACTAAGAGTAATAGCAGATTCTGTAGTTTCTCCACTTTTTTCCCCCATATCTGTTCCGCCATGCCCTGCATCTATTACTATATCATAAATGTCATCTGGTAAATTTGTATTTTCTATATTTATTGTTAATAAATTATATTTTTTATTATTATAGTCTTTTTCAAAAAAATCAATTGTTGCTTTTCTATTTTCACCATTATTAGTAATAGTATAATACTCTATATTATCATTTGCAGAAGATTGTTGAAAAGAATAATATTTAGGTTCTATACTATTATTTACTTTTAATCTTAGTAGAACATAATATTCAGAATTTTCTAGTTCGTCTATAATAAATCCAGAATTGATTGAACTAGAAGAAAATACTAAATTATTTCCATCAAAAGAATAGTTTAAATTATAAGTTTGTTCATAATTTAAACCATCTGTTATATATAATCTAGCACTTTCAAAATTATCTTTACTTATATTTGAAATTTTTCCACTTAAATTTAAAGCTCTTCCATATGTATAAATACTTGTAGTTTCTGCTGATTTTGTTTGTATCATATTAAGCACTTTAGTTTCAGTCGACTTTTGGTCATATTTGGGAATTTCTCTTTTTATAGTAATTGAAACTCCATACCAAACACCTACTATCATAAAAATTAATATAACTAATTTTAATAATTTATTTGCCATAGCAAGCTCCTAATATTATTTTACTAATTCCCCTAACATATCATAATTTCTTACTGCTGTAATTTTACATTTTATAAAATCTCCTGGGTTTATGCTTCCATCATTTTTTATAAATATTGTACCATCTTCATTTGGAATATCCATGTAACTTCTAGCACAAATAAATTTACTATCATTTGAAAATCCATCTACTATAGCTTCATAAACATTTCCTATTTTTTCTTCTAATTTTATTTTAGAAATTTGTTGTTCTAAAGTCATAATTTTATTAAGTCTTGCTTGTTTAGTTTTATAATGTACTTGTTCTTTTATTCTAGAGGCAGGTGTTCCATCCTCTTTTGAATATTTAAACACACCTAATTTTTCAAATTTGGCTCTATTCACAAATTCATATAACTCAAAAAAGTCTTCTTCTGTCTCACCTGGAAACCCAACTATAAATGTTGTTCTTAAAATTACATCTGGAATTTCTTTTCTAATTTTTTCTAATGTTTTTTCTATTGATTTACTATCACTTTTTCTATTCATTCTTTTTAACACTGAATCAGAAAAATGTTGAAGTGGTATATCAAAATAATTACATATCTTTTCATTTCTTTTTACAACATCTATTAATTCATCAGTTATACTTTCTGGATATGAATATAAAAATCTAATCCACTTAAAACCTTCTATTTTACAAAGCTTGTCTAGCAACTCTGCCAAACGTGGCTCTCCATAAATATCTATTCCATACTTAGTTGTATCTTGTGCGATAACTATTAATTCTTTAATTCCGTGAAGATGCAAGTTTTTTAGCTTCTTCAAGAATATCTTCCATTTTTCTACTTACAAATGGACCTCTTATATAAGGAATTGCGCAATATGTACATCTGTTGCTACAACCTTCTGCTATTTTTAAATATGCTGTTGCATTTCCTGTTGAAATAATTCTATCCATATAGTCTAAAGTATTTTTAGATTTTATTTCTACTTTTATTAATTTAGCAACTTTCTCCCATAAATTATCATATTCATCAATACTTAAAAATAAATCAACTTCTGGAAGTGCTTTTATTAAATCATCTTTATATCTTTGAACTAAACATCCCATAGCAATTAGATATTTACAATTAGCTGTTTGTTTTAATTCTGCCATTTCTAAAATACAATTAATTGCTTCTTCTTTTGCTGATTCAATAAAACCACATGTATTTATAATTATAATTTCAGCATCTTTCGGATTATTTACTATTTCAAAATTTTCTTTTTTAAAAACTCCTATACACATTTCTGTATCAACTAAGTTTTTACTACATCCGAAGAGATATAAATCCTACCTTCATTACTTACTCCTTAAATTTTATAAAATTATTGTAATTAATACTGCACATACTAAACCTGGAACTCCAAATAATCCAGTTAAAACAACTGTCCACCATTCGATATTTACAAAAATACCGAAAAAAGCCAATATGTATAAAATAATTCCACCTAAAATAGAATTAAATACAAATTTCATTATTATTTTTAATGGTAATGTCAATATTTTTAAAACAATAATTAACAAAATAATTCCAATAATAAATGATCCTATACTTGCCATAATAATTCCCCCTATTTCTTACTTTTTACTATTTATATGTTTTCGTGTAATTTCCATTAAATTAAGTTTTGTAAACTCTTCAACTTGAACTTTTGATCTATCTTTTTTACTATTTTTGATAATTTCATTAATAACAGATTGCTTGTTTTCATCTTGTTGCATATCAATAAAATCTATTATAATAATTCCACTAATATCACGAAGCCTCAATTGCTTAGAAATTTCTTTTGCAGCTTCTAAATTTACTTTTGTTATTGTTTCTTCAACATCTTTTTTTCCAATAAATTTTCCTGAATTTACATCTATAGCAACCAATGCTTCTGTTTTATCTATAGTTATGAATCCACCACTTTTAAGCCATACTTTATTACTTTCAGTAGCTTGTATTTGTTTTGATAAATTATATTTATTTAATATTTCATCATCAATTTCAATTTTTACGTCAGCTTCAATTTCATCTAAAATATTATTTATCAAACTTAAATCTTTTTTATCCTTTAAAACAATTTTATCTAATTTATTATCAACTAAATCTACTATTGTCTTTTTAAGTACTCCACCTTTATCATATATTTTTTGTGGAATTTCATCAATAGAAATATTTTGGATTACTTTCCATTTTTCTATAGTTTTTAAAATATCATTTTTTAATTCCTCTTCAGATTTGTTTTCTGCAACTGTTCTAATAATAGCACCTGAACCTTCTGGTAAATATTTTTTAGCTATTTCCTTTAATCTTTCTCGTTCTTTATTGTTTTCGATTTTTTGAGAAACTGTTATAAAATTTGAATTTGGCATAAAAACGACAAATCTATTTGTTAAGGTGATATGTGTTGATAATCGTGGTCCTTTTTTGTCAACAGCTTCTTTTTTTACTTCTACAATTATTGGATCTCCAGGTTTTATTAATTCATTTATATTCTTTTCTTCTGGTTTTTCATTTTTTACAATATCAACTTTAGGTAAAATATCTTTTACATGTATAAAAGCATTTCGTTTCTCTCCTATATTCACAAAAGCAGATTGAAGTCCTGTTATTACATTTTGAACTTTACCAATGTAAATATTACCTTCTATTGATTTATTATTTTCATCTTCTTCATATTTTTCAACAAGTTCTTCATCTTCTACTAAGCAAATTGTTTTTTTATCATCTGTGCCTAAAATTACTAATTCTTTCATTTACATATCTTTCTTTTTATTAAATTTATTCATGGCTATATCTACACCATTTTTTATTATTTCTATTACAGCCTCTTTTGCTGTTTCAGTTCCCACTTCTAGAACTTTCACTTCCTCTTCTGGAATATGACCAATTACATATGATATCATATCCGTTTTATCCTTTGGTTTTCCAATTCCAACTCTAATTCTACAAAATTTATCTGTATTTATAGAATTTATCACAGATTTCATTCCATTATGGCTTCCAGCAGAACCTGTTTTTCTAATTCTTATTAATCCACTATCTGTATCAAAATCGTCATAAATAACAATTAACTCATCTTCAGTAATTTTGTAAAAATTCATAGCTTGAATTACAGATTCACCACTTAAATTCATAAATGTTTGTGGCTTTAGTAGAATAACTTTCTCTCCTTCTATAATTCCATTTCCAACTAAAGCTTTAAATTTTGATTTATTAACATCAATTGCATATTTACTTGAAATTTTATTTATAACGTTAAATCCCATGTTATGTCTAGTTTTTGCATAATCTGATTCGGGATTTCCAAGCCCTACAATTAAATACATAAAAAATTACTCCTTTTCTACATAGTATATTATAATAAAAAACAAGACGAATTACAAGAAAAAAGTGAAATTTAGGGACGTTCCTTAAATTTCACTTTAATAGTATAATAAATAAAAAATGAAATTTAAGGAACGTCCCTAAATTTCACTTCTCATTTTTAATTTTATTTTTTAATTCATCCCATATTTCTGTTGTTCTTATATATTCTTTATAATGTTTTTTGACATTTTTATCATAATCCTTAAGTTCTGCAATTAAACTTCTAAAGTCACATGTCTCAAATTGTTCTGAAAGCTTGTCTACACTTTTTTCTAAGTTTTCAATAGAATCTTCTATAATCTTTTTGTAATTTTCTTTTTCATTTATATAGAAATATAATGGCTTATATTTTATCCATCCCAATGTTGCTTTATAAAATCTTTGTTCAATTCCATTGTCCTCTAAAACTATTTTTAATGGACGTTTAGGAAATTTTTCTTTCATAAGTCCTGTAAATTTTAGAAATCCATCATGAAAATGATATGCTGGAACAGAAACAACTTCTGTATTTTTGCTAACTGTTGCACAGGCAAAAAATGAATCTTCTCCTCTTGCTCCTGGTGGATTATAAAACGCTGGTATCTTTTCTATGTGATTTAAATTTAAGCACAAATTTGAGCCATATATGATTGGTGTTTCTCCAGCTTTACTTATTTTCTTAGGTTTAATCTTAGCTAAAGCAATATCTTCATCAGCATATTTTAAAAATCCATCTTTAACTCGAGTTTTATTAACATTTTCCCATGAAATAACTTCGTTTGAAATTCCATCTATGAAATTTTTGTAATCATCTTCTTGTAATGTTTCATTATACTCTATATATGGTATTGGGCTCATAACTCCACATCTATCACCTACAGTAATATCAGTTTTGGAAATACTTTCTAAATGTTTTCTTATTGTATCTTGTTTTACCCATGTAATTTCATTATTATTTCTCATATCTGCTAATGGATATTCATCATCATCCCAAAATAATAAGTAATCCATTTTCATTTTTAAAGCATGATAAAGAATTGCATTTCTAGCTTTTGCATATCCTTTTCCAATAAATAAATCTGCATCTGCTCCAGATAAACCATATTTTGATATTAATACTTTTTTCTCTTCATCTATTTCTTCTGGTGTTATATATTTTATATTGGCATATTTATATATTTCTGGAAGAATTCCATAAAAATCTGTTCTAGTTGTAAATTGATACCCTAGATCAAATAATATGTATATTGTAAAATTCACTTTAGTTTCTAAATCTTGTACTTGTTCAACTAAGTATTTAGCATATGAATTTATAATTTTGCATACATTTGGTCTTCCAGTTATAAAGCCTATTCCAAAGTTTACCTCTTTTTTCATAAACCCTCTTTTCTCATATATAGCACTATTGTTTTTCAAAAAAATCGTGCTCACAAGTTCTTATTAATCTATTCATTATTGCATATCCTAAACCTTCCATTTTTACTCCTTCTATAATAATTTTGGAAGATCCTATTTTATCTGCTTTTCTTAAAGCTGAAAAAATGTTTCTAGCATAATCTTCAAGATTATCTTTTTTCCCAACAGAAATAAACCTTTGGTCATCTAAAAACAATTTTTCTTTATGTTCTTCAACACCTATAACAACTACATCCCCATCATATTGTTTAATAAATTTTTTCAAATAAAAAATTTGATCCAACTCGTCTTTGCAATATACTAGTTTGCAACTTGTTTCTGGTGCATAGTGCTTGTATTTCATTCCTGGACTTTCTGCAACTTCGTCTTTATTTAAAGTTCCCAAAATATTTTTATCAATTCTAACTTTTCCAATTACTGCATCAATTTCCTCTGGAGTAATCTTCCCTGGTCTTAAAACAACTGGAACTTCATCTATAACTTTTACAACTGTTGACTCTATTCCAATCTTAGTTTCTCCACCATCAACAATTGCAGAAACTTTTCCTTCTAATTCTTTTCTTATATCTTCAATTTTAGTGCCACTTGGCTTTCCAGATACATTAGCACTTGGCGCCGCAATTGGTACTCCTGAATAAGTTATAATTCCTCTAGCAATTATATTTTCAGGTATTCTAATTGCAACTGTATCTAATCCAGCTGTAACAATATCTGGTATAATAGGTTTCCTTTTTAATATAAGAGTAAAAGGACCTGGCATAAAGTTGTCTATTAATTCTTGCTCAACCTCAGTAATATCTTGTGCTATTTCTTGTATCTTGTTTCTATCTGCCAAATGCACAATTAATGGATTGTCTGAAGGTCTTCCTTTTGCTGCAAAAATTTTTCCAACAGCATTAGAATCTAAAGCATTGGCTCCAATACCATATACAGTTTCTGTTGGAAATATTATAATCTCACCATTTCTTATTAAATTACATACTACCCTTAATTCTTCTGTATTAGTCATTTTTTCCCAATTATAATACATTTTTCTTCAACCTCAGCCCATATTATACTACAAATTTATGTAAATTGTCAAACTAACTGATTTAATCATTATATCCATGTTTTGTATGATTTTCTAGCAATTGTTCTAATTTAGTTTTTTTATCTTTTCCTTGTAATCTCATTGCCTCATAATATGGTTCTATATATTCAATCTCAAATCTTGAAACATCATCATGCCATGGTTTCGTGCTTCCGGCATAATGTATTATTAAAGGCTTTGATTTTAAATCTTTATATCTGGTTCCTTTTGCAATAAGATTATATTTATTGTCTACTATTTTTATATCTTTTCTAAACATTTTATTTATGAAGTCTTGATCTGGATATACTAATACTTCCTGATTTTCTCTTATCATTTTAACCATATCTTTTTCAGCATAATTTTCTCTAATTTTTTTTATATCTATAAGCAACATTCCTGAATTAATATATTTATAATCTAATGGCAAATTTAATCTTATTAAATCTTTTTCTTGTATCCCGCCATCTTCACAAGCAATCCATGTCTTTTCGTCAAGTTCTAAATCATATAATTCTGCTATATCTCCTGTGCAAATCATATCTGCATCTAAATATAATATTTTTTCTACTTCTTCTGGAACTGTATAAGCACAAAATAATCTACTATATGCTTCCATTCCAAAAAAATCTCCTTCATTATCTGTTATTGGCATTCCTTCTAAATTCTTAGCATCAAATAATATTGGTATAATTTTTCCATTGCCAATATTATTAACAAATATCTTAATATTTTCTAAATCCTCTTCTTTTAATTCATCTTTTATATACATTAAATATATATTTAGCGGTCTACTACTATAATGTAATAATGAAAATATTAATTCTTCAACATGCTCTAAAAATTTCTTATTAACAGACATCAATATATTTATATTATTCACAGATTGTTTCCTCCTTAAATAATTCTTCAAAATCATCTTTCTCTAATAATTTGGAAATCTTTTCAAATTTTTTTCCTTTTTTTACTGATTTTATCATACTTAAATTAAATTGTATTGCTTCTTTAAATTCAACTTCTTTTTTTATCATAAATTCTGAAACTTCTTCAATTATATCTCTAGCTTTATTAGAATTTACTAAAAGTAAAGATGTTCCTTTTTCATCATTCATAGACTTGTCTATATTATTTATTCCCCAAAAATCTGCTAATGTAAAGTCTGATACTCTATTTACTTTTTTAAACTTACATTGATAACATGATTCTCTTAATATTAAATCACCTAAAAATAATTTCATGAAAAAATCATCTTTATGATGTATATATTTTTTTCCATTTTCATACTCAAATTTTAAATGATAATCTCCCCACGAACCTTTTTCTTTATTTCTAAAATGAATACTTTTTATATTTTGATTATGTTTATGTTTTAAGTATCCCTTCCATGCCTTGGGAGATGGAACTCCATGACATATAATATCTTGTGTAATTAAATTTTTGTATTCTTTAGGTAAATATGCTTTTAGTCCTTCTATTTGGCAAGGAGTTCCTGAAAAATATACAAGTCTTCCTTCTTCTAAAAATTCTTTTGTCTTTTCATAAGAATCTTTTATATTGCTTTGAACATATTTAGAACTTCTTAACTTTTCTAAGTCCTTTTTATTTTCAACAACAATATGTTCAACCAGAAATTCATCATCAAGAGCCGCCCCAATAACAACTCCATTATTTTCGAGTACGTAATTTGCAAATATTGTAAATATTCCACCTGATGAACTTTTTAATCTTATCTCTTCATCTTTATTGTAAGCAGCATACGCTGTTATTTCTTTTTCTATTTCTTCATTATTTATCGGGCATTTTTTTCTACATATACCACATTTTACGCATTTATCATAGTTTACAATTGGATAAAAAAAACCTCTTTCATCTTCTTTCATTTCTATTGCATTTTTAGGACATATCTTTTCACAAACTCTACAACCAGAGCAAAAGTCTTTATATATTTCAATCATTCTTTAAAAACCTTTCTAAATATTTATCTGCTTTTTCTCTTTCTATATCTAAAAACTTTTCTATTTTCTCTTCGTTAACATTTAAAATATTGTCATCTAATTTTCCTTTATATTCCATATCTTTTAAATCAAATTTTTTTATTAATGTTTCCATTCTAGAATACATATCGTTCTCACCAACTTCATTTCTTTTATACATTACTAATGGTGTATTAAATAGCAATGCAAAAACACAAGAATGGAATGAATCTGTAACTACTAGATCAGCATTTTTCTCTAAATATAAAAATTCACTAGGACCTATGTTATAATATTTACTACTTGAATCACCAATATCTATTATTTTACAGTTATGCTTTTTAGCAAATTCATTTAATATCTTATTATCTTCTTCTGATTCTCCTAGAAAATATTTTAATATAAACTTTTCACCCTCTTCAATTTCATCTGGTTTTATACTAATAGAGCTCCATTCTTCTTTTGTTAAAAGCATTGTTGGATCAACTAAAACTTCAACATCTTCTCTACCACAAATTTGTTTTATAAGTTCTTTTCCTGTAAATTCTCTTACTGATATTCCATTCATCTCAGAAAAATATTTTTTGCTTATTTCATATCTTTCAGGTATTTGAGGTAAAAAACTAACTCCTATACTAGCAGAAAGGGAAATTCGCTTTTCTTTATTCACAAAACAACCAAATACTTTATCTGAAAATAGCGCTTTATATGAATAATTCCATATTTGGTCACTACCAATAACCACATAATCATATCTAGAATTTACATCTTCTTTTATTATACTATCTTGATTCATTATTAACTCATCTGGAGCAAAATTTATTCTTTTATTAAATTCATGAAAACAATCTAATCTTTTCCCTGGTTTTACAACTGATAATGTATATTCCATATTGTATCTAATTGTTTCAACATCAAATCCTCTTTTTCTTAAAACTGTCTGTACTGCATAATTTTGTAATCTATTTCCATAGTTATTTTCATCATATATTGTCATTATTCCTATTTTTTTCATAATATCCTCCTTATATAGTATAGTGTTAATTTAGTATTCTTTTTTATGTATAACTCATTAAATTATACATTATTTTCTTAAAAAAGACAATATGCTTTATAACATTGGAATTTCTTTACAAATTTAAGTATTATAAAGCATCAAAACCATTGATATTTATGTTAATCTGTGGTAGAATGTTGCCACATTTATTATATCTTACTGAAAATTATGTTTTTTAATAGAATCATACTACTATTTCAGTATAGTTATAAAATTTTATAAAAGGAGGTTTTGTTTATAGTCTTTATAAAATTTTAATTGAATAAAATCCAAACTTTATAAGGAGAAGCATCATGAGAGAAAAATGTGTATTGTTTGCTACTTTGCCAGCACTTAACAATATGGATAAAGTTGAGCAAGTTTTTCGTAATCCATATATTTCAGAAGTCAGATTCAACACTGGTGCACAAACCCCATATTCTCCTGAAGAAACTCTAAGTATTTTAAAACAATTATCTGTTAGATACAGAAAAAGACTTTGGGTAGATTTAAAAGGGCGGCAATTGCGTGTTATAAAGTGGGCAGATCCACTGTATTCATGTATTGAATTAAATCATAATGTTGAGCTTCAGTATCCAGCAAAGGTCTTTTTTAGAAATGGTGATGAAGTAAATATTACTCACGTTAAGGATGGAAATAAAATATTTGTAGATCCACTTCCCAAATATGCATTGGGAGCTGGTCAATCTGTAAATATTCTTGCAAAAGACATTGAAATCGAAAGTTATTTGATCAACAAAGATAAAGAATATTTGGCATCTTGTAAAAAACTCGGCTTAAGATTTATTATGGCTTCTTTTGTTGAGTCCTTTACTGACTTGTCCGAAATTTCTTCGCTTTTGCCTCGTGCAAAAATAATCTGTAAAATTGAGTCTGAAAAGGGATTACGGCTTATTTCTCAGTACAATATGTCTGGTCGTCTTATGGCTGCACGTGATGATTTGTATTTGCAAACAGGTCAAAACTCCAAAATGATTAAACATTTAAGAAGCATTATTAAAAGCGATCCTAAAGCAATTTGTGCTTCAAGAATTTTCTTATCGCTTGAAAAAAGTGATAGTGCCAGTTTTGCTGACTTTGCAGATTTGGAACTCATGTACCGTATTGGATATCGACGTTTTATGCTTTGCGATAATATCTGCAATTACTGCTTTGAAAAGGCCATATATGCTTGGGAGGATTTCATACATGGATAACTATATCTTATGCGGTATGCAGGCTGGTGATGAAGGAAAGGGTAGTTTTATAGATTACCTTGCTCACACCAAAAACATTGATTGTATTATTCGCTATAATGGCGGTTCACAAGCGTCACACACTGTAATTACTCCAGAAGGAGTTCTTCATAAATTCAGTCAACTTGGATCTGGGATGTTTTTAGAAAAATGCCATACTTATATAACAGAAAATATGGTAATTAACCTTAGCAACCTTATGGTTGAATTAGAGGTATTTTCACAAAAAACTAATATTCCCGTACCCAACTTGATTAAAAGAATTCATATTCATGAAAATTGCTTTGTAGTTACTCCATATCACAAACTTATTAATAAACTTCGTGAGCTTTCTAAAGGAAACTCAAGACGTGGCACTGTTGGTACTGGTGTAAGTGAAGTAATGTATTTGATAAAACACAATCCTTCTCTTGGACTTAGAGTAAAGGATATTTTTGCTTCTGATTCTACTTCACTTATTAGATGTCTTTATGAACTACAGAAATATGTTCAAAATTTCTATACTTCTAATAAAGAAGAAATTGAGAAAAATACTCCTGTAGATTTGAAAGACAATCTTCAGAATGAAATCAATTTTTTAATAGAACAAACATCATTTTTAAAAATTGCTCACACATTCATTAGATATTTTAAAAATGCATCTGCTTTAATAAGTTTTAAAGCTTGCATTTATTCAAACTACAAGCACTCCTATAGAAAAGACTGCTCAAATGCTATTTTTGAAGGTGCTCAAGGTCTTCTGATTGATAACGTATATGGAATAAAACCTAATACAACACATCTTGATACAACAGTCAATTTTGCTCTTAGAATTTCGAAGTATCAAGATAAAATTACAAAAATAGGTATTGCAAAAGCATTTTCTTCAAGACATGGTTTAGGATTATTCCCTACTGAAGATATTCGAGTAAGTCAAAAGATTTCGGATAGCAATCAAGAAGAATCCTTTTGGAACGGCAAAATTCGTTTTGGATGGTTTGATGCAGTTTTAATGAAATATGCTCAGATGATTAATAAAGTAGATACTTTGTACTTATCATCTCTTGATAAGTTGGACAGTTTTGAAGAAATCAAAATATGTGTTGCTTATATTTATACTGGGCTTATTGATGACAAATTCAAGAATATTTTCGAGTATACAATCAAGCCTAATGGATTAATTATTATCAGTGCAATAAAAATGCCAGATATGAATTTAGGAAAATATCTTAAAGAATGTTGCCCATTGTACATTTCTGTAAAGGGATGGATGTCTGATATTTCAAAAATTACAGATGTCTCTAATCTTCCTAAAGAATGTACTCAATACATTCAATTACTAGAAACTTATTCTGGCATTCCTATTTCTGTAGTATCTGTCGGTCCAACAAGAGAAAATAAAATTAACATCAAGTTATCTTAAGTGAGGTGATATGATGAATATTTATCAAAAAATTGATAGTTTTTTGACAACTCACGATACTGTAAACATTGTAATTGCAGGTCAAACTTGCTCTGGAAAAACAACATTATCAAAGCAAATTCAGGAATTTTTTTCCGGAAAATATTCTGCTTGTATTATCTCACAAGACGATTATTTCAAAAATCTCAGTGATATTCCAGTAGCATATGGATATTATCTTATGGAAGTACCTGAAGCATTTTGTGTTGAAGAGTTCAAAAATGATGTTCAGTTTCTTTTGCAATATGGTTATGTAAAAATGCCAAACTATGATATTAGAACTAACACCAGAATTAATAAGGACAAAAATGTATGTTCTTGCAAAATCAACATTTTTGAAGGATTGCATACTATTCAAATTTTGGATGATTTAAAAAATAGTATTAGCATTTATGTTGATACAAACCCTATCACTAGTCTAAAACGTCGTATTTCAAGAGACAGCCAAAATTTAGAAATACCAGAAAAACGAATTCGTGAATATTGGAGTGATTGCATACAACCTATGTCTGAAAGATTCGTTTTACCTCAGAAATATTATGCTGATGTGATTTTTTAGGAGGTGAGAATCTATGAATATCAAAGAACTTTATGAGAAGTTGTTACAAGCCAAACGACCTATCGATTTTTTTGGCAATGTATCTTCCAAGAATGATTTACATGTAGAGTTCATGAAATATGTTCCTATGTTTGACCCAGAATTTGCTCAACATGAAGATGAATATATCACAGGTCAAACTTTGTCAATTCTGAATAAATTGTATGAATTGGGATTAGATGAAATTAAACATGGTATTTATTCTAAAGTAAACCCTGTTTCTTTTTTCAAAAGCACTACTCCTATATTTGAAATCACAGTAAATGATCAATTATATCAATTTTACTGGTGCATATGTGTAGGAGAAGTTGCTTATATTTTCAAAGGAGCATCTGAAAATGATGTTGTTTATTTGAAAATGGCAATTAATCCTGATGATAACGATTTAATTGACTGTGAATATGATGTACTTTCAACATTAAGGCATCAATCTCTTCCATATGTTGAACAAGAGATTAAAATAAACGACTCAAACAGCATTCTCATGAGAGAAGTTAAAGGTATATCAATGCCTGAACTCATGAAAGAATATCAAGATGGTGTTCCAGCTGAACATGTTATGTGGATGCTGGAAAGAATGTTTAGTGTTGTAGGTTATCTTCATTCTAATTTTGTAGTGCATGGAAACATTAAACCAGAAAACATTATTATTAACAAAGCTAATCATAATGTTTCTCTTTTGGGACTTTCCTTCTGCATCAAAAGTGCTAATACTCCTGATGCACACTACAAAATTGTAAATGATTTCTATACTGCACCTGAAGTAAATAAAACAGCCAGGGTATTACCTTCTTCGGACATTTATTCCATTGGTAAAGTTGCTATCAAACTTCTTGGTGGTAATATTGAAACCAATGAAATTCCACGTTCTATTGACTCTCGTGTTGAAGAATTCATCAAAAAAATGGTAAGTATAAATCCTGAGGATAGACCAAATGATGCATGGGAGCTTTGGACTGAACTCAGAAAAATCAGAACCGATGTTTTTGGAAACCAAAGATTCAAAACTTTAAATTAAGGAGGACTTTACTATGGGTGGCTCTAGTTATGATCGTGATGTTTATAGTTCAAGCTCAAGCTCTGGATGGAGAAGCAGCTATAGTTCTTTTGGGGAGAGTTCTTACTCTGAGTCTAAACTCAGCAGTTCTACTCTTCACTCTTCTATGAATCCTAAAGGCAAAGTTCTGAGAAGTAAAACCAAAACACCTATTATCATCATGCTCGATGTAACTGGTTCCAATATCAATTTTGCTCGTGTTGTTTATGATAAACTTCCCATGTTTTATGGGCAAATTGAGCAGAAAGGATATCTAAAGGATTTTGATATTTCAATCTGTGCTGTTGGAGATGCTTACTGTGACGATTATCCTTTGCAGATTGGTAGTTTCGCCAAAGGCATCGAGATTGACTCTTGGATTGAGAAACTTGTTCTTGAAGGCGGCGGTGGTGGTGGAAATCGCGAATCTTACGAGCTTGCTGCATACTATTTGTATAAAAATACTCAGTTTGCTCCTGGTAGTAAGCCTATTATCTTCTTCATTGGAGATGAACGGCCGTATGCCACTGTTGATTCTTATCAAGCTCAAAAATTCGGTATTGAATATGAGCAGAAAAAAACTGAACCGTTCTCTTTGCTTCGTGAAAAAGTAGACGATAATGTATTTATGCTTCTTAACAAATACTGTAGTCGTAACTTTGAGTCTGAAATCACAAGTTCTTGGCAGAAACTTCTTGCACCTCAGCATGTAATCAAAATTCAGGAGCAGAAGTCCATTGTTGACTTGATGCTTGGAATTATTTCTATGGTTTCTGAGTCTAGAACTCTTGAAAGCTATAAAGTTGATATGCAAAACAGAGGTCAAACTGATGAGCGTATTAATGGTGTTTCTAAATCCCTTGAGGGATTGGCAAATATCATTGGAGGCTCTTCTAATACTATAAAAAGACTTTAATAAAACAAACTTTTAAGTTTATAATTACTAAAGGGCGTGTTAAACTTAGCACGCCCTTTCTGCACGAAAAAATAGCACCTGAAAAGGTGCTATTTTGTTATTATTGTTCTATATGTTCTTGTTTTTCTTCTTCACTTGGATCTACCAATAATCTCTGTTTAAAGAATTCTTTATATCCCATAGCAATTATTATACAAATAATTATTGCAAATGATAAAGCTTTCCAAATTCCACTTTCCATTAATATAATTGCAAACATTCCAAATATTGCTGTGATTCCATATAAAATAAGTACTGCCTGCTTTTGAGTAAATCCTTTTTTTAACAATTTATGATGTAAATGTCCTGCATCTGGCTCAATAATTGCTTTTAAAGATTTTCCATGTATTACTCTTCTTATAATAGATGATACTGTATCAAAAATTGGTAATGCCAAAACCATAAGTGGTGCAACAATTACTATAGCAGTATAAGTTTTTGCTATCCCCAAAATAGATATTATTGATAAACAATATCCTAAGAAATTTGAACCTGTATCACCAATAAAAGTTTTTGCTGGATTAAAGTTATATGGTAAAAATCCACACAGTGCTCCACCTAATGCTGTAATTAAAACAATTGAAATTATAGGTGAGCTATTAAGTGAAAATATTATTAGCAGTGATAAGCAAGATATTATAGAAATACCTGTTGAAAGTCCATCTAATCCATCAATTAAATTCATTGCATTCGTAATTCCAACAATCCAAAAAATTGTAAGAAGTATATAAAACCAATTTCCTATTCCTTCTAAATTAAAAAAGGGTATATCTAAATCTTCTATTTTTATTCCAAACCTTATTACAATAATTGCAGATATAATTTGTGCTGTAAGTTTTACCAAAGCTGGAACTCCTTTTACATCATCTACAAAACATACTATACCTATAATTATTGCTCCAATAGAAAATCCAACTAGTTTTGTTAAGTAATTATCTTGAAGCAAATCTATATTGTTTTCTATACTCATTACTATTAAAAGATAAACTATTGAAACAAAAAATCCAGAAATAACAGCTAGTCCACCAAGCCTAGGCATTGTTATTTTATTTATACGTCTTGCATCCTGAGGTGTATCCACTGCTCCAATTTTTTTAGCCAATCTGATTGTATGTGGTGTCGCCATAAAAGCAGTCATAAATGCAATCATAAAAGCTATCAATATATCTCCCCACATGGTAAAAAACCTCTCTATTTCATATTCTCTTTTTCTATTTCTTTAATCATTTGTAGTCTTTCTAAATATCTTCCACCTTTAAATGAAGTTCCAATCCACGCTCTTACACTAGCAATTGAAGCAGATGTTGTTATATATTGTGAAGGTAATACTAAAATATTTATATCATCATCTGCTTTTGAAGCTCTAGAGACTTCTTCATTAATTCCAAGAGCAGCTCTAATTCCTTTAAACTTATTTGCAACTATTGTCATACCAGCGCCTGATTTACAGATTAGAATACCTCTATCACATTCTTTTGATTGAATAGCTTTGGCAACATTTTCTGCAAAAATCGGATAGTCTGTTCTTTCTTCATTGTATGTGCCATAATCTTTATATTCAATCCCAATTTCATCTAAATATTTCTTTATCTCTTCTTTTAATTTATAACCACCATGGTCACTTCCTAAAGCTATCATATATTCCTCCTTAGTATTATTTTGCCTCAATATATCACAGAATTCTTGATATTACAATATTATTCTATATTAGAAATGTGAATTTTCTGTGAAAACTTTTTGCAATTAACTTTTTTTTACAAAAGACTTGCTTTTTACAATTATTCATGTTAAAATATTTGAAGTAAAATTTACTTTATGAACTAAGAGGAGGTGCAAAATAAATGCCAAACATAAAATCAGCTATTAAAAGAGTTAGTGTAATTGAAAAGAAAACATTACAAAATAATATGATAAAATCTGCTTATAAAACAGCTGTTAAAGCTTTCGAGATTGCTGTAGCAGAAGGAAATAAATCAGAAGCAGAAAAAGCATTCAATGAAGCAGTTAAAAAAGTGGACCAAGCTTGCACAAAGGGTGTACTTAAAGCAAATACAGCTTCTAGAAAAAAATCAGCTTTAGCAAAAAAATTAAATTCTATAAAATAAATTTTTAAACCTTATGTATGCACATGAGGTTTTTTTTTACCTTTAAAATTGGAAATTATTTCATTTGTTTTCTCTTATTTAAAATGCTATTATTAATTTAGAATATAATTGTTTAAGGAGATTACATATGAGAGAACTTATTAAATCCATTAAAGATAAAAAAATTAAAAAGTTGGTAAAAAATTTATTACTATTTTCTTTTTTTATTGGAATTTTAGGAATATCAACAATATACATATACTATAAATTTTTTATTTCATTTAATATTTTAAAATTAGGTGTATTTATAATTCAAGCAGGAATTGTATCTGGTCTTTTTTCTGTTATGTGTGGTGTCTTTTTTGATGATTATTTAAATTATAATGAAAACTTATAAAAATATATCCTCCTAATTTAAATAAAAAATTCCTATTAAGTAAGTTAATAGGAATTTTTTATTTAAATTAGTTAAAATGACTTTAACCAAATTTTTATATTAATAATTTTCTGCTTTTATTTCAAAAAATGCTTTTGGATGTTCACAAACTGGGCATACTTCTGGAGCTTTTTTGCCAACACAAATGTGTCCACAATTTCTACATTTCCAAATTCTATCTCCATCTTTGCTAAATACTAATTCACCTTCAACATTTTCTAATAATTTTTTATATCTTTCTTCATGCTCTTTTTCGATTTTTCCAACAGCTTCAAATAAATAAGCTATTCTATCAAATCCTTCTTCTTTAGCTTCTTTAGCCATTCTTTCATACATATCTGTCCATTCAAAATTTTCACCTTCAGCTGCTGCTTTTAAGTTTTCTGCAGTTGTAGGAACTTCTCCACCATTTAATAGTTTAAACCACATTTTAGCATGTTCTTTTTCATTATCAGCTGTTTCTTGAAAAATAGCTGCAATTTGTTCATATCCTTCTTTTTTAGCTTTGCTTGCAAAATAAGTATATTTATTTCTTGCTTGAGATTCTCCCGCAAAAGCTTCCATTAAGTTTTTTTCTGTTTTTGTACCTTTTAATTCTGGCATTTTTCTTTCCTCCTAATTATTTTTTCTACAAGAACTACATATTCCCTCTAATGCAATTCCTTTATTTGAGATTTCTATTCCAGTTTGATGTGCAACTATTTCTTTGATTTTATCATATTCAAAATTGTAATCAAAATCAAATACTTTACCACATTTTATACATATTGCATGATTATGTGGTTTAGTAATATAGTCATATCTATCTGGACCAACTAGCATAGAAATTTTATCTATTATATTGTTTTCAACTAACATTCCCAAATTTCTGTATACAGTACTTCTACTAACAGCTGGATCTTTAGCTTTTACAATCATATAGATTTCTTCTGCTGTTTTATGATCACAAGATTCTTTAACTACTTTAATTATTTCTTCTCTTTGTCTTGAATAATTCTTCATAAAAATCTCCTATAAATTAGGAACTATTCCTAATTTGATATTAGTATTATATCATAAAATATTTATTTGACAAGTGATTTTTTTATTTTTTATAATAGCAAAAAGAATAATCTATAAATTCTAGATTATTCTTTCTAAAATTAAAATTCTATATAATCTTGTGGATTTACAAATTCATCATTTATTCTAATTTCAAAATGTAAATGTGGTCCTGTTGAATTACCTGTTGAACCAACTTGTGCTATAATATCACCTTGATTTACTTTATCTCCTACATTTACATTTAAATTACTACATTGACCATAACAAGTCTTAATTGAACCTTCATGTTGTATAATTACTAGATTTCCATATGCTCCTTCATAACCTGAAAATATAACTTCTCCAGACTTAACTGCAACAATATCACTTCCTGATTCAGTTGCAATATCTACACCATTATGAAAATTATGTAATCTTTGTCCAAATCTGCTTGTTAAAAAATACTTATCTTTTAAAGGATTTATAAAATTCTCTGTTTCACCTGTTATTTCTAAATCTTCGTTTTCCTCACCTTTTACTTGTTCATCTTGAACAAGTACTTGATTTAATATTTCGTTATCTTGTGTAGCAAAATTAATATTAGGAATAATCGTAATAATAAATACTGATATTAGTATCAACAATCCAGACATTGTTGCTACATTAACAATATTTTTTTTCTTAGTTTCATCAACTATATTAGAAAATCTTTTCATTATATTTTTTCTCCTATTTGCAAAATTTATAGAAAATCTATATTGCATATTTTGATTTTTTTGAATTTGACTTAATAATATTTCTGCATATTCAATTCTAGAAAATTTATTTTTTCCTTGAATAACAAATTCATCACAATTCAATTCTAAAATTTCATCTATTTGATTTATAAACATGTATATTATAGGATTAAACCAATATATACAGTTTAAAATAAGTAATAAAAATTTATATTCGATATCTTTATTTTTTATGTGAAATAATTCATGTTTTAATATTAATTCATATTCTCTATTATTTAACATTTCTTTCGATAGAATAATCTTCTTCTTGAAAATTCCTACTGTAATTGGTGTTGTTACTAGTTCTGATATTTCATACGAAATTTTCTTCATATTCATTTCATTACATATTTTTTCTATAATATCATTAATCTTACTATTCTCACTTTTTATATAACTTTTTCTCAAATTATGTAAAAAAATAATATAACTACATAGATTAAAAATTAGCAAAAGTGTTCCAATAATACACCATATATAAGGTACAATTTTTATAATATTAAATATTCTATCGTTTTTTATATTTACTGAATTATTAAATTCTATTATAGTATTTTCACTCTCAAATTTTATTTCTGGCATATTTTCATATACTTCAACTTTTTCTATAAAATCTTTATGTAAAAAGTCTTTTGCACCAGAAAAATTTATTATATTTATTGGTAATATTAATAAAACAAATATAAATAAAAAAATTCTATATATACTTTTTAAATTATATTTATATTTATTTTTATTTAAAAATACTAATAAAGGCAAAATGCAAATACTTATAATACTTCCTAAAACAGCTATATTATAAAATATTTTTCCTAACATTTACTTACTCCTATTCAAAATATTTTTTATTTCTTCAATATCTTCATCTGTTAATTCATCTGATTCAATAAGTGAGGCAATTAGTTTTTTACTTGAATTATCATACATTTTCCTTATAAAGTTTTTTGTTTCATTTCTACTATATCTTGAAAAATCAACAATTGAAGAATAATAATTTATTCTCCCTATTTTTTCATTTTTTAAAAAACCCTTTTCTGTTAACCTTGACAGGATAACTTGTAAAGTTGATAATTTCCAATCAATTTCATTTTTTAGTTCTGCATCAATTTCTCCTGTTGACATTTTCTTATTGTTATTCCAAATTATTTTCATTACTTTCAATTCTGAATCAGGTAAACTTTTAATTATTTCTTCCATTGGTCACCTCCTATATAGACAATTGTCTGTCTATATTGTTACACATACATTTGTCTGTGTCAATATACTTTATAAAATAAATTAGAAAAAGCGTAGCAACGTTTGTTGCCACGCCCTTTCGTATAGGTAGAATACTTCGGTTAAACCACAATTGGCAAATCAATATACACCACCCATTTGGACCGCTTCCCAGAGGAAACGACAGTGAAAATTGTCTCGTTGTAAATGGTAGGCCCATCAGAAACCTGTTGACGCTTTTCGGAGTAGACACTTCCTTTTGTCCACGTCCCCAGCCTCAGCTCATACTTCTCCGTGTAATACAATGCACCGCACAAGTTGATGAGTTGCTGCTCAATCATCTTCTTATCGCAGTCTTTTATGCTCTTATCCAGCCGAACTCGTTTCATAATTTGAACAATGTCTGGATAGTTCTTAGAAAGCATTGTATCAATTTGTGCCTGGTTTAAAGATCCCATCAAGTTTTTCTTAACCATATAAATCCTCCTGTTTTCACATATTGTTAAAACTTGAAAAAATACCAATTGGTATTACAAGAATTGCTATTAGAGTAAGACTCTACGATGATATTATAGCATATTTTAGATAATTAATCAAATTATTGGTTTGTCGGCAATATTGTTGTGTTACTTGCTCCTTTTCCAACAACTTGACTCATTAAACTATTCCATGTATTTCTTCCAATTATTCCATCAGCAGTTAATCCATTTTTATTTTGGAAAGATATTACCGAACTATTAGTTCGTACACCAAACACACCATCTAATCCTCCTGTATCATATCCAAGTGTAGTAAGTGCATCTTGTGCTATACAAACATATACACCTCTACTTCCCTGTCTTACTAATGGGTAACCAGATGCAACTTGTCGCTCATCAAAATGAACCCATCTAGGTGTTAAGTTTGCTGGTTCCAATGTTACTCATATTTTCAAAAACTTTTGGATTGCTTTCTCTAATTTTATTAAAATCTAGTTTTTGAGCTGTTTCTAAAAACTCTTTAAAGCTAATTTTTAAATGAATATCTATTCTTTCATCAAATACAATAATTTCTCTTATTATTGATGATAATATCATCTTCTTTTTCTCTATACTACAACTTTTTAATACTTCTTTCCAATCTGGAATCATCTTTTTTACTTTCATAGTTTGTTCAAAATTAATCTCTTTTTGTCTTTTTATAATTTCTAATTCTCTTTTTTGTTTTTCGTATTCTTCTATTTTCTGTTTATTTTCTTCTATTAGTTCAGATATTAATTCTCTTGAAAAAGTACTTTTTCCTGCTATCACATTTATTATTTCTTCTTTTAACATATCATTTTTATTAAAACATTCTTTTATATTTTTTTCTAGTTCTCTGATTTGCTTTCCTTCATTATCATTTGCATTTTTATGAATTTTTCTCACGTATTCTGACAAATCTCTTGTTTCTAATAAATCAAAATATTTGTATATTTCATTTAATACTGGTTCTTCTATTGTATTACTCTTATGACTTTTCTGTTTACAAATACATTTTCTACCACTAGAATTATTGTTACAAGCATAATAACTGTATTTTGTGTATCCTATACTTCCATCTTCTAGTTTTATTTTTCTCTTTGAACTTCTAGTTGTTAATTTTGCTCCACAACCTCCACAAATTATGTATCCTGTAAAAAGCATTTCTCCCTTTGTTTGATATTTAAAATATTCTTTATTTTTTTCTTCACATTGATTATTTTTATTCTTTCTCGATTTTTTTATTTTTTGTGCTTTTTCAAATTGTTCTTCAGATATTATTTGAAATTCTGGTATTTTATCTTTTGAGTAAATCCATTCTCTAGTATTAGTTACTCTCTTCCTTTTTCCTCCGCCTATTGGTACACTTGTTTTATGAAAACATAGATATCCTGTATAAATAGGATTGCGAAGCATATTGTTTACTGTACTATAACTCCATTCCAAACCTTTATGTGTCTTATAACCTTTTTCATTCAAATATTTTGCTATTCTTATTCCACCATATCCCTCTTCTGTAAATAAATCAAATATCTTTTTAACAATTTTCGCTTCAGTAGGTATTATTTCATAAGTTTTTCTTTCCACACCTCTTTTAGTAAAAACTCCTGTTTTAACCATTCTATAACCATAAGGAGGTACTGATATGATATTAATTCCTTGTTCAATCATTTGCTTCTGTTTTGTTCTAACTCTTATTGAAGTTTTTTCACTTTCTCCACCAGATTGCCAATATCTTATATAATTAATTAGTTTATCTGCTCTTGATTCAAATTTTTGTTGTCCTTCTTGAGTTGACCACACTTCAATGCCATGTTTATCAAACCATTCAACAATAAAAGGAGTTTCATCATCTCTTCTTCCGAGTCTATCAAACATAAATACAAGTAGCACTTCGAATTCTTTATTTATCGCATCTGTCCTTATTTCCTGCAACACATCTCTGTCTTCTAACTTTTTGTTATATCCTGATACACCTTTTTCAATGTATTCTTTGTCAAATTTCCATTCTGGCATCATATCTATGTATTTGATACATTCTATTCTTTGCATTGGTATATCATTTTTGTCCAACTGCTTTACTGTCGATACTCTGTATAAACATCTAACTCTTTTCATTATAATTTCACATCCTTCATGATTAAACTAATATTTTCATAAAAATAAAAAATGTGAGAATTTAGTATTCAACACATTTTTAAGTTTTGCTTTTCAATTCAACATATCATTTATATAATATTTAGATAATTGATTTAAAACTTCTTTCATTTTATTTTTTTCGTTATCATCATCAAAAATTGCTGTTATTATTTTATTATATTTTGTATTATATATCTCTATAATTTTTTGTTTTTTTTCATTTGTATCAAATTTGTATGTTCTAGTTTCTTTCATATAATACCTCTGGTTAAATTATATGAAAGAAACTTATAATAAGTACTCTTAATTTTATTCACAATATTCTTTTTTTAAATCTAATAAAAAAGATTTTAAATTCCTTGGAGTTTCAGCATATGTACTCAGATGTGTAATTATATTATTATTTATATCCAACTTAATATTTTTATCATAATTTTTAAAATAATCTTTTCTTTTAATTCTTAATATTAAATTTGCTACAAATCTCTTTAAAAAATAAGTTTCAAATTTCCCTCTAAAAGTTAATTCTTTTGATTTTATTTGCTCAAATTCCTTTGCCAACAATAATATTTCTTCTTCATTAATATCTCGACTATCCTTTAAAATAGCTTTAATCTCATTAACATCTTTTTCACTTTTTATATTTACTTTATCTACTTCTATACTATCTATTAATTGATTTAATATTGTCTTTGCATCTGGTAATTTTACTCTTTCAATATTATTTTTATCTCTTTTTCTTATATAATATATATATGCATTTAATAAAACTGTCGTCATATTAAAATTTTCCCTTGTTTTAATATAATCATTTAAACATTTATTCAAATTTTCATTATTAGTATTAATTTCGAATTCAGTAGATAAGAAATACTTAAAAGCAGAATTTGTAACATAATAATTTTCTACTGAATAACATTCTGTTTGGAAAATTTTTTCCTTATTTATATCTTCATCAAAATCTTTATCTATAAAAAATATTTTCTTTACATTTTTATCATCCAGTAAATCATCATAAACTTTTAAAACTTCTTTTTTTCCATTACAATCATAATGAAAAATTTCTTCTTCATCAATATCTAAATATTGTATTATTCTACTTCTATAATATTTATAATCTTCTCCTTCAAAAAAACAAAAAAATTTATCTGGATATTTATCATGATCATAAATATATTTTGCGTATATAACTGATGATTTACCTTTACTTTCTATCATTTTTTGTACATAATCTTCTTCCATTTTTACCTCTCGTACTTAAATACATTTTTTATACTCTTTGTATACTTCTCATATTCATTCTCAAAAATAAATGGTGAATGTGTCACAGCTACTATTTTTCTACACTTATTTGTATTTACCATATCTGGAATTAGCATACTCTGCCATTGAATAGATAATGATAATTCTGGTTCATCTATTAAAATAATACTTTCTTTTTCAGTATCTAAGTATAATTTTGCAAAAATAGATATTATTTGCTTTTCTCCTGATGATAAGCTATTTATACTTATTGGTATATTATTAAGTGTATTTATAATATTAACTTCTACACTACTTTCATTATACTCAAATCTTTTTCCATTCAAATATTTATTACATGTATTTGTAAAATTTCTTATTTTTTCATCATATTCATTTTGCTTTTCATAATTCTTAATTAAATTTTCTAATAAATTTAGTAAATATTTATTTTCATCTTTTAAATTATTCTTTTCAATTATTTCTTCCTTTATCTTGCTTTTCGTTTCTTCATCTATTTTATTTCCTATACGATCTAAAGCAATATTTAATTTTTGACTATCTAATTTATATTTACTATTCTCTTTTATATCTGATTTTAAATATTGCTTTAATAATAAACCTGTCATTTCATTGTATCCACTTATAGCTAAAGTTCTTATATACTCAAGATTTCTATTTATTAATTCTGATACATCATCCATTCCAAAATGAATTAAGTTATTTGTTTTTCTCATTCTAGAATCATCATCATATTCTCTTATACTTTTATTGCTTTCAAATACATTTTTTTCTATTCTTCTATATGTTGTAAAATATATAACATTATCACTCACATTATTTTCTTTAATAAAATCCATTAAGCTACTAACATTTTCCGCATTCCCTTTAATTTTATTGTTTAAACGTTCTAAAGCAAATCTATATATAGTTCTTTCTGCAATTCTCATTGGCATACCAGTAACTTCACTTAACTTTAATACATATCTCCTCAAAACAGATTTGTCATATTGCTCATTTTTTATAATATATATCATTTTGTTAATATCTTCTGCATTAAAAATATCGTCTATATACCTATAATATCTTTCTTCATAATTATTATAATGTAGTCCATCTCTTGTATATTCTAATATATCTGTGTAATTTATTTTAAATATTTTTTTATCAAATTTTATTTTTATACTCTCAAAATTAATATCTTTTAACTTTTCAAAATTACATGTAAGTACATAATATAAACAATTTAATATTGTCGTTTTTCCCAAACCATTCTCACCAACATATATTGATACTAATTCATCTAAATCTAAATTTATATTATACATACCAAATAAATTCCTAATCTCAAATTTCTCAATTAACATACTCTTCTCCTTTATTCTATTTTACTTTTCACTTTTTATTCATAATTACTATATTATAACATAATAATGTTATTTTTTATGCCTTATAATATCTCTGATTCTTACTTGTGGGTTTATCTGGAATTTCCAATTTTACAAAACCTGCATCTATTGCTGGATCCATATAATTTTTTCTAAATGTTTCTTTAGATTTCAAATTTAATTTTTCCATAATTTCATTTGCAGTCATAGGGAAATCACTTTCCATTACTTCTAATAACTTATTTACATATATACTATTATAATTTATTTGACTTTCAGCATTAGTAATTAGCTCTTCTAAAGTTTCATCAATCATTTTTAACATGAATTCAATAAAACTATTTGAATTTCCATCAGAATTACATTTTGAAATAACTTTATAATATTCATCTTGATATTGCTTTATTCTACTTTCTATTGGAACATATTTAAATAATGGTTTCCATTTAGCAAGTATTGTATTTTGCCATAGTCTAGCCATTCTTCCATTACAATCAACAAAAGGGTGTATGAATAAAAATTCATAATGAAATACAGAAGATAATATTAATGGGTGTATTTTATTTTTTTCTGTAATCATCCAATCAAACAAGTTATCCATAAGTTCTGGAACCATTCTCTCTGAAGGTGCCATAAAAATACATCTATCTCCATCAAACACACCTTCTGGATTATTTCTAAATTTTCCAGAATCTTCTACTATTAAATATGACATTATACCATGTATTTTTTTCAAATCACTTATTTTATATGGATCAATATTGTCAATTTCTTCGTAAGCATTATAAGCATTTTTTACTTCTTGTATTTCTCTTTGTTCTCCCAAAACTAATTTTCCATCAATAACATCTTTTACTTGATTCAATGAAAGTGAATTTGCTTCAATTGCCAATGATGAATGGATTGAACGAATTCTACTATTTCTCCTCAATCTTGGCATTCTATTTAAATTATCAAAATTATTTAACTTTCCAACTTTTTCCATAATATTTGATATACATTCTAACATTTCATTAGATATATTAAATGGCGGTATATAATCACTCATTATACTTCTCCAATCATATTTATTTTTTCTTCTTACTTATTATATCATTTTATCAAAATAATATCAACATCTTACTTATTATCTTGCTTATTATTTTACTTACTATCTTACTTATTATCTTGTTTTGTATTCTACTTATTTTCTTCACTATCACTAATTTGATTACTTTTCATTTTATACTGCTTGTCTATTTTTTTATATAACTTATTATAATTTTTTCTTCAACGAATGAATTTAATTGATCACCTGTGTTACTAGTTCTACATAATTCCATATACCAGAATTAATTGCTAAATTCCTCATTGCATTTCTTCCTGCTTCATCTAAATTCTGTCCAACATCAAAGGCTAAACCTGCATAATGTTGTGATAAAGTTCCATGACCTCCTTCCCATGGTCTTCTAAATGCATAACCTACATAAATTGGTCTACCATAAATGTATCTAAAACTATTCCAAGCTTGCATTGCCCTTCTATCAGTCCATAAAAGACCTGAATTACTTTTTCCTCTGAATTCTTTAACAGTTAATGATCTATTTGAATTATATGGCATACTCTGTGATTCACCACGATAATATGTTTCCATACGATTTGTAATATTATTATATACAAGAATTTTTGCCATAAAAAAACTCCTTTCATATTTACTCTTTATATCTTATGAAAACTTTATATTATTGGTGTAGAAAATATAAAAAAACCTAGACACATTCTAATTGTCTAGGTTTTTTATTACATATTTACAGATGATTTGTAAACTGTTTTAAAGATTTTAAAATTCTCTAAATTATTATTTTTCAAACAATCTATATATCTTTCTAGTTCCTTTTTTGTTTTACAAGCTGCTATAATTGCAGGATTTAATTTTTTCATTCCAAAAAATATTATTGCATAAATAAAAGAAATTATTATATTTTTATCTTCACGATTTCTCATAAGATTATATGTTTCTTTAAATCTTGATTTATATGGGTGATTAGAAAAAGTAGTAACTGGTAGTATAAATTCTTTTTTTACAACTTCTTCTAAATTTGAATACGATTCTGGATAATATCTTAAATACATTTTCAATTCATCAGTTGTGTATGGTAAATAAATTTTATTTTCTTTTTCAGATATGATTAATGTTCTATTATGATTTGAACCTTTACAAATAAGTTCTATTGTTTCATCTATATTTGTGCTTGCCATTTAACTATTCCCCCTTATTTTATTATACAAACACTGCATATTAAATAATTTTTGCTATATTTATCAACTTTATTTATGCATTAGCAAATTCATAAATAGTATTAAATGTTTCAAAATTCTCTAATTGATTATATTTTAAACAAACTAAATACCTTTTCAATTCACTTTTAGATCTACATGATGCTATAACTGCAGGATTTAGTTTCCTTTTTAAAGATATCCTAACTGCATTAATAAATGAAGAAATAATTCCTTTATTTTCTCGATTTCTCATAAGATTATACGCTTCTTTAAATCTTGCTTTATACGGATGCTTTGTTACTTCAGTTAGATTAATAACATATTCTTTTTTTACCACATCTGATGCTGTTACATAAGATCTTGGATAATATCTCATAAAATCATCAATTTCATCAACTGTATACGGTAAAAATATTTTATTTTTCCTTTCAGAAATAATTAGATTTTTATTATTATTTATTCCTTTCATAACCATTTCTACCATTGATTCTAAATTGTTTTCACACTGATCAATCATAACATTATAATTAGCTTTAATATTTTTTCCTTCTTCAATAATTCCAGCTACAATTAGTTCTACTACTTTATCTAAACTACTAGTTCTTGTATTATTTTTCTTAGCATAATAGTATTTTCTATATAAATAGTTTTTTAAAGATATTCCGTATAATCTATAATGTGAATTTATAATTCCTTCTCCCATTTTTATTAAATTCCATATTTTAGTTGGAGAATCACTTAATTTATTAGATTTTAAGTTTTTTATTATTAGAACTTTTATAGCTCCTATATTTTTATTAATAGGTGTATTACTCATCAAAAAAACTTTATCACTATAATTAGTATCTTTTTTGCTTTTCTTTATAATTCCTGTTTCTAAAATTTCTTTTAGTTCTTTCTTATTAACTAAGTATAAAAAATCTAAATTAATATTAGATCCGGATATCATATATTTACCTCCTTACCTTAAAATCTCAATCCATGTAAAATGACTTATAAATTATATCATAATTTACATAATTTGTAAAGTTATGTAAATACATTTTGGTTCTTTATAATCAAAAATCTCAGAATACTTTAATTTTTCTGAGATTTTTATATATTATTTATTTCTGTTCTTCTATTTTTTCATTATCTATTATAATTTCTTCCTTTGTTTTTTCTTTACTACTAATCTTTATACTGTCTAAAATACATATAAACTTAATCTCATCTCTTGAGATTTCACTTCCAAATTTATTATAGTTATTAGATAGTGTTTCTAACTTCTCAATCCTTTTTGCTGTATTTCTAACATCATTATTTACCATATTATATATTTTCATAATACCATCATTGTTAAATTGTTTTATACCATCTAGAAGTTCTCCTGAACCATCTGATAATTGCTTACTTCCTGATACTAATGTACTTGTTCCATCTTTTAAAGTAATTGAACCATTTGCAAGTTTTGCTACTCCATCAGTTAACGTAATAGTTCCATTTTCTAAATCTATTGCTCCATTTGAAATTGTTGTTGCAGCATCTACTAATTGATTGTTTGCAGACAATAATTGATTACTTGAACTATCTAAAGTATTTAATCCATCTTTTATTGCAGATGAACCAGCACTTAAATTTTGAGTTCCATTTTTTAATTGTGCAGTTCCTTGATATAAGTTATTGGCTCCTTGAGCTAATTCCTGTGATTTTTCTGCTAATGTATCTGCTCCTACTTTTAGTTCTGATACTCCAGAATATAAAGTATCTGTTCCTGTTTTTAGATTATTTACTCCTGATTTTAATGCTTCCAATCCATTTTTTAATTGAGAAATATTTGCTCCTCCTGCTTGACTTAATGTAACTATTACTGAGTTTAAAGCACTATTATTTGCTTGTAACATTCCTATACTTGAATTATTTATATTAATTTGATTTGTTAAAACAGATTTTATAGATTCATCTTCTGTAGAGTCTACTACTGCTTGAATACTTCCATTTGTTCCTGTTAACTCATCTATTTTAGATTGATTTATATTTATTAATCCTTGAATTTCTGCAATTTTTCCAGAATTATCTGTTCCTGTAATTCCATTCATTCCTGCAATTATATTATCTATCCCAGTGTTTAATTGATTTTCACCTACCTGAAGGCTTGATATTCCATTTTGAACATCTCCTAGTTTAGCACTTATAGTTCCTAACTTTTCAGAAATAGTTGCTGCACCTAAACTTACACTTTGTGCTCCATTTGATAGCTGATTACTGCTTTCATTTAATGCTGTAATGCCATTATTAATTTGATCATAATTTATATTTATTGTATTTACTCCATTTGATACTTGTTCCATTGCTGAATTAAACTCTTTTGATTTGTTTACATACTCAGTTGTTCCATTTTTTAACTTACTTGCTCCACCCTTTAAACCATTTACACCATTTTTTAATGTATTTACTCCATCTTTTAGTTCATTTGCACCATTATTTAAGCTATTTGCACCATCTTTTAGTGTTATTATTCCATCTTGTAATTCCATAGCTCCATCTTCTATTTGAAAACTTGCATCTTTTAGTTCATCAATTTGACTATATAAATCATCTAACTTTTCTGAAATTTTATCAAAACTTTCTTCTTCAATAATTTTGGGGGTACAAAAACTCATAATATTTCCAAGTTCAAAATTTGTACTTTCCATTGTAATTTCTATTTTGCTTGGAATATCAATATCATCTTTTGAAATATCTAAATTTTCTTGCATTCCTGGAAGTGATATACCAATTGCTATTGTTTTGCTTCCATCATTTATAACTTTTCCACTTGATATTTCTACATTTGTATTATTTTCATTATTGATAATCACCCCTGATACAACTAAAAATGGTGTATACATCTTTTCCTTTTTACCATTTATTATTACTTCATTTTCTTCCTTATTTTCATATTCTAAAGTTATCTTTACTTTTCCGCTTTTTCCTGCTAATTCTTCTGTAGATATTTTATTTCCATCCAATTCATAACTTACCTTTGTTACAATTGGTAATTCTTTATCAATTTCTGTTTGAATAGAAGATGTGCCCTCTTCATCTTCAGTTGTTTGGCTAATAATCGTTTTATATCTATTTCCAGATGAATCTAATTTTGAATAAATACTTTCTTCATTTGTAAAAGCAAAAACTGGCATTGTATATGTTAATAATGAAAAAATCATTATGCTTGAAATACATTTTTTTATAATATTATTCATATCTATCTTACCTCCTTAATTTCTTTCATTCCACTTGTTGTTTTGCAAATTAGTTTATCAAACAATAGTAAAAATGCTGGTAATACTAAAATTACTGAAATCATGCTTACTATTGCTCCTCTTGACATTAAAGTACATAATGAACCAATCATTTCTATTTTTGAATAAGCTCCAACTCCAAAAGTTGCTCCAAAAAAACATAATCCACTACTTGCAATAGATGATATTGATGTTCCTAAGCTAAAATCCATTGCTTCTATTTTATTCCTTCCATTTTTTCTATTTGTTATATATTTTGTTGTTATTAAAATTGCATAATCTATTGTTGCTCCTAGTTGAATTGTTCCAATTACAATTGAAGCTATAAATGGTATTATAGTTTCCGTATAACACGGAATTCCCATGTTTATAAATATTGCAAATTCTATTACACATATTAATATAACTGGTAGTGAAATAGATTTTAATACAAAAATCATTATTATAAATATAATTACTATTGAAACTGTATTAACGCATTTAAAATCATGATCACTTATTTCAACTAAATCTTTCATTAATGGACCTTCTCCTGCAAGAAGAGCATTTTCATCATACTGTTTTATAATTTTATTTACTTTATCTACTTGTTCATTTAATTCATCTGTTGCCATTTCATAACTTGAATTTATAATAATTAATTGATATCTATTATTTTGAACTTTATCTAGTATTTCACTTGGAATCATATCTCTTGGTATTCCTATATCTGTAATTTTAGATAAGCTCAATGTCCATTCTATTCCATCTAAATCTTCAATCTCATTTAACATTTTGTTAACTTTTTTATCTGGAACATTCTTATCTAATAATAATAGCTCTGTTGAAACCATATTAAATTTGTCTTTTAATTCTTGATTTGCTGTTATACTTTGCAATGTATCTGGCAAACTTTTATCTAAGTTATAATATACATCTGTATTTTTATATCCATAATAAGCAATCGGTAAAATTAGTATAAAAATTAAAATTGTAAGTTTATAATTTTTTATTGAAAAGTTTTTAATTCCTTCAAATTTAGGCATTATTTCTTTGTGTTTTGTTTTTTCAATTAAAGAATTAAATTCTAATATCATTGCTGGAAGTATTGTTATTACACAAATAACTCCAAACATAACTCCTTTAGCCATAACAATTCCTATGTCTTTTCCAAGTGTTAAGTTCATACTACATAATGCTAAGAAACCTGCTATTGTAGTAAGTGAACTTCCTACAACAGAAACTAAAGTTTTTGAAATTGCCTTTGACATTGCATCTTCATTATTAGAAATATTTTCTTTTTCTTGCATATAACTATGATATAAAAAAATTGCAAAATCCATTGTTACTCCTAGTTGAAGTACGCTACTTATTGCTTTTGTTATATATGAAATCTCTCCTAAAAATACGTTAGTTCCCATATTATAAAGAATTGCAATTCCTATATTTAAAAGAAGCAAAATCGGTGCAACATATGAATCTAACGCTATTTGTAATATCACTAAGCATAAACAAACAGCTATAAGAACATATATTGCTATTTCTGAATTAGATAAATCTCTTGTATCTAATACAACAGCACTCATACCACTAATTTTACATCTTGAATCTGTTATTTCTCTTAATTTTTCTATCGTTTCTAGTGTTGCATCATCTGAAATTCCTTCTTTAAATGTTGCAAGCATTATGGTAGAACCGTCTTTATAAAACTTTTCTTGTAGCTCGTCTGGTAACATTTCTATTGGTACATTAGCTCCAAAAACATTTGCTGTACTTATTACCATTGCAACATTATCTATTTTTTTAATTTCCTCTTCCAATTTTAAAATTTCTTTTGTAGGCATATTATCTAAAATTATTGTTGTAAATGCTCCCATATTAAATTCATCTGATAATATGTTTTCTCCTTTAATTGTTTCTATATTATCTGGCAAATAAACTAAAATATCATAATTTATTCTTGTAGCTTTTATTCCAATAATTGCTGGTATAAGTAAAATTAAAGATAATATTAGAATAATTTTTCTGTATTTACATACAAAATCGCCGAATTCATTCATACAAAGCCTCCTTTTTGTTTATGACTATTAGTCACTTTTATAATTATAGTACGACACTGACCAATAGTCAATAGTTTTTGCAAAAATATTGACTAAACGTCACTTTTATGCAATAATAAATTTATGTAACATATTAATAATAGATATTGAGGAGATTAGTAATTGTGAGAATAAAAAAAGATAATTTAAATCAAGAAAATAAAGAAACTAGATTACTAAATACAGCCTTCAAACTTTTTACAGAAAAGGGAATAAAAGATACTTCTATTCAGGAAATAGTTGATAATGCTGATGTTGGTAAAGGAACATTTTATTTATACTTTAAAGATAAATATGAAATAAGAGATGTATTAATTGCAAAAAAATCACATAAATTATTCAATGACGCTCTGATAGATTTAAGAAAAACCGATATTTGTAATTTATCTGAACAAGTCATTTTTATTATAGATCATGTTATTGATGAATTGAAAAAAAATCAATTATTATTAAAATTTATATCAAAAAATCTTTCTTGGGGAATTTATAGTAAAACTGTAAATAAAATTTACGCAAATTCTGAAAATGAAGAAAATGGAATTTATCAATTATTTCTAAAAGGAGTTAAAGATAATAATATCAACTTAAAAAATCCAGATGTTACATTATTTATGATTATAGAACTTGTTAGCTCAACTTGTTTCAATTCTATATTATATAACGAACCACTTCCTATAGATGAATATAAGCCTTACCTATTCGAAATTATAGAAAAACTAATTAATAATTAAAAAACGAAGCATAGCATTTGCTACGCTCCGTTTTTTTTAGAGAGAAATTTCTTCGCTTCCCGGCAAATCAACATCAATCGGCAAATCAACAAACGCCACCCAGTTCTTCTTCCGACCATAAGAAACAATTGAGAAAATCGTTTCATATCGGATAGTCCTCTCTTCCTGGGATACACGCTCACGTTCAGCAGAACACGGATTTCCACCGCGCCAGCGATCCAGAACAAGTGTATAGTTCTTCGACTCATTAAGGGTACAAGCCATGCTAATGAGTTGCTGCTCAATCATCTTCTTATCCAGCTTGTCAATCAGAGGAGAATTCTTCACTTGCTCGATGATCTCCTTTATCTGTGGATGAACCAAAGAAAGGCTCTCCAGTGTGGCATACAAGTCCACATGTTCCCGTTTGGTTGGTCTACACGTCATTATTATCATATTGTTACCTCCTATTGTTATGACATTGTTTACAATGCAAATGGGTCTCACTATCACTGAAAATCTCCAATTATTGAGATTATATCATAATTAACATAATAAATCAACAAAACAATAAAAAAAGTAAAATTTAGAGACAATCTTTAAATTTTACTTTTTATAAATGTTTTATTTGCCTTTTTCTAATTTATAAATTGCAAATGCAATAAATGTTCCAATACTTGCTGTAATTAATTGTGTTGTTGTCATAGCAGTTTGTAAAGTTGTTACCAATTTTGCTGGGAATATGTTAAATGCTTTTAATAACATAAATCCTGCTGCAATTACTAAAACTTTCACTATTATTCCTGTAATTCCTGCTAAAAAATAATGTTTTTCTTTTGATAACATTATTAACTTATAAGCATATACTAAAGCAAAATTTCCAACCCATATAGCTGGTATCATATATACCATATAAACTGATGCACTTTTAAATACATATCCACTAAGCATTGTAGAAATACTTGGCATTGTTACAACACCTAATACTTTTTTCCATCCTTTAAGGTTTATTGCAGTAATTATTAACGCAGTATTCACTACAGATCCGACTATTAATTGTGAGTTTTGTGTTATAATACTTTGGGTTCCAAAAATATTTTTAATTAATTGACCTAAAAAAGTTGGAACTAATAATGCTAATAAAAATATTGAAATAGTTTGAATTAAATCTACATTCTTCGAAAAATCTTTAACTCTTTTGTTAATTACACTTTCCACATTTGTTACCTTGTATGATATTACTATCATATCCTTTCATTTATCTTTCAAGATAATTATAACACAAATACTGAAAAAGTTATTACAATTTACAAATAATTTTAAAGTATTTTTTGGAAATGAAATTTAAGCAACTATAAATTTCGCTAAAAAATCCACAAATTATAAATAATCTGTGGATTTATTTTACTATTTATTCAATTCTTCTAAGAACATTTTATTAAGCATTTGTGGATTTGCCTTTCCTTTTGTTTCTTTCATAGCTTGACCAACTAGAAAACCTAATGCTTTATCTTTTCCAGCTTTATAATCAGCAATTGATTGTGGGTTATTTTCTAATACTTTCATTACAACTTCTTTTATTGCTCCTTCATCAGAAATCTGTACCCATCCTTTTTGTTCAATTATTTTACTTGGCATTTTTACTTCATTAAATAATTCTTCTAAAACCTTTTTGGCTATTGCAGAACTAATTGTTCCTTTATCTATTAAAGTTACAAGTTCTCCAAGTTCATTTCCACTAAATTTTAAATCTTCTGGTTCTTCTTCTCTTTCATTTAAAATTCTTGCAATATCTGACATTATTAAGTTTCCAACTGTTTTTGGATTTTTACAAACATTTATTGCTGATTCAAATAAATTAGAATAATATTTTGATGATGTTACAAAATTAGCAGCTTTTTCTGTTAATTCATATTCTTCAATATATCTTTTTCTTCTACTTTCTGGTAATTCTGGTAACTCTTTTCTTATATTTTCAATATATTCATCTGACAATTTAATTGAAACTAAATCAGGTTCTGGAAAATATCTATAATCTTGAGCATCTTCTTTATCTCTCATTGGAAATGTTCTTCCAGATACATCATCCCATCTTAAAGTTTCTTGAGTAATTATATTTCCTGCTTCAATTTCTTCTATTTGTCTTTCAGATTCGTATTCAATAGCTCTTACAATACTTCTAAAAGAATTCATATTTTTCATTTCTGTTCTAGTACCAAATTCAGCACTTCCCTTTTTTCTAACTGATACATTAACATCTGCTCTTAAAGATCCTTCTTGCATTTTACAATCTGAAACTTCTATATATTCAAAAATTGATTTTAATTTTCTCATATATGCTTCTACTTCTTTGCTACTCCTCATATCTGGTCTAGATACAACTTCTATTAAAGGAACTCCTGCTCTATTTAAGTCTACAAAACTTCCTCTACCATATTCATCATGATTTAATTTTCCAGCATCTTCTTCTATATGAATTCTTTCAATTCTAATTTGTTTTTCTCCATCTTCTGTCTCGATATTTACATATCCTTCATAACATAGTGGTTTATCAAACTGAGAAATTTGATATGCCTTTGGAAGGTCTGGGTAAAAATAATTTTTTCTATCATTTTTACTGTTTTTCTCAATACTACAATTTGTTGCAAGTCCTGCTTTTACTGCATATTCAACAACTTTTTCATTAAGTACTGGAAGAGTTCCTGGCATTGCCATACAAATTGGACAGCAATGTGTATTTGGTTCACCACCAAATTCTGTTGAACATGAACAGAATATTTTTGTTTTTGTAGAAAGTTCGCAATGAACTTCTAATCCTATTACAATTTCATAATCTTCTCTTGCCATTAGTTATTACCTCCTTTAAAGCTTGGTTTATTTTCTCTAAAGTTTGTATTTTGCTCATAAGTGTAAGCAGCTCTAAAGATTGCATCTTCATTAAATGGTTTTGCAATTAATTGGAATCCAATTGGCATACCATTACTATCTAACGAACATGGAATGCTCATTCCTGGTAATCCACCGATATTTACTGGAACAGTACAAATATCTGCTAAATACATTTCTAATGGATTATTTGATTTTTCTCCAATTTTAAAAGCTGTTGTTGGAGATGTTGGTGTTAATAATAAATCATATTTACTAAATAATTTATCATATTCAGCTCTTATAGCTGTTCTAACTTTTTGAGCTTTTTTATAATAAGCATCATAATATCCTGATGATAGAACATAAGTACCTAATATAATTCTTCTTTTTACTTCTGCTCCAAATCCTTCACTTCTTGAATTTTTATAAATATCTTTTAAGTTTTCAAAGTTTTCAGATCTATAACCATATCTAATTCCATCAAATCTACCTAAATTTGAACTTGCCTCAGCACAAGCAATTATATAATAAACTGCTGTTGCATATTTACCAATATCTAAAGAACAATCTTCAACAATCGCTCCCATTTCTTCATATTTTTTTGCTACATCTAATATAGCTTGTTTTACTTCTGAATTTATACCTTCACCTAAATACTCTTTTGGAAGTCCTATTCTCATTCCTTTAACATCATTTACTAAGCTTAAAGTATAATCTTTTTTATCTATATTCATTGATGTTGAATCTTTTTCATCATGACCTGCAATTAAGTTTAAAAGCATAGTAGAATCTGTAACATCTTTTGTTAAAGGCCCTATTTGATCAAGTGAAGATGCAAATGCAACTAATCCAAATCTTGAAACTAATCCATAAGTTGGTTTTAATCCAACTACACCACAAAGTGATGCTGGTTGACGAATACTTCCTCCAGTATCACTTCCAAGTGTCCAAGGAGCAATTTCAGCAGATACTGCTGCTGCACTACCTCCAGAAGAACCACCTGGTACTCTATCTAAATCCCATGGATTATATGTGTTGAAAAATGCTGAGTGTTCTGTTGAGCCTCCCATAGCAAACTCGTCCATATTTAATTTTCCAAGATAAACTAAATCTTGCTCATTTAATTTTTCTATAACAGTTGCATTATATGGTGCAACAAAATTCTCTAACATTTTTGAACTACAAGTTGTTTTAGTTCCTGTTATACACATATTATCTTTTATTCCTATTGGAATACCAGCAAATTTGGAAACAGTCTTTCCTGATTTTCTGTCTTCGTCAATTTTTTTGGCTTTTTCAATTGCTGATTCCTCTAAAGTAGAAACATATGCTTTTACTTTAGGATCTATTTCTTTTATTCTATCGAAGTAACTTCTAGTTATTTCTTCAGATGTTACTTCACCTTTTTCAAGCTTTTCTACAAGTTCGTGTACTGTATATTCATAAAGCTCCATTAAATTTCCCCCTTTAATTTCATATATAAATGTGGCCAAGAGTATACTCTCTTTATTTTCTCGTCTTCTAATCCACGGTTTACTCTTGTATCCATTAAAAATGATTTTATACCACTATCTGCAACCATCTTACAATTTTTAAAACTATCATCTATAAAAACATCTATATTTTCCTGTTTTGCTGCAATAAGCTTATTTTCTGCATTAATTATTAATTTGTCACAAGGAATATCATTTTTTATAACCCACTCTTGAGTTGCTTGTCTAACATCAAACTTCTTAGACTCCCATCTAGCTGTTATTAAAATAATCTTATTTCCTTCATCTTGAAGCATTTTCAAATATTCAAGAGCAAGTGTTTTAGGTTTTACATTTTTTATAATCTTTTCATAATACTCATCTAAAAATTCTAAATCTTCACCCTCTTGCCAATTGTGTAAATATTTTGTATAAAAATGGTCTGAACAATTTGCTTTTTCATTTATAATTGGCTCTCTTTTTAAAACATCTATTGTGTACTTTTGAGCATAATTCATCATTACTTCATAAGTATCTGTTATTGTATCATCAATATCTATCCCTATTATCATTTATATTCCTTTCAGGCTTAACAAACTAATTTATTACTTTTGGTATTCTAAACATTCCTTCATCTTGACTTGGAGCATTTTGCAATAAAAGCTCTCTATTTTTAAAGTTCACTACTTCATCTTTTCTAAAAACATTACTTTTTTCATTTGCTGCAACAGTTTCATTCATTCCTTCTGTATTTACATTATTAATCATATTTGCAAATTCTAATATTTCTTGCATATCGCCAGTATATTTTTCAATCTCTTCTTCTGACAAATTTAAAGATGCAAGTTTTGCAATATGGATTATTTCTTCTTTACTAATAGCCATATAACTTCATCTCCCTTCACATAATGCATTATTATATAATGAAATTAAGAAAAACACAACAAAAAAATCGCCAAGAAGGCGATTTTTTTATATTTTTTAATAAATTCCTATTCTTCCCAAAATTACAAGAACAAATGCTGCTAATAATTTAATTATTGCATATTTCTTAATAAAAGATTTATCTTCTTTTTCTCCAAATAAATCTTTCATTCCAAAATATGTAAGAATTAAGGCTATTGCAGTAAACATTGTTGATATTGGGCCTGATATAATTGTAATTCCACTTATTAACCCTTCAATAATATCAATTATTCTGTTAATAATTGTAGGTACCGCTACAATTGTTAATGTTGAAATAATAGTTATTAATGATTTTTTATTTTGTTTATTCATTATTAAAATTATAATAGCTGGTACTACAATATATAATACTGGATTTAATATATAAGAAACAAAATCAACTAAATTATTTGTAATACTTGAGTATTTTCCGTATTTCATCAAGCTTATAATACCTGTTATAACTGATGCTGCAATCCAAACAATCATTAAAACTATAACTTTTGATAAAACATTTTCTTCGTCTTCTGCAACTCTTCTAACTGCTTCAAAAGGATTTGATAACATTTCTTTTAAAAAACCTTTTGTTTCTTCAGCATCTTTTTTTAAGTCAACTTTCTTAATTGAATCTTTAACTTGATTAACAGTTTGTTTTGTTTCATTTTTTATTTGTTCTGTATCAACAGAAAAATTTTTTTCATTATTTTCTGACATAATTACCTCCTTCTTAACTATAAATTTATATATTATATTATTTAATCCACCTTTAATTGTGAATAAATTTTAGTATATATCATCTCTAGTTAATTGTTTTCCATAACAATCAATAAATTGTCCAAATGCAATAACTACAAAATCATTTGCAACAAATGCAAGCATTGTTACTAAACACATTAATCCAACTGGAAGACATACCCCTAACAATAAAAGTGATACAACTGTACCATATAACATTAAAAATCCTGAACCAATTTTTCCTGCATATAAACGATGTACACCAAAAAAGCCTAAAAACCAACATAACATTAAAGCAGTAAATCTGTTTTTTGTACTAGTTTCTCTTACATCTTCTAGTTTTTCTTTTTTTTCCTTTGCCATTTGTAACTCCTTTCTATATTACTTATTTTAACATTCCCATAATTCCATTAAGTGCAGCGTTTGCAACAGCACTTCCTCCATTATCTGGAGCTTTTGAGCCATGTGTTTGATCCATAGCTTGTCCATTTACTGGTGCTAATAAAACTTTTCCTGTTCCTCTATATACATTAACAAGACCTTCTCCTGATAATCCAGAACCAATCAAGGTTTTTGAAGATTTTTCAACTGTAAAATTCAATGTTCCAGACCATGCAACTGCAAAATTACCATCTACTTTTAGTACATCATTTTCTAATGAAATTTCTACTAATTCATCTCTTGGTACAAGACTCTCTAAAGCCGTAATTCCTGTCCCCTCTAGTTTTAAATTAAATAAACCTTCTCCACCAAAAACAGCTGATGAAATATTTGAACGAGCAACAACAGATTGATTTACTGATGATTCACAAGCTAAAAACATTCCATCATCTAAAACCATTCCACCTTCCCAATTAGAAAGGTCTTCTAATAAAATATGTCTATACGTAGGTTCTAAAACTAATATACCTTTTCCTTTATACATAGGCTTTACTGCTGATTCTTTTGTTACAGCACCCTTTAAAGCTTTTCCTAAAAGATCTCCTGCACCTTTTACTCCTGTTTCCATTTCTACATTTCCAACAGTCCATTGCATAGCACCAGCACTAATTGTATATTCATTATTATTAAGTTCTATTAATACTTGTCTTTTTCTTACATTCATTTTATTAGCAAAGTATGAAGTAGTGGCAGACATAGGTGTAACACTTAAATCATTTTGATATTCTAATACTCTCATACCTTCTTTTTTATCAATTATTTTTATATTTTCATTATTTAAAAAATTCTTGAATTTAAACATATAGACCTCCTCTTTTGTTATATATAAAATTATATTGATAAAAAAAAATATTGTCAATAATTCACAATCGAATTATTGACAATATTTTTAATATAAATAATTTTGTGGATTTACTGGTTCTCCACCAATTCTAATTTCTAAATGTAAATGAGGTCCTGTTGAATTTCCTGTTGAACCTACAGCACCTATTGTTGTATTAGTATCAACAGATTGACCAACTGAAACATATAAAGCACTACAATGTGCATAATATGATTGAACACCATTTCCATGATCAATAATAATCAAATTACCATATGATCCTTTATATGCGGAATAAGTTACTGTTCCAGCAGATATAGGTCTTATACCAGTTCCACTTGATGTTGATATATCAAGACCTGTATGAATTGTAGATCTTGATGCGCCTCTAGAACCAAATCTAGAAGATATAGATCCAGTTACTGGTATTGATAATTGCATACCATTTAAGTTTCCAGAAGGAGCAGCAGTTGTTGTTGTTGCTAAACTTTTTGATCTAGATGCTATATAAGCTTTTCTAGCATTTTCTTTTGCAATTCTTTCTTCTTCCGCCTTTTTATTTTCATATTCTGTAACTTTAGCTACTTTAAATTCTTTTAAAGTATTTGTTGCAATTTCTTTTGACTCAATATTAAGTTCAGTAGTATAAACTTCTGCTATACCTAATTTTAAGTCTACTTCTTCTTTTAAATCTGCTTTTATCTCGTTTATTATGCTGTCTGCTTCTTCTTGAGTACTAACAACAGCTTTTTGTTCTCCATCTGATGTAACAGCATAAACTTTGTAAGTTGTTGTTGTCATATTTTGTACTGCAAGCATAACATTTTTCTCTTCTGTTTCTTTATCCCTATTTATAAGTTTAAACTCATACTCTGGTAATTGTTCTATTTCTCTAAATGCAATATTCCCAGAAGTATCTTTTATATATTTTTCTATCTTAGCTTCTATTAAATCTCTATTTACTATAAATCCAATTGTATCTCCTGCTAATGTGACTTTATATGCAGGTTTGTATTTTACACACGCTATTGTAATAATCATAGCTGAACCAATTGTGACAATCTTTAGGGTCTTGACAGCTTCTTTTGTATAATATTTAACCCAATTTTTTAAAATAAAATTCACTCTCCTTTTTATGCTTTTTAAAATTCGCCACTAAGCAATATTTTACCATAAATAGAGCACCAATTCAAGGAAAACTTTTTTGATTAGCTAAATTTATTGCCCTTTAGCCAAGATTTTCACTTTTGACAATACGTTATTTTATAATTTGCTTTCATATACTCATTTTATCTCTTTTTTTCTCCTTTTTACTATATGCTAAATTATTGTCTTTTTGGCGCCAGTGGTTTATTCGACACATTTTTTCGTCAATTTTATATATTTTTTTAATAATCTGTCCCAAAAAATCTACTATTAACCTCCCTTTATATTTTATTAAAAAACCTAAAAAAAATTACTTTCAAAAAAAAATAAAGGACTATACGTCCTTTATTTTAATTTCATTGAAAGTAATTTACTTATCCCCTTTTCTTCCATTGTAATTCCATAAACAGTATCAGCTGCTTCCATTGTTCCTTTTCTATGTGTAATAACTAAAAATTGTGAATCTTTAGAAAACTTTCTTAAGTACTCCGCAAATCTATATACATTAACATCATCTAATGCTGCCTCAATTTCATCCAAAACACAAAATGGTGCTGGATTCATTTTTAATATTGCAAATAACAATGCAATAGCTGTAAAAGCTCTCTCTCCACCGGATAACAATAACATATTTTGTAACTTCTTACCTGGTGGCTGAACAGTAATATCAATACCGCATTCTAATATATTTTCTGTGTCTGTAAGAATTAGTTCTGCTTTACCACCACCAAATAACTCCTTAAATACTTCACTAAAGTTTTCATTTATTATTTTAAATTGTTCTGCAAATTGAGCCTTCATAGTATCTGTCATTTCAGAAATAACTTTCTTTAACTTATTGCTTGAATCTTCTAAATCAAGCCTTTGCTCACACATAAAGTCATATCTTTCTTTAGTTTCTTTGTATTCGTTTATTGAATCTACATTTATACTTCCTAGCTCTCTAATTTCTTTTCTTATTTCATTAACTTGTTTTTGAACTGAATTAGGATTTTCTACTTTTTGAACATCACCTACTGTATTTGGTGTTAATTCATATTCTTCCCACATTTTATCAATAACTTGATTTAACTCCAGTTCAATTTTTGATTTTTTCAAATCTAGTTTTGAAATTTGATTTTTAATATCTTCTAATTTAGAACTTTGTTCATCAATATCTTTTTCTATTTTATTTAATTTTTCTGTTTTTTGTGTTCTTTCTTGCTTTAGTTTCTCTACTTTATCTGTGCTTCCCAAAATTTCTTTTTCTAACTCAACAATTTTTTGTTGAGTTTCTTCAATTTTTGCTTCAATTTCTATATTATCTGCAAGAATTTTTTCTCTTAAATTTCTTTTATTGGTAATACTTGCATTATTATTTTCAATATCAAAATTAATCCTTTCCATCATTTCAGTAATTGATGTTTCACTTTCATCAAATGATGATACTGAAATTTTCAAATTTGTAATATCAAAATTTAAATCATCAATATATTTTTGATTATCTTTATTAAAGTTTGTAAATTCTTCAATTACTTCATTTAATTGATTATTTTTACTATCAATTTCTATAATATCTTTATTATATTCATCTTGTTTGTTTAAATTTTCTTGTTTTTCTACTTTGATATTTTCCAAATCTTCTCTAGATTTTGCAAGTTTTGATTCTAATTTAACGATTTCTAATTCTAATATATCTATTTTTTGTTTTTCAGTTGCATAAATAATCTCTAATTCCTGATATTCTTTTTGTGTTTTTTCAAATTTTTCTAGAATCTCAAATATACTAGCTTCATACTCTTCTTTCTCTTTTTGGATTTCATCTATTTTATTTTTTATTTTTGAAAGTTCTTTTTCAAGTTCTTTAATTTCTTTTCCTCTACCTAAAATACTTACTGTTTTTGGTGCAACAGAACCTCCACTAATAGCTCCTGAAGGATTTATAATATCACCTTTTAAAGTAACAATTTTAAATTTATATGAATTTTGCTTTGCAAGTTTTACTGCATTTTCAATATCATCAACTATTACAGTTCTTCCAAGTAAATTTAAAATAATTCCTTCATATTTTTTATCTGTATTTATTAAATCTGAAGCAATTCCAATTACTCCATCTAGTCCTTTACTATTTACTCCTGTTAATTTTTGACCTTTAACTGAAGTAATTGGTAAAAATGATGCTCTTCCTAGTTTATTTTCTCTTAAATATGTTACTAGTTTTTTTGCTTCATCTTCAGAATTCGTAACTATATTTTGGATTGTTCCTCCTAATGTCATTTCAATAGCTGTTTCATATTTTTTATCAACAGAAATAAGATTAGCCAAAATTCCATGAACCCCTTTTGATAAAGAGCCATTTTTTTCTATTGCTTCCATCAAGGATTTTACACTTTTTGTATATCCTTCTTTTTCCTTTTCTGTTTCTACTAAAAATTTATATCTAGATTCTTTAATTCTATATTCTGATTGATATGTATTTATTTTTGTTTCAAACTCTTTTTGCTTTTCGGAACTTTTGTCTTTTTCACATTTCATTGATGCTAATGATTTTTCTAAATCATTTTTCTTTTTTTCAATTTCATAAAAGTTTTTACACATTTCTTCTCTATTAGTTCTGGAAGAATCTAGTTCAGAAATATTTTCTTGAAGTTCATTTTTTATAGAAATTTCTCTTTTACCTAAATTATCAAAATTTGCTTTTTCTGTATTAATTTGTGTAATTACTTCATACTTTCTGTCTATGTTTTCTTGCACAATTTTCTTTTTTTCTTCTATTTCTAAATCTTTATCTGATAAAGTTTTAGAATATTTTTCAAGTTCTTCTTCTTTTTCTTTTAACTCTGTTACAAACTTTTCTTTATTATTAAAAAGATTGTCTCTTTTTTGCTGTTTTTGATTTTTTTCATCTTCTAGTTCTTTATTACGATTTTCAAGTTCTTCGATTTCTGCTTTATATCTTTCGTAATTTTCTTTATTATTAGAAATTTTTTCTGAAAATATAGCAATTTCACTATTGTATTGTTCTTTACGTTTATTTCCTTCAAATCCAAGATTTTGAGTTTTTTCAATTTCTTCTATTAAAGAATCTACTAATTTTCTTAAATCTTCCTTTTCTGATTGAATATTATTTAATGCTTCTTCTTCTCTAACTTTTTGTGTTTCAAAAATATCAATGTTTTCAAGTATTTCTTCTGTTTGTTTTTTATAATTTTCTATATTATATAAAAATAATCCTACTTCTATATTTTTTAGATTTTCTCTCAAATCTAAAAATTTTTTTGCTTTTTCTGACTGAATTTTTAGAGGACCAATATTATTTTCAATCTCTGAAACAATATCATTTATTCTTAATAAATTAAGCTTAACTTGTTCTAATTTTCTTTCTGATTCAACTTTTCTAGTTCTATACTTTACAATTCCAGCTGCTTCTTCAAAAATTTTTCTTCTATCCTCTGATTTGTTACTTAATATTTCATCTATTTTTCCTTGTCCAATTATAGAATATCCATCTTTTCCAATTCCTGTATCCATAAATAATTCTAGAACATCTTTTAGTCTACAAGGTGTTTTATTTATAAAATATCCTGTTTCTCCACTTCTATAAATCCTTCTAGTAACAATTACCTCATTATACTCAATAGGTAATTTAGAATCTGAATTATCTATTACTATAGAAGCTTCAGCATATCCTAATGATTTTCTGTTTTGAGTTCCTGCAAATATAATATCTTCTGATTTTGCACCCCTTAAAGATTTCATACTTTGCTCTCCAAGTACCCATCTAATACAATCAGATATATTACTTTTCCCTGATCCATTTGGTCCTATAACTGTTGTAATTCCAGGCATAAATTCTAAAACAGTTTTATCAGCAAATGATTTAAATCCATGCATTTCTAGTCTTTTTAAAAACATAATTTACTTCCTCTTATAATTTTCATTCTATATGCTATAATATTATAGTTTTTCTTTTTTTTCAAGTATTTTTTTCTTTCGCTTGACCAAAAATTCATTAAGATATAAAATTATATTATCATACTAAAGAGGAGTTTAGATTATATATGAAAGAACATTTTGATTTTTATAATAGTACTTCAATAAAATCATATAACTTAGAAGAAACTATACGCTACCAATTAAAAATGTTGGATGGCTTAGATAATTTTACAAGAAAACATTCTGATAATGTTGCCAATATTTCTTGCAGACTTTGTGAGAAACTCCATTTATCAGAAGGATTCACTATATATACCACTACTTGTGCTTATCTTCATGATATTGGAAAATTATTTATTCCACCTTCAATTCTTCAAAAACCTTCAAAATTAACAGATGAAGAATATGCTATTATGAAAACACATACTACAGTTGGATATAAAATTTGTATGGATGATTTAAAATTACGTCCATATGCTGCTGGAACTTTATATCATCATGAGGGATTAGATGGATCTGGTTATCCAAATCGGAATAACTGGTGATAAAATTCCTTATGAAGCTCAAATTATAAGAGTTGCAGACGAATTCGAAGCTATTACAGCAAAACGCCAGTATAAATCTCATGTTGGCGTTATAGATGCATTAAATATTATAATTGAACACGCTCATCCTGCTACACCAAAATCTCTTAAAGATACTGGTAGAATATTTAAAACTGGTGGAATTGGAAAAGTTGATAAAAAAATTGTAAAAGCACTAATCAAAGTTGTAATCGATGATACTGAATATGAAATATATGCAAGAGAAGATTATTTAAAATTCTTAAAAAAAGAAATTGTAAGAGTTGGAGAGTCAAAAAGATTTTATGATAAAGTTCAACGAGCATTAACTCCCGAAAAGAAAGCTTATCACATTGAAGAAGCTAAATATTATTTAAAACCTAATGAAGATCCAGAAAAAATCCCAGAAATGCTTAACGAATTAGAAATTGCTTATAATGAAAGAAAAAAACATATAAAAAAATTATATGATGAAGTTCATCAATTAAAAAGATTATCTATTTAATACAAAAAGAGTGTTGATAAAATCAACACTCTTTTTTATTATTTTATTTACTCTGCAGGATAAACACTAACTTGTTTTTTGTCTTTACCTTTTCTCTCAAATTTAACTGTTCCATCTATTAAAGCAAATAAAGTGTCATCGCTACCGATTCCAACATTAGTTCCTGGATGTACATTTGTTCCTCTTTGTCTTATTATAATATTTCCAGCTTTAACTATTTGTCCATCAGATTTTTTGACACCAAGTCTTTTTGACTCACTATCTCTTCCGTTTTTAACACTACCTTGACCTTTTTTGTGTGCCATGAAAGATTCACTCCTTTCGCTTTATAATTTTATTTATATCTATTCTATTTACTCTCGATATAATTTTGCTGCTATTATTCAGCTACTTTTTCTTTTTTCTCAGCTTTAACTTTTATTGAAGAAATTTCTACTTTAGTGTAGTCTTGTCTGTGTCCTCTAGTTTTTCTTTCATTCTTTTTAGCTTTGTATTTGAAAACTAAAATTTTCTTTCCTCTACCATGAGAAACAACTTTTCCTTCAACTTTAGCACCAGCTACATAAGGATTTCCAACTTGTACTTTTCCTTCATTAGATACTAAAACAACTTTATCAAAAGAAACTTTTTTTCCTTCTTCTGTATCTAATTTTTCAAAATATACAGTTTCACCTTCTTGTACTTTGTATTGTCTTCCACATGCTTCAATTATTGCGTACATTAAAAATGCACCTCCCTTTTTTGTATACTCGCTAACTTCCAACTTGGGTAACTACCAGATGCAGTATTTTCAAACCCTAGTTAAGCAGTTTACAGTAATAAATTTTAACATGATTTCCACTATTTGTCAAGAAAAATAAATCAAAAAATTCTTTAAATCTTCCTGATAAATAAAGCAATTTTAATAATTTACACAATAAAGGGATGATACTTTTTATCATCCCTTTTTATTTAATCATTTTTATTTAGTTCTTGACTCTCTACTCCTCCCGCCAACTTCTCTTTCGCTATTGGGTAACTCCTTTGCTGATGTATTTTTAATTCCTGTATTCCTCACCATTTGCATAGCACTGTCATCTCTAAAAGAAGTGCTTTTTTCTGTTTCAGGAGTTGTTTTATCTTGAGGTCTATATCCTTCATCGCTAGAATCTAAACTTATAGCAGATTCTTCACGACTAGAATACTTTTTTTCTCTTTTTCCCATGTCTCTATAACTTTTTATAGCTTCAGCTGCATCAGCTTTGCTGATTCCTGATTTAACTAATTCAGTTACTAAAACACCTTCATCAGACGCCTCAACACGGTAACGTGGATCGTCTCCTAAAACTTTTGATAAAGTTGTTCCTATTCCTTTAAAAAACTCCATAAATTTCATAATTATCTTACTAAGAAAAAAACTTAGTTACACCTCTTTTCTAAAATCTCTGTTATTATTATAGCAGAAAAAGTCCTTAAAATCAAGGACTTTTTGCAAATTTACATAATTTTTTGTTTTTTTTTTGCTTATAAGACTAACTCATATAATCTTTTAAGCGTTTACTTCTACTTGGATGTCTTAATTTTCTTAAAGCTTTTGCTTCAATTTGTCTAATTCTTTCACGAGTTACTTGGAATTCTTTTCCAACTTCTTCAAGTGTTCTAGCTTTTCCATCTTCTAAACCAAATCTTAGTTTTAATACTTTAGCCTCTCTCGGTGTTAATGTACTCATTACTTCCTCTAATTGTTCTTTTAATAATGTATATGCAGCTGAATCGTGTGGCGCAGGACTTTCGTCATCTGGAATAAAATCTCCCAAATGGCTATCATCTTCTTCTCCAATAGGTGTTTCTAATGATACTGGATCTTGTGCTATTTTTTGTATCTCCATAACTTTTTCAACTGTAATTTCCATTTCTTGTGCTATTTCTTCTGGAGTTGGTTCTCTTCCTAATATTTGTAGTAGGTGCCTAGAAGTACGAATTAGTTTATTTATTGTTTCTACCATATGAACTGGTATTCTGATTGTTCTAGCTTGATCTGCTATTGCTCTTGTAATAGCTTGTCTTATCCACCATGTAGCATAAGTACTAAATTTGTATCCTTTTTTATAATCAAATTTTTCTACAGCTTTTATTAATCCCATATTTCCTTCTTGGATTAGATCTAGGAAAAGCATACCTCTTCCAACATATTTTTTAGCAATACTAACAACTAGTCTTAAGTTTGATTCTGCAAGTTTTTGTTTGGCTTCTTCATCATCTTCTAATACTCTTTTAGCTAAAGCTAATTCTTCATCAAATGTAAGTAGCGGTATTCTACCAATTTCTCTTAAGTACATTCTAACTGGATCGTCTACACTAACACCTTCCATGTTAGTTATATCCATCTCTTCAAGCTTTATTTCTTCAACTTCATTTAAATCTTCTATATCTGGTTCTAAAAAGTCATCTTCGTCTTTTAAAATATTAACTCCCATTTTCTCAAAGGCATCAAATACTTTATCTATTTCTTCTGAATTTGCTTCTCCAAGTTCAGCTGCAAGTTCTCCATATGTGATTTTTCCTTTTTCTTTTGCAGAATTTACTATTTTCATTAATTTTTCTTGTTCATCAGTTACTTCTTTTTTGTTTTCAACTTTTTTTTCTGTTTCAGGTTTTTTAGCAGTATTTTCTTTTTCGTTAATTTCTTCAATTTCATCTTTATCTGCTTTTTTCATTTAAATTTAATCCCTCCTACTTCTTCTTAGCTAATTCAATTATAATTTCACTTAATTCCTGTTCAAGGTTAGCTATTTCTTCTTTAGAAAGTGAAGCACTATTTTCTAAAGATTTAACTATTTCTAATTTTCTATCAGATAGTCTTTCTTTAGTATAAATATTTACAACATCTTCTATACATTTTTCTACTGAACTTATTTCATAATCTGTAACTAAAATTTCACTAACATGTGATTGTATATCTTGATTTTCAATATTTGAAATCATTTGTAAGATTTTTTCACTATCTTCTGCAGGTGACTCTAATATTTTTTGGAATATAGTCTTATTTTCTTCTAATTTAAAATCTTCCAAAGTAATATTAGTAACTATTGGTTCGTATGCTTCTTTAAAATGATTAATTAATAGATAGATAATCATATTTTCACGTTTTATGACTGATGGGCTTATTTCAACTACCTTAGCTTCTCTTTTTATCGGTTTTGTTAACATATTTTCACCAACATTATTATAAGAGACTTTATTTACCTCAGCATAAATTGCTTCTTTTGAAATATTATATTGTTCAGAAATTTTATCAATATAAATTTCTCTCTCTATCTTATTATCAACATTTGAAAAAATTTTAGTAATTTCTTTTAAAAATTTTATTTTATCATTTGCATTTTCTAAATTGTATTTATTTTTTAGCATTTTTATTTTGAATTCAACTAATGAAATCGCATTTTCGATTAATAGATTAAATCTACCACTTCCGTATTTTATAACATATTCATCAGGGTCTTTAGCTCCCTCCATTTGTATTACTCTAGCATCGCAACCTTGATTTTCTAAAATCGCAAGCCCTCTCATTATTGCTTCTTGTCCAGCTCCATCAGAATCATAACTTAAAATAACTTGCTCACTATATTTTCTAAGTAATCTGCCTTGCTCTTCTGTTAGAGCCGTTCCTAGTGATGCAACAACATTATTAAATCCTCTCTGATAAAGTGAAATAGCATCCATATATCCTTCGACTAAAATAATTTTTTTTGAATCAGATTGTTTTGCTAAATTTAGTGCAAATAAGTGTCTCTTTTTTGAATATATTAAATTTTCATTAGAATTTATGTACTTTGCCATTTTTTCGTTGTTTTCTAATTTTCTACCACCAAAAGCTACAACTCTTGAACTAACATCCATAATAGGGAACATTAATCTTTTTCTAAATCTATCTATGAATTCTCCTCTATCATTTTTATTTACAAGACCTGTTGCTAGAATTTCTTCATCTTTAAATCCTGAAGCATGTAAATGTTTATATAATTCATTATACTCTCCAGAATAACCAATTTTAAAAGCTTTTAAAGTAACATTATCCAATTTTCTAGTTTTAACATAATCTTGTGCTATTTTTGCAAGTGGTTTATATAACCTCTCGTGGTAAAAGATTGCTGTTTCTGCATTGATTTTATACATTCTATCTTTTAAGTATTGATTTTTATTAAAATCTGTGTTTTCTGCAACTGGCAATTCTATTCTAGCTCTTTCTGCTAAAAATTCTAAAGACTCTTTAAAAGATATTCTTTCAATTTCACTAACAAACGTAAAAACATCTCCTCCTTTATGACATCCAAAACAATGAAAATATTGTCTGTCAGGAGAAACTGAAAAAGAAGGTGATTTTTCTCTATGAAATGGACATAAGCCGAAGAAATTTCTACCACTTCTTTTTAATGTTACATATTGAGAAATTACATCCACTATATCATTTGCAGATCTAATTTCCTCTTTTAATTCATCAGTATATTGAACCATCTTTTAACCTTTCTTTTATAATATTCGACATATAGTTTTTAAATCCTTTTAATTATGTTAATTTATTTCATAAATTAAAGGGTTATATACTTTTTTAAATATATAACCCCTATTTTAAAATCTACTTAAAATTTAGTTTGCTGAAATGAATTTCTTCACAATATTATCACTTGATTCTGCTTCCATGCCTGCTGCTTTTTGTAATTCTTCTATTGCTGAACCATGCATTTCATAAGATGTTTTGATTTTATTTTCAACTAATTCTTCAACTTCTTCTTTTTCTTTACTTTCAACAAGAACTAATTCACTAACAAGAATTTGTTTTGCATTTAATAGCATTTTCTTTTCTGTTGTAGATAGTCCTTTGTCTTTTTGCTTAAAACTTAAATTTCTTACTATGTCTGCTACTTCAAAAATATCTCCAGATTTCATCTTTTCAACATTATCTCTGTATCTTTTGTTCCATTTTAAAGACATTTCAGTACTATCTTGTTCTAAAACGTTTATTACTTTTCCGGCTGTCTCTTTATCTATTATATTACGTACACCTATATCTTCTGCTTTTGCTGTAGGTACCATAACTTTCACTTCACCTGGCATTTTAATAATATAGTATGATTGTTTTTCATCTAATATAGCTCTTTCCTCAATTTTTTCAATTACGCCAGCTCCATGCATTGGATACACAATTTTATCTCCTACTTTAAACATTATTTGTCACTCCTTCCAAGTAATCTCAATTACTACATTACAATTATACTACAAAAATTTCAAAAAGTCAAAAGAATTATAACGAATTTGATAAACTTTTTTCATTTATATTACAAATTCAAAAAAACTCTTGCAAAATTATTCTGCAAGAGTTTTAATATATTTTTTATTTACTTGTAGACCCAAATCCACCCATTCTTTCTCCAGCTGCTGAATCTTCATCTGTTATAAAATATTTTTGGAAAATTGCTTGTCCTATAGCATCACCTTTTTTTATTTCAATATCTTCATCTTTTATATTATAGAATGCAAACATTATATGTCCATCATTATCTTGATTTCCATAATAATCTTTATCAACTACTCCAACACTATTAGCTAAAATTAATCCTTTTTTTCCTGGATTAGAACTTCTATTATATAATAGTAACATTTCATCATCTTCCATATAGGCTTTTAATCCTGTTTTTACAAGTGTTGGCTTTTGTCCTCTTTTAAAAGCTGGTATAACTGTATCTTCTGCTGCTTCTACATCATATCCTGCAGAATATTTTGTTTTTCTAACTGGTAAATTTATTCCAGCATTTTCAAATCCCTTTGCTATTTCAAATCCTCTTTTTTTGTTCATTTTTATTCTCCTTCGCAATCTTTTTTGTTATTTCATTATATATTCTTAATAAATAAATTTCAATACATTTTAATATGTATAATTAATTTTTATTATTTTTTTATAAATATGTAATTTCCTCTTTACAATTTACATAATCTGTTATATAATAGCGCTGTCAAATTTTTAAAACTTTAGATTTGCTTCGTTTGAAGCACTGTACATTGAAAAAAGGAGGTATATTATGTCGTCTGACAACAGATCTCTACTTCGGGATTTAGTTCCTAAGGGCTATCACTTTGATGCCTATAATGAACTGAATTCCCCAAATAGTCGTGATCGTCCGTTTTATGAAGAAGGCGTAGTTCCAATCGGTAAGTACTATCTCAGTAAAAAAATCAATAAAGATGGTGCTCTTATCCTTCAGTTTTCCAGTGTTTGCCCTCATAGCTACATCTCTTTTGAACCGTATATTCTTTCTTTTGATGAATATATTAAATTGCTCAGAGATGCGTTAAAAAATAAAAGTGATTTCATTACTTTTGATATTCCTATTATTGAGCGTAATAACACAGATAGCTACTATTGCAAAAACTGTAGTGATAAGAGCAAGGATTGTTCTACACTCCGAAAGATTCTTTCCGATAACCGCGGAAAAGATAATACCTTCGAAGTGGCAGCTGTATCTTTCGACCCGAACGATATCAAAAATGCACTTTCTGTGTATTTTGGTATAAAACCTACAACTCATTCATCTAAAGGAGGAAAAAACATGAAAACCAATAACTTTAAGAAAATGCTCGGTATGAACTTCGAACTCGGTGTTTCTCGGGACAGCAATATCGCCGCCACCTTTATGGGCGTGGCCATCCGCAATCCCAAGTCCGGCAATTTCTATGTGTACGACCCTGCGACCAAGACTCTCAAGAATTATGCGAGCATGAAGTTCGGCGATTTCCGTGTCTTCCTGCTGCCTGATTCCAACCTGACTGTTGATCAGCTGTACAAGATGGACGGCAAGTACTACTACGTACAGTCCGTCAACGGCAATATGGCTACTCTGGTTGATGCCATGGAAGGCACTATCATTCAGAAGATTCTGAGTGAGTGCGTTATCCCCGGCATGAATTTCTATACTAGGGTGGTTGCCCTTGATCCCCGTACTATGTTCGATACCAATTCCAAGTCTGATATGTCCAAGAACATCCTGGCCGCCATCTGTATGATGCAGTGGTCTAAGGGCGAATCTGAATTCTCCCTGGATGGAATCGGTGATGATTCCTTCAATGGTCTGGGCATGCTCCTGCTTATGGGTGGGAATTCGGACCTCACCAGCAATCTTCCTATGTTGCTTGCAATGGGCGCTGCCGGAAATGATTCTGATGAGAACGGCGGTATGATGCAGTATTGGCTTCTGAGCCAGATTATGGGCAATGGAAACGGCACTGGTATGAATCTGTTTGGTTCTATCCCTGGTCTTACCGCTTCTGTTCAGCCTGCTGCTCTGGAAGCCGGCAATGTTGTGGTGTGCCCTGAGTGCGGCAAAGAGTACCCCGCTGGTACCAACTTCTGCTCCCACTGTGGTGTTCACACTGAAGTCAAAGGCAAGCACTGCACGAGCTGTGGCGCTACTCTGATGGATGGTGCGGCATTCTGCCATAACTGTGGTCAGAAAGTGGTTCGGGACACCTGTCCCAACTGCAATGCTAAGGTACCTGAGGGTGCCAAGTTCTGCTCTGCATGCGGATTCAATCTGGGCACTGGCAAAACTCTTACCACTCCTGCTCCCAAGAAAAACAGTACTGGCAAGAAGACCAGCAAGTCTAATTCCTCCAGAACGGCTTCTAAGCCTACTGTAAAGGAAACCACTGCTGAAAAGCCGGATACTGAGAAAGAGTAAGCCTATGGGCATGAATATACGTAGGAGGATAGTCGTAGGCGAGAAAACATTCAAGCTTTGCGAGAATTGTAAACTTGCTTATGATGAAGCCTCCAACTTCTGCCCAAACTGCGGTGCGAAACTCACCCGAAAATCGTCAAAGATTTATGCCAATATGGGAAAGAATGGTATAACTTCTTTCAGTTATAAAACACCTGATGGGATTACCATTAATTCTAAAGGTAATACTACTATCCCTCTTGGCTCCGGAGTATCCTACACCGTTACCTCCAAGAAGAAATAAATGTACCAAAAGAAACTCGCGGTCTGCAAAATGCAGCCGCGAGTTTCTTTTTATTTATATTTTTATCAGCGAACTTCTTTTTTCACCCTGGGTAATATACATATCACTCAAGTCGCTAATATTATGCATGAAAATGCTTTTCATGCATTTCAAGAATTGTTCTTTTAAAACGCTTGTATCTCTTCCTTGGAATCTGTATAGAACTTTATCATCTACTTGATCAAAGCAAGTAAGAACCATATTTACTGTTGCATTTCTGCTTAGATTCTTTAAATCATTTTCAATTGCTTCAATAAGCAAATCAATATCAAGAATTCCAAATCGCATTGCCTCCTGAAATTCATTTGGCATATTGGTTAAATCCACAATTTTCTTATATGGTTTTCCTGAAGTTTCAGTAGGAAACAGACCTCTACCATGTCTGGTTGTATAGCATCTGGAAAGATAGAAAATTTCTAAATCATCTTTATATCCGAGATTATTTAAAATTCCCATCATATTTTTTATACCAGTATTTGATGTAGTAACATTTGGCCAGAACTTTTGAGCACCTTGATCAAGTAAAAGACCTTGTGCTCCCTCAAAAACAGCTGTATCAAATCTGTTTAAAATTCCATCATCTCTAATAATTACACTTTCAATGAATCTTTTTGCCATAGTCATAGTAATTCCAATTGCTTTTTCACTTACAAAAAGAACTGAATACTCTGGTGGAAGTTCATCCAATTTCAGATTGTATTTATTTTTTAGCCTCTGTGGAACATATTCATTTTGAATTAATTCTAACTTTCTTTGAAGTTTAGATTCCGAAAGCAAATCCATAACTGTAATTGTATATTCATCATATTTGCTTCTGTGTACAGTTTCATTAATTCCCATTCCACAGCTTCCATGACGATTATCTCCACGCATTCTTTCAATCATCTGATTAATGTTCATATCCCAAAGAGTTGTTACTCTTGCATCAGGATTAACATACACCATAGGTGTAATACTTAAATTTTCTTCAATATCACACCGTTCCATGTCATATGTAAAAACATTTACCAAAAATTCCTTACTCAAATACGTAGGAACTCCCGAAAATGTGCCAGCTCCGAAATGTCTAAATGCATGCCTTTTTCCACTTGGTGTTACTACAGTATGTGAAGCTTGAGCTCCCCCATTAATCCTAACATTAATTGTTTTTGATGCATCTTTGCTACACAATATATCTGTAACATTGCCTTTTCCTTCATCTCCCCAGCCTGAACCTATTACTGCATATGCTTTTTTCATAACATCATCCTTTTATAATGGGAGGAGCATAATGCTACGCTCCTCCCACAAGTCGTTGTTGTTTGAAATTAGAAAATTTCGATCTTGCTCTCCATATTAGATCCGCTTACCTTCTCATCAGTAACATTCTCTTCATGATAGAAGAGTGCATTCCTAACAACGTGTCTGGTATGCGAGTCTTCAATCTTATCGATAACTTCGCTCTTGGAATGACCTTCGTACATATCCAGGATTGCACACACAAGATCAGGAAGGCAATCATAGTCTTCCAAATCACATGCATGTCCATCCAGCAAATCTCTCCACTTGGAAAGATCGCAACAATAATAATTGCTTCCATGCAAAATGATATGATACGGGTAGAACTTTTCAGATACCATTTCCAAGCAATCAGTTGCAGAAACAGTTCTCTTATCCAAATCGGGACGGTCTCCAAAAACAGTTCTCAGTTCACTGGCAGTAAGACGCGGTGTAGGCTCTTCATCACCAAAAGTGAAAATAAATCCTTTCTCTCCACGCTTATCATAGCAATCCATTTTGCAGTACTTGGCTGCAAAATACCATGCCAAAATATAGCTTTCAAATGGATTATTGCCACCGTGTTTTTCAAGCCAAAGCTTCTCAAGCTGTTCCAGCATTCTCAAATCAGATTCAAACTGAGTTACCTGCAAAGGAGCAATATCTCCCTCAGATACATCTCCAATTCCCATAAACATAATGTGAGGATTAAAAGAAAATCTGTTCAATACCTCTTTAATAAGTTTTGGGAACTGTGTCTGAATCAAGCTGAGTAGATACCGACCCATAGAGCCAGTTACATCTTCGGCAAAGATCAAACCTCTGGAATGAGGACTCATCGCCGAATCCAGAGCTTCACGCGGAAGCTTGATTTGGGAAGGATCAAAGTTCTTGAACATCCCGCTCTGCGTAAAAATTTGTTCTGCAGAAGTAATAGTCTTTCTGGGAGTTACCCGTTCGCTTCTACCGCTTTCGTAGTAACTACTTGCTCCATAGTAATCCCTTTCACGATAATGACGATCAATGTCCCTGCTACTCGGTGAATATCCGCCCATCTTTGTTACCTCCTATGTTGTTTTTATATAGAAACGTCCATATTGACGAATCTACGCTTACCAAATGCATCACGTCTTACCTGCTCCCAATTTTGGAATTCTATATAGGGATCTTTTGCAACTTTTTTGCTTTCCAACCACTCAGCCAAAGCCTTGGGAATATCCTCTCTTTCCTTAAGCAAATCTTTTGCAACTCGCTTTATAGAAAGTTCATCAATCTCGAATGAAGAATATCCCCTTTCTTTGCACTCATCAGGCATAATTTCATACACTTCTCTTGGAACTCCACTAATTTTATCATTAAGATATGTGGTAAAGAACCATCCACCATAGACTCCCACTATACGCATATCATGTACAGTGTATTTTTCACCATCTTCAAGTTTCCTTCCAGGTGCAAAAAACAGGTTATCCACGGTTATACCATTATGAGTAGCCTCAACCAAGCTCATATAGCATGCGAAGTAATAAAGTCGTGTAAGAATCGAAGCAACATATTCTGGTTTTAGACTTCCGCCAAAATAGTCAATAATCTCTCTTAAAGAGTAGATATCACACGGCTTCTTCACAAAAATGCAGAATCTTCCGTCTGTAGTTTCAAAGTGTTCTTGCACATCAGGAACCATATACTGAACTAGCTCCCAAACATGCTTATCAGGTTTCAAATAATGTCTTGTTTTCTCTACGTAATTTTCGTAATACTTCTTGTATCTACCTTCTACGACATAAATCACATAGTTACTTGTTACATACATTTCCCCTAACTTGAAACTGGAATGATTGGTATAGTGAACGCAAAATTCTTTGCCCGATTTAGAGCAAATGGAAAATTCATGTTCGTCCCATCCGTCATTGATTTTAATAAGTGCCTCTTCGTAAAGAAGCATCACTTTCCTGGTTACTCTAAAATTTTGAATTGCACGATACTCGACTGGTTGGAACCGGCTAACATACTCCTCTTTTTCCAATTCAATAGTATTGAGATCCAGAGTGAAGATGTCTTCCGGTTTCTGAGCAGCCATTATTTCATGCTCAGATTTCCGTTTCATATAACAACTCCTTTCCATTATTTATTGTGAAATTAGCATTTCACTTGTTAATTTTTTACGTCAACCATTTTATCATAGAAATCCTTTGAAATCAACCTTTTTTACTAAAAACTGCTATTTTTATAGAAAAAAGCATTCTTTATGAGTTTCATAAAGAATGCTTTTCTATATACATGTTTAAATTAGTCTTGTGTATAAGGTATAATAGCAATATGTCTTGCTCTTTTTACAACTGTTGTTATTTCTCTTTGATGTTTAGCACAAGCACCTGTTGCTCTTCTTGGTAATATCTTACCTTTTTCATTGATAAATTTTCTTAATTGATCAACATTTTTATAATCTAATTCAAAGTTTTTATCATTACATAAAGTACAAACTTTTTTTCTGATTTTTCTAAACTTTGGATTGAAATCATCATCTTGATTATTTCTATTGTTTCTTCTATTTTGTTTTTTATCAGCCATTTTAAATCCTCCAATCTTCTAACTTTATATATTAATTAAATTAGAATGGTAAATCATCATCAGAAGATGTAATTTGAAATTCAGCACTTTGAGCAACTGATTCTCCAAATGTGTTTTCAAATCCACCTGATGCTTCTCCATCTCTTTTACTATCTGCAAAATATGCTTCTTCAGCAATTACTTCTGTAACATAATGTTTCTGACCTTGTTCATCATCCCAAGTTCTTGTTTGAATTCTTCCAACTATAGAAACTTGTTGGCCTTTTTTAAAGTATTTGCTGCAAAATTCTCCTGTTTTATTCCAAGCAACAATATTAATAAAGTCTGCTTGTCTTTCTTCACCTTGTCTTGCAAATCTTCTATTAACTGCTAAACTAAATGAAGCAACTAGAGTATTGTTTGTTTGAGTATATCTTACTTCTGGGTCTCTTGTTAATCTTCCCATTAAAATTACTTTGTTCATATGAGCTTCCGCCTTTCTTACTATTCTTCATCTTTTCTTACAACGATGAATTTAATAACTTCGTCTGTAATTCTGTATACTCTCTCAAGTTCTTTTATTAAACTTGGTGCAGCTTCAAAGTTAATTAATACATAATTTCCTTCTGAATTTTTTTTGATTTCATAAGCTAATTTCTTTTTTCCTAACTCTTCAACTGACTCAACTTTTCCATCACTATTAATAATGTCTGAAAATTTTTGAATTAATTCTTTAACTCCTGTATCTTCAACATTTGGATTAATAATGAATACTGTCTCGTATTTATTCATTATCTTTCACCTCCTTTTGGATATTAAAAACCCATATTTTAATATGAGTAAGGAGAAAATAGATTGAATCTATTTTCATACTGAAATATTTTAACACACTTTCTCTTATTTGACAAGTATTTTTGGGATTTATTTATACTGATTTAAATCTACTTTTTCATATTTTAGAGTTCTTGCATAGAATTTTTCTTTATTATAATTAGTTCCTTTTAAATAGTAAACTGTATGACTTTGTTCATTTATAATATATATATCGTCATTTCCATATTCTTTTTTACCATAATTAATAGAAAGATTTTCTAATTTTTCTAAATCTATTTCATAAAAATTGTTATTATCATTTGGATTAATGGAATAATAAAAATCAATTCTATTATTTTTAATTGGAATATTTCCATTATTTAAATAGTATATTGAAACTCTTTCTTCTATAATATCAATATCTTTGTATACATTATTTAATTTATTTAACTCAATACCATTTTGAACTAATTTATATATTATTACAAAAATTAGAATAATACTTATTAATAAAACTAATATTAAAACTTTTCTTCTCTTATTCATTTAATTCTCTTTCACTATTTTCTTAATGTAAATTTACTTATAATATATAAATAAAAATAAATTATTTCAACATATTATTATATTTTTTTATCTCTTCTCTAGTTTTTTTTAATATTGAATATTTATTTTCTTCAATTAAAAATAAGTACCATAAATATATTAATAATGTTAATATGTATATATTTTTTACCTTTATAATCAATATACTATATATTAGAGATATTATTCCTAAGAAAACTTTACTAAAAACAATTATTATTTCATTAGCTTTTTCTGATTTAAACAAAATATTAAAAATCTCTTTTAATATTTTTCCCCCATCTAATGGCAATATTGGTAATAAATTAAAAAAACAAATTGCAATATTAGTATATATAATTTCTTCTTTTAGATTTATATCTGATTTTAAATAAAAAAATATAATTGCTAAAATAAAATTAATTAATGGACCACTTAAATAAAATAATATTTTATTTAACGAACTGCTCTTACCATATGAATAAATTTCTAATGATACACCAAATGGAGTTATATACATTTTCTCTGCTTTTCCACCTATCATCAAACCTACAATCAAATGTGCAATCTCATGTATTAGTACAAAAAATAGAAAAACTAAATATATATTTAAATTCTTAAAAATTAAAAATAAAATTATTGCAAACACTATTTTTAAATTTATTTCTATCTTCATATTTTAACCAAACCTTATTTTAAAACTCTATAATCTTAGAAGGATCTACAAATCTACTATCTATTCTAATTTCAAAATGTAGATGTGGTCCTGTACTATTTCCTGTACTGCCTACTTGGGCTATAGGCTGTCCTTGTGCAACAATTTGTCCCTCTTTTACTAAAATTTTAGAACAATGAGCATATAGCGTAGTTACATTATTGCATCTAATTTTTATATGCTTTCCATAGTCTCCTTCTTTTGAAACAAGATCAACAATCCCCTCCATAGATGCATTTATTGTTTTTCCAGATTCAGCAGCTAAATCAATTCCTGTATGGTAACCATTAACATTTTGATATTCAGATTCTCTTGAGCCAAAAACAGAACTTACTTGGTAATTTGATAATGGTTTTGCAAAACTATAAGCAGACTTTAAATTATTTATATCAATTTCCATTTCTGAAATTGAGCTAATCTTTTCTTCTAAGTTTTCAACTACGTTTTCTTCAAGATTATTTTCTGTATTAATAATTTCCTCATTATTACTTGAATCATAATTCGGCTCTTCATTTTCTATTGTTCCTATATTATTATCTTCTGATATTTCTCCATTTTTTAATAGTTCTTTTATTTTTATTCCAACATTTAAATTATAAGTATTTAATTTTTCTAAAAATTCTACTTTAAAAATATCATCCTTATTCTGGAAAGCAAAAACAATTACTGCCAAATTGAACATTACAAGCAAATTAAGTAACATTTTATTTTTTAAACTATATACACTTTTGCTGTTTGCAATTTTTTTTGCTGGAATTTTATTATTTCTTCTAAAATATATTTCTTCAGCTTTTCTTATTTTTTCATCATCATTCAAAATTCTATCCAAAAAAAACACCTCTCTTACATGTTCTAAATATATTCATGTAAAAAAGGTTTATGATTATTTATTTTTTAAAAAATATAAAAATACTAACTAGAATAATTATTACATTAATAATTTTAAGTAAATTATATTTTTTAGTCAATTTTTTAAGTTTATATTCTTCAAATTTTAGTTCATTAACTTTCAATTCTGTATTCATTAAAACTTCAACTTCGTTTAAAACAGTTTCTTTTGCTCTCTCTTTGCTTATTTTGTCCTGAAACTTAGTAAGATTAACATTATCTTTTAAAACTACAAAGGCTTCCTCTACTAGATTAGACTCTAAATCTTTTAAAAATACAATATTATTTAATTTATTAAGTTGCATAAACTATCTCCTAAAATTATTTTACTTTATTATTTCCTTATTTGGAAATAATATGCAAAATATTCTATTGTATTGTAAATGCAAAGACCAGCGGATGTTTCCGCCGGTCTTGCTGAGGCAATTACTTACTCTCTTCCGCCTTGCTCGCCTTTTTGCGCCATTTGCTGCGCCCAGACGTACCGTTCTTGACCCGCCCTGCAATCAGCTCGTAGACTACATTGGCGATAGTCACCAGAACGATGATGGTGATGAGAACAGGCACATTGGCCTTCACATATGTTCCCAACTGTGTCAGCAATGTTGTTAGGTTCGTGGTCGCCCAGGCCAGAGCTTTACAGATCCAATAACTCCCGTAGGAGAGGCCCGCCACGACAGCACTGATTACTATTGACCGAATCACAACATTTTTGATAAACTTGAACATATTTTTCCTCCTTAATAAAAATAGTTTCACACAACTACATATATATTATATCATATTAGTCATAAAAAATCAAACAACGCATAGATTTTACAAAGGGTTGGAGGTTTTTATGGAAATGAAAAAAGGATTAGATTTCAAACACAAAGAAGTTGTAAATATACAAAATGCCAAACGTCTTGGATATGTTCAAGATGTAACTGCTGATTTTGAATCTGGTAAAATTAAAGAAATTATAGTTCCCGGAAGTAATAAATTTTTTAATATTTTCTCTACTGGTAATGAAATAGTAATTCCTTGGAATTCTATAAAAGTAATTGGAGAAGATATCATTTTAGTAGATATAGAATAAAAAAAGAGAATAATTAAGTGAAATGCACCCCGTTTAGTAGACCATAATAAAAAAGAGTTATGGTATACTTTAA
>CASYFC010000012.1 GCA_949482135.1 uncultured Clostridia bacterium
CTCCAAGTAAAGAGCTCTTTTTATTTAGTGTCCACTATATGGGGTTCACTTCAAAATAAGGCTCTTTAATATTATTTTTCGATATTTGAATCTTTTATAAAAAATAGTGGACGTTTTTTTATTTCTAAATATGTTTTCGATAAATATTGGCCAATAATTCCAAGTGAAAACATTTGAATTCCACTAACCATAAATATTATGCATACAAGAGATGGCCAACCACTTGTAGGATCTCCTAGTATTATTGTTTTAAATATAATTATTAATATTAATAAAAATGAAATTAAACAAAATAGTAAACCAATTCCAGAAGAAATAAGAAGAGGCGCTGTAGAAAATGCTGTAATTCCTTCTAAAGCATATTTTGTAAGTTTCCAAAATGACCATTTTGTTTCTCCAGCAACTCTTTTTATATTTTGATATTCAATCCATTTTACATTAAATCCGACAAAACTAAATAACCCTTTTGAATATCTATTATATTCTTTTAAAGAAAGAATTGCTTCTACAACATTTCTTTTCATAAATACATAATCTCTAGCACCATCAACCATTTCAAAATTGGTCATTTTATTAATTAATTTATAGAAAAGTCTTGCAAAAAAACTTCTTATAATTGGTTCTCCTTTTCTATCTACACGTCTTGTACCAACAGCATCGTAATCTTCATCAGTAACAGATTTGTACATTTCTTTTAGAAGAGAAGGAGGATCTTGAAGATCAGCATCCATTAATGTTACATAGTCTCCAGAAGCATTTTCAAGCCCAGCATATATAGCTGCTTCCTTTCCAAAGTTTCTAGAAAAAGATATATATTTTATTCTATCATCTTTTTTTGATAAACTTTTAATCACATTTAAAGTATTATCTTTTGAACCATCATTAACTAAAATAATTTCAAATTCGACATTTCTTGAGAAATCTGTTATATTCTTTTTTAATTCTTCATAAAAAAGCGGTAAAGCTTTTTCTTCATTATAACAAGGTACTACTACAGATATTTTTTCCATATATTTGGTATCCTTTCATTCATTACGTATAATCAAAAGTATTATAACACATACTAGGTACTAATACAAATAAAATAATACAAATATTGTCAAAAATGAGTATATTTTTTGTTAGAAAATTTATAAAAAAATAGTATTAAAAAGCTTGATATTTCTCAGTGAATGTAATATAATCGTAATCGAAATGTAATATATTTTGCTACTAAAAAGCTTGAAGGGAGAGTTTAAATGTTTGGACAAGATATCGGAATTGATTTAGGTACTGCAACAGTAATAGCATACGTTAAAGGAAAAGGTATTGTACTTAGAGAGCCTTCTGTTGTTGCTGTAAATAACATTACTGGAGAAGTACTAGCTGTTGGACATGAAGCTAGAAGAATGCTTGGAAGAACACCAGGAAATATTGTAGCAACAAGACCTTTAAGAGAAGGTGTAATTTCAGATTATACAGTTACTGAGAAAATGTTAAAATATTTTATTAGTAAAATAGGTGGAAGATTTTTATTTGCACCTAGAATAATGATATGTATCCCATCTCAAGTAACAGAAGTAGAAAAAAAAGCAGTTATAGATGCTGCTTCTAATGCAGGAGCAAGAAAAGTTTATTTAATAGAAGAACCAATTGCAGCAGCTATTGGGGCAGGAATAGATATATCAAAACCATGTGGAAATATGATAGTAGATATAGGTGGAGGAACAACAGATATAGCAGTTATATCACTTGGAGGTTCTGTTGTTAGCTCTTCAATAAAAGTTGCTGGAGATAAATTTGATGAATATATAGTTAAATATATTAAGAAAAGACACAATGTTATGATAGGTGAAAGAACAGCAGAAGAATTAAAACAACAAATTGGTTGTGTATTTCCTAAAATACAAGATATGGAAATGGATGTTAGGGGAAGAGATTTAATAACTGGTCTTCCAAAAACAATTACTATATATTCTAGTGAAATGATGGAAGCTTTAGAAGAGCCAGCAATGCTTATAATAGATGCAGTTCATTCAGTATTAGAAAGAACACCACCAGAACTAGCTGCAGATATTAGTGATAAAGGAATTTATATGACAGGTGGAGGATGCTTAATAGATGGACTAGATAGATTATTGCAGGAGAAAACAGGAATTAATGTAATGATTGCTGAAGATGCAATTTCTTGTGTTGCAAAAGGAACAGGAAAAGCCTTAGATAATCTAGATAGTATGGATAGAATGAAAAAATAGTTAATAATAAAATCCCAATAAAATACTTTATAAAATACTCACTAGTTTAGTGAGTATTTTATTTTGCAGGATTACATTTTATGTGGTATAATATTTAAGATTAAAATTTGTATAAATAAAAGTGAGGCATATTATGGAATATAAAGAGAAAAAAAGAGTTGCTTTTCTTACATTACGGATGCAAAACAAATCAATATGAGACAAATGGAATGATACAAAATTTTCAAAGCAATGGATATGAAATAGTAGATTTTGATAAAGAAGCAGATATATATATTATAAATACTTGCACAGTCACAAATATGTCGGATAGAAAATCAAGACAAGTATTACGCCATGCAAAGAAGAATAATCCAGAAGCAATTGTTGTTGCCTGTGGTTGCTATGTACAAGTTGCAAAAAACGAAATAGAAAATATTCCAGAAATTGATTTATATATAGGAACTAATGAAAAAACAGATATTGTAAAATATGTTGAGGATTATTTTAATAATAAAAATAGGGTAGAACTTGAAAATATATTATATGATGCTGAATATGATGAATTTGGAAGTGTTACATATACAGAAAAAACAAGAGCAGTTATTAAAGTTCAAGATGGTTGTGATAGATTTTGTTCATATTGTATAATTCCATTTGCAAGAGGAAAAGTTAGAAGTAGAAAACCAGAAAATATAATTAATGAAATAAAAAAAATAGCCCAAAATGGTATAAAAGAAGTAGTAATAACAGGAATTCATATTGCATCATATGGAAAAGATTTTGAAAATAATTATAGATTGATAGATCTTTTAGAAGAAATTAATAAAATTGATGGGATAGAAAGAATAAGATTAGGTTCAATAGAACCATTACTTATTTCAGAAGAATTTATTAATAGACTAAGTAAACTTTCAAAAATATGTCATCATTTTCATTTATCTCTTCAAAGTGGATGCACAGAAACTTTAAAAAGAATGAATAGAAGATATACAATAGAAGAATTTAAAGTAATAGTAGAAAGATTAAGAAATACATATGAAGATATAATATTAACAACAGATATAATCGTTGGATTTCCAGAAGAAACAGAAGAGGAATTTGAAACTACATATAATTTTCTAAAAGATATAAAATTCTATAAAATGCATGTATTTAAATATTCTGAAAGAAAAGGAACCAAAGCTGCTGAAATGAAAAATCAAATACCAGCAAATAAAAAAGAAGAAAGAAGTAAAAAGCTTTTAGAGTTATCAGATAGAAATGAAAACGAATATTTAGATAAATATTTAGGAAAAAAAGTAGATGTTTTATTTGAAGAAAAGGATGGAAATTATTATAAAGGTCATACTGCAAATTATATTATGGTAAATTTAGAAACTGATAAAAATGTCTCTGATAAAATAGTAACAGTTGAGATTATTGGAAAAGATAAATTAAGTTTAATTTCAAAAGAGGTGTAACAAAATAGTAATGTAAATTTAATTAAAATATTATTGAATTAAAATCTCCTATATAGTATAAATATTGTATTAAGAAATTTAGTATTTTGTGGAATTATATACATTCCTGTGTACTAAAGGAGGATAAGATAAGATGAAAGAATATAAATTAGTTGAAGCAGAAAATGCAGGTAATTTACCTCTTGTTGTTGGAACATGGCAAAAAATCAAGGGTTTATTAGTTAGAGAAATAGATTTTAATAAGCCAGTTGTATTAGAATTAACACAAAAAGAGGAAAAAGTGTTAACAGAAGTTCATGACTTTTTATTTCAAGAAATCAAATTTCCAGAATTACATGACTTTTTCTTTAGAGATATAAACTTTTTTGGAAAGAAAAAATATAAATAAAAATAATTATATATTAAGCAATTTACAATTTAGTAAGTTGCTTTTTTTTATTAAAATTTATATAATTGTAATGAATTTGATATTGTATAAAAAAGTACTTAAATATAAAATGCTTATATAATGATAAAATTTAGGAGGAGTTTATGAAAAAGAAAAAAGCAATTGTTTTAATCCTATTTGTGACTCTAGTTTGCTTTAGCTTATATAATTTTATAAACTATTTTAGAATTGGAAAACAAAAGATAAATGTAAGTACAAGCTCGCAAATTTATAGTAATTCTAGTATAGAAGCTATAATTAATGTGACTGATAAAAAGAATAATTCAATAAAAAGTGATGTAAAAATTGAATTATTAGATTCAGAAGGAAAAAAAGTAAAAGGAATAAAACAAAATTTAAAAAAGGAAGAAGATCAAAAAGTTCAAGTATCAATACCTTTATCAAATGAAATTGATACAGGAAAATATGAATTAAAGTTAACATCAACTAGTAAACATGGATTATTTAAAGACGTTTTAAAATTTCCTGTAAATATAATAAATGGTAACGAATTAAAAACAATAATTTCTTTGGATAAAGGAATATATAAACCAGGTGATGAGGTTAATTTTAGAGCATTGATGATATCAAAAAGAGATAATGTGCCAGCTGATACATTAGTTAATCTTACTATTTATGATGGTAAAGATAATAAAGTTTATTCAAATGAAGTAGAAACATCTGAATATGGAATTGTTTCTGGAAATTTTAAGCTTGCGAATGAAGTAAATAGTGGTACATATAGATTAGTTGTATCTACAGATAGTATAGAAACAACAAAAACATTTACTGTAAACCCATATATAATTCCACAATTTGAAGTAAATGTAACAACAGATAAAGAAAATTATACTGTTGGAGAAAATGCAATTATAAATGTACAGGCCAAATATTTCTTTGGAGAAGCAGTTTCAAATGCTACAGTAAAAGGAACAATTAATGGAAATCCTTTTGAAGGAATAACTAATTTAGATGGAATATATGAAACAACCTATAATGTTACACAAAATGGAAAGGTTGATATAAATGTAAATGTAACTGATTCTTCAAAGTATCTTATAGAATCAAAGAAAACATTTTTTGTAAGTTCGGATTTATTTGAAATAGAAGTCCTTCCAGAATATGGTGATATAATCGAGAATATAGATAATGAAGTATACATATTTACAAAAACAGTTAATGGAGATGCATTAAAAACTAATAGTACAATTACAATTGGAAATATTTCAAGACAAGTAATCACTGATGAAAATGGAGTGGGAAGTTTTACATTATCATCAGATGATACTAGAAATCTTTATAATGCAATATTAAAAATAAAAGCAGAAGACAGTGAAGGTAGACAAGTTACAAAAAATGAAACAATTAATGTAGAAAAAAATAGAAATATAATAATAGATACTGCTAAGGTTAGATATAATGTTGGTGAAGATATAGACTTAAAATTAATTTCAAACTTAGATGTTACTTCAAAAGAAGTATATTTCTATAAAGGAAATGAATTACTTAAAGTTATATCATCAGAAAATGATGAAATATCTGTTAACTTGGAAGATGTTTCTGGATTAATTGATATATATGTTAGAGAAAGAAGAAAAACATCACCATATTATATGGCTAGAATAGATCAAGATAATAACTATAAGAAAACGATATTTATAAAGCCAGATAAAAAACTTAATATAGCAATAACTACAAATTCAGAAGAATATTTACCTGGAGATAAAATGAATATTGAATTTAAAACAACTGATGAATCAAATAACCAGATAGATAGTAGTCTACTTGTAAGTATACTTGATGAAGCAATTTTAAATTTATCAGAAAATGATTTATCAATAGATAATATAAAAATAGCTTTAGAAGATATTGAATTATCTAGTGGTATAACAGCAGCAGATTTATATGTAAATGTTATGGATGACTCCTCTGAAGGATTATTAAAAGCCTTGTTATTAAAACAATCCTATACATCTCCGAATATATGTAGACAAAGTAATTTTTCAGAATCATACAAACATGAATATTTAGAAAAAGCTGTATATTCGCTTATTGCTGTTATAATAGTTATTGCAATATATGCTTTTTCAAAACTTGCTAAAAATGAATCTAAAGCAGGAAAAGTGGCTAAATTTATAGCTCATGTTGCAAATTTATTTGCAATATTTATAGTATTTGGAATTGTTTTGTTTGAACCAATATACGATTTGTATTATTCTATATTAGATTCATACAAATTAATAAATATATTTACACTGCTTACTAATGTAGTATTAACTTTTGTTTTATATACATTAATACTATATAAACAAAGAGATTATATTTTTGGAATGATAGTAAATTTAGCTGTAATACCAGTAACTTATATTTTAGTAATATATTTATTTGCAACATTTATAGGAGTACAAGAATTAATTATTTTAGTGTTTTTAACACTTTTAGTTATTTGGGCATTTCTTGTAAATAGATCTAGACAGCATAAATTAGGAAATAAAGAACAATTTTTCAAATATACATTAACACAATTATTTAAAGGACTTATTGTTTTTCTAGCAATTGCTTTATTAAATGAAATATTTTTCTCTCCAATAGTTTTATGGATTGTTTTAGTAGGATATGTTTTTATAGATAAATATGTATTTGGTAAAACAAAAATAAAAATGCAAGGAAATCAAATAAATCTTAATGTTACAGGAAATGAACTAATTGTTGCAGGAATAGGATTACTATTTATAGTAGTACTATTTGTAGGAATTGCAACAATAGCAAATAATTTTGCTGGATCAAAAATAAATGACAGTATGGCGTCTTTACCTATGAATGATGCAATTTTATCAGAAGATTCATTAGACTCAGAAAATAGCACAAGTTTAAGAGGACCTGATAGAAATAATGGAATATCTTTTTCTGGAACTTCAAAAAGTGAATCAATACAAGAACCATTTTTATCTTTTGATGAAAAAAATCAAGTAGCTGAAGAAGAAACTCCAGAAATGGTTGAAATTGAAAAAACAGAAGAAGTAGTTGAAAATGTTAGAAACGTATTTTTAGAAAGTTTAGCATTTATTCCAGAACTTGTAACAGAAAATGGAAGTGCAAATTTAGAATTGAATATAAGTGATAATATAACAACATGGAATATTCAAACTGTTGGAAATTCAAAAAATGGAAAACTAGGATATTCATCAAAAACATTTAAAGTATTTAAAGACTTTTTTGTTGATTTTACATTACCAACAAATTCTGTAGTTACAGATAAGGTTGAAATACCTGTTACATTATATAATTATACAGAACAAAATATGAACATTGAAATTGATGTAAAGCCAAATGAATGGAGCAATATAGGAGAATATGAAAAAACAGTTAATGTTCCTGCAAATTCAACATATATGGTATATGTTCCAATAGAAATTACTAAATCAGGAAATAATATATTTAGAGTTGAAACAAAATCAGGAAACATCTCAGATATAGTTGAAAAAAATATTCAAGTTACTGAAAATGGATTAAAAGTAGAAAAAATTGTATCAAGTGGTACTATGCAAAAGAATATATCACAAGATATCATTTATTCAGATAATGCGATTGAAGGAAGTAAAAAAATAAAAGTAAAAATATATCCTTCATCAATTGCACAAATTATTGAAAATATGGATTCAATATTGAGTCTGCCAAATGGATGTTTTGAGCAAACATCATCATCTTTATATCCAGATATTTTAGCATTAAAATATCTAAAAAATAATAATTTAGATAATCAAGAGATTAAAACAAGAGCATTAGAATATATATCAAGTGGATATCAAAGATTATTAACATATGAAGTTGATGGAACAAAAGGTGGATATTCATTATATGGAGAAAGTCCAGCAGAGCCAGTTATAACAGCATTTGGATTAATGGAAATGAATGAATTATCAGATGTATATGAAGTAGATAAAAATGTTATTGAAAATATGAAAGATTATTTATTTAAAGTACAAAATGTAAATGGAAGTTTTGACTATAAATCAACATATATAGGAGGTTCTGAATCAACAGATGAACTTGCAATGAATGCATATATAATATGGGGATTATCAGAAGTTTGCCCGGAAGATAGCAGAATAGAAAAATCTGTTGAATATTTGAGTAAAAATATAGATAAAGCAGAGGATACATATACACTTGCTTTAATGGCAAATGTGTTTATAAATACAGAAAAAGAAAATGAAAGTAGAAAAATAGTAAATAAGTTAATGGAAAAAGTTATTTCTGATGGAGATTCATCTTATGTAGAATCTAACTTGCGTGATTATTATGGATGCTGGAATCTTTACCAAAATATTCAATCAACAGCATTAACATCAATTGCATTAACTAAAAACAATACTAATGAAAAAACAAATCAAGGTTTGATTAATTATTTAATTAAATCTAAATCTCCAAATGGAACATGGGGAACAACACAAAGTACAGTACTTGCATTAAAAGCAATAAATGATTATGGAACTAATTCTGATATTTCTAATCAAACAATTGTAGTAAAAGTAAATGATAAAGTGCAATCAATAGATATAGATAAAAATAGTTTAGGAGTATATGAAGTTTTATTTGAAGATATTCCTAGTGAAAATAAAGTATCTATAGAGATGAAAAAAGGAAAAATAACATATGAAATTATAAAAGATTTTTATAAAGATCATGAATATGCTGAATTTGAAGAAGCAGCAAAAAGCAATAATAAACTTATGATAGAACAAACAATCACTCAAACAGCAAAAGTAAATGAAGAAATTTTTCAAAAAATTCATGTAATAAATAAATCAAATGAAGATATATTTAATGGATTAGTTCAAATTAATATACCACAAGGATGTAGTGTAAATGAAGAATCTTTAATGATGTTAAAACATTCTGAATTAATTGAAAAATATGAATATAATTATGGAAGAATAAATCTATATTTAAGAGATTTAAAAAATAATGCTGAAATGGACTTAGAAGTAAAATATAGAGCACTATATCCAGAAACAATAACTGGAGGAGCTGTAAGAATTTATGACTACTATAATCCAGAACTAGAAGCAATAGCTATGCCAGAGCAAATTAGTATAAATGAAATTTAGGGACGGAAATTTAGGGACGCACGAAAAATTTCAGAAATAAAACTAAGGGACTTTAGAGTCCCTTAATTTTATTTATTTTCAAAAAACTCTTGAAAAACCATTTAAATTATTATAGAATAATCTCGGTCTAAAATGACCAAAATATTTAAAAGATACTTATAATAAATCAAGTATCAGAATGGAGGATTTATATTATGTCAGTAAAAGTAGCTATAAATGGATTTGGACGTATAGGACGTCTTGCATTTAGACAAATGTTTGGAGCAGAAGGATATGAAATCGTTGCAATCAACGACTTAACAAGCCCAGACATGTTAGCACACCTTTTAAAATATGATTCTGCACAAAAAAGATATGAAAAAGCAGATACAGTAGTAGCAGGAGAAGACTCTATTACAGTTGATGGCAAAACAATCAAAATATATGCAGAAAAAGATGCAGCTAATTTACCATGGGGAGAAATAGGAGTTGATGTTGTATTAGAATGTACAGGTTTCTATACATCAAAAGAAAAAGCTTCAGCTCATATTACAGCAGGAGCTAAAAAAGTTGTTATTTCTGCACCAGCAGGAAAAGATTTACCAACAGTTGTTTTTGGTGTTAATGAAAACATATTAACTGCAGAAGATACAGTTATTTCAGCAGCTTCTTGTACAACAAACTGCTTAGCACCAATGGCTAAAGCATTAAACGACTATGCACCAATTCAATCAGGAATCATGACAACAGTACATGCTTATACTGGAGACCAAATGGTACTTGATGGACCACATAGAAAAGCAGATTTAAGAAGAGCTAGAGCAGCAGCTGTAAATATCGTTCCTAATTCAACAGGAGCAGCTAAAGCTATAGGACTTGTTATTCCAGAATTAAATGGAAAATTAATTGGTTCTGCACAAAGAGTTCCAGTTCCAACAGGATCTACAACAATCTTGATTGCTACAGTAAGAAGCAATGAAGAAGTTACACCAGAATCAATTAATGCAGCTATGAAATCAGCTTCTAGTGCATCTTTCGGATACACAGAAGAACCATTAGTTTCTTCAGATATTATAGGAATCACATATGGTTCATTATTTGACGCAACACAAACAATGGTAACAAAAGTAGAAGATGGATTATATCAAGTACAAGTTGTTTCTTGGTATGATAATGAAAATTCTTACACAAGCCAAATGGTAAGAACAATCAAATATTTTGCTGAATTAAACTAATTAAAATAAGTTATAAAGGAAGATAGGTTTAGTGCTTATCTTCTTTTTGTTTATAAAAAGTAATAGAATTCCCCAAATTGGTAAAAATAGTTAAAAGAATACTTGAAAAGTATTCTTTTTTGTTATAGAATAGCTTTGTATGAAAATATGAAAAAATATAAATAAAAAATTTATAAAACAAAAAATTTGTAAAGTAAAAGCTTTGCAAAGAAATTAAAGGAGGATGTTTTAATGAGCAAAAAAACAGTAAAAGATATTGATGTAAAAGGAAAAAAAGTATTAGTAAGATGTGATTTTAATGTTCCATATGATGAAAACAGAAAAATTACAGATAACAGAAGAATTGTTGCTGCACTACCAACAATCAAATACTTACTTGAAAATGATTGTAAAGTAATACTTTGTTCACACTTAGGAAGACCAAAGGGAGAAGTAAAACCAGAATATTCAATGAACATAGTTGCAGAAGAATTATCAAGATTATTAGGAAAAGAAGTAAAACTTGCTAAAGATGTTGTAGGACCAGATGCTAAAAATCTAGCAGCAAATTTACAAGCAGGGGAAGTTATGCTTCTTGAAAATGTTAGATATGAAGCAGGAGAAGAAAAAAATGATGAGAACTTATCAAAAGAATTTGCTTCAATGGCTGAAATTTTTGTAAATGATGCTTTTGGTACAGCACACAGAGCTCATAGCTCAACAACAGGTGTTGCAAGCTATTTACCAGCAGTATCAGGATTCTTAATTGAAAAAGAATTAAAATTCTTAGGATCAGCCTTAGAAAATCCAGAAAGACCATTCATGGCAATTTTAGGTGGAAAAAAAGTATCAGATAAAATTGGTGTTATAAATGCATTATTAGAGAAAGTAGACGTTTTAATGATTGGTGGAGCTATGGCTTACACATTCTTTAAATCAATGGGATATGAAGTTGGAAATTCAATTTGCGAATTAGATAAATTAGATTTAGCAAAAGAGCTTATGGAAAAAGCAAAAACTAAAGGTGTAAAATTCATGTTACCAGTAGATACAAAAGTTGGTAAAGAATTTTCAGCAGATACAGAAAGCAAAACAGTTAAATATACAGAAATTCCAGCTGGTTGGGAAGGATTTGATATTGGTCAAGAAACAATAGAAATGTATTCTAAAGAATTACAAAATGCAAAAACAGTAATTTGGAATGGACCAGTTGGATTATTTGAATTTGATCAATTTGCTATTGGAACAAACAGTATTGCAAAAGCATTAGCCGATGTAGATTGTATAAAAATAATTGGTGGTGGAGATTCAGCAGCTGCTGTTGAAAAAGCAGGATTAGCTGAAAAATTCACACATATTTCTACAGGTGGTGGAGCTTCACTTGAATTCTTAGAAGGTAAAAAATTACCTGGAATTGAAGCTTTACAAGATAAATAGGAGGATTAAATTTATGAGAAGAAAAGTAATTGCAGGAAACTGGAAAATGAATATGCTTCCAAATGAAGCAATTGAATATATTCAAAGTTTTGAAACAATGGTTAAAGACTCTAAAGCTGAAATAATCTTATGTGTACCATATACAGATTTATTTTATTGTTTAATGAATGCTCAAGGAACAAATATAAAAATAGGTGCTCAAAATATGCATTTTGCAGAAAATGGGGCATACACTGGAGAAGTTTCTCCTAAAATGTTAAAATCAATTGGAGTCCAATATGTAATTATAGGTCACTCTGAAAGAAGACAATATTTTAATGAAACAGATGAAACTGTTAATAAAAAAATAAAGGCCGCTTTTGAAAATGAATTAAAACCAATAGTTTGTGTTGGTGAAACATTAGAACAAAGAGAAGCTGGAAAAACAGAAAATATTATAACATCTCAAACTCGTTTAGCTTTAGATGGTTTAACAGGAGAGCAAGTTAAAAATACAATAATTGCTTATGAACCAATTTGGGCTATAGGAACAGGAAAAACAGCAACTTCAGAAGACGCTAATAATTCTATAAAAGCTATTAGAGCTGAAATCAAAAGATTATATGGTGATGATGTTGCAGAAAATGTTATTATCCAATACGGTGGAAGTGTAAAATCTTCAAATGCAAAAGAATTATTTAGTACATCAGATATAGATGGTGGATTAGTTGGTGGAGCCAGCTTAAAACCAGATGAATTTAGCAAAATAGTAAATTATGATAAATAATAGATGGGAAGTGTAACAAAAAAATGAGTAAATTAACAATGTTAATGATATTAGATGGTTTTGGAATTAATGAAAAAACAGAAGGAAATTCAGTAAAATTAGCTAATGTACCAAACTTAAATGAAATATTAACAAAAAATCCAAATACAATAGTTCATACTAGTGGATTAGCAGTTGGATTACCAGATGGTCAAATGGGAAATTCAGAAGTTGGTCATACAAATATTGGTGCAGGAAGAGTTGTATATCAAGATTTAGCAAAAATAACAAAAGCTATTGAAGATGGAGATTTCTTTAGTGTACCAGAATTTGTAAAAGCTATAGAAAATTGTAAAAAGAATAATTCAAAATTGCATATTATGGGATTATTATCTAATGGTGGTGTTCATAGTCATAATCGTCATTTATATGCTTTACTAGAATTAGCAAAAAGAAAAGATTTCGAAAAAGTATATGTTCATTGCTTCATGGATGGAAGAGATACTCCACCAGCATCAGGCGAAGGATATATTACAGAATTAGAAGAAAAGATAAAAGAAAAAGGTGTTGGTCAAATTGCAACTATCTCTGGAAGATTCTATAGCATGGATAGAGATAAGAGATGGGAAAGAGTAAGCCAAGCATATAGTGCTATAGTAAATGGAGAAGGAGAAAAATCATTATCTGCTGTTTCTGCTATTGAAGAATCTTATCAAAAAGAAGTATTTGATGAATTTGTTAAACCAACAGTTATTACAAATAAAAATGGTGAACCTGTTGCTAAATTAGAAGATGGAGATTCAGTTATATTCTTTAACTTCAGACCAGATAGAGCAAGAGAAATTACTAGAAGTATTGTAGATAAAGAATTTGATGGATTTGAAACTAAAAAATTAAATACTTATTTTGTATGTATGACACCATATGATGAAACAATGCCAAATGTAGAAGTTGCTTATAAAAAAGAAGAATTAAAAAATACTTTTGGAGAATATATAAGTAATAAAGGATTAAAACAATTAAGAATTGCTGAAACTGAAAAATATGCTCATGTTACATTTTTCTTTAATGGAGGAAAAGAAGAACAATATGTTGGTGAAGATAGAATTTTAGTTCCATCACCAAAAGTTGAAACATATGATTTAAAACCTGAAATGAGTGCTTATGAAGTAACAGATAAAGTAGTAGAAGCTATAAAATCTGCAAAATATGATTCAATAATATTAAATTTTGCAAACCCAGATATGGTTGGACACACAGGAAATATAGATGCAGCTGTTAAAGCATTAGAAGCTATAGATGAATGTGTAGGAAGAGTTGTAGATGCTATAAATGAAGTTAATGGAACATTATTAATAACAGCAGATCATGGAAACTGTGAACAAATGGTAGACTACAAAACTGGAGAACCACATACTGCTCATACTACAAGTCCAGTTCCACTAGCAATAGTTGGCTTACCTGCAAACAAAAAAATAAAAGAAGGACGTTTAGCAGATTTAGCACCAACAATGTTAGAACTAATGGGATTAGAAAAACCTGAAGAAATGACAGGAGAAAGCTTACTAGAGAATTAATCGTTAAATTTTAGGAGAAAATTTATGATAAATTTACCAGAAGAAAAATTATTGTACTCTGATATACAAAAGAAATTGTTCTATATAATTCCAGAAAAATGGGAAAAAATATATTTATATGCTTCTGTTATAAGTGTTCCTAATCAAAAATCAGTAGGTGAAATGTATTTCTACTATTTACCTAAAGGGATTATAAAAAAGAAATTTGTAAATGGATATGAAATTCCTAACATATTTAATATAGATGAAGAACAATATTCTAAGTTAATCAGTGATGTATACAACTCTATAAAATTATTACATGAACGATTTGTTAATACTAAAAGAAGTGTTTGGAGTAGTATAAATATAACAATAGAAAATTTTAAATTTAAAATTGAATTTGATTATGAAGATTTAACAGAATCTCCATTTGATTCTTATGAGCGTCATGTAATATGGAGATATAAACATCTTCAAGAAGGAATTGAAACTTTAGGAAGAAAAGATAAGAAAATAGTTCAAGCTTATTTAGAGTATGAAAGTGTTCAATCTCCTAGAAAAAAAGATGTTTATATAGAAGGTGTATACAAACAACCGGTTAAAAACATTATAGATTTTGAAAAAACTTTAACTGTAGAGGAAGCAATCGCTCAATCAAAAGCTCCTGAATCTGATAAGGAAAAAGAAAAAAAGAAGTCAGGTTTATTTAAAAAGAAAAATAAAATTGAAGATATAATAGTTGATGAAGACGAAGAAAATATTGGTGTTACTAACCAAATCTTAAATTTCAAAAAATAATTAAAAAAAGAAAGTAGAATTTAATAAATTTTACTTTCTTTTTATTGGTATAAAGTATACATAAAGTAATGACAAAACGAATTATCTGTGATATAATGGTGAACAGAGGTTAATTTAAGGAGGAAGAAAATGGGATTTTGGAGATCTTTTTTTGGATTAGAAGATAAAAATGAAACTAATAGAATGGGAGGCGAAAAATCTGAATTTGATACAACATTTGTTACATATGATGAAGAAAAGAAATTTGAAGATAGTATTTATGGTTCGCTTCAATTATTTGATGCAGATGTTTCATACATATCAGAAGTATTACCAGAAAGAGGAGAAAGTCTGCAAAAACAAATAAATTTATTAACAGCATTATTAGAAAAAACTAATAATGAGAATGATCCAGAAGTTATTAGTGTATTTAGAACATTAAAGTCACAATTTGAAGAAGATAAAAAATTAGCTGATGGAGAATATACAATTAGTGAATTAGAACATCAAAATGCGTTAATGGATAAAACATTTGAAAAACCAATATATAGTGATGGAATAAATAGACAAAAATTAGAAGAATATATATCATTCATTTCAAAAGTACAGAAAAAAGTTACAGAAAGCGAAATGAATGGTAGTCCATTATTAACAAAAGTTCAAAAACAAAAATTTAATACTATTTCAATGAAATCTGAATATAGAATAAAAATGTTAGAATTAATGTTTCTTTCAAATAATTATTATGATGTTCCAACAAATCCATTTAAGGATTTATCACTTACAAAACAAAAAATATTTTCAAAGATGTTTTATGAAGATGCTAAAAAGGCTGCTAGTCAATATGATATATTATCATTTTCAGAAGAGGAATTTAATCAATATGATACAAGATATTTTAATTCGATAGATTCTATGGCTAAAGAATTAAATAGTCAAATGTCAAATGTAAGAATGATAGACGATTTTTCAATAAGCCAATTATTTGATAGCTCTAATGAAGATAGCAAATCATTTGAATTTTTAAAAAGATTTGTTAGGTTTAAACTAACACTTAATGAAATGGAAGATAAAAAAGACAAAATAGGCGAAGAATTAAAGAAAAGAGAAGAACAAAAAAAAGCTGAAGAAGAAAAAGCAAAACAAAAAGCGGAAGAAAAAGCTAGAAAAGAAAAAGAAAAGCAAGATGCAATAGAATCAGAGCAAAGAAAAGCGCAAGAAGAAATTGAAAAATTAAAAGCTTATACAGATGAAGATATAAGAAGAGAAATAGATAGAATTGAACATGATTTAACAGCAAAAGGAAGTAGATTTGTAAATATATTAGAATTCCAGAAAAAAATTGCAAGAGCAAAAGGTTTATTAGATACTGAAGAAAATTTAACTAAAGACGGAATTATGTATAAGGCAGTAGATGCAACTACAGCTTATGAAATTATAAAAAAAGCAAATACATTAGGAATTAGTTATGCTGCATTTCCTGATTGTCAAGAAAATCGTGATGGTGGATTTATGTTCGCTGTTCCTGAATCTGAAAAAGGAATTTTTAATGTTGAAAGAGAAGCAATAAACTTTTCATCTAGAAGTTATGAATGGCGTAATGATGAAAATCTAGGACAATATCCAGGATTTATTTTAAATGAATTAGATAGTATGTTAGAACAAAATGAAACAATAAGAAATATGATATCAGCACCTTCAAATGGAGTTCTTTATACATTATGGATTGGATATAATTCTTATAATGGAAGAACATCTGGATATAATGGAAGAAAGAATACAATATGTCATACTCTAGATAAAATAAGAATGAAATTAGATACTATAGGAAATAATCCAGAAGAATTGCAAGATGTTATGTGCTATGTAAGTGTTCCAGCTACAAGAAATATAATACCAATTTTAGATGCTTTTAAATCAGCTGGAGTTGCAAGTTATATAGAACCAGTACCAAAATCTGGTAAAAGGAATGAAAATAATAGAAATAATATACAAATATACTTTGAAAGAGATCAATTAGATAAGTTTAAAGAAGATGTATTACCACAGATTTCTAATAATAATATAGGTATTGTAAATCTAAATTGGGAAAATGGAAGTATGGGAGCAGCAATAAGAGATGAATTAAATTGGCCTAAACTTAAAGACAAAGATGAAGATGAAAGATAGTATTGTAAATTTATATAGGAAAATAAGAAGTGTTAACTAAAAATTAGTTAGCACTTTTTTATATATTTTTAATAAATAAGTTCTAAAAAATATTTTATGGAATATATATTATTACAAGTAATAGAAAAGAGGAATAAATGAAGAATATTATAGAATATTTTCCAGACAAGCTTCAAAATATTTTATTTGAAAAAATTAAACAAGATGAAGACAAGTTAGAAGAAATTAGAATAAGAAATCAAAATTATATTATTTTAAAATTTAATAGTGAAGAAATAATAATTAAATATAAAGTAAATTCAGGAGAAATTATGAATATTTTACAATTAATATGCGAAAATTCAATATATTCCTATCAAAAACAAATATCTTCAGGATTTATTACTTTGCAAGGTGGACATAGAGTAGGTATTGTTGGTTCATGTGTTATAGAAAATAATAAAATTATAAATATAAATTATATAAATAGTTTTAATTTTAGAATAGCAAGACAAGTTATAGGATGTAGTAACAATTTACTAAAACATATTTTAGATATAGAAAATAATAATATTTTTAATACACTTATAATTTCGCCACCAGGATTTGGAAAAACAACTTTGGTAAGAGATATAGCAAGACAAGTATCTAATGGAATTGATATATATAAATTTAATGGAATTACAGTAGGAATAGTAGATGAAAGAAGTGAAATAGCAAGTTTATACAAAGGCGTTCCGCAAAATGATGTTGGAATGAGAACTGATGTAATTGAAAATGTTTCTAAAGCAATTGGAATAAAAATACTTGTACGTTCTATGGCACCTAGAGTTATTATTGCAGACGAAGTTGGAATACTTGATGATATTGATGCAATAAATTATGCATTATGTTCAGGATGCAAGGGACTATTTACTGCTCATGGAAGTTCTTTGAAAGAGATTTATAAAAATCCAATTTTAAAAAAACTAATTGATACACATGTTTTTGAAAGATTAATTTTTTTAGATAAAAGTCAAAGATGTAAAGCAAAGGAAATTTATAAATTAAATAGTGAAAATTGCTATTCGTTTGAGTAAATTTTTATATGGGGAGTTTATATGATTTTTTTAAAAAATGTGAATTTGATAGGTATTATCGCAATTTGTTCATATATTGGAATTCTAAAAAGCAAATCTTTTGAAAATAGAGTTGCAGAACTTTCAAAATTTCAAAGTGCCCTTGTAATGTTTGAAAGTAAATTAAAATTTACATATGAACCAATTAAAGATATTTTTGAAGAAATTTCTAATGTAATTTACAAAAATGAAACTAATATATTTTTTTTTACATCAAAAGAAGAAAAGAATATTAATAAAGCATGGTGTGAAAATGCAGATAATATTTTATTTTTAAATAATTCTGATAAAGAAGTAATAAAAACAATAGGAAAATTGCTTGGAAAGACTGATATAGAAGGACAACTTAGTGAAATTTCATTAGGTCTTGATTTAATTGGTAAACAAATTGTAGAGGCAGAATATGAAAGAAATAAAAATTCTAAATTATATAAAACAATGGGAGTTATTTTAGGATTAGGAATTAGTATAATTTTAATTTAATTTTGGAGGATATATGAATATTGATTTATTATTAAAAATAGCAGGTGTTGGAATTTTAATTGCTGTTTTACATCAAATATTAAGTAAGGCAGGAAGAGATGATCAAGCTATGATGACATCACTTGCTGGAATGGTAATTGTACTTACAATTGTAGTAAAAGAAATTAGTACACTATTTGATACAGTTAGGACGGTGTTTAATTTATAGATGGATATTATAAAAATTATTGGGATTGGTTTTATAACATTAATAATAACGATTATTTTAAAAGAATATAGAAAAGAATATGCAATATATGCTGTTATAATATGTGGAGCGATTATTCTACTGTATTCTTTAAACACAGTAACATCAATAGTGAATTTTTTAGAACAAATATCAAAAAATAGAAGTTTTAATACAGATTTTATTTCATGCTTGCTTAAAATAACAGGAATATCCATTTTAACAGAATATGCAGTAAGTATTTGCAAAGATTCAGGAGAAAGTGCTATTGCAAATAAAATAGATTTTGGTGGAAAAATACTTATTATTTCTATGTCAATTCCTATAATTGGGACAACTTTAGAATCTTTAATACAAATTTTACCATAGGAGATTATTTGTAAATGAATGAAATAATTGAATCACAAAGCAATTTATTAGGAATAACTGATTTTATAAGACAAGCTAATCAATATACTCAAAGTTCGTTTCCAAATTTAAATATTTCAAAAATTTTTAATGATAGTATTTCTGGAAATGTAGGAAATATATTTAACAGTTTTGGAATAGCAAGTTTTCTTTCAAATGAAGCTTCTTTTGCAATAGAAATAATGATTGATGTGATAATAATTATTATAATTAATAGTATTTTTAAAGCTATTATTGAAAATTTAGGAAATTCAAATTCAGCACAAATAACTTACTTTATACAATATTTAGTTATTGTTACTTTAGTTATAAATACATTTATTTCTATATTAGATTTAACAAAAGAGAGTATAGAAAATGTTGTAAGTTTCATGACTGCTCTTATACCTTTACTAATAACTCTAATGCTTAGTACAGGTAGTTTAGTTACTAGTAGTGTTGTAGAACCGATATTACTTATCATGGTAAATATTGTTGGTAATTTTATTAATACTTTTTTAATACCTTTGTTATTAATATCAATGAGTATTTCTATTGTTTCAAATATTTCGGAAAAGGTTCAAATTGATAGATTATCTAAATTTTTAAAATCTTCTATTGTATGGGGCTTAGGAATTTTACTTACAATTTTTACAAGCACTTTATCTCTTCAAGGAAGTTTAACAAGTTCAGTGGATGGAATGACTGCAAAAACTGCAAAAGCTGCTGTTTCAAATTTTATACCTGTTGTTGGGAAAATTCTTGGAGATACTGTAGATAGTGTAATAGGATGTGGAAATATACTTAAAAATTCAGTTGGAATCATAGGAGTTATAGTAGTAATCGGAATTGTTTTTATACCTGTTATAAAAATTTCTATCTTATGGATTTCATTTAAATTAACTTCAGCAGTTTGTGAAGTTGTGGCAGATGCAAAAATTGTAAAACTAATTGATCAAATTGCAGACGGATATAAAATTTTACTTGGAATTTTAATTGCTGTTTCTGTAATGTTTATTATAGGAATTACAATAGTTATTAAAATGACTAACAGTGTATTAATGTATAGATAGGAAAGTATATGATTCTAAAATTAAGAGAATGGTGTGAAGGAATTATAATTGCAATAATAATATCTATTATTATTGAGATGCTAATTCCAGATAATAAAAGTAAAAAATATGTAAAGGTAATAATAGGAATTTATATTATGTTTGTTTCATTAAATCCACTTCTAAAAATTTTAAATTATGATTATGATTTTTCAACTTTTTTTAATTGGGATACTGTTACAACATCTACTACATTTGATAAAAACATAAAAGATGTATATGTTTTAGGAATAGAGGAAAAAATAAAGGAAGAAATAGAAGAACTTGGATATAATCTAGAATACGTAAAGGTTGAAGTTGATTCAGGTTATGAACAAATAGAAAAAATATCATTAAAAATAAATAGTAATTCAAATGAAAATATTATTAAAATTGAAAAAATTAATATAGGGCAAAAAGAAAATAAAAAAGAAGAATATTCAGATATAGTTTCTATACTAATTGTTAATTATGCTGTTGAAGAGGACAAGATATTTATTTATTAATTAATTTTGTGAAATGAGGTGTAAAATGAATTTTTTAGGTAGAATAAAAAATATATTTAATAATAAAGAAAAAAGAATGGAAAATTTAATATCTTTTTTAATAATTTTAGTTATAACATTAATTGTTATTAATAAAATATTAAAACAAGACAATAATAATAAAGAAAATGTTGACTATACAAATGAAATCGGAGTAGAACTTGCCACATCAAATTATTCTTCAGGTAGTATATCAAGTGAATTTGAAAAAAAATTAGAAAATATTTTAAAAAAAATAAATGGAGTAGGAGATGTTTCTGTACTACTTACATATTCAGAATCAAGCTCAATAGTTCCAATATATAATACTAGTCAAAGTACAAGTATAACTGAGGAAAAAGATACTTCTGGTGGAACAAGAACAATTACTTCAGAGGATAATAAAAAAGATGTTATAACAGATTCTTCATCAAATATTGTAACAGAGAAACAAATTATGCCTAAAATTGAGGGAGCAATAATAACAGCACAAGGTGTTAAAGATTCGAATACAAAAGCCAACATAATATCAGCAGTTGAAGCTGTTACAGGGCTTGCAAATCATAAAATTCAAGTTTTTGAGATGGGAGATGAATGATTTTGAAAAATAGTAAAGAAAAAGTAAAACAAATTTTTTTATCTGCTATTGCAATATCACTAATAGGAATTGGTTATGCTAATTATAGTTTAAATAATACAATTGAGGTTGCAAGTAGAGAAAGTAGCAATGAAATTAATCTTGGTGATGTTGAACTTGTAAGTAGTAATCCAGTAAAAGAAGAATATATAGAGGGAATTGTTTCTAATGATACTCTAAATGAAAATACTATTTCAAATGAGATACAAAATTATATAGTAGAAGATACTACAAATTACTTTGAAGAAACAAGAATACAAAGAGATAGAATGTATTCTGAAACAATAGAAACATATCAAAAATTAATAGATAGTAATCAAACTCCACAAGAACAGAAATCTATTGCTGCTCAAGAAATATCAAATATTACAAGTAAAAAAAATAGCATACTTATAGCAGAAAATTTAGTTAAAAATAAAGGATTTGATAATGTTGTTATTTTGGAAAATAATGGAAATGTTAGTGTAATAGTAAAATCAACAAATTTAAATCAAGATCAAATTTCAAAAATTCAAAATATTGTAGAAAGAGAATTAAGTGTTGATGTTTCAAATATAAACATTAGCAATAAATAGTTTTCAAATATTACTAGAATAATTTTTTTTATAAGAACAATAATAAAATTATATGAAGTACAAATTCATATAAAAAATTGAAAGGATATAAAATGATTATGGCAAAGAAAATTTTTATAGTTGCTTTTGCTATAATAATTTTATGTTTATGTTGTGGTAGCTGTTTTGCAGCAGAAAATAATGGCTCATCTACTAATTTAGGAAATGAAATAATGGACTCAATAAACAAGACAGGTAAAAGTGTAGATAATGTAGTTTCAGGTAATATAGTTAAAGATGCAGGAAATACTGTAAAAAATGCAGGAAATGATATAAAAGATGGTGCAAGAGATGTAGGAAGAGATGTAGGAAGAGATGGAAAAGATGTAGTTGATGGTGTTGTAAACACAAGTAATTATAATACAACAAGAACAACAGCAGAAGGAACAACTACAAATGGTGGATTTTCAACTATGACTACAACAACATGGATGTGGATTATTCTAGTAGTAGCAGCAATAGTAATTATTGCAGCAATATGGTATTATGCAACAAGAACTAATGACTAATATTTATACTAAAAAGACATAGTAAATTCTTGAATTATATTTTTAGAATTTATTATGTCTTTATACATATATCGAAAATTTGAAAAATTATAAATATTATGGTATAATAATTATGTAAGAAAATATTGGAAGCGCAAGCAAGTTTCCCTCTTGGGAACATGATAAGTTGGAGGTTTTATTATGTTGCAAACTGTTGGATCTTTCATGATGTTCATTATCATTGGCCTAATTTTTACTTCCAAGAAGCAACCTGACATGACTTGGAAAGAGCGGAGATTTGAGATTTTGATTTACATCATTGGACTGGTTATCATGGGCGTGATGTTTTGTGGAATCTATTGGATCTTTAACAAATTCCCTGTGGTATGTACAATTCTTTTTATAGTGTTTTTAATCTTCCGTTTCATTCAAGTTCACAAAAAGAAGGACCAGCGATAAATCGCTGGTTTTTCTTACTATACTATAAAATTTACTTTTTTAATCTTATTAAAATTGCTATTGATAAAAGGATTATTAATACTCCGATAGCAATTAGAATTATACATAAAATATTATTTAATTCTAAGTTTGCTTGGGAATAACTATTCATTCCAGAAACGCCAGTAATTGAAGATGATGAGGTAGGAGATAATGTTGATAAAGATGATTGCTTATTTGTATTTTCTTGTGTTGTATTTGTAAATTCGTTATCTATCTCATTATTAGATGTGGCAAATACAAAATTAAAACCTAAAGTTAATATTAAGAAAAAAGATATTAATAATACTTTTAAAGTTTTAGACATATAAACCTCCTAGAAATATTTTATCTTTACAAAAGCATTTGCAAAGTAGTTTTTTATTTACGATGTAATTATGATATACAAAAATAAATAAAAAGTCCATAGAAAATAAAAAAATTAATAAATTTGTTGTAAAAAATTTCCTAATGTGATAACATAATTGAAATTGATATTGGGGTATCGCCAAGCGGTAAGGCATCGGACTCTGACTCCGACATTCCTGTGTTCGAATCACAGTACCCCAGCCAAACAAAAACGGAGTTTTCATTTGGGTGAAAGCTCCGTTTTTGTTTTTTTTTGTCTTACTCTACAGTTACCACATTGATGCCAGGAAAATCAACTATAAGCATATGGGCAGCTTCAGCATCATCAAGATGCATTAAAAATACCTCTGTACCATTCTTACTTAAACCAATGAAATCTATGAGAGCATCTTCCAACTTCAAATGAACCATTCCATAGTGGACAGAAGTATCAACATAGAGCTCATTACACATTGGAAAGTAAGGCTCGAATGGCTTAAGTGTTGATGTATCTCCAGTATATACAACAGCTTTGCCAGAGATGATAAGCACATAACCAAAGCATTTGCCAGCAAGCTGAGGTGCATGTTCTGTTAGAACACATGAGACAAACCAGTTTTCTTCAGATAGTAAATCAGCAGTAATGAGGTGATACCACTCAGTTTCGTTACCTTCAATAGTAAGAACCGTCTGAAGGTCATTGGCAACTTCTTTTGAAGGAGCAACAACAGAAACCTTTTTGTGTAGATTGAAAAATACATGCTGAACAAAAAGTCCTAATCCGCCAATGTGGTCGCCATGTGTGTGTGTGATTAACACATAGATATGCTCATGGTCTGTAAGGTTAGCTTTCCTCAACTTTTGGAATGTGGAAATAGGACAGTCAATTACGACAATGTCATTGCTTTCTGTGAAAAAGAAAGCGGAAGTGTGGTTGTTTCCGAATCCAGAGTCTCTTCCTAAAAAGTTTAATAACATGTTGCAATTCTCCTTTCATAATAGAAATATCGGTTACACACTTACTATAATTTAGCTATTATAGTAAAAAATCAAAAAAAACTATATATATATTAACATAAAATTGAGAAAAACTCAAGGAAAGTAAAATACTAAAAAAATATGCATAAAAATAAAATTATTTCATATATAATTATGAGGTGATTTTTTTGATTTATATTGATATTGAAGAAAATGGAAATATGGAGGTGAGGAAAAGTCCTACTAAAAATTTTATTTTTAAAATCAAAAATATTTTAAAAATAAAAAGTAGTAAATTAAAAGAAGAAAAAATAGAGGACAAGACATTAATAAGACTCCCTAATCTTGAAAATAATACATTAAATAAACTATCTAAGTATATAAGGCAAAATTGTATTTGTATAGTATGTGTGTCTGATAGTTTACTTGATAATGTCGTTTTTATGGAATATTTAAAAAATGAAAATGTAAAACTTCTTAATGGAAAATGGATTTTTAAAATTTTAGCAACAAAAATTTGTGAATATATAGTAGAAAACAAAAAAGAAATAATTGAATATCAGGAAATATCAATTTTATCAAATAAAATTAATGATGATGTTGTTTTTACAATTAGAAATTTAGCTGAGAAAGTTAAAATTATAAATGTTTTAACAAATGATTCATATAGATTTAAAAAATTGGAAAAAGAGATGTATGATAAATACGGAATAATAATTAATATTAATAATAATTATAAAAAAAGTTTAATTAAAAGTGATATAATCCTAAACTTTGATTTTTCAGAAAGTGAGTTTAATAAATATGCATTACCAAAAAAATCAAGCATAATAAATTTTAATGAAAATATAAATATTCAGACTAAATCTTTTGAAGGAATTAATGCTAGTTTTTTGGAAATCTCTATGCCAAAAAATTATTTAAAATATTTACTTTATTTTAAACATTTTAATACTACTAATTTATATGAAAGTTTTATTTATAAAAATACTAATCCAGCTAATATTGTAAGAGAAATTGAAAATGATAATATGAAAATAACATTTTTATTGGGAAAGAATGGAAAAATTAGAAAAAATGAATATCTAAAAATGTCAAAAAAGTTGGCAAATTAACTTGACAAATTTTCAATTAACACGTATTATATGTAAGTATATAATAACAAACAATTTAGGAGGTCTTGAAAATGGGGGAAAAAGAATTCTTACTAACACAAGAAGGTTATGATAATTTAGAAAAAGAACTAGAAAGACTTAAAACAGAAGTTAGATATGAAATTGCAGATAGAATAAAAGTTGCTTTAGGATTTGGAGATTTATCAGAAAACTCAGAATATGATGAAGCAAAAAATGCACAAGCTGCTAATGAAGCAAAAATAGCAGAATTAGAAGAAAAAGTTAAATATGCTAGAATAATAGATGAATCAGAAATTGATACAGAAGTTGTTCAGGTTGGAAACATTGTAAAAGTACATGATATGGAATTTGATGAAGATGTAGAATATACAATCGTTGGTTCTACAGAAGTTGATTTAGCTAATAACAAAATTTCTAATGAATCACCAATAGGAAGTGCATTATTAGGAAAAAGAAAAAATAACATAGTTGAAGTTCAAGCTCCTGCAGGAATTATAAAATTAAAAATATTAGCAATAACAAAATAAAAATATGGGGATATATGAAGGAGTCATATATCTCTTTTTTGTAGATAAATATAAATTTAAGGAGAAAAATATGAGAATAAGAGTAGCAGGTTTAATAGAAATGGAAAATGGATATGCACTTATGCATAGACTTAATGTAAAGAAAAAAGAAAATTCAACACAACCATATGGAGAATACTATGTATTTCCTGGTGGTGGTGTTGAAGTAGATGATAATTCATATGAAGAAGGAGTTAAAAGAGAAGTTTTAGAAGAATTTGGAATAGAAGTTGAAGTAAAATATAAACTATATTCAAGAACTATTAATAGTGAATTTGAGGAACATTTATATTATTGTATTTATAAAAGTGGAAAGCTTGGAACTGGCACAGGCCCAGAATTTTCAGGTGATCCTAAATATATTGATAGGGGGCAATATATTCCTTGTATTGTTCCAAAAGAAGAAATAAGAAATATTAGGTTATTACCAGAAGAATTTAAAGAAAAATTATTAAAAGATTTCAATTTATAATATAAAAATAAATAACAAAATTACATAAATCTTTAAAATAAATATTATGTTATAACTTGCCTATAAAAATATAAAAAATATATAAAAAAGTAGTGTAAAAAAAAAATTTTTATGATAGAATGATTCAAGTATAAAATTATAAAGCTGGTAAAGGAGTTTATTATGGTAGCCTATAAAAGAGTGTTATTAAAATTAAGTGGTGAAGCATTAGCAGGAGATGAAAAACATGGAATTAATCCAGATGTTGTTGGAGCAATATGTGACAAAGTAAAAGAAGTTATAGACATGGGAGTTCAGGTTTCTATAGTTGTTGGAGGGGGAAACTTCTGGAGAGGAGCTAGAAATGGGCAAAAAATGGATAGAGCTACAGCAGATTATATGGGAATGCTAGCTACTGCAATGAATGGGTTAGCTTTGCAAGATGCATTAGAAGCAAGAGGAGTATACACAAGATTACAAACTGCAATAGAAATGAGAGAAGTTGCAGAACCTTATATAAAAAGAAAAGCGGCAAAGCATTTAGAAAGAGGAAGAGTTGTTATATTTGCTTGTGGAACAGGTCATCCATTTTTCTCAACAGATACAGCAGCAGCTTTAAGAGCAGCAGAAACTGATTCTGAAGTTATATTGCTTGCTAAAACGATTGATGGAGTATATTCAGCAGATCCCAAATTAGATTCATCCGCTGTAAAATATGATGAAATATCTTATAAAGATGTTTTAGCACAAGATTTAAAAGTTATGGATTCAACAGCTACTGCATTATGCAAAGATAATAATATACCTTTATTTGTTTTCGCTATTAGTGATCCTGAAAATATAGTGAGAGCTGTAAAAGGCGAAAATGTAGGAACAATAGTTAAATAGAAAGGATTTTTAAAATTATGGAATTAAATGAAGTTGAACAAAGAATGCAAAAGACAATAAGTGTTTTTGAGGAAAATTTATCAGAAATTAGAGCGGGAAGAGCAAATCCTGCAATATTAAATAAAATTACAGTAGAATATTATGGAGTACCAACACCTATAAATCAAGTTGCTGGAATTTCAGTTCCAGAAGCAAGAACAATAGTTATTCAACCATGGGATGCAAGTGTATTAAAATCTATAGAAAAAGCAATACTTGCTTCAGATATTGGTCTAAATCCAAATAATGATGGAAAAGTTATTAGATTAAACTTCCCTGAACTAACAGAGGAAAGAAGAAAAGAGTTAGTAAAAGATATTAAAAAAATTGCTGAAGAAGCAAGAGTTGGAGTTCGTTCTATAAGAAGAGATGGAATGGATTCAGTAAAAGATGCTCAAAAAAAATCTGAAATAACAGAAGATGATAAAGCAGATTTAGAAGATAAAATTCAAAAATTAACAGATAAATATGTTTCAGAAATAGATAGCATATTAGATAAAAAAGAAAAAGAAATAATGAGTATATAACCTATAAATTTGCCATAGGAAGGAATAAAATATGGAAGAAAATAAAAATATGCCAAGGCATATTGCAATTATTATGGACGGTAACAGAAGATGGGCTAAAAGTAAAATGTTACCAGTTAAATTAGGTCATAAACAAGGAGCTGAAACTTTAAAAAAAGTTGTTAGACATGCAAATAAGATTGGATTAGAATATATTACTGTATATGCATTTTCAACTGAAAATTGGAAAAGAAGCGAAGAAGAGGTAAGTGCCTTAATGAACTTGCTGGAATCATATTTAGATGATTTTGCAAAAGAAGCAGATACGGAAAATATTGTAATAAGAGTATTAGGAGATTTAACAGCATTATCTGAAACTTTACAGGAAAGTATAAAAAGAACAATAGAAAGAACAAAAAATAATACAGGAACTATTTTTAATATTGCATTAAATTATGGAGGAAGAAATGAAATAGTGAATGCAGTACGTAATATTTCAAAAGAAGTTTTAGAAGGAAAATTAATTATTGAAGAAATTAATGAAGAAACTTTTACAAAATACTTATATACTAAAAATGCTCCAGATCCAGATCTTCTAATTAGAACTAGCGGTGAATTAAGATTAAGCGGTTTTTTACCTTGGCAAACAGTATATTCTGAATTTATATTTTTAGAAAAATTGTGGCCAGATTTTACACCAGAAGATTTAGATGAAGCTATAAAAATATTTCAAAAGAGAAATAGAAAATTCGGTGCAAAATAATAAATTAAAGAAAAAAGGATAAATAGATATGGATATGAAAAGAATTTTAACTGCAGCTATAGGATTTCCATTAGTAATGATTTTATTAATATTTGGTAACAAATATATCATAGATGTTATTATTGCAATTATGGCAATTATTGCAATGTATGAATATGCTAAATGTGCTACAAATAAAAATATAAAGGTTGTATCTTGGATTTCGTATTTGTCACTTGCTAGTATATCTATAATTCATTATGAGCCTATTGAGCAATTTGGATTAGCTAATGGCATATTTGTAGGATTACCTATACTATTATTAGTTTTATTTTTACATGTAATAATATCAGATATGAAAATTACATTAAAAGATGTTACTTTTACTTTAATAGGAATATTGTATTTGTTTATTTTCTTAGTTTTCTTACCATTGTTGTTTGGTATGGATGGTGATATTTCAGGAAAGTATCTGATTTGGTATGTATTATTTTCTGCATGGGGAACTGATGTATTTGCATATGTATTTGGTAAAAGAATAGGAAAAACAAAGTTTAGTAAAGTAAGTCCAAATAAATCAATTGAAGGATGTGTTGCTGGAACATTAGGAGCTATTGTTTCTTGTTTGATATATACATTTGCATTAAATACTATATGTGGATTTGGAATATCATATTTACTTATAGGAATAATTTCTTTAATATTAAGTATTATAGGTCAAATTGGAGATTTCTCAGCATCGGTTATAAAAAGATATTTTGAAGTAAAAGATTTTAGCAATCTGTTTCCAGGACATGGAGGAATGATTGATAGAATAGATAGTGTAATGTTTATTGCACCATTTGCATACATATTATTCTTAATGTTTTTATAGGAGGAACATAAATTTTGAGTATTATAATAAATGCATTAAAAATAATGTTTTTACTAGGATTTTTGATTTTTATTCATGAAGGAGGTCACTTTCTAGCTGCTCGATTATCTAAAGTTAAGGTTGAAGAATTTTCAATAGGATTCGGACCAAAAATTTTAAAAAAGAAGGGAAAAGAAACTGAATATTCACTTTCTCTTTTTCCATTTGGTGGATATGTAAGAATGACTGGAGAAAATGAAAGATCAGAAGATCCAAATTCATTTAATAATGCAAAAATACAAAATAGAATTTTTATAGTAGCTGCAGGAGCAATTGTAAACATTGTTTTTGGGATTATTGTATATTTTATTTTATCTATGTCATCTGGATATAATATCTCTACAACAGTTTCTAAAATATTGCCTGAAGCAGAACAAAATATATCTTCAGTACAAATTGGAGATAAAATTTTAAAAATAGATGATATCAATATTAGATTAAAATCTGATATTACAAAAGCTTTAGAAAACTATATACCAGGAAATGAAATAACGATTTTGCTTGAAAGAAATGGAGAAGAAATCTCTGTTAAAGCTAAACCTACTGAATATCAAGAGAACTTTTATATTTTAGGAGTAGAAGTGGCATTGATTCAAGGAGGTTTCCAAGAAAAGATATACTATTCTTTTTGGGAAACAATTGATTTTGTTTCTTCAATTGGAGATAGCTTAGTAATGTTATTTACTGGAAATATAGGAATCAAGCAGATGACAGGACCAGTAGGAATTTCTGAAATAGTAGTAAAGTCTGAGGGTATATATAATTTTGTATATTTACTATGTTTGGTTTCACTTTCATTAGGAGTTACAAATCTTTTGCCAATTCCAGCTTTAGATGGTGGAAGATTAGTTTTACTTATTATAGAAGGGATTCGTGGTAAAGCACTAAAAGAAGAAATAGAATTAGGAATACAATCAGTTGGTTTTACATTATTAATTTTATTTGCTCTATACGTGACATATAATGATATATTAAGAATTTTTTAGATATAGTTCTAGGAGGAAAATAAAAAATGAGATGTAGAATTTGTGGAGCAAAATTAGCAAAAGAAAATGCAGATATATGCATAAATTGCTATAAAGAATATCAAGAAGAAGAAGAATTAAAAAAAGATGTTAATGAGAGATTAGTTGTTAAGAGAAGATATAAAATTACTTATGTTTTATTACAATGGTTGGAGGCAATTACAATTCTTATTATATCTACCCTAGGACTTGTTGCAGTTGGGAAACCAATGGAAGCTATTTTATGTGCAGTCTTTTCTGTTTTGATAGTAGTTGTTATTTTAGCTATCAGTAAAAGAATTGCTAGAGGTACAAAAGCTGTTTTTTATGAAACTAAGGTAGTTTATACTGTAAAAAATTGGTTATATAATAATGAAAAGATTATAAAATACACAGATATTAAAGACATAACTGTTTTTCAAACATTTAGACAAAAGAAAATGAATTTTGGAGATATATGTTTTTATGTAAAAAGCAATATTCCAGGAGTAGCATTTTTCAATGGTTTTCAAATTAAAGATGTTGAGAATGTTGCTGAAACTTTACAAAGTATAACAGAAATAATTGGAATAACAGAAAATAAATAAAAGAGGCAAAGATGCAAAAATATATAAAAGAAGTATTTGGTGACTATAATGAAAATAATAATTTAATAAATGCACTAATAGAAAATATTAATTTATATAAAAAAACTAATAAATTACAAATAAAAGTAGCGTCAAAAAATGAGATAAAATTACATGAAATGGAACACTTTGAAGAGTATTTAATAAAAACCTTTAAAGTTAATAAAGCTTCTATAGATATTAATTATGGAGACTTAGATATTGAACCTAATTTAGAATCTGATTGGGGAAATATTATTAAGTATATTGGAAAAAAAGAGCCAATGAGTAAAGCTATTTTAACTAATAGTAAAGTAGAAGTAGAAGATACAAAAGTAAATGTAAATTTAGCCATGAAAGGTGCTGCTTTTTTGGTATCTCAAAAATTTGATAAAGGATTAGAACATTTATTAGGAAATTTATATAATAAACAATATTCTGTTGAATTTTCCGAAAATATTTCAGAAGATTTTGAAAGAGAATTAGAAGAAAGAAGAAAACAAGAAGAAAAAGAAGCTTTAATGGAACTTGAAAGACAAGCTAAAATAGAAATTGAGCAAGCAAAGGAAAGAAAGAAAATTGAAGCTGAGCAAGAAAAACAAAGAAAGCTTGAAGAAGAAGAAAAAATAAAAGAAGATTTAAGAAAACAAAACCCAGAACTTGCAGCAAAAATTGAAGCTCATCAAAATAAGTCTCCTGAAGTTAAAGATGAAGAATCACCTTTAATTTTAGGAAGAAGTTTGACTATTAGAACAGAACTTGTAAAAATTGAAAATATTCCAATGCTTGATGATACAGATATGAGAGTTTGTGTAGATGGAGAAGTTTTACCAGGTTCTTTAGATTCAAGAGATATAAAAGATGAAAAAACAATATTAATGTTCAACTTATTTGATGGAACAAGTACAATTGGATGTAAAGCTTTTTTACCTACTGAAAAGGCAAAAGAGGTTAAAGGAAGAATATCAAAAGCAAAAGGATTAAGACTAGAGGGCCCAGCCAGGTATAGTACATATTCAAAAGAAGTTGAGATAATGGCAAATACTATAATAGAATCAACAGGCTTTAAAAAAGAAAAGAGAACCGATGATGCAGAAGAAAAGAGAGTAGAACTTCATATGCATACTCAAATGAGCCAAATGGATGCAATTACTCCATGCGCAGATTTAATAAAAAGAGCAATTAGTTGGGGCTGGAAATCAATTGCAATTACAGATCATGGTGTTGTTCAAAGTTTTCCTGATGCGCATAAACTTTTAGAAAAAACAGGAGATGATATAAAAGTTATATATGGTGTTGAAGCATATTTCTGTCCTGATAAAGATCCATGTGTATCAAATTCAAAAGGTCAAGATATAGATACAGAATATTGTGTGTTTGATTTAGAAACAACTGGTATTTCCCACATTACAGAAAAGATTACTGAAATTGGTATTATAAAAATAAAAAATGGTGAAATAATAGATACTTTTGAAACATTTGTAAATCCAGAAAAACCAATACCAGAAGAAGTTGTGAATGTTACACATATTACAGATGATATGGTAAAAGATAGTCCAACAATTGATAAGATAATGCCAAAAGTATTAGAATTTATGGGAAATTCTGTTTTAGTTGCTCATAATGCTGATTTTGATATTGGGTATATGAAATACAATTGTGAACAATTAGGTTTGCCATTTAATAATACTCATATAGATACACTTCGTTTAGCAAAAGCAATATTTCCAGAATTTTCAAGATATAAGTTAGGATTTATAGCTGATAAGTTAGGAATAAAAGTAGATGTGGCGCACCGTGCATTAGATGATGTTAAAACTTTAGTTGCTGTATTTAAAGAAATGATTGAAAGAGCAAAAGATAGAAATGCAAAAACCATAGATGATTTTGATAATGTATTTGAAACAGATTTTAGAAAGCTTCCAAGTTATCATATGATAATACTTGCTCAAAATTATGTAGGGCTAAAAAATCTTTATAAATTAGTTTCATATTCTCATTTAGATTATTTTTATAAAAAACCTAGAATATTAAAATCAATGCTTAATCAATATAGAGAAGGATTAATATTAGGCAGTGCTTGTGAGGCTGGTGAATTATATAAAGCAATTATTGCAGGTAAAACAGAAGAAGATATTGAAGAAATTGCGAAATACTATGATTATCTTGAAATCCAACCATTAGCTAATAATGAATATATGATTAGAGAAGGATTAGTTGAAAGTTGGGATACACTAAAAGAATTTAATAAAAAAATAGTTGCACTTGGTGAAAAATTACACAAACCTGTAGTTGCAACTTGTGATGTTCATTTTATGGATCCTCAAGATGAAATTTATAGAAGAATATTGCAAGCAGGTCAAAAATATGATGATGCTGATAATCAAGCTCCATTATATTTAAGAACTACAAATGAAATGCTTAAAGAGTTTGAATATTTAGGAGAAGAAAAAGCATATGAAGTTGTAGTAACAAATACCAATAAAGTGGCTGATATGTGTGAAAAAATAAAACCAATTTCTCCTGAAAAATGTCCTCCACATATTCCAGGATGTGAAGAAGATATTAAAAATATAGCATATCAAAAAGCACATGAATTGTATGGTGATCCTTTACCAGAAATTGTACAAACAAGACTTGATAAAGAATTAAATTCTATAATAAGTAATGGTTATTCTGTAATGTATATTATTGCTCAAAAATTAGTTTGGAAATCAAATGAAGATGGGTATATAGTAGGTTCAAGAGGATCTGTTGGTTCATCACTTGTAGCATTTATGACAGGTATAACAGAAGTAAATTCTCTTCAACCACATTATAGATGTCCAAAATGTAAATATTCAGATTTTACTGATTATGGAATTGGAAATGGATTTGATCTTCCAGATAAAGTTTGCCCAAAATGTGGTGAAAAACTAGCTAAAGATGGTATGGATATACCTTTTGAGACATTTTTGGGATTTAATCGGAGATAAAGAACCAGATATAGACTTAAATTTCTCAGGAGAATATCAAGCAAAAGCTCATAAATATACAGAAGTAATTTTCGGAAAAGGAACAACATTTAAAGCAGGAACTGTTGGTACAGTTGCAGATAAAACAGCATTTGGATATGCTAAAAACTATTTTGAAGAAAGAAACATAATAAAACCAAATGCAGAAGTTGCAAGAGTATCTAGTGGATGTGTAGGTATAAAAAGAACTACAGGACAGCATCCAGGTGGAATTATAGTTGTTCCAAAAGGAAGAGAAATATTTGAATTTACGCCAGTACAGCATCCAGCTGATGATTCTGGTTCAGATATAGTAACAACACATTTTGATTACCACTCTATAGATGGAAATCTTTTAAAATTAGATATTCTGGGTCATGACGATCCAACAGTAATTCGTATGTTACAAGATTTAACAGGAAGGGCGCCAACAGATATTCCTTTAGATGATAAAGAAACAATGTCAATATTTAATTCAACAACAGCTTTAGGTGTTACACCAGAGCAGATAAACTCAGAAGTTGGAACATTTGGAATACCAGAATATGGTACAAAATTTGCTCGAGGCATGCTTGTAGATACACATCCAACAACTTTTGATGAACTTATTCGTTTATCAGGATTATCACATGGTACAGATGTATGGCTAGGAAATGCACAAAGTTTGATTGAAGAAGGGATTGTAACCCTAAAAGAAGCTATTTGTTGTAGAGATGATATAATGGTATATCTAATGAAAAAAGGCTTGCCACCCGATAAAGCATTTAAAATAATGGAAACAGTTCGTAAAGGAAAAGCTTTAAAAGATCCAGAAAAGTGGGAAGGCTTTAAACAAATAATGAAAGAATATGATATTCCAGATTGGTATGTAAAATCTTGTGAAAAGATCAAGTATATGTTTCCTAAAGCCCATGCTGCTGCATATGTAACAAATGCTTTTAGAATTGCTTGGTTTAAAGTACATATTCCACTTGCATATTATGCTGCATATTTTACAATAAGAGCAAAAGCTTTTGATGCTGAATTTATGATAAATGGAAAAGCGAAAGTAGAAGCAAAAATGCAAGAGATAACTTCACTTGGAAATTTAGCAACTCCAAAAGACAAGGAAATGTATGATGATTTGGAATTAGTACATGAAATGTATGAAAGAGGATTTGAATTTTTACCAGTAGACTTATATAAATCACATTCAACTAAATTTCAAATTGAAGATGGAAAATTGCGTCCACCCTTAAATTCTATAGCAGGTCTTGGAACTGTTGCTGCTGAAAGTATTTATCAAGCTAGACTTGAAGAACCATTTGAATGTATTGAAGACATGCAAGCACGTTCAAAAATTGGAAAATCTATAACAGAATTATTAGAAAAATTTGGATGCTTGAAAGGAATGACAAAATCAAATCAAATGAGTTTGTTTGTATAAAGTGATATTTTTATATCATTATTTACAAGAGTTCTTATATATTACTTAATGCATTAAAAGATTGAAATAAAGATTGGAGAAAGTAAATGGAATTTTTTTTAGAAATTATAAAAGTTAATATAAAATATATTTTAATATATTTATTATGTATAAATATTATTGGATTTTTAGCTATGGGAATTGATAAATTCAAAGCCCAAAAAGGATGGTGGAGAATACCAGAAGCAACATTAATGACTATGTGCCTTTTAGGAGGTGGAATTGGTACAATATCTGGAATGTATACATTTAGACATAAAACTAAAAAAATGAAATTTACAGTTGGAATGCCAACAATATTAATTACAGAAATTGTACTCATAATTTATGTAATAATAAAATATAGAGTATTGATTTTTGGTTAAATAAAAATGGAAAATTAGCCTACTTTTTTAGTAGGCTAATTTTTATAGGAAAAACGGAGTTTCAAATTCTGAAACTCCGCTAAAATCAAAAAGACATTGGTGAAAAAATACAACTTATTACTGAACGATTTTATTTATAATTCTGTGTTTAATTTTCTTCATACTGTCCTTTAAGTGGAAAATAACAATATCTATCTCCTCGTCAGTGGCAGGATGCGCCAAATCTTCATGGTAAGTCTCCCATGCCAATCCAGTTTTCAGGCTGATACGGAAGTCCAAATCGTCAGGATGATGGTAGTAGCCATGTTCTGCTCTGTCAGAGTAGTCAATATAGATGACCTCATCAATCGGTCGTTTATCTGTACCATTATTATAATAGTGACTAATGTTTACAGATTTGTTTCGACGATTTCGCTGAAATAAAACCATACTTTGGTAACTCCAGCCTTCAGCATTTTTAATATATCTTGTATGTGCTGTATTAGCCGTAAGGTAGAGATATGAAGAAGCTTTACCCGAAAAATCAGGTGTGACTTTATCCAAGTACTCAATAGGATCCTTGAATCGGAGCTGAGAATCACAGAAGGGGTTTGCAAATTTACTGTAATCGGAAAGAACTTTGCGGAGCTCTTCCATTTTAGGAGTTTTAATCTCTGTGAAAGGAAGAGCTTCAGCAGATTTGATATCCGATTCTGCCAGCAATTTTTGATAAGCTTTATTGGTAAGATCATCAACAAGTTCAGGAGTGTATTTTTTCTCCATAATGCTTGCCAGAGTGATTATACCTTTAATGCTGTGAATTTCACCCCACCAGTAATTGTTTCCATCACCAGGATGTGTAGCGCCGAATGTAGCCATAGCCTGATTCATTATTTCATCAGGAACTTTTTGATCCCGCTGAACAATGTAATATGAACCAGAGTGTATGAAGGCAACTCCACATACTTCAAAACAAGGAACAGAAACAGGGTATCTTGATCCACTTCTGTTTGGAAGACGGTTTGCACCGTAAGTTTCCATAGCTACAGTAAAGTCGTTGATTGTAATTCCACTCATAATGTTTACCTCCTAAGATGTAATAATGTGATTTTTGGTTATATAACATATGCATTAATTATAACACGATATTATGTAAATTGCAATGTTTGGAGTAAAAAAGGAATTATATATCAAAGCTTTAAAATATTGTTTATTTTTTTAATATTTTCTTGTTTAAAAAAAACCTATATGATATAATCATTTTGATTTTACAAATAGAAAAAAACAAATTAAAAAGGATGTAGAAGGGAAACAATATTATGTTAGAAAAAGTAGTATTTATGCTGCTTGCATTTTCCTTATTTATAATAATATTTTTTAAAATTATTAGAAAAAATGATGCTAATTACATAATTGCCTTAGTAATAGAAGCTATAGGGATAACAGTAAGTTTTGTTGAAATTAAACTTAAAATTGGAGAAAATGTCTTTTGGGGAACTGTAAGATATTTATTTTCAATATTAATGCCTCTTGCAATAATTATTATCGAAGCTAGAGGTATAAACTTTTCAGAACTATTAAGTATAGCTATTGCAAAATTTTTATTTTTTATTGGAGATAAAAGAGCTGCTAAAGCAGTACTAATAAAACTTGTTACTAAATATCCTGAAAGTTATTTAGGGCATAAAATGCTTGCTGAATGTTATGAACAAGAAGGTGGAATGAGAAAAGCTATAGACGAATATGTAACAGCAATAGATATAAAGAAGAATGATTATAAATCTTATTTTAAAATAGCAGAATTATTAAAGGATTTAGGTAAAAAAGCAGAAGCGATTCAAATGTTAGAAACACTTTTAAAAACAAAACCAGATTGTTATGAAGCTTCATTACTTTTAGGTGAAATGCTTTGTGAAGAAGAACGATTTAAAGAAGCAGCAAATGTATATCAAGATGCATTAAGGTACAAACCAAACGATTTTGAATTATATTATTGTTTAGGTATTGTATATACTAGATTAAGTGATTTCCAAATGGCTAAAGAAATGTATGAGAGGGCAGCCTTAATAAATCATTTAATGTATAATGCTAACTATAATTTAGGATTAATTGCATTTATTCAGGGAGACTATGATACAGCAGAAAATTATTTTGAAAAAAGTATATATGGAAATTTAGAAGCAAAATCTTATTATCAGCTTGCTAAAATATATATTTATAAAGGTGAAAAAGATAAAGCTATAAACTTTTTAAATAAAGCAATTGAATTAGATTCAAAACTGTTGAAAGTTGCAGTAAAAGATAAAACATTCAAAAAAATTAAAGAATTTATTACTGTTTCTGTAAATATGGAAGAACAAGAGGTAGAAGACAATGGAAAAGCTTTTTTTGATGAAGACGAAGAAAATCATTATTCATCAAAAAAGAAGTCTTTAGAAGAACAAGAAGAAAAAGCTAGAAATTATTTAGAAGAGGCCTTTGTTCTAATAGAGCAAATGAGTGAAAATACAAGTAAACAAAGGGTAGAAGAAAAAGTAGATTATTTATTTAATAAAGAAAAAATGAAAAAGCAAAGAGAACTTGAAGAAGAATTAGAGCTTTTAAAAAAGGAAAAGAAAAAGGAAAAAGAAGAACGCGAAAAAGAATTAGGAAATTCTTAGACTAAAGATAAACTAATTTTGGAATATTAATAAGAGATAATAATATTATTAATAATGCTTATATAGCAAATAAAATTATGGAGGAAATAATATGGAAAAATCAATAGCTGTAGTTGGTGGAGATTTACGTATAGTAAAACTTATCGAAATGCTAAACAATGATGGATATAAAGTATATACTTATGCTTTAGAAAATTCAGAAGAATTATTAAATCTAGATGGAGTTGATATGTGTCCTACTTTAGAGGAAGCTGTTAGTTATTCAAAAGTAGTAATTGGACCAGTTCCTTTATCTAGTGATAGAAAAAGATTATCAACACCTTTTGGTAGAAATAATGTAAATTTAGAAGATTTTGTAGAAGCATTAAAAGGAAAATATTTAATTGCTGGAAATATTGGAATTAAAGAACAATTAGACAACAATAATATTCAATTTACTGATCTTTTAAAAAGAGAAGAATTTTCAGTATTAAATACAATTGCTACTGCAGAAGGTACAATACAAATTGCTATGGAAGAAACACAAAGAACAATTCATGGTTCTAATGTTTTAGTTATGGGATTTGGAAGAATTGGTAAAGTTTTATCAAAAATGCTTGATGGAATAGGAGCAAAAGTATATTGTGAAGCTAGAAAAAATGAAGATATTTCTTGGATAAAAGCATATGGGTATAATCCAATTCATTTAAATGATTTAAATGAACATCTTGAAAAATTTGATGTTATTATAAACACAATACCATTTCAAATTTTAGATGACGAGAGACTAAATTTAGTAAAAAAGGAAGTAGTTATAGTAGATTTAGCTTCAAATCCTGGTGGAGTTGACAGAAAATCTGCTAGAGAAAAAGGTTTAAAAGTAATTTGGGCTTTATCTTTACCAGCAAAAGTGGCACCACTTACATCTGCTGAATTTATAAAAGAAACGTTATACCATGTGCTAAAAGAGTTATAGACGGAGGATAAGAATGACAATAATACAAGCTTTAATATTAGGAATTGTGCAAGGACTAACAGAATTATTACCAGTTTCGAGTTCTGCACATTTAAATGTTATTCCATGGATTTTGGGATGGACAGAAAATGCAGCATTTGTTGAAGAATTTAAAGGTTCTTTTGATGTTGCACTACATTTTGGAACATTAATTGCAATAGGAATTTTCTTTTTAAAAGATTGGATAAAACTTATAAAAGCTGGCTTTAATAAAGTAGTAAAAAAAGAAGATTCGGTTGATGGAAAGATATTTTGGTATTTAGTGATTGCAACAATACCTGCTGGAATTTTAGCTCTAGTTTTAGATAAAGTTTCAGACATGATAATTAGAGATAATTTCAAATTAGAAATGGCATTAATTGCTTTTGCATTAATTATTATGGGAATTATTTTAGCAATAATTGATAAAAAATCAGAAAGTAAATATAAATATGAGGAAATAACATTAAAACAATCGATATTAGTAGGAATTTCACAAGCATTAGCAGCTGCATTTCCAGGAGTATCTCGTTCAGGAATTACAATGACTGTAGCTAGAGCCTTAAAAATAGATAGAGAAAGTGCTGCAAAATTTTCATTTCTTTTATCTACACCAATAGTTGCAGCTGCAGTTTTAGTTGATATAACAGAATTTGCATTAACTTCAGTAGCTTTTTGGATTGGAGTTGTAGCAAGTTTTATTGTAGGACTAATTGTTGTAAAATTTTTAATGGATTATTTAAAAAAAGGCAGTTTTAAAGGATTTGCGATTTATAGAATATTGTTGGGATTAATAATATTTGCATTAATTTTTATAAGAAAGTAGCAAAAGATGAAATGGAGGTGCTCTAAATGGGAGGAAAACATTCTACAAGTTGGAGAGAAAAAAGAAATAGTTTTGATGATGAATATTACAAAGAAGACATTACTTTTCCAGAAGTAAATTCTTCTAGAACGGAAGAATTTGAGGAAGATGATTATTATGATGATGAATTTAATTACAAAAAATTATTAATTATTATAGGGGTGATTGCAGTTTTAATAATTTCAGGTGTCCTTTTATATAAATTTGTAATTAATAAACCAGAGACTAAAGTAGAGCAACCTAAAGAAGACATACCTAAGATGTCAGAAACAATTGAAGGATATAAAGTTTTAGGAAAGATTATAATAAAGGATTTAAATATAGACCAATACATATTAGATTCAACCCAAGCAAAAGCTTTACAAAATGGTGTAGGAAAAATTGATAATGGTGCAAGTATAAATAATTATGGTAATTTTTGTATAGCTGGACATAATCAAGAAAAAGTTTTTAAAAATCTTTCTCAAATAAAAGTTGATGATAAATTTACAATAATTGATAGGCATATGGAAGAAACTACATATAAAGTTACTAAAACATATGAGGTTGAACCTGATGACCTAGAATGTTTACTTCAAGATGAAGAAAAGGTAGAAATAACATTAATTACTTGTCAATCCGGTAGTACCAAAAGACTTATTGTTAAAGCAGAGGAGGACAAATAATGGAAAAAATATTATATAAAAGTTTACTTATAGTTGTAATAATGATTATAGGAATATTTAGTTCTGTTCCACTTGTAAATGCAGCAAGTAAAGCAAGTATAAGTTGCTCAAGTAATGTAAAAGTTGGTGGAAATTTTACAGTAACAATTAATTTGCCTGCTGATGCTTATGATGCCAATTGCGATATTACTGTAAAATATAGTGATGGAACAACAAAAAGTGGAAAAATAACATATGTAAATGGATTTCAAGGTTATGATAGTAAATCAATTACTTTTAATGCTACAGTTGCTGGAAATACAACAGTAACAGCAACAAACATATATCTAAATGATAAAAATGGAAAAGTAATAGAAGATGGCGGAAGTACTTCTACTACGTTAAATATAGAGGCTGATACACCAACAGTGCCTCCTACACCACCATCAGAGCCAGATAAGCCTACACAGCCTCCTACACCATCAGAACCAAATAAGCCTACAGAAGTAAAATTTACAGATGTAAATGAAGCTGTTTTTACAAATGACAGAGTTAATTTAAGAAAGAGTTATTCTACTAGTAGTGCAAAAATAACTACTTTAGATAAAAATACAAAATTAACAAGGACAGGAATTAGTAGTAATGGTTGGTCAAGAGTTAATTATAATGGTCAAACAGGATACATATATTCTCAATATTTAACAAAAGACGAAACGCCAAATGAAAAGCCAGATGAAAAAGAAGTTAAAATAACTGAAGTAAATGAAACTGTTTATGCTAAACAAAATTGCAATTTAAGAAAAAGTTGGACTACTCAAAGTGATAAGACTGGTTATTTAAAAAAAGGACAAGAAATTACAAGAACTGGAATAACAGATAATGGATGGTCTAGGGTGAAATATGAAGGAAAAGATGTTTTTGTTTTATCTACACTAATTACTAAAGAAAAACTAGAAGATGATGAGCAAGAGCCTGAGGAGGAGCCAACAATAGAAGAACCAACAACAGAAGAGCCAATAGAAGGAGAAAAAACAGAACTTCAAATATTACAAGAAGAAATAGGGGTTTTACCAGAAGTAGGAAACAATATTGCAACAATGCTTTATATAGCAATAACTACAATAACATTAATGGCAACTTTTGGTGGAGTATATTATATTAATAAAAAGGATGTAAAATAAAATGTCAGAATTAATAGATGGAAAAGAATTAGCAAAGAAAATAAGAAAAGATTTAAAAAAAGAAGTAGCAATTTTAAAAGAAAGTGGTGTAAATCCAAAGCTTGCAGTTATAATGGTTGGAAATGATCCAGGATCAACTGTTTATGTTAGAAATAAATCGAAAGCTTGTGAAAAAACAGGAATAGAGTTTGAAGAATTTTTATTTGAAGAAAATACATCAGAAGAAGAATTATTACAAGTTATAGAAAAATTAAATAATGATTCTACAATAAATGGCATTTTACTTCAGAGTCCAGTACCAAAACATATAGATATAAACAAAGCTTTTAGAGCAATACTACCAGAAAAAGATGTTGATGGATTTAATCCAGTAAATGTTGGAAATCTTACAATAGGAGAAGATGCATTTATTTCATGTACACCTTATGGAGTAATAAAAATGTTTGAGGAATATAATATAGAATTAGAAGGAAAAAATGCTGTTATTTTAGGTAGAAGTAATATTGTTGGAAAACCAATGATACAATGTATGTTAAATAAAAATGCAACTGTTACTGTTTGTCATTCTAGAACACAAAACATTGGAGAAATAACACAAAAAGCAGATGTTATAATAAGTGCTATAGGAAAGCCAAAATTTTTAAAAGAAGATATGGTAAAAGCTGGTAGTGTTGTAATTGATGTTGGAATTAATAGATTAGAAGATGGAAGTATTGTTGGGGATGTTGATTTTGAAGCTGTAAGTAAGAAAACAAGCTATATTACACCTGTTCCAGGCGGAGTTGGACCTATGACAATTGCTATGCTTTTAAATAATGTAGTTAAAGCTACTAAAATTCAAATGAAATAAATATAATATTTTAAAGGGGCGCAAGGAAACTTGTGCCTTTTTTTATACAAATAACAATATTTAAAGAAAGGAGAAATTTATGAATAATGTATACGATATATGGTTCTCTACTATAGACTTAAGTAATAATAGTAAATTAGAAATTCTTGAAAAATATAGCAGTAAGCAAATTTATGGATTTACAGAGAATGAACTTAACAAATTGAATTTTAATGAAAATATTATAAAAAGAATTGGAGAAGCTCATAAATTTAAACTAGATAGGTATTTTAATTATTTAGAAAAATATAATATAAAAGTAGTCAATTTTAAGGACAAGGAATATCCTCAAATTCTAAAAAAAATATATAATAAACCATCATTTTTATATGTAAGAGGAATGATAGACAATCTGTATGCGGATAATGTTGCAATAGTTGGATCAAGAAATGCTACTAGCTATGGACAGTACGTTTCTAAGAAAATTGCTAAAGAGCTTTCTGATAGAAATATTAATGTTGTAAGTGGTTTAGCTATTGGAATTGATAAATATGCACATTTAGGGTGTTTAGAAAGTAATATTAGTAAAACAATTGCAGTCTTAGGAACAGGAGTGTCTAATGAAGAAATTTATCCATTACAAAATAAAAAAGTATTTGAAAGAATTTTAGAAAATAATGGTACAATAATTTCTGAATTCAAATTGGGAACTAAACCAGAAAAATATAACTTTCCTTTTAGGAATAGAATTATAAGTGGTATTTCAAATAAGATTATAGTTGTTGAAGCAGAAGAAAACAGTGGAAGTTTAATAACAGCAGAGCTTGGATTAGAACAAGGAAAAGATATTTTTGCTGTTCCACGGAAATATTACATCAAAAAATTCTATTGGAACAAACAAGTTAATTAGTGAAGGTGCATATGTTTTTAAAAGTGTAGAAGATATATTTATATGTTAAGAATTAGTAATAATTATGCTTTAGTAAGTTTAATTAAAATTAAGAAAAAATAAAGAAAAAAAGCTTTATTTATTTACATATTTGTAATATAATACAACATGATAATAAGATACCCCAATTGTATCTTTTATCATAATAAATTTTAGACAAAAGATTTTATCTGAAAATAAGGAGGAATTATGGGGAACAGAAATGACAACACAAAAAGAGTTAGAACTTCAGATTTAGACAAAAAATCAAAAAATAAAAATGGAAAAAAAGTAAAATTTAAAGATAAACATCCTAAAGCAGCTTGGGGAATAAAAATAGGATTAGTAGTAGCAATGCTAGTATTAATTATTGGAGCAGGTGTTTTAGTAGGAGCGTTTTTCGGAATTTTTGGAGAAGAACTAAAAATTGATGAATCTATGCTTAAAATAAAACATGAAAACTCTACAGTTTATGATGCAGATGGAAATCAAATTGCTGTTTTAAGTGGTGGAACAAAAAGAAAAAGCATAAGTTTATCAGATATGTCTGAATATCTACCAAAAGCTTATGTTGCAATAGAAGATGAAAGATTTTATAAGCATAGTGGTATAGATATTACAAGAACCGCATATGCAACATTTAATTATATAATCCATATGGGAAAATCTAGTTTCGGTGGAAGTACTATAACACAACAGGTTATAAAAAATATTACACAAGATAAGGAAAGAACAGCTTTAGCTGGTGTAATGAGAAAAGTAAAAGAAATTTCAAAATCAATTCAAGTAGAACGTGTTTTATCTAAAGATCAAATATTAGAGCTATATTTAAATCTAATATTTGTTGGTGGGGATGATGTAAACGGTGTTGAACTTGGATCAATTTATTATTTTGATAAAAGTGCTAAAGATTTGACTATTGCAGAATGTGCTTATATGGCAGGGATAAATCATTCTCCAAATGCATATAAACCATTTTCAGATTTTGCTAAAGAAAAAGATCCAGAAGCAGCAAAACAAAAGATGTCTGATAAAATAAAGAAAAGAACAAAAACAGTTTTAGGAAAAATGAAAGAGCTTGCCTATATTTCAGAGGACCAATACAATGAAGCAATGGCAGAAGTTGATAATGGCTTACCATTTAAAAAAGGTGAAAGTGCCAGTGTAACAGTAGATATATCTTATGTTACAGAAGCAGCGATAGATCAAATTATAGATCAAATTTTAGCTGAAAACGAAAATAATGAAGATATGAATAGAGATACAGCTGAAATGTATGTATATAGTAGTGGATTAAATATATATACAACTCAAAAGAGTAATATACAAGCAGTTTTAGAAGAAGAAATTACAAAGGATACTTATAATACTACATGGGTACCATCAGGTAAAAGAAAAGATGAAGATAAACAAACAGCAGAATACTTTTCAATGCCTACAATGACAATAATAGATCATACAACAGGTCAAGTAGTTGCAGCAGCAACAGCTATAGGCAACAAAGACGAAAGATCTGCAATAACAAAAATGGGATATTTTAATTATCCAAGCAAAGATAAAAAACAAACAGGTTCATCAATGAAACCATTAGCTGTAATTGCACCAGGTTTAGAAACAGGAAAAATTACAGGCTCTACAACATTTTATGATTTTAAAACAACATGGGGAACTGGTCAAGGCGCATGGACTCCTAAAAACTATAATGGATATTCAAATGCTATCATGAATTTGCGTAATGCAATAAGAGTTTCAGCAAACGTACCTCATGTAAAAGCATTGGCTGTTATAGGGGCAGAAAATGCAGTAGAATTCTGTGAAAGTATAGGGCTTCCAAACTTTGAAGCAGAAGGATTAAACTTAGCTCTTGGAGGATTACAACATGGTGTATCAACAATGCAAATGGCAAGTGCTTATGGAGCGATAGCAAATAGTGGAACATATATTACCCCAACATTCTATACAAAAGTTACAGATAATCAAGGAAATGTATTGTATGAACCAAAACAAGAAACAAAACAAGTAATGAGTGAGCAAAATGCTTATGTTGAAAAAAGTATTTTAACAGAACCAGTAGTCGGAGGCCCTGGGCCTGGTGGTAACTCAACAGCTTCATACTGTGCAATAAAAGGTATGGATGTTGCTGCTAAAACAGGAACAACTAATGGAGACTTTGATAGATGGCTTTGTGGATTTACACCATATTATACAGCAGCTTGCTGGTATGGATATAAAGAAAATCATGCAGTAGTATTTAATGGAAATCCTGCTGGAAAGATTTGGGATGCAGTTATGACAAAGATCCATGAAGATTTACCAAATGCTAAATTTGAAGAACCAGATGGAATAGTTAGGAAAGCTGTATGTACACAGTCAGGAAAATTGGCAGTTGAAGGTTGCCCTGCATATACAGAAGTATTTACAGAATCTAATGTGCCAACTACAGCTTGTGAAGGCCATGCAGGATATAATATATGTGCAGATACAGGTTTAAGAGCAACAGAATTTTGTCCAAATCAAACACCTGGAATGGGATATGTACCAGAATTTGAAAGAGGAGCAAGTTGGCATACTGAAGGAGTAGCAACAGCAATGCCAGAAGGTGTATGTCCAATTCATACTGCACCAGCGGCACCTGCAACTCCACCACCAACACCTACAGCACCAACAACACCTACACCAGATCCAGAACCTCCATCAGAACCAACAAATCCACCATCAGGAAGCGGAGATGGTACTACAAAACCACCATCAGGAACTGGTGATGGAGATGGTACTACAAAACCACCATCAGGAACTGGTGATGGCGGAGGTACTACAAATCCACCATCAGGAACTGGTGATGGCGGAGGTACTACAAATCCACCATCAGGAACTGGTGATGGAGGAAGTACTACAAATCCACCATCAGGAAGTGGAGATGGAGGAAGTACTACAAATCCAGAAGCTTAATAATAGATAATATTTTAAATATAAAAATATTAAAGGCGGAGTAAAATCCGCCTGAATAAATTAGAGTGATTTGTGATTTTTTTAAATCAGAAAATAAGGAGATTAATATATGAGTATAAAGTTTTATAATACATTAACAAGAAAAAAAGAAGATTTTAAACCTATAGATGAAAAAGAGATAAAAATGTATTCATGTGGTCCTACAGTATATTATTTTGCTCATATAGGAAACCTAAGAGCATATCTTTTTATGGATACATTAAGAAGAGTACTAAAATATAATGGATATAAATTAAAACATGTAATGAATATTACAGATGTTGGGCATTTAGTGTCTGACGCTGATGAAGGCGAAGACAAAATGATGAAAGCAGCAAAAAGAGAAAATAAGGATCCATTTGAAATAGCTAAGTTTTATATGGATGCATTTTTGGCAGATATAGATAAATTAAATGTTGATAGACCAGAAATAATTGCTAGAGCTACAGAACATATTAATGTTATGGAAGAATATGTGAAGAAAATTATAGAAAATGGTTTTACTTATCAAACAGAAGATACAGTATATTTTGATACATCAAAACTAGATAAATATGGAGTTTTATCTAACAGAAATGTAGAAGATCAAAAAGCAGGAGCAAGAGTTGAATTTGATCAAAATAAAAAGAATATTTCAGATTTTGCTCTTTGGATAAAAGCTCCTGAAAACCATATAATGAAATGGGATTCTTTTTTTGGGAAATCATATCCAGGATGGCATCTAGAATGTTCTGCTATGGGATGCAAATATTTAGGAGATCATTTTGATATTCATACAGGAGGAGTAGATCATATTCCAATTCATCATGAAAATGAAATAGCGCAAAGCAAAGGATATTCAGGAAAAATACCAGCAAACTTTTGGATGCATGTTGAATTTTTACAAATTAATGGTGGAAAAATGTCTAAAAGTTTAAATAACCTATATACTTTAAAAGATTTAGAAGATAAAGGTTATGAACCATTAGTTTATAGAATGTTCAACTTTACATCAAATTATAGAGCACAAATTAATTTTACATTTGAAGCAATGGATTCAGCAAAAATTGCTTTAAATAGATTAAGAGAAGGATATTTAAAACATTGTGAAGGAAATTCTGATGTATCTAATGATGAAATAACTGCATATAAACAAAGATTTTTAGACGCAATTAATGATGATTTAAATATGCCAGTTGCAATGAGTGTTGTTTGGGATGTTATAAAAAATCCAAATAAATCTCAAAAATTTAAAAATTTATTATTAGAATTTGATGAAGTTTTAGGATTAAACTTAAAAAATTATAAAAAAGAAGAGAATGTTTTACCAGAAGATGTTTTAGAATTGGTAAAAGCTAGAAATGAAGCAAGAATTAATAAAAATTGGACAGAATCTGATAGAATTAGAGATATTTTAATAGAAATGGGTTATACTGTTAAGGATAGCAAAGAAGGAACTATAGTTCAAAAGTAATGAAATACTTTTGGATATATAATTAGGAGGATAGTTTTGAAATTACTAGAAGAAAATGATAAAGAACGTTATAAAGAGTTTTTACAGTCACATGATAGATGTAACTTTCAACAATCTATCGAATGGGGAAATGTAAAAACTAGTTGGATAAAAGAAGTAATTCTTTCTGAAGATGCAAATGGAAATATTAGAGGAAGTCTTTGTGTTTGGATACGTAAAATTCCTATTTTTGGGAATTTGATGTATTCTGCAAGAGGACCTGTTTGTGATATTTATGATGAAGATGTTATACAAGATTTAGTAGATGGTGCAAATGTTTTAGCCAAAAAATATAATGCTTTTGTTTTGAGAGTTGAACCAGATATTTTAAAATCAGATGATAAATTTAGAAATATAATTTCTAAAAAAGGATTCAAAATAAAAGATGATAGTAAAGATTTTAAAGATGAAATTCAACCAAGGTTTGTTTTTAGATTAGATATTAAAGGAAAAACAGAGGATGAAGTTTTTTCAGCATTTCATCAAAAAACAAGGTATAATGTCCGTTTAGCAACTAAAAAAGGAGTTGTTGTAAAAGAAGGAACCAAAGAAGATTTAAAAGATTTCCATAGAATAATGGTCGAAACTGGCCAAAGAGATAATTTCATTATTAGATCTTTAGAATACTTTGAAAAAATGTATGATGAAATGGCACCAAACCATATGAAAATTTTAATGGCATATCATGAAGAAAGGCCAATTGCAGGAATTATTCCAATAATGTATGGAAATAAAGTATGGTATTTATATGGAGCAAGTTCAAATAGTCATAGAAATTTAATGCCAAACTATTTATTACAATGGACAATGATTCAAGAAGCAATAAAAATTGGTGCGGATATGTATGATTTTAGAGGGGTTTCAGGAGTTGTAGATGAATCACACCCTCAATATGGATTATATAGATTCAAAAAAGGATTTAATGCAGAATTTACAGAATTTATAGGAGAAATATATATACCATATAAACCTTTAACTTATAAATTATATAAATTAGCAGAAAAAACATTTAGAAGTTTAAGAACATTAAAAAAGAAATTAACTACTAAAAATAAGGATTTAAATTAATGAAAGTTCTAGAAATAAGTAAAGAAGATTTAAAAAATAATTTAGAAACTATTCAAAATATAATAAAAGAAAAGAATTCTAATACTAATATAATTGCAGTTGTTAAAGCAAATCGGAATGGGACTTGGATTAGAAGAATATTCAAAGTTTTTAGTAGAAAATGGAGTTAAAACTTTAGCAGTTGCAAATTTTGAAGAAGCAATTATTTTAAGAAATTCAGGAATAGAATCAGAAATTTTGATGCTTACACCAGTAGTGCAAAAAAAAGAATTGCAATTATTAATTGAAAATGATATAACAATAACGTTAGGCAGTTTTGAAGAATTTGAGTTTGCTGAAAAATTAGCAAAAGAAAATGAAAAAGTAATAAATGCACATATAAAAATAGATACAGGATTTGGAAGATATGGATTTTTGACTGTTGAAAAAGAAATAATATTAGAAGTATTAAAAAAATGCCAAAATATTAATATTACTCGGAATGTTTACACATTTTTCAAAACCTATTGATGAAAAATATACAACTAAACAATTTAATGAATTTAAAAGTGTTTTTGAGTATATAAAAAATAATGGATATAAAATAGAAAATCTTCATTGCTGTGCATCTACTGCATTTTTAAAATATCCAAGCATGTGGCTTGATAGTGTTAGAATTGGTTCAGCACTTCAAGGAAGAACTTTAGTTTGTGTGCAGAATTTAAAAAAGATTGGATTATTTAAAACTAATATTATCGAAATAAAAAATCTACCAAAAGGATATAATATAAGTTATGGTAATACATACAAAACAAAAAAACAAACCCAAATTGCAATAATTCCAATTGGATATATAGATGGATTTAACAAAAATAAATTAAGAGATGATTTTTCACTTAAAAATAATGTAATTGCAGTTTTTATTGAAATAAGAAAAATATTTAAAGATAATTCATTAAAAGTGAAAATAGATGGAAAAAGTTACAAAGTTTTAGGTAAACTTGGAATGTATCATTCTATTATAGATATTTCAGAAAATGAAAATATTGAAGTAGGACAAGAAGTAGAAATAGATATATCACCATTGCAAGCAAATGATAAAATTAGAAGGGAGTATATATAGTGGAAAAGGAAAACAAGAAAATAGGTTTTTTTCAAAAACTTAAAATTTCTATATTTAAATTGGAGGAATATAATAATTTTTTAGAGCAAAAACTATCTTCTAGTTTTGGATATTTTGCTTTACTTATATTAATTCTAATGATGATATTCTCAGCAGTATATACTTATGAATATTATAAAGAATTAGATACTGGTTTTAACTATATTAAAAATGAAATGCCTGATTTTAATTATGAAGAAGGTATTTTAAAATCAGAAAACAATGTAGAAGCATATGATTCAAAATATGATGTTAAACTTATTATAAATACTGATGAAATTGTTTCAGAAGATGTTTTAAATGAGTATCAAAACAAAACAGAAATAATGAGAATAATTGCACTAAAAGATAGAATTAAAGTTTTAGTGGATAATCAAGTTTTAGAATTCAAATATACAGAATTTGAAAATTATTTACAAGGTGTGCAAATAACCAATAAACAAAGCATAGTAGATACAATAAATTCTATAGATTTAACTCCAATGATTTTTGCAGTATTTTTAGGTATTGCAATAGCAAGTTTCCTTCAAAATTTATTCAATTTATTTATATATGCTCTAATAATTGCATCATTTGGGTATATAGCATCTAGAATGGCTAAAGTTAAATTCCCAATAAAAGTATTAGTAATACTTGCTATATATTCAGTAACTTTGCCTAATATATTATATACAACTTATATGATTGCAAATTTACTTACAGGATTTTATATAGAATATTTTTCACTTTTCTATATGTTGATTTCTTGTGTATATATATTTACAGCAATTTTTATGATAAAATCTGATATAATAAAACAACAACAAGAAATTCAAGCAATAGTAAAGGTACAAGAAGAAGTAAATAAAGAAGCAGAGGAAAACTTGGAAACAGAAACTACTGCAAAAGAAAAATCAAAAGAAGAAAAAAATGAAGAAGAACCAATTATTGATGAAAATAATGAACCAGATGGTTCAGAAATATAGTTAGTAGAAGGAATGTGGAAGTATGAAAAAGGACAATGGAAAATCAAAGGAAAATAACAAAAACAATAAACAATTAATTAGAAATATGATAATGAGTGCTATATTATTAGCTTGTATAATAGCACTATCTGTTATGTTATTTTTAAACAATAAGAATAATGAAACAAATGAAAAAGAATTAGCTTACACAGAGTTAATTACATCTATTAATGAAAACAAAATTGAAAAAATTGAGATGACAACAGGAAGTAATTCTGTTAAAGTTACAATGACTGGTGAAGGAGAAGAGAAGGATAGAGAAAAAACAGTATTAGTTCCAAGTATTCAAGCATTTACAGAATTAATCCAAGATAAGGTTGACAAAGAAGGAATTGAAATAAATCTAAAACAAGAGCCAGTTAATATGTTTTTAAGACTTGCTGATTCTGTATTTTCATTATTGCCAACCATCCTTTTAGTTGTATTAATGTTTATGATAATAAAAATGCAAGGACTTGGTGGTGATAGCGGAAAGGTTTACGGTGGAGAAGATGGAAGTAAACCAGAAGTTAGATTTGATGATGTTGCAGGTTTAGATGAAGAAAAAGGAGAATTAATTGAGATTGTTGATTTCCTAAAAAAACCACAAGCATATTTAGATATGGGAGCTAAAATTCCTAAAGGAATTTTATTATATGGTAAACCAGGTACAGGTAAAACTTTAATTGCTAAAGCAATTGCTGGTGAAGCAGGAGTACCATTTATCTCAATGAGTGGTTCTGAATTTATAGAAATGTTTGCTGGGTTAGGGGCATCAAGAGTTAGAAAATTATTCGATAAAGCTAAGAAAATTGCACCATGTATTATATTTATAGATGAAATTGATGCAATAGGTTCTAGAAGAACAAGCAATAGTGGTTCAGAAACTGAAAATAATCAAACATTAAACCAATTATTAGTTGAGATGGATGGATTTGAAACTAATGAAACAATTATAGTACTTGCTGCTACAAATAGACCTGAAATGCTTGATAAAGCTTTATTAAGACCAGGAAGATTTGATAGACAAATTACAATTCCAGCACCAGATTTAAATGGTAGAGAAGCAATATTAAAACTTCATAGTGAAAATAAAAAATTTGCAGATAATGTAGATTTTAAATCTATAGCAGGAGATACTGCTGGATTTACAGGTGCTGAACTTGCAAATGTCTTAAATGAAGCTGCAATAATTGCTACAAGAAATAAACATAATGCGATTACAAACGAAGATATAGAAAATGCTGTTAAGAAAATAACAGTAGGTTTAGAAAAAACAAATAGGGTAATTTCAGATAAAGATAAAAAATTAACTGCTTATCATGAAGCTGGACATGCTGTTGTAAGTAAATTTTTACCTACACAAACAGATGTAAAAGAAGTATCTATTATTCCTAGAGGATTAGCTGGTGGATACACAATGTATAAAACAAATGAAGATAAATTTTATGTATCTAAAACAGAATTACTAGAAAAAATGGTTGCATTAATGGGAGGTAGAGCTGCTGAAAAAATAGCTTTAAATGAGATTTCTACAGGAGCAAGCAATGATATAGAAGTAGCAACTGGTATTGCCAAAGATATGCTTACTGTATATGGTATGGATGATAAATTAGGTCCAATATCTCTAAAAGTAGATGATCCATATGAAATTCAAATTTTTGGTGAAAAAGTAATTGATGAAGTTGGAAATCAAATTCAAATATTAATAGATAATGCCTATAAAACAGCACAAGAGATTCTTTCTGCTAATATGGATATTCTAGATAGAGTTGCTACATGTTTATTAGAAAAAGAAAAAATTACTAGTGAAGAATTTGAGAAATTTTTTGAATAAAAAATAATGATAAATAATAGCAGACATTACAATATAGGAAAAAATCCTATTATTATTTAAAAGTCTGCTATTATTTTAAAATGGGGGAAATAACATGAAAAAAATTAAAGTACAAAAAGAAACAATAGAGAAAAATGTAAATATAATAAAGTTTGCACTTATAGTACTTGCTATTTCTATATTTGCTTGTCAACCTTATTTAAATAATATGCTTATTTATACACATGATTTAGGATACCATTTAAATAGAATTATGCAAATATCAGAGAACATAAATATAGGAGTTTTTCCCAGTTTAATACATTCTGGACTTTTACATAATTTAGGATATGCGAATTCACTTTTTTATCCTGAAATATTTATATATATACCAGCTATTTTAATGTCTATTTTCCATTTTCATGTACTTACAGTATATAAAATATTCTTGATCATTATAACTTTTTTTACATTTATAACAACATTCATTTCAACAAAAGGAATTTTCAAAAAAAGGGGAGTTGCATGGCTTGCAAGTATATTATATATATTTGCTTTGTACAGATTAACAGATATTTATGTAAGAGGAGCACTTGGTGAAATTCTTTCATTTATATTTATTCCATTAATTTTTTATGGGCTATATGAAATTATATTTGGAGAAAACAAAAAATGGTGGATTATATCTATTGCATTATTTGGTATTGCAAATTCTCATGTATTAACATTTGCGATGCTAATACCAATAATCTTATTAATATGTTTATTTAATATAGATAAAATATTTAAAGATAAAAAGAGGTTATTAAACTTGTTTATTGCAGCAGGTATTGCTGTAGTGCTATGTATAGGTTTTTTTATACCAATGTTTGAACAAAAATTAAATGATGAATTTTACATAGATGGTCAAACAATAGAATCATCAGAGGTGGTAAAAGAACGTTCATTATCTTTAAGTATGATGCTTGGAAGTAATATAAAAAGTGGATATGCAGTAGACTCATCAACAAGAAGTGATGGAATGTCAGAAGGAATAGGAGCAATATTATTAATTTTAGCAGGACTAATTTTATGCAGAAAAGGATTGAATTATAAAGAAAATAGATTTGAAATACAATTATTTATTCTAGGAATTTTTTCTTATTTTATGACTACAAAATTCTTTCCATGGGAATGGTTTAAATTTCTAAATGTATTACAATTTGCTTTTAGATTAAATTTTATACCAACAATTTGTTTTACATTAGTTGGAGCACATTCATTTTATGAAGTAGTTACAAATAAAAGAGATTCAGTTATAATATTATCTGTAGTAATTTTATTAATATCTGGATATGTATTAAGTTCAGTAAATTTGAATTTTAATCCAGATATATATCATTCATTTAATGTACTTGTTGATCCTCCGAATGAAATTGGTAATTCAGAATATTTGCCAGTAAATACAGACTTAGAAGATTTGAAACTTTATAATATAAATAATAAAGAAAAAAACATTGAATTTACACAAGTAGGTTCTAAAATAGAGTTTGAATACAATGAAAAAGATTTAGAATTTGAAGTAAGTGTACCACTTATCTATTATAAAGGATATAAAGCAACAATATTAGATGAAGAGGGAAATAAAACAGAACTTGAAGTTGCTAAAAATGAGGAAAATGCACATGTATTATTAAAGTCAGATAAAAAAATAACAGGAACAATAACTGTAGAATATAAAATGACACTAGTACAAGCAATTTGTTATACTATATCAGCGCTAGCTTTAATTAGTTTAATTGTTTATATAATAATCATCTATAAGAAAAATAAGTAATAAAGAAATTAGCTTAAAATTTTTATTTTAAGCTAATTTCTTTATTTTTTAAATATTCAAGAATTCCACTTTCAGTTTTAAAATTAAATTTTAAAATATAACTATATAATTCTTGTGTTTTTAAGCCGAATTTTTTATTTATTTCATTAATTCCATATTTTCCATCACCTAAAATAGGAAATCCAATATGAGAAAGATGAGCACGTATCTGATGTGTTTTTCCAGTATGTAGATTTACATCAAGGTATGAAATGTTCTGCTTAACATCTCTCTTTATAATAGTATATTCTGTAATTATTTCCTGATAATCTTTTTTTGAAGTATCAGAAATGTATACAAAACTTTTTTTACTATCTTTAAATAAATATGCTTTTAAAATATCATGGTTTTTATATGGAATACCATAAACTTTAGCAATATAATGTTTTTCTATTTCTTTATTTTTAAATTTATCAAGTAGGATATTTAAAGCGTCATCATTTTTGGCAAATAAAACCAAACCTTTTGTATTTCTATCTATTCTATGACATGGGTTAACCTGTTTTCCATATTTTGATTTTAATATAGAAGTAAGTGTAGAAGAATTTGATGTATCAGCTGTAACAGATAGTCCTTCTGGTTTATTTACAACTAGAATATTATTATCTTCAAAAATTACTGGTATATTAAAATTGCCTAAAAGGTATTCATCAATAATATAAATTGATATTTCATCACCAGTATAAATGGTAGTATCAGATGAAACTCTAACATTATTTATTCTAATATCCTTTTTCCTTAAAGCTTTAAATAAAGTATTTTTATTTAAGTTAGGGAAAGAATCTAGTATAAAACTATTTAATTTCTTATTATTATATTTTTCATTTACAATTAACTTTTTCATAAGTTCATTATAAATAAAATCTATTAAATTTGCAAGTATTGACATATAAAGGTATTTTTAATAAAATCAAACTTAGAAAGTAGACAAACTACTTTTTGAAAGGGGAAATAATGAAAGAAAAAATAATAGATAACTCTAAAATTTTAGGCATAATTTTAATACTTACATTTTTGATTAGCATACCTTATTTAAATTTTGAACCTATTACAGCACATGATATTTCATATCATACCAATAGAGTAATAGCAATTAGTGAAGAATTGAAAGCTGGACAATTTCCAGTATTAATTCATTCTAATTTATTAGATGGATTTGGATATGCAGGTCCACTTTTTTATCCTGAGCTATTTTTGTATATACCGGCAATATTAACAGTTTTGGGACTAAATTTTTTAACTTCATATAAGTTATTTACTATGATTACAACATTTTTTACTTTCTTATTTACATTTTATTCAGCCAATCATATATTTAAGAATAAAAATATCGCTTGGACAATTACAATATTGTATGGAGCATCATTTTATAGATTAGCAGATATATATGAAAGAGGTGCAATTGGGGAAGTGCTTGCGATTGTGTTTTTACCTCTAATTTTATGTGGCTTATATGAAATTATTTTTGGAGAAAATAAAAAATGGTGGATTATATGTTTTGGAATATTTGGATTAATTAATTCACATGTATTAACATTTGCAATGTCAATTATTTTAATTCTTACAATATGTATAATAAATATAATAAGAATCTTTAAAGATAAAAAAAGATTAGCTACATTGATAATGGCAGGAGTAATTTCTATACTATTAAGTTTGAGTTTTGTATTACCATATTTAGAACAATCTAATAGTGGCAAATTTAATGTAGACGAAAAAATATATTCTGGTGCATTTTTACAAAGTTATACAGTAAGTTTTAAAGAATTAATAAATAATAGTTTTAACAGTGGAGATTTTTATAAAGGTATAGGAACAATTCTTTTAATATTACCAATGTTTATTATTACAGTTAAAAACGAAGACAATCAAAGTAAATTTATGAAGCAATTATTTTGGATTGGATTAGTAGTATTATTAGCTAGTACAAGTATCTTTTCATGGGAGACATTGTGCAATAAATTTAATAGTATAACAACTTTACAATTTCCTTATAGATTAAATATAATATCAACTTTATTATTTAGTTTTGCTGGAGGATATACATTATGTAATATAATAGGAAATAAGATAGAGTTAAATAAACTAATATATATTTTATTAATATTATTTACATTAAGTTTATTATCTTCATTAAACATAAATTCTGGAAATTTTACAGAAGAAAAAATTATCACATTTGCACCTGTTGGAAATGGTGAATATAAACCATATGCTTTAAAACAAAAAGATACCAGAGTTCATAACATAGCAAATGAAGAAGAACTGGAATTTACAAGAATAAGTTCAAAAATGGAATTTGAATATACAAATAAAGAAGATGAAATGATAATACATATTCCTCTTGCCTATTACAAAGGTTATGTTGCACAGATAGAAGAAGAAAATGGAAATATAACTAACTTAATAGTTGAAAAAGAACCACATACCCAAAATATTATAGTTAAAAATGATAAAATATTAAATGGAAAAATAACAATAGAATATAAAATGACAATAATGCAAAAATTGGGATATACTATTACGTATGTAACATTTCTAGGATTAGTATTTTACATTGGCATAAATAAATATAGAGTTATAAATGAAAATAAAAAATAGGAGGTTTTATATGGCTAAAAATGATAAAAAAAGTAAAATGCAAAAAGAATTAAAAAAAGCACTTCAAAAACAATTGTCAAATCCAGGAAAAGAAAGTAAAGAAAAAAGAAAGGAAATTAGAGGAGAAACTTTTGTAGGAATAAGACCTGTAAGAATGGATTCTTCAAAGCAAAAAGCTCAATCAAGACAAGCCTTAAAAAGAGAAACACAAAGGAGATATCGTGATGATGATGACGGCAGATAAAAAGTGCTTGAAAAATAAAAGCATTTATGATAAAATACAAATTGGTGTGAAGCAATGACCATTTAAGCTTATCTATTTATAATAGTATAAGTTAAATATAAATCAATTAAATAGGAGGTCTAAAATAATGAAAGATTATTTAGAAATTGAAAGCGTTAAAGCTTTAGAAATCTTGGATTCAAGAGGAAATCCAACAGTTCAAGTAGAAGTTGTAGCAGGAGGATTTAGCGGTGTAGCTATGGTTCCATCTGGAGCATCAACAGGAAGTTTTGAAGCTGTTGAATTAAGAGACGGAGACGCTTCTAGATACTTAGGAAAAGGTGTTTTAAAAGCTGTTGAAAACGTTAATACAGTTATTAGAGAAAAAATAGTTGGAATGAACGTTTATGATCAAGTTAAATTAGATAAAACATTAATCGAATTAGATGGAACAGATAACAAAGCTAAATTAGGAGCAAATGCTACACTTGGTGTATCTTTAGCAGTAGCTAGAGCAGCAGCAGCTTCTTTAGGAATGGAATTATATCAATATATTGGAGGAACAAATGCAAAAGTATTACCAACTCCAATGATGAACATAATGAATGGTGGTAAACATGCTGACAGTACATTAAGTGTACAAGAATTCATGATTATGCCAGTTGGAGCAAAATCTTTTACAGAATGTTTAAGAATGTGTTGTGAAATTTATCACAATTTAAAGAAAGTTCTTAAAACAAAAGGACTAGCTACAGGTGTTGGAGATGAAGGTGGATTCGCTCCAAATGTTAAAGATGAGGATGAAGCTTTATCATTAATAATGGAAGCTATAGTAAAAGCTGGATACAAACCAGGAGAAGAAGTATGTTTAGCACTAGATGTAGCTGCTACAGAAATGTATGATGAAGCTAAAAAAATTGGAAAAGAAGGAATGTATCATTTCTGGAAAATCGGTGTAACAAAAAATACTGAAGAAATGGTTGCTTTTTATGAAGATTTAGTAAATAGATATCCAATTATCTCTATTGAAGATGGTTTATCAGAAGAAGATTGGGATGGATGGAAAGTATTAACAGATAGATTAGGAGATAAAATCCAATTAGTTGGAGATGATTTATTTGTTACTAATATTAAAAGATTACAAAAAGGTATTGATTTAGGAGTTTCAAATTCTATATTAATCAAATTAAATCAAATCGGAACATTAACAGAAACATTAGATGCAATCGAACTTGCTAAGAAAAATGGAATGACAGCAGTTGTTTCTCACAGAAGTGGTGAAACAGAAGATACAACTTTAGCTGATGTTGCTGTTGCTACAAATGCAGGACAAATCAAAACAGGTGCTCCATGTAGAACAGATAGAGTTGCAAAATACAACAGATTATTAAATATTGAAGATCAATTAGAAGAATTAGCTGTTTATGCTGGCAGAAAAGGACTAAATAGATAATTTATTTCTATATAATAAAAAGAAAGAGTGGTAGATTAACTATCACTCTTTTTGTAATATATTAATATATATTTCATATTAATTATTCTAAAATAAATTACGATAAATTCTATTTATAACATATAAACATAATTACTTAGCATATGCAGATGAATATTTGAAATCAGACTAATAGAAATATTAAAAAATGGTACTAAAAGTACTGGATTATATCAAATTAAATCATTAAAAATATAGCATTTTTATAATTTAAAAAAATTTTTTCATAAAATTAAAAAAATTATAAAAAATGTGTTGACAACTTATATAAATGGTGTTAAAATAATCAACGTTGTGTGACAAAAAACAACAAAAAATGATTAAAAATGCATCAGAAATAATTACCAAAAAAATTTTTAAAAAAACTTTTAAAAATGTGTTGACAAGGTAATAAAATGGTGTTAAAATAATCAACAGTTCACTTCGAAAGAATGAACAAAGAACTTTGAAATTTTAATACAAAATAACTCGAAAAAATGTCAAAAAACTTTTAAAAAAGTGTTGACAACGAGCTATAATATGTGTTAAAATAAATCTCGTTCACGGGTTGTGAACAGATTAAAAAGTACATTGAAAAGTAAACAATAAATATCCTTTAAGAGAAACCAAGCGGTA
>CASYFC010000013.1 GCA_949482135.1 uncultured Clostridia bacterium
ATTAAACGTTGCCTTGACAGCAGTTCTGTATAAGAACTGGGTTGATAAGCAACTACATAAATAAAAAAAGCTCACATCTGTAACTTTTGCGAGTCAGGTGTGAGTTTTCACAAATAATTCGGCAAAACCACGTTTGTGGATTTGTCATTTCCTATATTTATTATAATCTATTTATAAGTAAAAAGTCAATAAATACGATAAAATTTGTAATTAATGAAATATAAATAAAAGTGATAATTTATATTCATTGCTCAAAAGTATTTAACATTTTTGAGCAGTATTTAATAATGTTATTTTAACACGGAAATTTAGCACGGAAAAAATGAAAATACTTGATTTTCCAAGTGTTTTTCACTATTAATCAGTGTAGGGGTCACCAACTTTGATGGAAAAGGTTAACCTTTTCCATCTTTTTTTATTTTTTGAAGTTCTATTTTATAATGCTCTCCATAATAGTTTATTACAAAAGTTAATTTGTCTGTTGCATCTGATTTTGTCATGCTGAATGTTTCATAAAAGTCAAATGTAGTATCATTAATAAAATTTCTATTTTGTTTTCTAGCTGGGTTTAAAGTACAATAAAATTTTTCTCCATTAGAATTTTCTACCCAACTGCCATCTTGATATTCTAACCAATTTACTAAATATTTAGGAAGATTAGAAGAAACTTGTACAGGAGTACTCATTTTTTTGTATTCAATATACATCTTTTCAAGTTCTTCATCTTCTGAAACAGCTTTTAACTGTTCTTTTGTATTAAAATTGTATGTTGCTCCAGGTAGATTAATTATTGGATCAAGAAGTTCTTCTGGTATTTCAGGTCGTGGTGTGTTATTAAGTGTAATTCCTATTTCAAATCCTGTATCAGAAACTTTGGCTGTATATATATCAAAGTTCTCGTTTTCACAACTAATTACTTTATAATGTTCTGATGAACGATTATACATTTTTTCTGGTATATCTAATTCTATATTCCAATTTCCTATAGTAGTATAAATAATTCTATCTTCATTTCTACCAGTTTCACTTGGTTTTTCGATTCTTATTTTATTAAAATCAAATCTTAATTTTTTGGATTTTGGAAATTCTGTTGCAGTATACATATTATACTTATTAGAAATAGTACATTTTCCTTCAAAACTATTTGCATAGTTTAGATAATTATTTAATCCATTGTTCATATAATGTTCATTAAATTCATGATATTTATAATTTAAATTATGTTCGTTACAAAATTCATTAAATCTATTCTCATCACAATCAGTATAAATAATATTATTATTTTCATCAGTTATAATCAAATCTGGAAATGTTACTCTTACATTATTTGCTATACTTACCTCTATATAGTCTGAAATTGTATCATCCATTTTTATTGAAAAATCGACAGATAAATTATAATCATCCATTAAAAAGTCGTCTATTTTTATTTCACTATTTATATTATCAAGTATAGTTCCATCATCATCTATCTGGCTAATATTTTCTTCTATTTCTTCTGAAGGTAAGTAGTCCATTTCTGGATTTTCTATATACCCATTTTCGACTGCTATGTCAATACCAGCACCTAAACCAAAAGTATTTTTTATAAATTTTTCAATATCTTTAGCAAATACAACACCTGTTGATAAAGTTAAAAGAGCACATGCAGCAATAACTGGTTTTTTATTAAAGTGTAACTTCTTAATATCACTTTGTTCCTCCTTATTAATTTCAAGCATAGCTATTTTAAACTTAATTCTATTTAATAAATCATCATTCATATCCATAATACTTAAACCTCCTAAATAAAATATTTTTTTAACCTTTTTCTAATTCTAAACAATTTGGTTTTTACATTACTTTCTGATATATTAAGTTCTTTAGCTATTTCTTTTATTGATTTAGATGAATAATAATATAAATTAATAATTTCAAATTCCAATGGTTTTAAACAAGTATAACTGATTTTTAATCTATTTATTTTTTCAATTTCATTTGAAAAAAGTTCGATATTGTCATAATAAGCGAGGGTATTTTCATAGTCAGAAATATCACAAGTAAATTTGTTTTTTCTTATTTTTTCTCTTACTAAATTTCTAGCTATTGAAGCAAGATAAGATTCTAAATAAATAATTTCTTTATCTTGATTTTCCCAAAGGATTACAAAAGTATCTTCAAGAATCTCTTCTTTATCTTCTTTTCTCAAATAACCATTTGCAGAATTATTAATTACAGTTTTTACATAAGGAGTAAAATCCTTTACTACTCTAGCTAAATCAAGTTTTTTGTTAATAATATAATCATCTATTCTGTTTACTTTATTCATGAATAACTCCTTTAACAAGATATCTTGCTATATAGTTGCATTTACTGAAAAAAAGTTACACTTTTTTATAAATATTATAAAAAACTAATAAAGCATTAGCAATATATTTTTTGTAACCAATTCGATAATATAATATTTAGATAAGATTTTAATAAAGATTGGATTTAATATAAGTTGTATTAGCGTAAAATATATAATAGCAATTGATTGATATTTAATTTTATGTTAAAATTTCTAAAAGACAAATTTATAGGAGAGAAAATGTATAATATAGGAATTGTAGGAATAGGTTTTTTGGGAGGTTCTTTGATAAAATCATTATCAAAATCTGATAAAATAGGAAAAATAATAGCAAGTGATAAAAATATTGAAAGCTTAAAAAAAGCTTATGAAGATGGAGTTGTAGATGAATACACATTACAAATTAATGAAAAATTTAAAGATTGTGATGTAATATTTATTTGTACACCAGTAAGTTTTATATCTTATTATGTTAAAGAACTAGAAAAATACGTAAAAGAAGAATGCATAATAACAGATACTGGAAGCACTAAAAAAACAATTATTAATGAAACTAAAAATAGTAGTGTAGAGTTTATTGGTGGACATCCAATGATTGGTTCTGAAAGGTCAGGGTATGAAACATCTAAAGATTTTCTTTTTGAAAATTCTTATTATATAATAACTAAAAGTGAAAAAAATAGTGATAAATCAATAAATATATTAAAAGAACTAGTTATGGAAATTGGTGCAATTCCAATAATTATTGATGAAGAAAAACATGATTATATAACATCTTGTATAAGTCATGTGCCACACATAGTAGCATCTTCTTTAGTAAGATTAGTAAAAAATTCAGATGATGAGAATGAAACTATGAAAACATTAGCAGCAGGTGGTTTTAAAGATATTACTAGAATAGCTTCATCAGATCCTATTATGTGGGAAAACATTTGTAGTGAAAATAAAGATGAAATTCTAAAGAATTTAGATAAATTAATTATGATTCTGCAAGAATTTAAATCTAATATAACAAATAAAGAAGAAACATTTAATTTTTTTGAAACTTCAAAACTATATCGAGATAGTTTTATTAATAAAAAAATTAATGGAAATACTATGCCAGAATTAGATATTAGTGTAAAAGACGAAAATGGTGCTATTGCAAAAGTAACAACAATTTTAAGTAATAATGGTATTGGAATTAAAAATATAGAAGTAATAAACAATAGAGAAAATAATTTTGGAGCATTAAAAATAATTGTAAGAGATTATGAAAAAAGAGATAAAGGATATGAAATACTTAAAAATTTGGAATATGATGTTAAGAAAATAAATTAATTATATAGGGGGAAAAAATGGAAATTTTATATGGTACAGGAAATCTTGCAAAATTAGATGCAATGAAGAAAATAATAAAATCTCATGGATTTAATGCAGAGTTATATACATTAAAAGATATTGGATTTGATAAAGATATAATTGAAGATGGAAAAACTTTTGAAGAAAATTCTGAAATAAAGGCAAGAGAAATACAAAAGTTTTTCATTGAAAATAATATAGTAGATAAAATAATAATTACAGATGATGCAGGTTTATGTGTAGATAAATTAAATGGAGAACCTGGAATATATACAGCAAGATATGCAGGGGAACATCCAACTCAAATAGAAAATATAAATAAGCTTTTAGATAATTTGAAACCATATCCAAATATGGAAGATAGAACATGCAAATTTGTTTGTGTTTTAACTGCGTTATTACCAAATGGAGAAAAAATTGTATCAAGAGGAGAATGTAAGGGCACAATTGCATTAGAGCATGGTAAACTTGGAGGTTTAACTTATGGACCAATATTTATTCCAGATGGGTTTGACAAACCGATGGGGGATATGGCAGAAGAAGAGTATATTTCAGTACATAATCATAGAGATTTAGCAATGAATGAGCTTATAGAAAAATTTAAAGAATTAGGATATTAAAACTTGGGAAGTCTTTTTTAGACTTCTTTTTTTTCTCTTTTTCGGCTTATATATTGTCTACTATTGTTCTAATTTTTTCAAAAAAACGAACAAATGTATTGACAAATTTTTGAAAAAGAATATAATAGTTATATCAACAAACGAACAAATGTTTAAGAGGTGATTTTTATGATTAATACTTTGCATATAAAAAATATAGGAATAATAGATGATATTACTATTAATTTAAATGAAGGTTTTAATGTACTTACAGGAGAAACAGGAGCAGGTAAAACTTTAATAATAGGTTCTTTACAAATCTTAGCTGGAGGAAGATTTTCTAAAGAAATGATAAGAAATGGGGAAAGCGTTTCTTATGTAGAAATGGATGCTTTTTTACCAAATCAAGGCTATGAAAATGATACTGTAATTGTATCTAGAGAAATAAATATTAAAGGAAAAAATACTTGTAAAATTAATGGAAGATTAGTTACAGTTAATGAATTAAAATATTTTATGAATAATATCATAGATATACATGGCCAAAATGATAATCAATCTATTTTAGATATTAGTACACACATAGAATTATTAGATGAATATGCAATAAGTGAAATAAAAGATATAAAAAATAATTATTATCTTTTATATCAAGAATATCTAAATATAAAAGATGAAATTTCGAAAAATTATGGAGATGATAAAGAAAAACAAAGAAAATTAGATTTATTAAATTATCAGGTAAATGAAATAGAAAATGCAAATTTAAAAGTTGGAGAAGAAGAAGAGCTAGAAGAAAGAAGAACAATAATAATGTCTTCAGAAAAAATTTCAATTAATTTATCAGATGCTGAAAGAAATTTAAATGAGATAGCGATAGATAGTATAAATACAGCAATAAAGGATTTAGAAAAAATAGAAAAATATAATGAAGAATATTCTAAAATTTTAAATAGTTTAAAAAATAGTTATTACGAAATTCAGGAATCGGCTAGAGATATTAGCTATATGAATTCAGATATGTATTTTGATGAAAACGAGCAAAATGAAATTGAAGAAAGACTTAATATAATAAAATCATTAAAAAGAAAATATGGAAATAATGTAAAAGAAATTTTAGATTATAAAGAAAAAGTAAATAAAGAAATTTTCGATATACAAAATTTAGAAGATTATATAAATAATTTAAAGAAAAAATTAAAAAATTTGGAAGAAGAAATGTGTATTTTGTCACAGCAATTAAATGAAATTAGAAATAAATATGCTCAAGATTTATCTATAAAAATTAACAAAGAATTTGAAGAATTAGAAATGAAAAACGCTAAATTTTCTGTAAAAATAGAATTTTCAAATGAAAATAAATTTAATAGATATGGATTAGATAAAGTAGAATTTCAAATAACAACTAATGTGGGAGAAGATGCAAAATCTTTGGCTAAAGTTGCATCTGGTGGAGAGATGTCTAGATTTATGCTTGCAATAAAAGGAGTATTAGCTGAAGTAGATAAAATACCAGTTATTATTTTTGATGAAATAGATACGGGTATAAGTGGGGTAGCTGCAAATGCTACTGGAGAAAAAATTAAGAAGATTTCTAAAAATCATCAAGTTATATGTGTTACTCATTTAGCTAGTATAGCTGCAAAAGGAGATTATAATTATTATGTTTGTAAAGAAATAGTAGAAGGAAAAACTAAAACTAAAGTAAAACAACTAACAGAAACTGAAATATTAGAAGAGATTGCAAGAATTTCTAGTGGAAACGTTACACCAATATCATTAAAACACGCCAAGGAATTAAGAAAAAGAAAAATTGCATAAAATAATTATTAACTAAAAATAAATTCATTGCCTAATTTTACTGGGTCAGGCACTAAATAAAATAATCATCATATAATAAATTATATTCAAATTAAAAATTTGGAGGTAATTAGATGGTTATTTTTTCTTTATCAAATATATTGATGTTATCACAGATTATATTTGGTGTTGGATACATACAAAGCGGAAATTTATTTCCAGAACCTTTAACTCAAGATGAAGAAAAAATGTATTTAGAAAGAATGAAAAATGGTGATGAAGAAGCTAGGAATATATTAATTGAAAGAAATTTAAGATTAGTTGCTCATATTTCAAAAAAATATTCTTCAAGTAATGTAGATCAAGATGATTTAATTTCAATAGGAAGTATTGGACTAATAAAAGGTATAAATAGTTTTAATATGGATAAAAGTTTTAAACTTGCTACATATATAGCTAAATGTATAGAAAATGAAATTCTTATGTACTTAAGAAGCAATAAAAAAAGAGCTTATGATGTATATTTAAATGAACCGATAGGAAAAGATAAAGATGATAATGAAGTAACTTTACAAGAAGTTTTAGAGAATGATGATAGGAATATTGAAGATATAGTAGACTTAAAGTTTAAAATAAAAAAATTATACGAAAAAATGAAAAAAACGCTAAAAGAAAGAGAAAAGGTAATTATAGAATTAAGGTTTGGACTTGATGGACGTAAGCCTAAAACACAAAAAGAAATTGCTAATATGATGAATATAAGTCGTTCTTATGTTTCAAGAATTGAAACTAAAGCGATTGGAAAATTATCAAAAGAATTAAGTCAAGAATAATATAAAAACTAAAGTGAATGACATCCTTAGTGTGAAGGAAACATAATATTTGATTAATAAGCCTAAAAATGGTATAATTAAATAGTACTCATGTTGTTGATTCTATAGAAAGGATGGTTTGTCATGAAAAAAGTTTTTAAGACAACAAACATTTGTCGGTATTTGACAAATTTAATTCGTACACTTCTTCTTATTTGTGTTGTTATTGTAATTGTTGCCACTGCTAGAATTTATTACATCAATAATCAAGAAATAACCAATCCTCAGTTTACTGATGGAGATCTTGAGATTGTTATGATTGATGTAAAGAACGGAGATTGTTTTTTATTACTCCAAAATGATAAAGCTATGTTAGTGGACACTGGTTACTTTACAACATATTTTAATGTACAAAGTATACTTGAGGAAAAAAATGTACAAAAAATTGATTATGCAATAATCACTCATTCACATCGAGATCATGCTGGTGGAATTTTTGGACTTCTTTTGAATTATCAGGTTGGTAAATTATATTTAACAGAAAAGATGGATGACTTGGATATGCATTTTACAGAAATGCTATTTTATATTCCTGAAATTTCTATGATAAAATATACTAACCTGTTTGCTCATAATATTGTGGATGTTATAGTTGGTGAAGAAGATTTTGATTTCCAATTTTCAGATTCTGAAGTACAATTTTTAGGACCAATAAGCAGTAACTATAGTAGACTAAACAATTATTCATTGGTTTTTAAAGTGGTATATAAGGAAAACAGCATTCTTTTCACAGGAGATATGGAAATTGTTAACGAAGAAGAACTTCTTAATTCTAATGTTAATTTGTCTGCTGATATTCTAAAGATTCCACATCATGGAAGTAGAACTTCAACAAGTGAAGCATTTTTAGATGCGGTAAATCCTAGATATGCGATACTTTCTTCTCATAATGGAAAACATAATAAGTATGGACATCCAGTAAAACGAGTCGTAGAAGAACTAGAAAAGAGAGAAATAATTTTGTATCGAACTGATGAACTTGGAACAGTAGAACTCAAGTTTAATGGAAAGAGTATTGATTTTGTACAAAATCCTGGAGATTATAAAACAGGTATGCAAGTTTTAAAAGAGAAAAGAAGTGATAATCGAATGTAACAAAAAGGAGGTGACTGCAGTAGCAGCACCTCCTTTTTGTGCAGTATTTTAATGTATTATTTTATTTTTCTATATTCTTTTTGTTCAAGTTTTCAACTATTTTGTGAATTATAAATGATACAAACCAAATGAGTGATATTATAATTAAAATACCAAAACCAGATAATATAGATAAAAGGACAATCAAAAGAATAATTGCTAAAAGTTTCAGTAAGATATGAGTTGTAGGACTCTTGGTGAAACGTTTATAGGATACTTCCTCGTTTTCCAATCCATAGTTAGTCACTTTTACAGTTAGCAGAGAATTGTTACTTCCGCGTATGTCAAAAGATAAACAATGTTCGCTATTGCTATAATTGGTAATTTGCAAATCATAAGATGTTTCAAAATTATGACTTAAAATGATTTTGTCAGCTTCGGTTTGAATTTCTACATATTCTTCTTCTGGATATATGAACATAGTGTCCCAGCTTCCTTGAATTGAAATAATAACACATGTTACAATACTCCAAAAGATAAATAAAATCATAAAACCCCGAAACATGATTCTGTTTTCCCAGCAACTTTCAGCAAAATTCTTGATTTTACTATACATAAGAACTCCTTTCTAGTCAGAAATGTTTTTAGTTACAAATATGTATAACTTGAGATACTGCAAACTCAAGTTTATAAATGATAGTTAACCATGATATTGTATCAAAAAAATATTGAAATTTCAAGCTATATGCGAAATGTCTGATTGAAATATAGTTGAAAAATTGATATAATATCTAAAGTTATAAAATAATATATAAAGGAAATATTAAAATGAGTTTAAAAGTACTAGAAAAATGTACATTATGTCCACATGAATGTAATATTAATAGAATAAATAAAGAAATTGGTTACTGCAGAGCAACAGATAAAATTAAAATTGCTTTAGCAAATTTACATTATTTTGAAGAACCATGCATAAGTGGAGAAAATGGATCAGGAACTATATTTTTTTCAGGATGTAATATGTCTTGTAAGTTTTGCCAGAACTACAAGATAAGTCAAGAACATTTAGGAAAAGAGATTGAAATAGATGAACTAGCAAATGAATTTCTAAGACTTCAAAATGAAAATGCAAATAATATTAATTTAGTTACAGGGTTTATGTACATAGCTCAAATAATTGAAGCAATAAAAATTGCTAGAAGTAAAGGATTAAAAATACCAATTATTTATAATTCAAGTGGATATGAAAAAATAGAAAGTTTAAAATTACTTCAAGGATTTGTAGATGTATATTTACCAGATTTTAAATATTTTGATAACGATGTTGCTAAAAATTTATCAGGAATTTCCAAATATAAAGAGTATGCTCAAAATGCTATAAAAGAAATGTATAAACAAGTTGGAACTCCGCAATTTGATGAAAATGGAATAATAAAAAAGGGATTAATAATAAGACATCTTGTTTTGCCCAATTATATAGAAAATAGTAAAAATGTATTAAAATGGATTAGTGAAAATATAGATAAAAATGTATATGTAAGTATAATGGCTCAATATTTTCCGAGTTATAAAGCGATGCAAACAAATGATATAAATAGAAAACTAAGTATAGATGAATATAATGAAATTGAGCAATATGTTTTTGATTTAAATTTAAATGGATATATGCAGGAATTGGAAGAGAATGAAGAACAATATGTTCCAGATTTTGAGGGAAAAGAATAATAGAAAGCTATAATACAATTTAAAAATCGCCTGAGATAGCTCAGACGATTAATTCATTATAACATATTTTAAAAAAATTTACAAATAATGAATGCATGTAAAAAAGATAGATAAAAAGAAAAGAGATATAAAAAATAAAGATAAATTGAATTAAAATAGAAAATTTGGTAAAAAATAAATTTGAAACTGTAAAATAGATATGGTAATATATAAATACAATATGAATTAAATAATAATTTTCCCTGCGTAGTGCGTATAGACAGAATTTTTAGAACCTACAAAGTTTTGGATAAGGGAGCCTCATCTCTGGATATGGCGTGTATGCTTGCATTTATGTAAGAAACCCATGAGTATTTAGGACGGCACCCACCTGTTTGAGTACAGGTCCATAAAAATTCTTTTCAACTTACGGCTTAGACGTGGGGTTTTTTATGTTTTTAAACAAGTTTGTAAATAAAAAATATATATGATATAATTAAAGAGTAAGCATTAGATTTTGAGCGAAAGCTCACTCATCATTACATAACAATGTAAGGTGAGAATGAAAATTGGAGGTTACATTATGATTACTCTGCAGCACTCTGCGCTTTACATCATGGCACTGGCAGCCAAGCGGAAATCCAACTACTTGACCGAGTTTATGGAAGAGGTTCCGTATATTCTTTTACCAGATGCCATAAGGGCCTATATCGGTCCTAGGCAAGCGGGACACTTCGAAATGGCTCCCAACGAGTTGGAATGTTCTTGGATGAAATATCCATGTGAGCAGACAATTCGGTCGCTTACGAGGGACAACGCGGCAGGCATGATTGAATATCATGTTGTTCCTGCTCTGCCCAAGTGTGTTATCGGAGAGAAGACAAACATAAAAGAGTTCGATGTTATGAACTGGGGGCACAGGCACTATCATTCTCTGAGGATTCATATGCTCCAAGACTGCGTTATGGATTCTGTTCTCAGAGATAAAATGGTGTATGTAACTAAGCGGTTCGAGGACAAGTTTGCTGTCAGACATAATGGAGCCATCATCGATGGAGCCATGTTACGGCAGCAGATTACTCTGTTTGAAACTTTGGGATTCCTAAGACTTGCTGGAAAAATTTACTGCAACACTGGCACAATTATGAATCAGGGGTGGTTTGAACGCAATGTTCTTTCTGCTATGATGGATTTGTACCCGGAGGATTTGGCAACGAATACCTACAAGTTTATGAAGATTTCTGAAGACATGAACAACAGGATTAGCAACCGCAAATTTGACCTGACAGAAGAGGAAAAAGCCTCCATCATCGTTACAGACAATCCTGAACGGCTTATGGACGAGATGTACTCTGAGGCTTACCTCAAAACCTACTACGAACTGTAAGCGCAAAAAAAGTTCCAACAACAAGACTGGTCCAAGTGGACCAGTCTTGTTGCATTTTAGACTCAAATATGATAAATATATATCTAAATAAAAAGATAAAATTTGAAAGTGTGATTTTATGAAAATAAAGGATGTATTAAAAAATGGAATAGAATCTTTGAATCAAAGCAAAATAGAAGATGCTTCATTAAAAGCAAGAATGCTACTTTCTAATATATTAGATAAAAGTAAAGAATATTTAATAATTCATGATGAAGAAGAAATAAATGATAAAATAAATAATTTATACATGAAAAAAATTGAACAATTAAAAAATCATGAACCAATACAATATATTATAAATACTCAGGAATTTATGGGCTTTGATTTTTATGTAGATGAAAATGTTTTAATACCTCAACCAGATACAGAAAACTTAGTTGAAGAAGTTCTTTTTATTATAGATTCTATTAAAGATAAAAATTTAAAGATATTAGATTTATGTACTGGAAGTGGAGCAATTGCAATATCTTTATCTAAAATTTTAAAATCAGATAAGATTTTAATTTATGGAAGCGATATAAGTGAAGAAGCGTTAAAAATAGCTCAAAATAATGCAATTCAAAATTGTAGTAAAATTGTATTTTTAAAATCAAATATATTTAGTCAAATAAATGATAATTATAAGTTTGATATTATTGTATCAAATCCTCCATATATTGAAACCAATATAATTGAAAATCTTTCAGAAGAAGTAAAACATGAGCCACATATAGCTTTAGATGGAGGAGAAGATGGGTTATATTTTTATAGAGAAATAATAAAAAATGCTAAAAAGCATTTAAATACAAATGGATATTTAGCATTTGAAATTGGGTATAATCAAAAAAATCAAGTAGAAAATCTACTTGATGAAAATGGATATAAAAATATTTATTCAAGAAAAGATTTATCTGGAAATGATAGAGTGGTAGTAGCTCAAAATATGTAGTAAAGGAATGATAAAAAATGTCTTTTTCAACAGATATAAAAGAAGAATTAAGTAGAGTAAATAATTGGAAAGATAAAGAAATTTTATCTGGTGAATTTTTAGGGTATATCTTGACTGGAAATACTCAAGATGAGAAAAATTTCTTAGAATTTATAACTGAAAATGAATTTAATATTGAAAGATTTTATAAAATTCTTTTTAATTTACAAATAGATTATGAACCAAATGTAAGAGGAAAAGTTTTTGTTGCTAAAATTTTAAAAAACGTTAATACTCAAAAATTTATGCAAATTGATATGTCAGAAAATCAAGAAAAACAAAAAGCAATTGTAAAAGGAGCTTTTATGGGAGCTGGTTCTATAACCAATCCCCAAAAACAATATCATTTAGAAATTTCTTTTCAGGAAAAAAATAATGCAGAATATGTTTTAAATGTTTGTAAAAGCTTCGGTGTATATTTAAAAGTATTAGAACAAGAAGAAAAAATATTATTATACATTAAAGATAGTGAAGAAATTTCAAAATTTTTAGCTTTAATTGGTTCAAACAAAGGAATGCTCGCTTTTGAAGATGTAAGAATAACAAAAGAAATAAAAAATAATGTAAATAGATTAGTAAATTGTGAAACAGCAAATTTAAATAAAATAGTTAATGCATCAGTTAATCAAATAAATGATATAAAATTAATTCAAAAGTTAAACAAGTTTGATGAAATGCCAGATTATTTAAAAGATATTGCAATTTTACGATTAGAAAATCCACATATAAGTTTAAAGGCTCTAGGAGAAAAGTTAGAAAATCCAATTGGAAAATCTGGTGTTAATCATAGATTACAAAAAATTCATGAATATGCAGAGGAGTTAAAAAATGGATAGATTTGGAATTTATGTACATATTCCATTTTGCATTAGTAAATGTAAATATTGTGATTTTATATCTTTTGCTTGTAATAACAAAAAAATAGAAGAATATTTTGATGTTTTAATAAAAGAAATAGAATGTAAAAAAAATTGTACAAACAAAGAAATAACAACAATTTACATTGGGGGAGGAACTCCATCAGTACCTGATTCAAAGTATATTGTACAAGTTATAAATTATATTAGAAGTGTATTTAAAGTGTCAAAAGAATGTGAAATAACAATTGAAGTAAATCCGGGAACTGTTACTAAAGAAAAACTTTTAGATTATAAAAGTGTGGGAATAAACAGAATAAGTATTGGATTACAATCTACTAGTGATAGAATTCTAAAACTACTTGGTAGGATTCATAATTATGAACAATTTATAAGTACATATAATTTAGCTAAAGAAGCTGGATATAATAATATAAACATAGATTTAATGCTTGGAATTCCAACTCAAACAGAAAGTGAATTAATAGATAGCTTAGAAAAAGTGATAAAATTAAATCCAAGTCATATATCCATATATTCATTAATAATAGAAGAAAATACAGAACTACAAAGATTAATTGATAATAATGAACTGCAGTTACCAGAAGAAAATGTAGAAAGAAAAATGTATTGGAAAACTAAAAGAATATTAGAAAAAAAAGGATTTAAGCAATATGAAATTTCTAATTTTGCTAAAAAAGGATATGAATCTAAACATAATTTAGATTGTTGGAATCAAGAAGAATATGCTGGAATGGGACTGGCTGCTCATTCTTATATTAATAGAAAAAGGTTTTCAAATCTTGATAATATAAATAAATATATAAAAAATAAAGAGAATTTAATTGAAAACATAGTAGTAAATGAAATTCAAAATAAAGAAAATCAAGCTAAAGAATATATGATGATAGGATTTCGAAAAATAAATGGAATTTCAATATCAGAATTTGAAAGAAAATTTAGAATAAATCCATTATTTTACTTCAGGTTTGAAATTGATAATTTAGTTGAAAAAGGCTTGATAGAAGTGGATTTAGATAGAATAAAATTAACTAAAAAAGGACTTGACTTTGCCAATATTGTTTTTGAAGAATTTGTATAAAAATCTCTTGACAAAAGAATAATAAAGTAATATTATATTAGCAGTCGAAAATAAAGTTTGCTAAAAATTAAATCTATTAAAAAGAGGTTTAATAATGAAAGAAGAATTAGATAAAAGAAAAAAGAAAATTTTGCAGGCTATAGTAGAAGAATATATAGATACTGCAGAACCAGTTAGTTCAGGAAATTTAGTTAAAGAATTAGAATGTAGTAGTGCTACAATAAGAAATGAAATGGCAGAACTTGAAAAAATAGGCTATATCGAAAAACCACATACTTCAAGTGGTCGTATTCCTTCTCAAAAAGGTTATAGATACTATGTTGATGAACTAGTTAGAGATGATAAATTAAGCAAAAAAGAGATGGAAATAATAAAAGAAAGACTTGAAACAAGAGTTAATGCTTTAGAGGATTTAACAAAGATTGCTACAACTACATTATCAGAACTAACTCATTACACAACAATTTCGGTTTCACCAGATATGCATAATCATACAATAATAGATATAAAATTTGTATTATTAGGCAGTAGAGTTTTAATGGCTGTAATTCTTACAGATTCTGGAATAATTAGAGAATCAATAATAAAATTTGATGAAGATTTGGATCAACCTCAAGTAGATGATTTAACATATTTATTTAAAAACAAATTAGTAGGTAAGCCATTAGAAACAATAAATTCACCAATTGAAGAATTTATTATGGCAGAAGTAAATACAGGAATAAATGTTATAAAGAAAATTATTGAAGAAATAAACAGAATAATATTAAAATCTAAACAAATATACTTAGATGGTGCAAATAATGTTACAGATATGCCAGAATTCAAAAAAGTAGATGTTGCAAAAGATTTTTTAAATGTATTAGATGCAAAGGATTTAGTTGCAGATGTATTAAATACAGGTATGGCTGATAATATTAATATATACATTGGAGAAGAAACTGAAAGAGAAGAATTAAAAAATTTTAGTATAGTTACATTTAATCATTTGCTAGAAGACAAAGATATTGGAACAATTGGAATAATTGGACCAACAAGAATGGACTATTCAAAAATAATTTCAGTAATGAAATATATAAGCAAAAAGATAAATGATGATTTTAAAAAAGGTAAATTCTAAAAAGGAGGAATGGTTTTGGATAAAGAAGAAGTAGTAAATAACGAAAATGAAGAAAAAGTAGAAAATACTACTGTAGAAGAAACAGTTAAAGATACTAGTGAATATGATGAATTAAATGATAGATATAAAAGATTACTTGCTGAATTTGAAAACTATAAAAAAAGAAGTCAAAAAGAAAAAGAAAATATTTATGGAATGATTACTGGTGATGTTGTATCTACAATGCTTCCAATAATGGATAATTTAGAAAAAGCTGCAGAAGCTAAAACAGCAGATACAGGATATCAAGATGGAGTAAAGCTTGTTGCAAGACAATTTAGAGAAGCTTTAAGAAGTCTAGGTTTGGAAGAGATTGAAGCTATAGGTCAAAGATTTGATCCAGAATTTCATGAAGCCGTTAGCCATATAGATGACGAAACTAAAGGAGAACAAGAAATTGTTCAAGAGTATAGAAAAGGTTATAGAATTGGAAATAAAGTGGTTCGCCACTCTATGGTAATAGTTGCTAATTAGTTAATAATTTTTATTATTATATATAAACAAAAGAAAACTTAATTTAAGTATAGAAAAATCGCATAAACAAATTATATGCAAATAATTTTTAAGAAAATAAAGGGAGGATTTTCAAAATGGGAAAAATCATTGGTATTGACTTAGGTACTACAAACTCTTGCGTTTCAGTTATGGAAGGTGGAGAAGCAGTTGTTATACCTAATGCAGAAGGAAACAGAACAACACCATCAGTAGTTGCATTCTCAAAAAATGGAGAAAGACTAGTTGGACAAATTGCAAAACGTCAAGCAGTTACAAACCCAGACAACACAGTTATTTCAATTAAAAGAAAAATGGGAACAAACGAAAAAGTTAAAATAGAAGGAGACGAATTCTCTCCACAAGAAATATCTGCTATGATATTACAAAAATTAAAATCAGATGCAGAAAATTATTTAGGAACAACAGTTACACAAGCTGTTATCACAGTACCTGCTTACTTTAGCGATAGCCAAAGACAAGCAACAAAAGATGCTGGTAAAATTGCTGGTCTAGAAGTTTTAAGAATTATAAACGAACCAACAGCAGCAGCTTTAGCTTATGGTATGGATAAAGAAGACCAAGATCAAAAAATTATGATATATGACTTAGGTGGAGGAACATTCGATGTTTCTATATTAGATATAGGAGACGGAGTTTTCGAAGTTTTATCTACAAATGGTAATACACACTTAGGTGGAGATGATTTTGATGAAGCTATTATTAATTATTTAGTAAGTGAATTCAAAAAATCAGATGGAATCGATTTATCAGCTGATAAAATGGCAATGCAAAGATTAAAAGAAGCAGCTGAAAAAGCTAAAATAGAGCTTTCAGGAATGCAACAAACACAAATTAATTTACCATTCATTACAGCAGATAGTAGTGGACCAAAACACTTAGATATTACATTAACAAGAGCAAAATTTGAAGAATTAATTGGTAAATTAGTTGAAGATACAAGAATTCCAGTTGAGCAAGCAATGAAAGATGCTGGAGTAACAGCTACTGATATTCACAAAGTATTACTAGTTGGTGGTTCAACAAGAGTTCCTTGTGTTCAAGAAATGGTTAAGAAGATAGTTGGAAAAGATCCAGATAAAGGAATTAACCCAGATGAATGTGTTGCTATAGGTGCAGCTATTCAAGGTGGTGTATTATCAGGAGATGTTAAAGATTTAGTATTATTGGATGTAACACCATTATCATTAGGTATTGAAACATATGGTGGTGTATTTACAAAATTAATCGAAAGAAATACAACAATACCAACAAAAAAATCACAAGTATTCTCTACAGCAGGAGATGGTCAAACATCTGTTGAAGTTCATGTTTTACAAGGTGAAAGAGAAATGGCAGCATATAATAAAACATTAGGAAGATTTCAATTAACAGGAATTCCACCAGCACCAAGAGGAGTACCTCAAATCGAAGTAACATTTGATATTGATGCTAATGGTATAGTTCACGTATCTGCAAAAGATCAATCAACAGGAAACGAACAAAAAGTTTCAATAACAGCTAGTACAAATCTTTCAGAAGATGATATTAATCAAGCTATTAAAGATGCTGAAGCACATGCTGCTGAAGATAAAAAGAGAAAAGAAGAAATTGAAGTTAAAAATAATGCAGAAAGTTTAGTTTATAATAGCCAAAAATCACTAGACGAATTAGGAGATAAAATTAGTGGTGAAGAAAAAGCTAAAGTAGAAACTGAAATTGAAAATGTAAAGAAATCTTTAGAAGGTACAAATATAGATACTATTAAAGATGCTACAGAAAAATTAACAAAAGTATTCTACGAATTATCTGAAAAATTATATTCAACACAAGCTCAAGCAAATCAAGCAGAAGCACAAACTGCTGATAATGGTGAGGCTAAAGAAGGTACTGTATATGATGCAGATTACAAAGTTGAAGAAGATAACAATGATGACAATAACTAATAGTATATAATGGTTATAAGAGAGGTCAGTAATCTTTTCTGACCTCTATATAGCTATTATATAGGGGTATTGAAAATGGGAAATGATTTAAAAATATCTGAATTAAAAGAAATGCAAATGAAATTATACGAATTAAATAAAGAAAAATGGCATGATATGGAACCAAAATTTGCTAAAGACCATATATTATATATGGTTGAAGAAATTGGTGAATGTATTTCTATTATAAAAAAGAAAAAAATTGATAATGTAATGAATGATGAACATATAAGAAATAGATTCATTGAAGAATTAAGTGATGTTTTAATGTATTACATAGAAGTTTTAAACAGATTAAATATATCTGCAGAAGAATTTTCAAAAGTTTATTTAGAAAAATACAATACAAATATGCATAGAAATTATGAACAAGACAATAAAAAGAAATATGTTTAGAAAGTTGTAGGAGGAGATTATAATAATGGCACAAAAACGTGATTATTATGAAGTATTAGGAGTAGAAAAAAATGCTACTGATGAAGAATTAAAAAAAGCTTATAGGAAGCTTGCAAAAAAATATCATCCTGATGCTAACCCTGATAATAAAGAAGAAGCAGAAAAGAATTTTAAAGAAGTAAATGAAGCATATGAAATACTTTCAGATAAACAAAAAAGACAAATGTATGATCAATTTGGATTTAATGGACCTCAAGGATTTAATGGAAGCCAAGGCGGTGGATATTATTCATATGGTTCTGGATTTGATGGATTTGGAGGATTTTCAGACTTTGGTGATTTTGGAGATTTAGGTGATATTTTTTCATCTTTTTTCGGGGGAGGTTCAACAAGAAGCAGATCATCAAATGGACCTAGAAAAGGAGCAGATTTAAAAATAAATATAGATATTACTTTTGAAGAAGCATATCTTGGTGTTGAAAAAGAAATTAGTATAAATAGAAATGAAAAATGTACTTCTTGTAATGGAAGTGGCGCTAAAAAGGGAACAACAGCAGAAAAGTGTTCAATGTGTAATGGTACCGGAAAAATAAAACAAATAGCAACAACTCCATTTGGACAAATGGCAACACAAAAAATATGTTCACAATGTGGTGGAACAGGTAAAGTAATAAAAGAACCTTGTCCAGATTGCAAAGGAAAAGGAATTGTAAAAAAATCAATAAAATTAAAAGTAAAAATACCAGAAGGAATTGATGAAGGTCAAACAATAGTATTAAAAAATGAAGGTGAAGTTGGATATAATGGTGGACCAAATGGCGATTTATATATTGTAATTCATATAAAAAGACATAGCATATATTCAAGAAAAGCAGAACATGTATTATGTGATATTCCAATTACATTTACAGGAGCAGCTCTTGGAACAGATTTAGAAATTCCAATGGTAGATGGCTCTAAGGAAAAATACAAGATACCAGAAGGAACACAAACAGGAACAAAATTTGCAATAAAAAATAAAGGATTTAAAAGTGTTAATGGAAATTGGAGAGGCGATTTCGTATTTACAGTAATTGTTCAAACACCTAAAAAATTAACTCGTGAACAAAGAGAATTATTTACTGAACTTGCTAAAACTATGAATGAACAACCACCAATTAAAAAAAGAGGAATTTTCGGATAGTTAAAATAAAGTGGGCTTTTAAAAAATATAAAAAGCTCACTTTTTACTTAGCCAGTTAAAGTTAACTTGTTACAGGCTAAGTAAACCAATATTTACTTTGTAAATATTGGTTTCAGATATAAATAGATAGGAGAAAGATTTGGAGCTTAAAGGTCAAATAGAAGAATTTATATATCAAAATGAATCAAATGATTATTCAATAGCTATTTTTTCGGTAGATGAAACTCAAGATGTGATAACTGTTGTTGGGTATTTACCTTTTATTACTGTTGGGGATACTCTTAAGTTAACAGGAAAAATGGTGGTTCATCAGGAGTATGGTGAGCAATTTAAAATAGAAACCTTCGAAAAAATGATGCCAGAAAATGCTGCTGCTCTTGAAAAATATTTGGCAAGTGGAACTATAAAAGGAATTGGTCCGGCTACTGCTAAAAAAATTATAGATAAATTTGGTGAAGAAACATTAGCTGTATTTAAATTTGAACCACTTAGATTAGCTGAAATAAAAGGAATTTCTAAGGATAGAGCCTATGAAATGGGTGAAGAATTTAATGAAAAATGGGAAGTATGGCAGATTGTAAGTTTTCTAGAAAAATTTGGAATAGGTGCTAATAATAGTAAGAGAGTCTATGATAAATTAGGTGTAGATGCAGTTGAAAAAATACAAGAAAACCCATATGTTTTAATAGATATTGTTTATGGAATAAGTTTTAATAATATAGATAGAATTGCTATGCAAATAGGTATTCCGCTTGATAGTGATTATAGAATTCAAAGTGGAATAAAATATAGCTTACTTGTTGCAAGTTATAATGGAAATACATGTGTTTTAAAAGAGAATTTAGTAGAATATGTTAAAACTATTTTAGATGTTGAAGAAGATAAAATTCAAAACAATATTATAAATTTAAATGTAAAATCTGAAATTCATATAATCAGTCAAGATAATAATGAATGGTTATTTTTAGAACAAATATATAAAGCTGAAAAAAATATTTCAGATAGATTAATTGCTTTAAGAGATTGCAATAATACAAAACATTTAAAAGATTTCGAGAATGAAATAAAAAAACAAGAAGAAAAAATAGATATAGAACTTTCAGAAAAACAGTTTGAAGCAATACAACAGATCAATGAAAATAATGTATGTATTATTACTGGAGGACCTGGTACAGGAAAAACAACAATTATAAAATGTGTTATAGAAATATATAAAGAACATAAAAGAAAAGTAGTTTTATGTGCGCCAACAGGTAGAGCAGCTAAACGTATGAGTGAAACAACAGGAGAAGAAGCAAAAACTATACATAGATTATTAGAAATTGGAAAATTTGATGAAGATAAATTAAATAGTATAGATACAGAAGTTGCACCAGTAGATGCTGATGTTTTAGTAATAGATGAAATGTCAATGGTAGATACTTTTATTATGAATTATCTAATTAAAGCAATTTATCTTGGAACAAAACTGATTTTTGTAGGTGATCCTAATCAATTACCATCAGTAGGGCCTGGAAGTATTTTAAAAGATTTAATTGATTCTAAAGAATTTGCAACAGTTCATTTAGATAAAATATTTAGACAGGCTGCGAAAAGCAAAATAATAGTGAATGCCCATAATGTTAACAACGGAATAAATTTTGTTGGAAAAAAAGATTATGAAGAAGATTCGTTAGAAGATTTCTTTTATATAAATGAATCAAATCAAGATAAAATGCTATATCAAGTATTATCATTAAGTAAAGAAAGACTAAAGAATTATGGTGATTATGATTTCTTTACAAGTATTCAAGTTTTAACTCCAACTAAAAAAGGAAAACTTGGAACTAAAGAATTAAATGCTAAACTACAAGCAGAATTAAATCCATTTAATGAAGAATTATTAGAAAAAAATTATGGTGAGGTTATTTTTAGAGAAGGCGATAGAATAATGCAAATTAAAAATAACTATGATATATACTGGGAAAAAGGTTCTAGAAATGATTTAAGAACATATGAAGCTGGTACAGGAGTATTTAATGGAGAGATAGGAAGAATATTGAAAATAGACCATATAGAAAAACAAATTCAAGTAGAATTTGATGATAAAAAAATTGCTTGGTATGCATTTTCAGAACTTGATCAACTAGAACATGCGTATAGCATAACAATTCATAAAGCTCAAGGTAGTGAATTTGATGTTGTAATTTTAGTTATTCCACCATCTTCAAATATGCTTTTGACGAGAAATCTTTTATATACGGGACTTACAAGAGCTAAGAAACTTTTGGTAGTTATAGGGAATAAAAATTTAATTGAATTTATGATTAATAACTGTGATACTAAAAAAAGAAATACAGGATTAAAAATTAAATTTGAGACTATATAAGAAAATGTATTATTAGATTATATCTAATAATACATTTTTTTTGAAAAAATTGAGATTATATAAATGTCGAAAAGCTTCTAAAAATAGACAAAACTTCTATTTTTTCACCGAAGGAATTATACTTAAAATTTAGAATATTAAAAGAGTAATTACAAAGGAGGAAAAAAAATTGAATGTAAAACATTTTATAGAAGAAAAAGTTTTAATTTTTGAAATTACAGAAGAATTAGATCATCATGTAGTTGAAAGAATTAGAAAAAGGACAGACTATGAAATTCAAAGACTAATGCCTAAAGAAGTTATTTTTGATTTTACAAAAGTAAAATTTATGGATAGTGCAGGAATAGGACTAGTTCTTGGAAGGTACAAGCAAGCAAATAGTTTTGGCGGAAAACTAAAAATTGTAAATGCAAGTGAAAGAGTTAAAAAAATATTGGAAATGTCAGGAGTTGCTAAAATTATACCAATTATAAATTTAGATGATACAGAAAAAACAGGATAATTATAAATTTGAAATTAATAAAATAGAAAGGAATTAAAATAAATGAGTAAAAAAATAAAAAATGAAATGCAAATTGAATTTGCAAGTAAATCAGCAAATGAGGCATTTGCAAGAATAGCGGTTGCAGCATTTGTATCACAATTAGACCCAACAATAGAGGAAATTGCGGATATTAAAACATCAGTTTCTGAAGCTGTTACAAATTCAATAATTCATGCATATCCAAATAAAGATGGGATAGTTAAAATAAAATCAATTTTATATGAAGATGAAATTGAAATAGAAATATCTGATACTGGAAGTGGAATTGAAAACGTTGAAGAGGCACGTGAACCACTATTTACAACAAAAGGAAATTTAGAAAGATCTGGAATGGGATTTACAATTATGGAAAACTTTATGGATACTCTAAAGGTTGAATCTATTGTAGGTCTTGGAACAAAAATTTCTATGAGTAAGAAAATAAAAAAAGAAAATACATAGGAGGCTAAGATGAATGAGAGGAATAAAGCTCTTATTACTTTAGCACAGCAAGGAGATAAAGAAAAATTAACATTGCTTATAGAAGAAAACAAAGGATTAATATGGAGTATTGTAAAAAGATTTTTAGGAAGAGGATATGAACCAGATGATTTATATCAAATTGCTTGCATAGGTTTTATTGAGTCAATACAAAGATTTGACTTTAATTATAATGTTGAACTTTCTACATATTCTGTTCAATATATGATTGGAGAAATAAAAAAATTTCTAAGAGATGATGGAATAATTAGAATAAGTAGAAGCATTAAGGAACTTGGAATAAAAATAAAAGAATTAGAACATATATATATGGCAAAAACAGGGGAATCTTTATGTGTTACAAAACTTGCAGAAATATTAGAGCTTCCAGAGGAAAACATTTATATTGCAATGGAAGCACAAAAAACTATTGAATCAATAAATGCAAAAATAGGAGATGATGATAGAGAGATTCTAGATTTACTAGTTGATGAAGAGGATGAACAAAGTAAAATAGTAGATAAAATAACAGTATGGGAAATGATAAAAAAATTAAATTCTAGAGATAGAGAGATTATTAATTTAAGATATTTTAAAGATAAGACACAAGCTCAAGTTGCTAAAATATTAGGTATTTCCCAAGTGCATGTTTCAAGAATAGAAAAGAAGATTTTAAGTGAATTTAAGAAAAACTTGCTTACCACTTAAATTATATGAACTGTTCTCAAAAATAAATTTTAAACAGAATAGGAGCTTAGATTTTGAAAAAACTAATATTTTACTTTATATTTGTTATAATTTTGATTTTTACAATGCCAATTGTTTTTACAAATCAATTTAAGACAGAAGAAGTGTCAGCAGAAAAGCTTGAAGAAAAATTTGATTATGGAGAATATACAACTATAAAATTATTGCATACTTCAACAGGAGAAGTTGAAGAAATGCATTTAGATGAATATTTGTATGGTGTAGTTAGTAGTGAGATGCCAGCAACTTTTGAAATGGAGGCATTAAAAGCACAGGCCGTAGTAGCAAGAACATATACAATATATCAAATAAGGAATGGAAAAAAACATGAAAATGCAGATATGTGTGATAGTTCCTATAATTGTCAAGCTTGGATTTCCAAAGAAGACAGGTATGCAAGATGGGAAGAAGGAAAAAGGGATGAATACTGGAATAAAATTGTTGAAGCAGTTAACTCTACAAAAGGAAAAGTTATTTTATACAATGGAGAACCGATAAACGCACTATTTCATAGTAATAGTGGAGGAGCAACAGAACTTTCAATAAATGTTTGGGGAGGCGATTTTCCATATTTTCAAACAGTACAAACTTCAGGAGAACAAAATTATACGTCATATAGTTCAGAAGTAACAATTTCAAAAGATGATTTAATAAAAAAGATGCTTGAAAAATATTCTGGATTTCAAATCAATTTTTCAGAAGAAGAACCAATTAAAATTTTAGAAAGAACAGTTTCAAATAGAATAAGTAGAATAAAAATTGGAAATATTGAAATTACAGGAGTAGATGCTAGAAATCTTTTTGGGCTTAAATCTGCAAATTTTAATTTTGAAATTTTAGGTGATAATATTAAATTTTCAGTATTAGGTTATGGGCATGGAGTAGGATTTAGTCAATGTGGAGGTGACACATTGGCAAAGAATGGGAGAAATTACGAAGAAATAATAAAATATTATTATAAAGATGTAGAAATAAGTGAATAATCTTCAAAAAAATGCAAATAATGATACTAATATTTACAAAAAATTGGAGGTTATTATGGGAAGAAGAGAATATTATGAAGAACACAAATTGAAAAAGTTAGTATATGTGTTTGCAAGTGTTTTAATTGTTTCAATAGTTGTGTTTTTAACACTATTGGTAGCATATAATAAAAAATTAAAAGAAAATTCAACACAAAGTTTATTAGAGCTTGGAAAGATGAATGACATTGTTTCGAATGAAAATTTAGAAGAAACAAGTTATTCTTCAGATAAGACAGTATCAATTGCAACTAATAATACAAATAAAAATGAAACAAATACTGTAAAAAAGGAAAAAGTAAATACAACACCAGTAGAATCTACAGTGGTAAATAATATTTCTGAAAATGCAGTTACAAATACAAATGTTGTAGAAGAAAATATTGAAAAACAACTTGAATTTATAGCTCCTGTTTCAGGAGAGATAATAAAAGATTTTGCAAGAGATACGTTAATTTATTCAAATACATTAGAAGAATGGACAATTCATAATGGAATAGATATAAAGGCAGAAAAAATGTCTGTTGTTACAGCATCAGAAGAAGGAACAATCGAGTCGATAAAAAATGATCCTAGATATGGTTTAACTGTAACAATTTCTCACAGAGATGGATTTAAGACAATATATTCAAATCTTTTAACAACAGAATTTGTAACAGAAAATGAAACTGTAGAAAAAGGACAAACTATAGGAACTGTTGGAGAATCATCAAGTTTTGAAATAGCAGATGAACCACATTTACATTTTGAAATGTATAAAGATAGTGAAATTGTAAATCCTACAATTTACTTACAATAAAAAAGAAAAAGTGAAATTTAAAGATATTCCTTAAATTTCACTTTTTTTATTTAAGGAATATCTCTAAATTTCACTATTGAAAAAAAAGTTTATTATGTTATAATTAATATGTATATTAATTGATGAAAAAAATTTTGTTTAAATAAAAAACTTAAGGAGGAAAAGATGGATAAAAGTAAATTATTTAGAAAAATAATTGCTGGAGTAATGATAGCTTTAATGCTATTTTCAGTATGTGGAACATTGTTATTTTATGTAATTAGCGGTTTAGCTGTGTAAGGAGAAATTAAATGTTAAATCAAACGTTTGAAGAATTTGGTCAAAGATATTTTAATAATACTTTGGCAAATTTGTCCTCAAGTCCTTTTAATGTAGTTACAACAATTTTAGATGTATTAATTGTTATATTTTTTATATATAAAGCAACTAAAATGATAAAAGATACTAGAGCTTGGCAATTAATAAAGGGAATTTTAGTTTTAATTGTAATTACATTATTGAGTGGATTTTTTAAATTGAATATAGTGAATTTTGTATTAACATCTATTATGTCATATGGATTTATAATGCTTATTATAGTTTTCCAACCAGAACTTAGAAGAGCTTTAGAACAGCTTGGTACTACTAGAAAATTTAGTAGATGGTTTGGATTAGATGATAAAGATTTAAATGCAAAGAAAAAGGAAAATATTTATAAAATTGCAATTGCAGCAGTAGAGCTTGCAAAGCAAAAAAAAGGTGCTCTAATTGTAATTGAAAGAGAAATAAAAATTCAAGATATTATTGCAACAGGAATAATTATGAATTCAGAAATTTCACCTCAATTATTAGTAAATATATTTGAGCCTAATACACCACTTCATGATGGAGCAGTTGTTATTAGTGATAATAAAATCGCAGCAGCCTCTTGTATGTTGCCACTCGCAGATGATAAAGATATTGCAAGAGAACTTGGAACAAGACATAGAGCTGCAATAGGTACTTCAAAAGAATCTGATGCAATGGTAGTTGTTGTTTCAGAAGAAACAGGAAAACTATCTATAGCTAAAGATGGTACTTTGATTGCAGATGTTAGGGAAGATGTATTAAAGAAAATATTAATAAAAAATTTAATACAAGAACCAATTTATACATCAAATAAAAATAATGAAAATAGAAAAAAATAAAAATCACTTCTTCGAAGTGATTTTTTTATATATATTTATTAATAGCTTCTGCAAATGCACCATCTGATACAGATATCTTGGTTATATATTTTGCTGCTTTTTTTAAATCATCATATGCACTATTTACAGCAACTCCGATTCCAGCTTCTTTTACCATTTCTAAATCGTTAATGTTATCTCCTATTGCAAGCATATTTTCTTTTGGAATTTTTAGATAGTTTGAAAGAAAATTAAGTGCTTCATTTTTATTTATATGTGTAGGAGCGATACTTAGGTACTCATAGTCTTTATCTATAATTTTATCTCTGTATTTTCCACGTTTGTTAATAAAAGTAGCATCAATATTTGGATTCACTTTTATTAATGTTTTAAATTGATTTAAATTAGACTCATTAGATGAAACAACTGCTGAAAAAGTTTCAACATTGTTTTTTTCAATATAATTTAGTATATCTGGCACAATTTTAAAATTTAATCCTTCAGAAGAATTATCATTTTTTAATTTATAATTTCTCAAGTCCATATATTCTAGTTTTTCTGTAATAATTTCTGTATCTGTATATAGATGAATATGATAATTGTATCTTTTGGCAAATGTTACTATAAAAAGCAAATCATTTTTTGAAAGAGTTCTTCTTAATAATTCTTGACCAGTTTTTAAATTAATAATTTGAGTGCCATTACCAAAAATTCCATAAGATGCAGTAAATTTGTCACATATTTTTTTTGAAACAGAGTAAGCTTTTCCTGTGCAAATTGCGAAATCAATATTTTTTTGATGAATTTTATTAATTGCATCGAAATTTTTTGGAGAGATATTATTATTTTTATCAATTATAGTTCCATCTAAGTCGCTGGCAACTAATTTTACTTGCATTTTAATATAATTCCTAACTTTATCTTATTCTACCGGAGTATTTTCAATCAAGTGTACAGTGTTATCTGGGTAGAAGGATTTATTTGCTGACTTTAGTGAAATAATTTGGTATTTTTGATATGTATAATTTTGATTGATTTGGAAAGTCAAAGTTATATCATAAGATGTTTCCTCACCATTTGCAATTCTAATAACTTCACCTTTAGCTGTATAAACACCATTTTTTTCTTCTGTTAATTCAAGTTTTGGACATTCATATTGTTCATCTTTTAGTACTGATATATCAGCACCATATTCATATGAATTAGTTCCTGAAGAGTAACCAACATAATTTTTATATGAATTTATTGATTTAATATTATTATAATTTGTTCCAATTAATTCTGTTAAATATTTATGAATATTCTTTACAGTTGATGCATATGTGGTATCAACTTTTAAAGAAGATTTTTTATTTGAGGAACTATCAAAGTACTGTTTTGCTAAAAAAAGTAGAATTGTATTTGACTCTAAGTTTTCACCACCATAAGTAATTCTTTGAATACCAACAGAATATGTTTCTAATAATTTTTTTACTTCCTCAATATCTAATTCAGTACTATTAGATTCATTTTCAGTAGAATTAGTATTTATTTCAGTTACAGTATTTGATTTTGATAATGTATTATTAGTTGTATTAGAAACAGCATTTTCTTCTTTAATCTCGTTTTGTATTGTATTTTCTTCTATCTCATTTTCTTCTATATTTTCATTTTGTGATATATTTTGGCTAGGAATAGATGTCGTATTTTTTGAAAACATAAAAAAGTAAACACAAAAAGCTGTTATGAGTATTATAATTATTAAAAGTATTAAAATTAATATTTTGGGTTTATTTGACATATTTTTCACCTTTCTTAAGTACATATAGTAAAATTTTATCATATTATGCAGTTTTTAGCAATTAAAATAAAAATAAATTTGTAATCTATAGTATGGAGTTTATGTTGCTTTGAAAGCTTTTTTATGATAATATAGCAGTGGTGAAATTATGAGAAATATAAAATTAATAATAGAATATGATGGAAAATCATTTAATGGTTGGCAAAAGCAACCTAATAAATTAAATATTCAAGGTGAAATAGAAAAAGCAATTGGAGAAATTACAGGAGAAGAAATAGATTTAATAGCATCAGGAAGAACAGATGCAGGTGTTCATAGTTTAGGACAAACAGCTAATTTTAAAACTAATAGTAGTATACCAATTGAAAAGTTTCCAATTGCTATAAACTCAAAATTAAAAAAGAGTATTGTAGTTAAAAGTGCAGAGGAAGTTGATGAAAGATTTCATAGTAGATATTCTGTAAAATCAAAAAAATATAGATATACAATAAATATCTCTGAATATGGTAGCGCAATTTATAGAGATATGGAATATCATTTTCCTTTTAATTTAGATATTCAGAAAATGCAAGAAGGAGCAAAATATTTTGAAGGAGAACATGATTTTAAAGCTTTTAAAGCTAGTGGAACAAGTAGTAAAAGTAGTGTAAGAACAATTTTTAAAGCAGAAGTAAAAATAAATCAAGATAGAATTTATATAGAACTTACTGGAAATGGATTCTTATATAATATGGTAAGAATAATTTCAGGAACACTTGTAGATGTGGGAACTGGAAAAATTGACCCTTCAGAAATAAAAAATATTATAGAAAGTAAAGAGCGTATAAAAGCTGGAAAAACTTTACCAGCAAGAGGACTTTGTTTAGTAGAAGTTAATTATTAGAATATGTTATATAGTAGCAAATGGATTGGGGTGGTAAAAATAAAAGTAGCTATTCTTTCAGACATACATGGAAATTGTGTAGCATTAAATGAAGTGATAAAAGATGCAAAAGAAAATAATGTTGATGAGTTTTTAATTTTAGGTGATTTGGTGAATGATTTGCCATTTGGTAATGAAACATTAGAAATTGTAAAAGGATTAACAAATAAAGTTTTAAAAGGAAATAAAGAACAATATTTAATAGAATATGATACTGAAAAGTATGATTGGAAAAACATACAATTTAGAACAGTTAAATTTATGTATAATGAATTAACAAGAGAAAATATTGAATATATAAAAACATTGCCACATTGTATGAGTGTTAAATATGAAGGAGTAAAATTTCTTATAGCACATGGATCACCAGAATCTGTTGAAGAACAACTTCATCAAGATGATAGAGAACGTTTAAATCATTATACTCAAGATTTAGATGCAGATGCATTAATATTTGGACATACACATGATAAAATGTGGTATGAGTATATAAATAATAAATTAGTTTTAAATGCTGGATGTTTAGGAGTTTCTCCATATTATAATGCAACAGCTGAGTATGTGATTTTAGATATATCAAATGGAAAAATAAATAATATAGATTTAAGACATATTAAATATGATTTAGAAATTATAAAACAAAAAATTATAGAAAGTGGAATTCTTTCCCAAGAAAAAGTATTAATGAATCTTTCTTTTTGCGGAATAAATGGTAATGGAATAATAAGGCATTATTTTTTTAAAGAAGCTAAAGAATTGATGCTTGAAAGAAGTGGGAAATGGTATAAAGATGATGCAAAAGGAATTTTTACATACTTTAAATTATTTGATGATGATATATGGCTGGGATTAGCTGAAAAATATAAAGACTATTTTGTATTTTAGTAAAAACAGAAAGGATTAACATGAGATTAGATAAATTTTTAAAAGTTAGTAGAGTAATAAAAAGAAGAACTGTTGCAAATGATGCAGCAGATAATGGCAGAATTGCAGTAAACGGAAAAATTGTAAAACCAAGTTATGAAGTAAAAGTAGGAGATATAGTTGAAATAAAATTTGGAGATAAAGTTTCAAGATTTGAAATTCTACAAATTCCAAAAGTTCAAGGAAAAGATATTGGAGAAATAATTAAAATAATATAGGAGGCATATATGCCAGATTTTGTTCATTTACATGTTCATAGTGAGTATAGCTTATTAGATGGGATGTGTAGAGTAAAAGATTTACCAAAGAGAGCAAAAGAGCTTGGAATGAAAGCGATAGCTATTACAGACCATGGCGTTATGTATGGTGCTGTTAATTTTTATAAAGAGTGTATAAATGAAGGAATAAAACCAATTATAGGATGTGAAGTATATGTAGCACCAAGAACTAGATTTGAGAAAGAATCTGGAATTGATGAAAATTATTCACATCTTATTTTGCTTGCTAAAAATAAAATTGGTTATCAAAATCTTATAAAATTAGTTTCATTATCATTTACAGATGGATATTATTATAAACCACGTATAGATCATGACATATTAGAAGAATATAGTGAAGGATTAATTTGTTTAAGTGCATGTTTAGCAGGTGAAGTTAATAAAGCAATTTTAAAAGATAATATGGAGGAAGCCAAAAGAGTTGCACAATGGCATAAAAATATTTTCGGAGAGGATTATTATTTAGAACTCCAAAACAATGGACTTCCAGAACAAGTAATGGTTAATCAAAAATTAATTACTTTGTCAAGAGAATTAAATATTCCATTAGTTGGGACAAATGATGCTCATTATTTAAAAAAAGAGGATAGTTATAATCATGAAATTTTGCTTTGTATACAAACAGCAAAAAAAATGACTGATCCAGATAGAATGAAATTTAGTACTGATGAATTTTATATAAAATCACCTGAAGAAATGGTAGATTATTTTTCAGCAGTTCCAGAAGCAATTGAAAATACAGTAAAAATTGCTGATAAATGTAATTTTGAATTTGAATTTGGTGTCACAAAGCTTCCAAATTATGATGTTCCAAAAGAATTTAAAACACATGAAGAATATTTTTATAAATTAACATGGGATGGAATTGAAAAAAGATATGGTAAAGATTATGGTGACGAAATAAAACAAAGAGCAGAATACGAATTAGGAATAATTTCAAGAATGGGATATATTGATTATTATCTTATTGTTTGGGACTATATAAATTATGCTAAATCTGTGGGAATACCAGTAGGACCAGGACGTGGTTCAGGAGCAGGTTCAATTGTTGCATATGCAATAGGAATAACAGATATAGATCCTCTAAAATATAATTTGCTTTTTGAAAGATTTTTAAATCCAGATAGAATTAGTATGCCTGACTTTGATGTTGATTTTTCAGATGAAAGAAGGCAAGAAGTTATAGATTATGTTGCAAGAAAATATGGAAGAGATCATGTTTCTCAAATAATTACATTTGGTACAATGTCTGCTAAGAGTGTTATAAGAGATGTTGGAAGGGTCTTAGATGTTCCATATGGAGAGGTCGACAAGATTGCTAAAATGATTCCTTTTGAAGTGCATATGACACTTGACAAAGCATTAGAACAAAATAGAGAATTAAAAGATGAATATGAAAATAACGAAACAACAAGAAGAATTATAGATATAGCTAAAGGATTAGAAGGAATGCCAAGAAATGCCTCAACACATGCATGTGGTGTTGTTATTACAAAAGATCCAGTAGATACTTATGTGCCTCTATGTACAAATGATGGTAACGTAGTTGCACAATATACGATGGTTTTACTTGAGGAACTTGGACTTTTAAAAATGGACTTTTTGGGACTTAGAACTTTAAGTGTAATTGCAAACAGTTTAGAATTAATCAAAAAAAATAGAGGAATAGATGTTGTTTTTGATGAAAAAATGGATGACCTAGAAGTTTACAGATTATGGCAGGAAGGAAAATCTTTTGGAATATTCCAGTTTGAAAGTGGTGGTATTACTAGTTTCATGAAGGAATTAAAACCAGATTGTTTTGAAGATATTGTTGCAGGAGTTTCTTTATACAGACCAGGGCCTATGGATCAAATTCCAAGATATATAAAAGGAAAGTTGAATCCAGGACATAATGAATATACTCATCCATCATTAGAGCCAATTTTAAACGTAACATATGGATGTATGGTATATCAAGAGCAAGTTATGCAAATTGTTAGAGATTTAGCAGGATATTCACTAGGCAGAGCTGATTTAGTTAGACGTGCAATGGGTAAGAAGAAGCTTGATGTTATGGCAAAAGAAAGAGAAGTTTTTATACATGGTCAAGTTGACGAAGAAGGAAATGTAATAGTTCCAGGATGTATTAGAAATGGAATTGATGAGGAATCAGCAAATAAAATATTTGATGAAATGTCAGAATTTGCAAAATATGCTTTTAATAAATCACATGCAGCAGCATATGCTGTTATATCTTATAGAACAGCTTATTTAAAAGCTTATTATAAAGAAGAATTGATGGCAGCTACTTTAAATAGTTTTTTAGGAAACTTAGATAAAATACCAATTTATATTCAAGACTGTAAAGATATGGGAATTGAGATTTTAAATCCAAACATCAATGAAAGCGAGACAAAATTTACAGTTATTGATAATAAGATACGTTTTGGACTTGGAACAATTAAGAATGTGGGAATTAGTGCAGTTGATAGTATTGTAAGAGAAAGAGAAAAAAATGGTGCTTATGAAAGTTTTACATCATTTTGTGAGCGAATAAAAGATGAATCTGTTAATAAAAAATGTATAGAAAGTTTAATAAAAGCTGGAGCATTTGACGATTTTGGAAAAACTAGAGCAACACTTTTAGCATCTTTTGAAGCAATTGTTGATACAATCAATAATGAAAGTAGAAATAAAATTGAAAATCAAGTTTCGATGTTTGATTTAATGGAAGATAATCAAGAAGATATAGAAAAACAAAAATATTCATTTATTGAAAAAGAAGAAATGGAAACAAGAGAACTTTTAGCTTTAGAAAAAGAAATGCTTGGAGTATATATTTCAGGTCATCCATTAGATAAATATAGAAAACAGATTGAAAAACAATCAAATATTTCTACAATAAACTTAATGAAAATAAATGAGGAAGTAGAAAGTATAGGAGATGCTATAAGCTATAAGGATGGACAATGTGTTAAATTTGTTGGAATAATTTCAAAAGTAAAGAAAAAATTCACAAAGAAGAACACAACAATGGCATTTGTAACAGTGGAAGACTTTTTTGGAAGTACAGAAATAATTATTTTCGATGGAGTTTACCAGAAAATGAGTCATATAATTGTTGAGGATAATATAATTTTAATTGATGGTAGATTAAGTATAAGGGAAGATGAACCAGTAAAAATTGTTGCATCAAGTATAAGGGAATTTTCTGAATTTGAACAAACAGAAGAAAAAAGAAATATAGGGCTTACAAGTATAAAAATTTTATCTATTGATATAACTGATTTGACAGAAGATCAAAAAACAAGATTAAGAGGTGCTATAAAATTTTTTACAGGTGATAGGGCAAATGTAAAATTACAAATTGTAGATAATGGAGAAATAAAACCTTGCGGAGCAATATTCTTAACAGATAAAATATTAAAGGTATTTGAAGAGATTGTTGGAAAAGATAAATTGCAATTTGTATAACTAAATTATTGATTTTTTCACTAAAAAAATGTATAATAACTGCGAAAGAAAAATAAGGAGAAATTTTTTCTATGAGAAAAGAAGATGGTTTATCAGCAATAGCATTAATTTTGATAATTGTTATACTAGCAGTGGTTGCAACATTAGCATTTAATAAAGTTCAACATGTAGTTGATGATTTAAAAGAGACGGATGTAGAATATAATAAAACAGAAATTGTAGAAAAATTAAATTTAATTGTAAAAGAAAAGTATGTTAAAGATTATAAATTTGCACAAGAAAACAACAAAAAAATAGAAGAGGTATATACACCAGATATTGTAATAAATTACTTACTTGAGAAAAATTATATAGAACAATTAAAAGATATAAATGATAGATTAGTACAGGATGAATATTATATTAATGCTAATTCATTAAATAGTGATATTGCAACACAAGTGATTAATGAAAATGGTTCAAACAGTAATGGAACGAAAGTTTTTAAAGTAAAGAAAATAGAAGAAAAATATATGATTTATTTTGTAGATAAATATGGAGATCAAACTGAAATTGGTGAACTTAATATGAATCCAGAAGTATAAAATAATAACAAAAGCTCTTTGAGTTGCCTCAAAGAGCTTTTTATTGTGCCAATATTCAATTTTTTGTTCTTAAACTTCGATAGGTTGCTTATCTGTATACTGTTTTGATAAGCTCATTAGATTCATTGTAGGTAGTGATCTTTTCTACATAAATTGTGTTCCCAACTTCATAGCTGTTGTTTCGTACAACTGTCTGGAATTCGTCTCCGATAGAAACGGTAATTTTGTAGTCATAGTAGCCAGTGGAAGTGGCTAATGTAGAATACAGAGTGTAATTGGTATAATCACCATTTATCAAGGCAGTAGTAGCTTGAGAGGAATAGGTCGTGTTTTGATGTAGACTTCCTTTTTCACAGCTTACAACAGTTGCTTCCAAAGTAACTGTTTCAGTTATATTTTTAGAGCAACCAGTTAATGCCAGAACCATTACTACAACGAGCAGGGAAATGAGTTTTTTCATGCTAAGTCCTCCAAAATTGTTGTTTTATAGTTTCACTTCCATTATTAAATTGTAATAAAAAGAACATAAATTGGCGGTTTTACGGTTAAATATATCAATTATGATTTTGCCTGTTAATAGCTGTTTATCTATAATATTGTATATTCAATTTAACCGTAAAATATTTTTCATAAAGCTACCTCCTAGAAGAATAATGTTAAAATTTACATAATATATTATATCATATTTCTTTTTTATAATCAAATCACTAAACTAGTGATTTATTTTGCATCATGAATTTTGTTAATTTAATCCATATATATTTTGTTCAATTAATGTATTTACTCTTTTTACTGTTCTTGGATTATCAGATTTTTTTGCATTTTCAATAAATTCAGGATGATTAATTAAAAAATCTTTCATAGAACCATCTGGGTCTTTTTTAAAGTTTCTTAACATTTCTAATTGTTCTGTGTTTATAATTCCAAGTTCTTTTGCCTTTTCAAATAAAGTTTCATCTATTTGTAGTAAAGATAAAACTTTAACTCCATCATTTGTAAGTGTTTCAGTTCCACCTTGCATTCTATCTACTGCAAATATACTCCATACAATATTTGAACCTAAATTTTTGATTGCAGGAATCCAAGCTCTTGTAAAGCTAGCAGATTGATTTAACAAATCTGCTAGATGTAAGAATTTCTTACCTTTTATTTCAGAAACAGGTTTTGATTCTGAAAAATCTGGTAAGCTTTCAATTGTTGTTAAATCTTTATATATTGTTACATGAGGTTTATTTAAAAGATATGCCATAATATTTGAAAAATACCAATCTCTTCTTTCACCACCAGAAATGTAGTCTATATCATCAATATTAATATTTCTTTCAATATATGATTTCATTTCATCAATTACATATTTATAAATTTCGTTTGTTTCGTAATGGTTTAAGACTTTTTTAAAGATATGTTCTGGAATATCATTCTTATCTTCATTTTTTAATTCATTATCAATAAAGGCAAGTAAGTTTTTAGAATCTTCTTCACTTCCATAAAGATAATCAGCATTTATAAAATAAGGACCAATTTTTCCAGATGTATACCAAAATGGATTATTTTCTTCTGCAACTTTAAAAGCATGTGTTTCAAAAAGCAATGACATTAATTTACTCATATTATTTTACCTCCAATAATTTACTATATTCTATGATATAGTAAATAAAAATAAAAGTCAATAAAAAAGAGGGGGCCAATCAGCCCCACAACTCAGATATAAATAATGCAATTGCTATGATACATATTCCAAGTAGGAATATAATAAGTATGCCCCCAGCTCCAGCCATCATTCCCCCAAAACAATGTAAGATGAAAAATAAAAATCTCATAAAGAAGGTGTCCCATGGACTGGCTGGAGTCTGGAAGAAGGAGACTACTCCAATAATCATACCAATGAGAGCTCCCAAAGCAAATGATGCGCAAATGAAATTTTCAGACTCAGCGATGTTACTAATTTTTCTTTTCAGCCGTGTTATGTTCTGAGTTCTTTTGGCTTTCTGGTTTTTCTTGCTAATGGTGTATACGCTACTTTTTTTATTGATTATGTTCATAGTTTTCCTCCAGTTAATCTGATATTTTTGTTACAATATATATTATATCATAAATTACTAAAAATTTCAAACTATTAAGGGGGACAGATATAAAATTGTTGAAATTAACATAATCCTATGATATAATATATTTTCAAAAAATCTTTAAAGTTTAACCGCAGGCCTATAAAAATAATCTTTATTTAAATAAATGAAGGAGTTGATATTATGAGTTCTTTTCGTAATAATGAGCATGCAAACAAATACTTTTTAGAGCGGATGAAAAACATTTTTGTAGATAGAGGAGTATATAAAGGTGTAGAAACTTTTGAAGAATATCTTAATCACAGATATAGAAATAACTGTTATTGGTATAGTGCTACTGCAATCATAGGTATGCTTGAAAATGATTACTTGGTTCGTGGAAGCATTTCACTTTCTTATGATTGGATGTGGAGTGATGGAGGCTATGAACATGGTTGGGTGGAATTTACTCTTCAAGGAAAAGAGTATGTCTTTGATTCTAGATGTAATGGAGTTGCTTTAAAACAGGAATGGTATGAGGAGTTTAAACCTAAAAATATTGTAAAATATACCAAACAGCAAATATTAAATACTGTTTTTATTTCTGAAAAAATGACGTATTTGCAAGACGGAACATATCAGATATCAGATGCATATGAAAAAAAAGATGAATGCAATCTTTATAATCCATATGCAAGAGCAAAGATTCATTTTGAAAATGGTAAAATTAAATTTTTCACTGCATTTAGAGAGTTTTGTAATTAAACAAAAAGTAAATAAAAATGGTTGGTAAAGCATATGCTATACCAATCATTTTTTATTATGAGAATGTTGAAAATTATTTTTATAAATGATAGAATGAAAAAAATTATTGTGGAGGTAAATATGAATATTTTATTAAAAAATGGAACAGTAGTTGATTATGCAAGTAAAACTAATGAAAATTTAGATATTTTAATAGAGAATGATAAAATAAAACAAATAGCAAAAACTATTACTGTACAAGCAGATAGAGTAATTGATTGTACAGGTTATATTATTATGCCTGGAATGATAGATATGCATTGTCATTTAAGAGAACCAGGAGGAGAACATAAAGAAACGATAGAAACAGGAGCAAAAAGCGCTGTTGCTGGTGGATTTACTACAATTTGTCCTATGCCAAATACTAATCCAACACCAGATAGCGCTATTGTTTTGGAACAAATTATTAAAAGAGCAAAAGAAGTTAACCTTTGTAATATATTACCATTTTCAAGTGTAACAAAAGGTGAAAAAGGACAAGAATTAGTAGATTTCAAATCACAATTAGAAGCGGGAGCAATTGCATTTTCAGATGATGGAATGCCAGTAGAAAATGCTGCTATGATTAGAGATGCTATGATAGAAGCTAATAAATTAGGAAGTTTTGTTTCAGAACATTGTGAAGAAAAATCAGTATCAGCAGGAGCAATAAATGCAGGTGAAGTAGCAGATAGATTAGGAGTAAAAGGCGTTTTACCAGAAGCAGAAGAAATAATGGCTGCAAGAGATATTGTTATTGCTGAAACAAATAATTTACATACTCATATTTGCCATATAAGTACAAAAACATCAGTTGATATGATAAGAAGTGCTAAAAATAGAGGAGTAAATGTGACTTGCGAAACATGTCCACATTATTATAGTTTTACAGTAGATGAAGTTTTAGAATCTGGCGTAAATGCAAAAATGAATCCTCCACTAAGAGACGAAAAAGATAGATTAGCAATAATAGAAGGTATAAAAGACGGAACAATTGATTGTATAATAACAGATCATGCTCCTCACGCAGAAGAAGAAAAAGCAAAAGGTTTAGAAAAAGCGCCAAATGGAATTATAGGATTTGAAACGGCATTGGGAGCTACTGTTACAAATTTAATAGAAACTGGATATATATCATATTTAGATATGGCTCGTGTTATGTCATATAATCCTGCAAAATTATTAGGAATAGATAGAGGAGAAATTGCAGAAGGAAAAATTGCAGATATAACAATATTTGATCCAAATAGAGAATATGTATTTTTAAAAGATAAAATAGTTTCAAAATCCAAAAATACACCTTGGATAGATAAAAGATTAAAAGGTCAAGTTAGATACACAATAGTAAGTGGAAGAGTTGTATATGAGAGAGGTTAAAAATGAAGAATGCAATTGATTTATTAATAGATAAAATTAAAGAAACTGGAAATCCTACAGTTATAGGATTAGATCCAAGATATGAAATGCTACCAGAATGCATAAAAGAAAAATATGGAACAGATGTTAAAAGTGTTTGTGAAGGAATATTAGAATATAATAAAGCTTTAATAGATACCATATATGATATAGTTCCCGCTGTAAAACCACAAATAGCATTTTACGAAATGTTTGGAATAGAAGGAATGAAATGTTTTAAAGAAACATGCAAATATGCAAAACAAAAAGGAATGATTGTTATTGCTGACATAAAAAGAGGAGATATAGGAACAACAGCTAGTGGTTATTCTAATGCTTATTTAGGAAAAACATTAGTTGGAGAAAATGAAGAAAGTTTTTATGATATTGATTTTGTAACAGTAAATCCATATCTTGGAATTGATGGTGTAAAACCATTTATAGATGATTGCAAAAAGTATAATAAAGGAATATTTGTACTTGTAAAAACTTCAAATAAATCTTCAGGAGAACTACAAGATTTAAAATTAGAAGATGGAAGAACTATTTATGAAAAAGTTGCTGAACTTGTTAATTCTTGGGGAGAAGAACTTATTGGTGAATATGGATATAGTAGTGTTTCAGCAGTTGTTGGAGCAACTTATCCAGTTCAAATAAAAGAATTAAGAGAAATTATGCCTAAATCTTATTTCTTAATTCCAGGTTATGGTGCTCAAGGTGGAAAAGCAGAAGATATAGCATTAGGATTTAAAAATGGTTTAGGTGGAATTGTAAATGCTTCAAGAAGCTTGATGTGTGCTTATAAATCTGATAGATGGAAAAATGTATATTCAGATAGCCAATATGCACAAGCAACAAGAGCTGAGGCTATTCGTATGAGAGATGAATTAAATCAATCTATAAAATAAATATAAGGGAGAAAGACAATATGTTAGAAATTGAGACATCAAAAAAAGGTGCAGAACTTATTTCTGTAAAATCAAAAGGATTTGAAAAAATGCATGATGGTGAAAGTTTTTGGAATAGACATAGTCCAGTGCTTTTTCCAATTGTTGGAAAACTAAAAGATGGAAAAACTTCTATTGAAGGAAAAATATATGAAATGGGACAACATGGGTTTGCAAGAGATATGGAATTTGAAGAACTTGGAGAACATTCTTATGTTTTGAAATCAAATGAAGAAACCAAAAAGAAATTTCCTTTTGATTTTGAATTATATATTTTATATAGTGTATCAGGAAATAAATTAACTACTAAATATAAAGTTGTTAATAAAAGTGATAGACAAATGATATTTGGATTAGGTGGACATCCAGCATACAGATGTGAATATTCAACAGGAAAATATAGATTAGAATTTCATGATGTTGAAGACGAAATTGAAATTTATCAATTGCAAGATGGATTATTAAAAATTAATCCAGAAAAACTAAATAAATTCATAAGAGAAAATAGAATATTTTTAGATAATAAAACCTTTGAAAACGATGCTATTATCATGAAAAATATAAAGTCGAGTAAAGTTTATTTGAAAACTGAATCCAAAACAGTATTAAGCTTTGAGTTTGAAAAATTTCCATATTTAGCAATTTGGTCAAAGCCAGAAGCACCATTTATATGTATAGAACCTTGGTTTAATACTGCAGATAAAGTGGATTCAAATGGAATTTTTGAAGAAAAAGAAGATTTAATTGAATTAAATCCAAATCAAAAATTTGAAGCTGAGTATAGTGTAAATTTTTTTTAAATTAAATAAACATATGTATTAAAATGGACATGAAGGAGGAGTTATGGGAGTAAAAGTTAATTGTAAATTGTTAAAAAAAGAAGAGATTGTAAATGGAATTTATAAATATACAGTAAATGCTCCAGAAATTGCAAATCTTGCAAAACCAGGACAATTTCTAGAAATAAAAGTTTCAGAAACAGGAGAACCTTTTTTAAGAAGACCTATAAGTATTTATAATATAAATAAAGAATTAGATGAAGTAGAGTTTATTTTCCAAGTAAAAGGAAGAGGAACAGAACTATTATCAAAAATAGAAATAGGAAAAGAAATTGATATAATGGGGCCTTTAGGAAAAGGGTGTTATGATGTAAAAGAGTACAATAATGTTGCAATTATTGGTGGTGGAATTGGAATTTATCCATTATATGAGCTTACAAAACAGTTAAAAGGAAAAGCAAATTTAAATGTATATTTAGGATTTAGAGATAAATCTTTAGTTACATGTGAAAAAGAATTTGAAGAAATCGGATTAAATAAATTAGTTGTAACAACAGATGATGGAAGCTACAAAGAAAAAGGATTTGCAATTGATTTTATGAAAAAAGATATAGAAGAACATAAAGTGGATATGATTTTTGCATGTGGACCACTTCCGATGCTTAAAGCAATAAGAGATTATGCAATAGCAAATAATATTCCTTGTCAAATATCTTTGGAAGAAAGAATGGGATGCGGAATAGGAGCATGTCTAGGATGTGCAGTAAAGATTATATCTGAAGATGAAGTTGTTTATAAACATGTTTGCAAAGATGGACCTGTATTTTATGCAAAAGAAGTAGAATTTTAGAAGGGAGAATATTATGAATACAGAAGTTAATTTATGTGGTATTAAAATGAAAAATCCAGTAACTGTAGCATCTGGCACTTTTGGATATGGAAGAGAATATGCAGATTATATAGATTTAAATAAATTAGGTGGAATAATAACAAAAGGAACATCATTAAAATTGAGAACAGGAAATCAATCTCCAAGAATTTGTGAAGTTCCAGGAGGAATGCTTAATAGTATAGGACTTCAAAACCCAGGAGTTGAATATTTTGCTCAAAATGATTTACCTTGGCTTAGAAAATTTGATACAAAAATTATTGTAAATGCCTGTGGTAGCACAATTGAAGAATATGTTGAACTTTGTAGAATTTTAAATACATTAGATATAGATGGGGTTGAATTAAATTTATCTTGTCCAAATGTTAAAGCAGGATGTTTAGCTTTTGGAACTTCTTATGAAGGTGTAAAAGAAGTTACTTCTCAAGTTAGAAAAGTTTTAACCAATAAACCGTTAATAGTAAAATTAACACCAAATGTAACAGATATAACAGCACCTGCAAGAGGTGCTGAAGATGCAGGTGCTGATGGTGTTTCTGGTATAAATACATTACTTGGAATGAAAATTGATATAGATAAAAAAAGACCAGTTTTAGCTAATAATACAGGAGGATATTCAGGACCTGGAATAAGAGCAGTAGGGGTTAGATGTGTATATCAAATGGCACAAGCAGTAAATATCCCAGTTTTAGGAATGGGAGGAATTACATGTGGTGATGATGCAATTGAATATATGATTGCAGGAGCAACTGCTGTATCAATTGGTGCAGGAAATTTTGCTGATCCCGAAACAAGTATAAAAACAATTGAAGGAATAGAAAAATACATGAAAAAACATAATATAGAAGACATTAATTCAATTATAGGAACAGTTAAGATGAATTAACATAGAAAGGAATGTGAAATAGCAATGATATTAGTGATATTTATACTTATATTAATTGTACTAGTTATATTAGAATTCAATAAATTTGTAGTACTAAAAAATAAAATTAAACAATCAAAATCATCAATTGAAGTATATTTAAATCAAAGATTTGATTTAATTCCAAATTTAGTTGAATGTGTAAAAGGTTATGCGAAACATGAAGACATTGTTTACACCAAAATTGCTCAAATGCGCTCTGAATTTTCAAATGCTAAAGATTTGAAGGTTGGTTCTGAGTTAAATTCAGAAATGAAACAAATAATGGCGATTGGAGAAAATAATCCAGATTTAAAATCAAGTGAACAATTTGTTAATCTACAAAAAAATATAACTAAAATGGAAAGTCAGTTGCAAGCTGCAAGAAGAATATATAATGGTGATGTAACTTTATATAATACTTCAATATCAACATTTCCAAGTAATATTTTTGCAAGTATATTTGGATTTAAAAAAGAAGACTTATTTGAAATTGAAGAATATAAAAAAGAAAATATTGAAATTGATTTATAAATAGTGAGGAAAACTAATGAAAAAAGAATTTGAAGAACTATATAGTGAAGTTTATGATGAATGTATAAATGAATTAAAGTTAGTAAAAAGCAAATTACATAAATTTTTACTAATATATATTTTAATTATGACCATTTTAAATTTAATTATATTTATAGTTGTAGATACAAAATCACTTGTTACAATTTCTATATCAATTTCTATGTTAATATTATTAGTGTTATATAGTAATGGAAGAAAAATATATAGTCAAAAATATAAAAACTGCGTAATAGGTGGATTAGTAAAAAAGTATAATGGTGATTTACATTTTGATTCTGAAACAGGACTTGCAGTAATAGACTATAGAATGTCAAACTTTGATAATACATTTAAAGAATATTATTCAGAAGACAGAATATATGGTAAATTAGAAAATGAAACTTCAATACAACTTTCTGAAATAGCAACTTATGATGTAAGACACTATGTTGATGAAAATAATGAAAATAAAACTGAGAAAACACAAACTTTTAGAGGACTTTATGGAGTTGTGAAATTAGAAAAAAATCCACTAATAACAGCAACAATTATAGGAGATAGTATAACTAAAAGATACAATAAAAAAAGAGTTGAAGTAGATTCTTCTGAATTTGAAAAATATTATGATTGTATAACAGATGATAAAGTAAGAACTATGGAAATTTTCACGTCTGATTTGATAGAAAAATATATAGATATTATGAATATAAATAAATATTTATTTGAAGTAAAGATAGAAAACAATATGCTTTATTTCAGATATAAATGTGGAGATGTATTTGAAGCTCCTGCATTTGGAATGGGACTAAATAAAGAATTTGTTAGAAAATATTATAAATTAATATTTTATCCATTGGAAATAATAGAAAAGACAGTAGAAAATATATACGACTTTGTAGATTCAAAAAATTAGGTATTGATTTATAAATAAAATTATGTTAATATATGAATATATTTTTTAACAACTATGAAAAAGAGGAGTAACTAAAATATCTAGTAAGAGAAAAGAAGTGGATACGCTGAGAGCTTCTTATAGTAAAATTAGTGAATGTAGCTTTGGAGTTGATATACTGAAATGTAAAGTAAGTATATCCGTTTAAGCAACGTTAAATGCTTTAGGAGATGTTTACATTTTTTGTAAATAAATTAAGGTGGTACCGCGGTAAAAAATTCGCCCTTATACGATTTTCGTATAAGGGTTTTTTGTTTATAAAAAGATAGGAGGAAAAGTTATGAACGAAAAGCATAAGTTAGCAGACAAGTTTAATCCAAAAGATTTTGAAGACAAGTTATATGAGGAGTGGGAAAAAAAAGGCTACTTTAAACCATCAGATGATAAAACAAAAGAGCCATATTGTATAATGATGCCACCTCCAAATGTAACTGGGAAATTACACATGGGGCATGCATTAGACGATACTATACAAGATGTTCTAATAAGATATAAGAGAATGAGAGGGTATAGGACATTATGGCTTCCTGGTTCTGATCATGCATCTATTTCAACAGAAATGAAAGTTGTTCAAAAGCTTGCAAAAGAAGGAAAATCAAAAGCAGATTTAGGAAGAGAGAATTTTTTAGAAGAAGCATGGGCTTGGACAAAAGAATATGGTGGAATTATTCAAAAACAACAACGTAAACTGGGATGTTCATGCGACTGGGATAGAAACAGATTTACATTAGATGAAGGAATGTCTGATGCTGTTCTTGAGCAATTTATAAAACTTTATGAAAAAGGCTTAATTTATAAAGGAAAAAGAATGGTTAATTGGTGTACAAGTTGTAATACATCAATTTCTGATGCAGAAGTTGAATATAAAGAAGAACCATCTCATTTATGGCATATAAGATATAAAATAGCTGGAACAGAAAATAATTATATTGAAGTTGCTACAACAAGACCAGAAACAATGCTTGGAGATACAGCAGTAGCAGTTCATCCGGAAGATGAGCGTTATAAAAACTTAGTTGGAAAAACTTGTATACTTCCTATAATGAATAAAGAAATCCCAATTATTGCAGATGAATTTGTTGAAATGGAATTTGGAACAGGTTGTGTTAAAATAACACCTGCACATGATATGAATGATTATCAAGCAGGATTACGCCATAACTTAGAATTTATAGAAGTATTTGACGAGAATTTCAAAATGGGAAATTTAGTACCAGAATATGCAGGAATGAACTTAATAGATGCAAGAAAAGAAATTGTTAAAAAATTAGATGAAATTGGTGCATTAGTTAGAACAGAAGATTATACACATAATGTAGCAAAATGTGAAAGATGTAAAAATACAATTGAACCAAAAGTTTCAGAGCAATGGTTTGTAAGTATGAAAGATTTAGCAAAACGTGCAGCCGATTCAGTAAGAAATGGAGAAACAAAATTTGTTCCTCAGAGATATGAAAAGCAATATTTTCATTGGTTAGATAATATACAAGATTGGTGTATATCTCGTCAATTATGGTGGGGACATAGAATACCAGCTTATACTTGTGATGAGTGTGGACATATTAATGTTTCAAAAACAGCTCCTGAAAAATGTGAAAAATGTGGTTCTACAAATTTAACTCAAGATCCAGATACTTTAGATACATGGTTTAGTTCTGCATTATGGCCATTTTCAACTTTAGGTTGGCCAAATAAGGAATCAGAAGATTACAAAGACTTTTATCCAACACAAACATTAGTTACAGGATTTGATATTATAACATTCTGGATTTCAAGAATGATGACACAAGGACTAGAATTTACAGATGAAGTACCGTTTAAAGATGTTTTAGTACATGGTATTGTAAGAGATAGTCAAGGAAGAAAAATGTCAAAAACATTAGGAAATGGTATAGATCCACTTGATATTATAGATCAATATGGAACTGATAGTTTAAGATTTTCATTACTTTCAGGAACAACAATGGGAAATGATATTAGATTCATGCCTGAAAAATTAGAACAAGCTTCAAATTTTGCAAATAAAATTTGGAATGCCGCAAAATTCATTACAATGAACTTAGCTGATGATGAAAAAGTTAGAGAATTTTGCTATGAAGTATTTGAAAAAGAACATAAATATAATCCAGAATTATTAAAAGTAGAAGATAAATGGATATTAAATAAATTCGATAAATTGGTTGCTGATGTAAGTAAGAATATAGATAATTACGACTTAGGAATTGGTCTTGACAAAATATATAATTTCATATGGAATGAATTTTGTGATTGGTATATTGAAATGGTAAAACCAAGAATTTATAGTGAAGATGAAGCAACAAGAGTTGCTGTAAGTGATATATTAAATCATGTATTCGGATCTTCTTTAAAACTTCTACAACCATTTATGCCATTTGTTACATCAGAAATATATTCAAAATTAATATGTTTTGGAACATTAGATTTAATGGTTGCAAAATGGCCAGATATAAGAGAAGAATTTATGTTTGACAATGAAGAAGCAATTGTTGAAAAATTAAAGAAATTAATTATTGAGATAAGAAATATAAGAACAAAAATGAATGTTCATCCTGCAAAAAAATCTAAATTACTAATTATTTCAAGTAATTTAGATAATGAAATAAAAGAAGCAGAAGAATTTTTACTAAAACTTGGATTTGCAAATGAAATTGTTATAGTAAATGATGAAAAAGAAATTCCACAAAATGCAGTATCAATTATAGTAGATGAATTAAAAGTTTATATACCATTTGAAGAATTAGTTGATATTGAAGAAGAGAGAAAAAGATTAGAAGGTGAGAAATCAAAACTTGAAGCAGAAGTTTTTAGAGGAGAAAAAATGCTTTCAAATCCAGGTTTTGTTAATAAAGCACCAGAAGCTAAAGTTAATGAAGAAAAAGCAAAACTTGAAAACTATAAACAAATGCTTGCAAATGTAGAAGAAAGATTAAATTCATTAAAATAATTTTAAAAATTGGGGGCAAGAAAGGAGTATTTATGCTTGAGCTTGTTCTCAATTTTTTATTTGGGATAAAAAAATTCCACTCAAGTTGTATTATTTGTGGAAAATTAAATGAAAATTTGATATGTATGGAGTGTGAAAAAAGATTTGACAAGTATAAAAAATTTAACATTATAGATAATGAGAAATTAATTAAAGATAAAATTGGAATCCATAATATAAAATTAAAACAGCAATATTATTTAATTGCAGGTAAAAAAGTATATTGGGAAAAAATGTTATATTGTTTTGATTATAAAAGTATTGTAAGAAAATATATGTTGCAATATAAGTTTTTTGATAAATCATATTTGGCTAATTTTTTTTCTTATGAAATATTAAAAAATAAAAAAGTTTACGAAATATTAAAAAGTTATGATATAATAATTCCAGTCCCAATGGATAAAATAAAAAAATCTAGTAGGGGATATAATCAAACAGAATTAATATCAAATATAATTTCTCGAAAAGGAGGAATTATATCAGGCAATAATATTTTAGAAAAGGTAAAAAAGACCAAAACACAAAGTACTTTAAAAAAACAAGAAAGAAAAACCAATATAGAAAATTCATATGTTGTCAAGTGTGTAGATAAAGTAAAAAATAAAAAAGTAATATTATTTGATGATATATTTACAACAGGAGCAACAGTTAATGAAATATCAAAAAAATTAAAACAAGCAGGAGTAAGTAAAATTTTTGTTTTAGTAATAGCAAAAGATTAAGGGAGGAAATATGGAAGATTTAGTAGAAAGTATTTTAGATTATGTAAGAGCTGATTATACAGATTATGCGATAATGATAAATGGTGAATGGGGAAGTGGAAAAACTTATTTTTGGAATAATAAAATAAGAAATAAAATTGATTCTCTTACATTTAATGGTAAAAAATATTCAACAATATATATGTCTTTATATGGTATATCAAATCTAGAAGATATTAGTAAAAAAATATATATTGAAACAACTCAACTAATGGATAAAAACATGAAAAAATATATGCAAACACATGATAAATCTTCTATTCCTGAATATGCAAAAACTGGACTTGATATGGCACATTTTTTTGGCAGTACACAAAATGATGGCAAAATAGATTATAGTCAATTTTTTGCTACAGATGATAAAGTTTTATGTTTTGATGACTTAGAAAGAGCAAATGTTGATGTTATAGATATTTTAGGATATATTAATAATTTTGTTGAACATGATCATATTAAAACTATTATTATATGTAATGAAAAAGAACTTGCAACCAAATTAAAGAGTTCTAATTTAGAGATGAAAACATTTATAGCAACATATCTTTTAGATAAAGAAGGAACACTCTTAACTGCTGATAAACCAATGGTAGAAAAAATTGGTGAAAAAATAGAATATGTTTTTGATAAAGCAAACGATTATGAAAGAATTAAAGAGAAACTAATTGGTGAAACATTTGAGTATGCTCCTAAATTTAATTATATAATTAATGGATTATTAATGAGATATGAAAATAATCCAGATTTAATAAGATTTTTAAGAGAGCAAACAAATTTAATTACAAATACATTTATAAGATCTGGAACTAGAAATCTTAGAATTTTAAAACATGCTTTAAATGATTTTCAAAAAATCTTTGAAACAGTAAATAAATTCTATCCAAATACTAATTTAAGAGTATTACAAACAATGCTTATTTTTACAATTGCAGTTTCTTTTGAAATAAAAGCAGGGAAAATAACAAAGGATAAATTTATAAATATTAATACAAACGAAGAATATAAATCAATATTAGTTTCTTCAAGAGTATTGATGGATAATAGACAATTTTATATTAAAGAATTTGATAATAATTATTACTTCAATTTCAAATCAGAATATAGATTTTTTAAATTTATAGAAGTTTACGTTAGAACAAGAATTTTTGATATGAAAATATTCAAAAATGATATGGAAATGATAATCCAAACAATAGATACAGAAAAATTACCAGGATATAAAAGATTACTTACAGAAGAATATTGGAAAATATCTGATGATCAGTTTCCATTTGTTATTGAAGAAGTTGTTGAAAATGTCAGAAATGGTGATTTAAAATTAATTGATTTAGTAAAATTATTTGCATATTTTAGTTATTTTTCAAGAAAAAAATTAATTAGTTATGATATGCAAACAATAAAAAATATTTTTATTGATGGAATGGATTTAATTGCTGATAAATCAGAATACTGTGACAATATTGATGAAGAACTTTCTAGAATTGGAATAGATATTGGGGAAGAAATGGATGAAATATTAAAGCATTTCAATGAAATAAATAAAGATTTGAAAGTAAAAATGTATAAAGAACAAGCAGAAGAAATATTCAAATGTATTCCAATGAAAATGGAGACATTTTATGAGAAATTTACAGAAGAATATATGGAAAAACCATTACTTGAATATTATGATACTTTCAAAATGATTCAAAGAATAACTTGTGCAAGTAATGAAGATATAATGAAAATTAAAGAGATGCTAATTAGAAGAGCCAAAAAATACAAAAGAGAATTATGCTCAGAATTACCATTTATTATTAATTTAAAAAGTGCTCTAGAAGCACATTGTAAAGGAAAAAACAATAGTATAAAAATGGTAATGATTAGAGAATTTGCGAGTGATTTACAAATAGTAATAGATACTTATAGCAATATACCACCAAAAAAAGTATATAAAAAATTAAGAAGGTATATAGAAACAAAAAAATAGAAAATACTTTTAATGAAAAAAATGTATAAAATTTTCCTAATTTGTCATAATAAAAATATAAATACAAATATAAGGAGGATTTTATGAAAGCAACAGGAGTTGTAAGAAGAATTGATGATTTGGGAAGACTTGTTATACCAAAAGAAATAAGAAAAGTTCATCATATAAAAGAAGGAGATCCACTTGAGATTTTTACAGATAAAGAAGGCGAAATAATATTAAAAAAATATTCTCCAATAGGTGAACTTACAGAATTTGCTACTACCTATGCAGATACAATTTCAAAAACAACAGGACATATAGCATGTATTACAGATAAAGACACTGTAATTGCAGTTTCAGGAGGACAGAAAAAAGAATTCCTAGAAAAAGGATTAAGTAAAGAATTAGAAGAAGTAATTGAAAATAAAGAAGTATTCAAAAGTAAAGAAAATAATGAAATTGCTATTCCAATTACTCAAAATGAAGGTAGAGAGAGAATTTATAATGCACAAGTAATATATCCAATAATTTCTGATGGAGATGTTATAGGAAGTGTTATTCTTTTATCTAAAGAACCTTATAAAAAAATGGGAGAAGCAGAAGATAAAGTTGCTCAATCAGCAGCAGGATTTTTAGGAAATCATTTAGAAATTTAAACTTGACAAATTACTAGATATACTTAAAATGTTTATATTAATCTGTCAAGAGTATAATAGCAAAATAAAAAGCTTAATCACGTGTAAGATTAGGCTTTTTTGCGTAATATGTATCACATTTGTATTAGTATTGTAATAGAAAATTTATAGTAAATTGTATTTCTAAGTGTTAAAATATTTACAATAATAATCATAATAGATAATTTTGGAGGAAAAATATATGAGTACTAAAAATATTAAAGAATTAGAAGCTTTAGCTGGAAGTGGAGATGTTGGAGCGATTTATGAATTAGGACAAAGATACTTCTATGGTGTTGGAGTAGAATTAGACTACACAAAAGCAAGAAATTATTTTGAAATTGCTTCTGAAAGAGGTTCTTCTGGTTCTAATTATTTTTTAGGAAAAATTTATTATAATGGAAATGGAGTTCAAACTAATCATTTAAAAGCAAAAGAATATTTTGAAAAGTCAGCAGAAGCAGATAATACATTTTCTAAATATTATTTAGGAAAATTATATTACTGGGGCGATGGCGTTGAGAAAAACAATGAAAAAGCTGAAGAATATAAAAGACTTGTATTAGGAAAACCAATATATGGAAATCAAGAAGCAGGACTTGAAGAATTTTATAGCATATTCGATTTTGAAGGAAGAACTAAAGAATATGTTGGAGAATTACAAAACAAAGTTTTATCAGAATATAAAAATTTATTTGGAAAAGAAATTAGTTTGTAAAATAGTAAATGAATTAAGAGGTCAGAATTTAATTCTGATCTTTTTTGATTTTACCATTAAAATTAAATTAAGCTTAAATACTTGAAAAACAAGTAATTATGTAATATAATCTTACGCAGAAAAATAAAGTTATAAATAGAGGAGAATGTAATGAAAGCAATTGAAATAAGAAATAAATACTTAAACTTTTTTAAAAATCATGGGCATAGTATAATTCCATCAGCTCCAGTAATTCCAGAAAATGATCCATCTGTTTTATTTACAACAGCGGGAATGCAACCATTAGTTCCTTATCTTTTAGGTCAAAAACATCCATCAGGAACTAGATTAACAGACTTTCAAAAATGTGTTAGAACAAATGATATTGATGAAGTTGGAGATAATCGTCATTTAACATATTTTGAAATGCTTGGAAACTGGTCTTTAGGAGATTATTTTAAAGATGAATCAATAGCAATGAGTTATGAATTTTTAACAAAGGAATTAGGAATTCCAGCAGAAAAATTATCTGTAACATGTTTTGCAGGTGATGAAGATTGTGGAAAAGATGAAGTTGCATACGAGGCGTGGAAAAGAGCTGGTATACCAGATGAAAGAATTTATTTCTTTGGAAAAGATGATAACTGGTGGATTGCAGGAGAGGAAGGACCTTGTGGACCAGATACAGAAATGTTTTATGATACAGGAAAACCAAAATGTTCTGAAGAATGTAACCCATCTTGTGGATGTGGAAAATACGTAGAAATTTGGAATAATGTTTTCATGGAATTTTATAAAGATAAAAATGGATATTCTAAATTAAAACAACAAAATGTTGATACAGGTCTTGGATTAGAAAGAATGACAATGCTTTTACAAGGAAAAGAAACTCCATTTGAAATTGAATTATTTGCACCAGTTATGGATAAATTAGTAGAATTACAGAAAGTTGATAATATTCAAAGTAGAAGAATTGTTGCAGAACATTTACGTTCAAGTATGATGATAATAAATGATGGTGGTAGACCAAGTAATGTAGATAGAGGTTATATTTTAAGAAGATTACTACGTAGAATGACAAGACATTTAAACAAACTTGAAATAGATTTATCTAAATTACCAGAAGTTATAGATACCTCAATAGAAGCTTTAAAGGAACTATATCCAGAATTAGAACAAAATAAAGAAACAATTAAAACTGTTATTATAGAAGAAAAAAATAAATTCGTTAAAACACTTCAAAATGGTGAAAGAGAATTTGAAAAAGTTGCAAATAAAACTAAAAATTCAGGAAAAAAAGTATTAGATACAGAAGCTGTATTTAATCTTTATGAAACATATGGATTTCCACCAGAAATGACAGAAGAACTTGCAAAAGAACAAGGATTAGAAGTTGATATGTCTGATTATAAAAAATTATTTAAAGAACATCAAGAAAAATCGAGACTAGGAAGTGAGCAAAAATTCAAAGGTGGACTAGCTTCAACAGGAGAAATGGAAACAAAATATCACACAGCAACACATCTTTTAAATGCAGCATTAAAAGTAATTTTAGGAGAGCATGTACATCAAAAAGGAAGTAATATAACTCATGAGAGAATGAGATTTGACTTTTCACATGGAGCTAAAATGACAGATGAAGAAAAACAAAAAGTTGAAGAATTAGTTAATAGTTATATTGCTCAAGATATTCCAGTGGAAAGATTGGAAATGAAAAAAGATGAAGCATTAGCTCTTGGAGCAGAAGCAATGTTTTTAGATAAATATGGAGATATTGTTATTGTATATAAAATAGGAGATATATCTATAGAATTATGTGGTGGGCCTCACGTAGAAAGCACTGGAAAATTAGGACATTTTAAAATTAAGAAAGAAGAGGCATCCTCATCAGGAGTAAGAAGAATAAAAGCAATATTAGAATAAAAAGTAAAAAATCTTCAGAATTTTCTGAAGATTTTTTGCATATTAATTTGATAAAGAATTGTAATTTAATTTTCTTGATTTCAAAATTCTTATATGGTATAATATAGTTATGAGATTACGTAAATTCAAAAGATAGGAGGCATGTGCATATGTCTAAATTTAGTAATATATTAACAATGATTTTAGTAGTATTAATAGTAGCGATAATTGGAGTAGTAGGATATTTTGCTTATGATACATTTAATGCAAAAAAAGTAGAATCCAACGCATTATCTGCTATTGATGAATTTGAAAAAGCTACTCAACAAGTAAAAAGAAAAGTACCCAAAAATGAAGATTCAAGTAATAATACAGTTGATGAAAATCAATCTGGAACATCATCTGCATTAGATGAATTAGTTAATAAAATGGATTCTGAAACAAATACTGTTTCAGAAGAAAATGTAGATCCAAATACAGAAACTGAAGATGGAGAACCAGAGCCAGTTTATTATGAAGGATATGAAGTAAAAGGAACTATTGAAATTCCAGCAACTAAAGTTAATTATCCAATACTTAATGCAATAACAAAAAAATCACTAGAAGTTGCTATAGGACTTGTTCCATATGGACCTGGAATAAATAAAGAAGGAAATACAATTTTATATGGACATAATTTTAGAAACGGTACATTTTTCTCAAATAACAAAAAATTAAAAAACGGAGACGAAATAATAATCACAGATCAAAGTGGAGAAAAAGTTACATACATAATTTATCACATGTATCAAACAACATCAAATGATGCAGAATATATGACAAGAGATACACAAGGAAGAAGAGAAATATCTTTACAAACTTGTACAGATGACAGTAAAGATAGACTTATCATTTGGGCTGCAGAAAAAGGATCTATGTAAAATATATATTAATAGTTATATCTATTTTGATATAACTATTTTTTATTATTTAAATCAAAAAGTTATAAAATTCTTAATTAAATAGTATTGACAAACTATTAAAATTGTTTTAAAATATAAGAGCGTTGTGAGAATCGACATAACATGGTGGATGTAGCGTAGTTGGTTAACGCGTCAGTTTGTGGCACTGAAGACCGTGGGTTCGAGTCCCATCTTCCACCCCATAATTTTATATTGGGCTGTAGCCAAGCGGTAAGGCACCAGACTTT
>CASYFC010000014.1 GCA_949482135.1 uncultured Clostridia bacterium
TACCTTTTTCTTTCCATTTCTTATAAAATTTCCAAAAATATATTATTATTAAAACTGCAAAATCTACTAACTCTTTCATATTTTTAATCTCCTCTACAAATTACTATTTGTTTAACTAATTTATATCATAAAAGCAAGCAGATATCAAATAACTGCTTGCTTTTATAAATTGTTATTGTTTTAAAAATGAAATTTTTCGAGCGTCCCTAAATTTCAATCTTTTTTTCTAGTTAAAAAAATTCCGATAATTAATCCGATAAAAATAATGGGTGCTATTCGGATAAATAGCCATTCAAAGGAATGTGAGGTAACTCCTAAAACAGCATATTCAATTTTAGTATAATCCCAATTCAAATAAGGACTATTTAACAAAAATAAAGATATGAAAGTTATAATTATAATTACACATAATAAAATAAATAGACAATGAATTGCTTTTCTTCTTTCATTCTTCCTTTGTGATAATTGTAAATTTATTATTTCTAATTTTTCAGAAATTGCTTTTATATCATCAACTTTAGTTTCAACAACATTTTCTCCAAGTAAAATACTAACAGGTGTTTCAAGAGCTTCTGATATTAATATTAGCATTTCTGCATCAGGAACTGATAATCCTTGCTCCCATTTAGAAATTGTTTGTCTTACTACATTTAATTTAATAGCAAGTTCTTCTTGTGAAAGTCCTTTTGATTTTCTTATTGATTTAATGTTTTCCTTTAACATTTTAAACAACTCCTTTCCTTACAAACTATTATATAGAGAAGAGTCCGTTGCTACAAGCAATGCATATTAACATTAAACATTTTACTCAAAAAAATCTTTCAAAACAATTTCCATACAAATATTATAAAATTCATTTGCTTCTTCTTCAGATACATTTAATTTTTTATAAAATCTATTTTTATTTTTTCCTTATTCTTTCTTCCAACAACACCATTTTGATTTAAAACATCATAAATAGCATTACACTCATCAATATTTTTATTAGTTTTCTCTACTAATTTACTTATACATTTTTCTTTATTCATTTTCATTCCCGTACATTTTTCCTCTCGAATCTAATTGAAGTTCATATCCATATTCAAAAATATATGCCATACTAAATATGATTAAAACAAGTATAAGATCCATAAGTTCAATTCCAACATTCATATCTATTTCTGCAAAAGCTTGGAATAAGACTCCACAAACTGTTGGAGTAATTATTGCTATAATTAAAAACATTGCTATTTTTCTTATGTACTTTACATTTTCCAAAGTAAATGGTGTATCTTCATTGTGAATATTTATAAATAATTTTTCTATATTTCTTAATATTATAAATGTTATTCCTAAAAAAGCAATTAAACAAATCCCTACAATTTCAGCACTTACTACCAAAAATGTTTTTGAACGACTATTATAATATTCTTGTAAATCTGAATCTGTATCAACATAAATTGATGTACTTTTTCCAGTTTTTTCCTCTGTAACTATTACATTTTTTTCGTCGATTTCATATTTATAATTTTCACCAAAAAAACTAATATTATTTTCTGTAATTTTTATTCCATTAGCAACAATTGGTAGTAGTAATAACAGTACTGCTAAAATAATAACTGACAAAACTATTGTTATTTTCCCAATTCTTGCAGTTACATAAATAGCTTTACTAATACCTTTCATTTTCTTTTGCTTTTCAGCTTTAAATTTAACTACACTCATTTTTATTTCTTCATCTAATGAATTTATGTCTGTTAAGTTTTCTTGTACCAATTCATTTATATTACAATGAAATATTTCACATAAAGTCATAATATTATTCATTGTAGGATAGCTTTCTCCTCTTTCCCATTTTGATATACTTTGTCTTGATACATCAACTTTTTCTGCCAATTTTTCTTGTGACATCTTTTTTGATTTTCTTAAATTTTGTAAATTATCTCCAAACTTCATTAGATTACTTCCTCCTTGTAGTTAATTTTAGGATTTTTTTAATTTGTTTTCTAGCAATTTACAGTTGCAAAACATATTTTTTAATATATTTTTTATTGCAAACTTTTAGTTGCATTCCAGTTAAATAGCTATTTATATAAATTACTAGATTTTTTGAAAAATTACTGTTTTCTCCTTCATTACCATACAAATGGTATTACTTTATATTTAACTTTATTTTTATATTGTGAATATCCTTCTAAATCTTTTTCTAGAACTTCTTCTTCATTTTTAATTCGTTTTGCAATAATAAAGGGATACATTAAAAAAATTATAAATGAAAAAATTGAACCTAAAATTAATGGCATTGACAAAAATAGTAGTATAGTTACTGCATACATTGGATGTCTTACTATTCCATACAAACCAGTATCAACTACTTTTTGATTTTCCTGTACTTCTATAACTCTAGATAAATATGTATTTTCTCTTAATACTTCTGCATATAAAATATAAGCTAATATAAACACAATAGCAGAAATAATTACTACACTATTAGGAATTATAATCCAATTATATCTATAATTTAATCCTGCAATTATAAATCCCAATATAAACATCAAAACACTTAATGCAATTACTTTCTTTTGCTCTTTTTCTGTTTCTTTTGCTTTTATTCTTTTTCTTAATAATTCTGGATTTTTTATCATTAAAATAATTCCTGCAATAAACATTGGAATAAATAAAAGTCCCATAAATATCCATGCATTCCAATAATAAATACTGTTAGCTGGTATAAATAAAAGACACCCAACAATTAATATTCCTAAAGTGAATTTTATCATTGCTTGAAAAAATAATTTTATAATGTTTTTATTCATTTATATGTACCTCCTTTAGGAACAAAATATTTATCCATATTATTTCTTTCATGTGTTAAAAGTGCTATTTTATTTTTTATTCCTCCGCCATATCCTGTTAAATTCCCATTGGCTCCAACCACTCTATGACATGGAATAATGATACAAATAGGATTCCATCCCACAGCACCACCAACTGCCTGTGCAGACATTCTTTTTAAACCTCTTTTTTTAGCAATTATTTTTGATATGTCATTATATGTCAAAGTTTCCCCAAATTTAATAGAATTCATTATATCAATTACTTCTTGCCTAAATGTTGTTAGATTTACTATTTTATATTGAGGCATAAACTTTGGATTTTCACCACTAAAATAAATATCTAGCCATTTACTCGTTTCTTTAAATATCTCCAAATCTTTTTCTTCACAATTTATTGTATGTTTAAAAGAATCTTTTGAATCTTCAAACCATAAACCAGTTAAATTTTCTCCATCACTATTCATTATCATATTTGAAAACCCATCTGGAGTATTATAAATATATTTATAAGTCATTTTAGCACCTTACTATTTATCTTTCTAATTCTTCATTTTTTAATTTATTTCTTCCTAATCTTTTTATAATTTCATTTATATCTTTAGGAAGTAATCCTTCTCCAAAATTATGCCCATTTCCATTTGATATTTTTACTAACTTTTTTATTAGTTCATCATCATAAGAATCAAATACTTCATCATCTACAATAACAAAATCTTCTACATCAGGATGTTCCAATAAATATTGCTTTATTTCTAATCCTCTTTCATTTTGTATAAATGGAGTTGAATCTGCAGGAATACCATACTCTAATAATAATTTTTTTAATTCTTGTGCATTTCTCGTATATCTCCATGATGAAGTTAATACGACTTTGGCCATAGTTTCATTTATTACCATATTTAACATTTTAATTTTTTCTATATCTATTTCTGATTGTATTCCAACTATATTTAAATTCTTAATTTTATCAAAATATTCATCTGAATTTAATACTCCATCAATATCTAAAAAAATAACTTTCATTATATACTCCTATTACAAGTCATACTTTTCTAATTTATCTCTCTATAAACATATTATTCCATAAGTTATAAACGGACTCGCATATATTGTTATATATATTAATGTTATCCAAGGTTGATAATCAATGTAGAATTCTTTAAATGTTAAAGACCATGGATGTTTTATTAATACCCATCCAATCACATCAAATACAACTGTTATTGTTCCCCAAATAAGTGATGTATAAATAACATTTTGAAAACTTACTGTTTCAAACGCACTAAAATAAAAGTAGGCAAATATTGGAAATATAATTATATTATATAATGGATGCCAAGGTTTTGTTTTTTCATATCCTTCCCCCATTCCGGGACTATCTTTCATTGATTTCATATGTAACACAACAATATTAAAAATAGTATGTAATACACCTATACTTGTAACTATTAAATATGCTATCCAATAGTATAACATTGAGACTCCAAATTTTTCCATATTATTTCTCCTATTTTTATAATTCTAAATCATCTTCGTCTTTTGAAATTTCATGCAATTCATTTTTTCTCTCTTGCATCATTTCTTCTTGAAATTGTTTTAATTGCTCTTCTGAAGCTTTCATAGCAAATTTTGGAAATTCTTTTGCAACACTTTCTTGTAATTCAGCTATTTTTTCAAGAAAAACATTTGGTGAATCCTTATAATCACGATATATATCAACATATTCTAAAAATTTCCCAATAATAACTTTATCTTTTGTTCTATTTGGAACATCCATTCCAAAATTTTCTCTTCTTTCTTCTGGCAAATTATTATATATAAATTGTATAATATCAATTGAATTGGCTGGCTCTTTTCCATCTAATGATAATAAGCTAACATCAGAGGCTTTAATTCTTACACCTTTTGGTTTATTAGTTCCTTGTAACCCCATACTATCATCTATAACTAAAGTATGGCAATTATGTGGATTTTTATGAAAATCTACCCAAGAGATTGCTTCATCATTATAATCTATTCGTGTAAAATTTGCTCCAACTAATGAAATTGGATTTACTTGGCCTACTATTTCTTCAACTACTAGTTTTTTCGATTCTCTTCCTATCTCTATTGCCAATTTAGCTCTTAATTGTTTAACTTTTCCTATTAATTGTTTTAAATTTTCTTGTTCTCCAATTTCTTTTTCTTTTTTTCTATCTGATAAAACATCTACTAGCTTATCAATTCCATAAATAGTTGTTTGAGGAGCTGATATCGATAAGATCCCATCTTCTTGAGAAGCAAGCATATCTCCAACTTTTACAAAGGTTTCTTTTTTACGAGCAACCTTTATTTTATCTTTTTCGTTGGATTCATGAGTATTTAGTAATATCATCTTTTCTTCATAACTAGAAATTTCTGATGCAACAATTTCTTGTAAACTCTCATTTTCTTCACTTGTAAATATACCGTTTATATCTATTGTTATTCCTGAAATTTCGTCTATTCTTTCATTTATAGAACTTACTTGAGAATCAATTTTATCTTCATCTATTGGTCTTTCATATTGTGGTTCTATTAAATTAAATACAAAATAATTATTTCCTATCATATATCTTCTAGCAAATTCAAATGCCTCTATTATACTGAAATTTTGTTCAGTTCTTAATGGAGAACTCTGTGATTCAGTTAAAAATATATTTTTTTCCTTATCATTTTGGAAAGCTTTTAATTGCGCTTCTCCTGCAACATGTATTACTCTATTAAAAATTTGCATTGTACCATCTATAGATCTTGAAAAATACGTTTTTTCCACTGCAGATTTTCCCAAATCTCCTTCTGCATTTGCTCCAATTGTTGGCCTCAATCCAGTTGCAGATATTGATGCAATATTTTTTTGAGAAGTAAAATGAAATCCTAGTTTATCTAAATCTGATAATTCAATTTCTTGTGGATCTCTAAAACCCTCACTTATATATTTTTTTTCATCTGAGTTCTCTTTATGTGAATCCTCTTTTATTGTATATAATTTCACTTTTCCTCTCCTTTTATTTACTAGTTTTTTATGTTTTAATAATATCATTAATAAAATAAGTTATCAATTACAAATTAATAAGCAAGCAGAATTTAATTCTGCTTGCTTATATAAATTGTTACTTCTCCGCAAGTACTCTGGCATATTGGAGGTTCTCACCTTAAAAATATCTATCTATCCATTTTTTCATATAGTTTATCATAAAAAATTAATAATATCATTATAAACTTTTTTATTGTTCTTCTCAGCTAAAATTTCATGTCTCATATTTTCATAATCTATCCTTTTAATTTTATTAAAACCAGCATCACATAAAACTTTATATGAATCATCTGAGCCTCGACTCCCACCTATACATGGGTCATCCAATCCTCTTACTAATAATAATTCCATATCCTTATTTACATTATGATACATCTCAGGCTTATGCATCATTACTACAAGATGAAATAAATCATTATATGCAGAGCAAGTAAAACCAATTCCACAATATGGATCATCTATATAGGATTTCACACTTGCTTCATTATAACATATCCAATCATATTTAGTTTTTGGTTTTTTAATTACATGATTAAATGTATCTTTACTTACATTTAAAATAAACTTTGATTTATATTTAGGTCCATGTATAGCAGTCATTAAATTAGTAAAAAGAATTCCAGTATAAGCCCCTTTTTGATAATTGGGATAACCTGAAAGTATAACTTTTTTATATGCTTTTGAATTTTCTTGAAGGAGCACACGAGCTATTATTGACCCCATAGAATGTGCAAATAAATTAATATTTTTATTTGGGAAATACTTTTGTATAAAACTTGTTATAAATTTTTGGTCTTCTATTAATTCTAAATATCCTTCTTTTTCTTTAAAATAACCTAAATTTTCGCAAGATTTTCCATGTCCTCTCATATCTGAACTTACTACTGAAAAACCATTTTCGTTTAAAACTTTTATAAATTTCTCATAACGTCCTTGATGTTCCTCCATTCCATGTATAACCTGCACAACAGCTTTTGCATTTGGTACTTCAAATATATGGAGTTCTAAATTATATCCGGTCTCTAGCTTTAATAAATTGTTTTTTCAAAACATGCACCTCTATTTTTGAAAATTTCTAACAATATAATTATGCCTTTATTCTGATAAATTAAACAAAAATAAGCCGAGAAGTTTCGACTTATTTTTATTATTTTATAAAATTTAATTATCATATTTTGTCATTTCATCATAAATTTTATTAATATCTTTCTCGTCCTTGTACTTATTTTCCATAGGACACATTCCATTTTTTGCATTATTAATAACATATTCTGTTAAAGCTTTATATTCATATTTTATATGATTTTCTTCTAAAACTGGAATCGCATACTTACTCATAACATCTGCATATATTTCTTTAACTCCTGCAACTGTTAAAATTGAGCCTGCTACTTTTCCAATTACTTTATCAGCTATAATAGAGTCTTTTAATGCTTCTTTATTTTCTTTTAAAATATCTTTTATATCATTAATCCTATTTTGATAATATTCTTTGCATTCTCCACTTGAATATAAAACTACTAAACTTGCGTTTTTTTCATATAACTTTTGTTTTACAATTTCTAAATTAGTCATTTTTTAAATTCATTCCTTTATTTATTATTTTAACTAAAATTGGAACAAATAATAGTTGTAAAATAATTCCTGGGATTCCCATTTTTACACTTTCCATTACTGAAATTCCATAGCTTGATAATCCTAAGATGTTAACTACTGAGAATAAAATTCCTGCATATAAAATTCTTCCTAAAACTAAAGTTATAACTAATGATATATAAGAATTAATTTTTTTGTTAAATACACTTAGTAAGACTCCATATATTACAAGTTCTATTAACATATATGGAAGCCTTGCAAAACTTGGCATTCCTGTTAATAAAAAGCTAAATAATATAGAACTTCCTGCAACAACTGTACTGCTAATAGTTCCAAAAGTTAATGCTGCAATTAAAACACAAATATGCATTGGTAAAAATGTTGCACCTGCTCCAGCACCTCCTAGAATATGAAATATTCTAGGAATAGCCACTCCTAAACCACTTAATAAAACTGTTCCTACAGCATATTTTACCTTCTTATTTAATAAGACTTCTGATAAACGATTAGTCTTTTTTATATTTTCTACTTTTTCCATTTTTTAATCCTCCAAAAATTGAAATAAAGGGACACTTCAAAAATTTCATTTAAGTTTTGAGTGAAACAAAAGGACCGTCCCTAAATTTCACAAACTATTTTAATAATTCTGTAAAATTATACATCGCTTCTGATATTTTTAATTGTTGAGGGCAAACAGCCTCACAAGATTTACATCCTATACAAGCACTTGGTTTTTTGTCATCTGGTAATGCACTTATAACCATTGGAGCAATAAATCCTCCACCAGTAAATACATGTTCATTATATAGAGCCAAAATCTTTGGAATATCAATTCCTTTTGGACAATGTGCTGTACAATATCTGCAAGAAGTACATGGAAGTGTTTTTCCATTTACCATTTCTCTTGCCATTTCTATTAATGCATTCATTTCATCATTATTTAATTTTTTATCTTCTTCAAAAGTTTCAATATTTTGCTTTAGTTGCTCCATATTTGACATTCCTGAAAGTACCATGGTAACTTCTGGAATAGATTGCAAAAATCTAAATGCCCAAGCTGGTACTGTTTCATCTGGTCTTAAAGTTTTAAGTTTTGCTTCATTTTCTTCTGAGAGTTTTGCAAGTTTTCCGCCTCTTAATGGCTCCATAACCCAAACAGGTATATTAAGTTCTTTTAATAATCTTAGTTTAGCTTTTGCATCTTGGAATTCATAATCTAAATAGTTTAATTGTACTTGGCAAAATTCCATATGCTCTCCATATCTGCTATCTAAGAATTTTTTCATAACATCAAAACTTCCATGTACTGAAAATCCTAAATGTTTAATTCTTCCATTTTCTTTTTGTTTTAATAAGTAATCTAAAATTCCATATTTTTCATCTAAGTATGGATCAACATTTCTTTCATAAACATTATGAATTAAATAAAAATCAAAATATTCCATTCCTGTTTTTTCTAATTGTTTTTCAAAAATTTCTTTCATTTTATTCATATTAGATAAATCATATCCTGGAAATTTAGTTGCTAAATAAAAGCTTTCTCTTGGATATTTTTGCAGAACTTTACCTATTACAAGTTCTGATTCTCCATTATGATAACCCCATGCTGTATCAAAATAGTTTATGCCTTTATTTATTGCATATTCTACCATTTTTGCTGTTTCTTCTTCATCAATTGGTGTATCTCCATTTACCCCTTTATTAGGTAATCTCATTGTTCCTAAGCCTAGGCTTGATAATTTTAATCCTTTAAAATCTTTGTAAAGCATTGTTTTTCCTCCTTTTAATTTTATTATAATTTACTATATTCCTCATCTGTTACAGGTTCGCACCACTCATTTTTTGTATCTTCTCCTGGTACTTCAACTGCAATATGACTAAACCAGCTATCCTTAGTTGCTCCATGCCAATGTTTTACATTTGCTGGTATTGTTACAACAGTTCCAGGAACTAATTTTCGAGCTTCTTTTCCTTCTTCTTGATACCATCCTTCTCCTTCAACACAAATCAAAATTTGTCCTCCAGCTTTCATTGAATGATGTATATGCCAATTATTTCTACATCCTGGCTCAAATGTTACATTTGCTAAAAATACTGCTGATTCTCCTGGTGTATTTAATGGTTTTAAATAAGAATTACCAATAAAATATTGTGCAAAGGCAATATTTGGCTCTCCCATTCCAAACATTCCGCCATGTGTTCCTTCAGTATTATCATCTGCATACACTTCATTTACTAATGAAAATGCACTCCATGCTTTAGGCCATCCAGAATAAAATGCAAGTTGTGTTACAATTTCTACTGCTTCTTCTTTTGTTATACCATGTTTTTTACCCATAATAAAATGAGATTTTAATTGTGGAAATAACCCTTGTGCCATTAAAGCAGATATTGTAATCATACTTCTATCTCTTAAAGATAATTTATCTTCACGAGACCACACTTCTCCAAATAATACATCATCATTCAATTCTGCAAATTTAGGTGCTATTTCTCCTAAATTCTCTCTTCCTGCTGTTTGTTTCATTATTTTATCCTCCTTAAAATTTTTAAATATTTTTTCTGCTAAATTGTTTCTGTAAAATCTTTCTTTTTTCCAGAAACAATATCATTATATAGTTCAATTTTATAATCCAATCTTTCTAATGAAACAGTAATATTTTTTTGTTTTTCTAATAACTTTTCTCTTTGTTCTTCCAATATTTCTTTTCTTCTTTTAGCTGTACTTTTTCCTTTTTCAAATAATTTCATATATTCTAATAAAGCTTCAATTTCAACTCCTGCATCTCTCATACATTTTACAAATTCAATTCTTCTACATGAATTTTCATCGTAATTTCTTATACCACTCTTGTTTCTTGGAACATTTGAAAGCATACCGATTTTTTCATAGTATCTTAAAGTATCTTGTGTTAAATTATATTTTTTACTTACTTCTGAAATAGTCATGTTTCCCTCTCTTTCATCAATTTCAACTATTGTTTGATTTTTTGTTCTTATATTTCCATTACATTTTTTCTTATAGTATCACTTAGAGCTAACTCTAAGTCAATAGTTTTTTATAAAAAAATGAAATTTAATGAACGTCCCTGAATTTCACCTACATTTCACAAAAAATGAGTCCAAATTTAACTTTGAACTCATTTTACTTTAACTGAAATCTTTCGTCTGTCCCTATATTTCAGTTTTCTCTTAATCTATCTACTATTGATTCTTTATTAAATATTTTTATACAGCATATTGCAATAATAGAAGGCACAAAAATTGAAATTACTAAATATAAAACCATTGCTAATATAGGTAAATTAAATTCCATATAATTCATTCCAAATTTTTCGAATATTTTTATTGCAATATAGGCAAAACTTGGTCCAATTATACTACTTGCTAAGCAATTTGGTATTGCAAACCATATATTCTCAGAAATAATCATTTTATTTACTTGTTTTTTTGTCATTCCCATTGATTGTAATATAGCAATTTCTTTTCTACGTGTAACTGTATTTGTAATAACTGTATTTATTAAATTAATTATGCTAAATATAATTACAAAAATTGAAATTCCTATAAGAGTATTTTTAAAAATACTTGCTGATTTTTCAGCCTCCTCATGCCACTCAGAATATGTAATACATGATATATCTTCATAATTTTTTATAATATTTTTAACTTTATTATCTATATCTTCATTATAAATATGATTTTTAGTACTAACTTCTAAATATCCTGTACTATCAAGTCCTTCTGAAATTTGATCATATATATTTTGTGGTACTAATACCCAACCTATTGATCTTGCATATTTAGAGAATGCTGAATCTCCAACTCCACCAATAGTCAGTTCTATTTGTTTATCTTCACCATTAAAGTAATGAATTGTTACTTTATCACCAGCTTTAGGAGTATAACCATATACTTCTTCAAAAACATCACTATAACTAAAATATATTTCTCCATTTTCTGTTAGCTTTTTTATATCTCCAGTTCCAGTTTTTAAAGATTTATTCATTGCTTCTTGTAGGTTTTCATTCATTGCCTCAATTTCTTCATTAATAATATCTTTTTTAGTATCTATTTTTAAAAGGTAAGTTTTTCTAGCATTTACATGGTCTACTTCTTCTAAACTTTCTAAATCCTTTTTTATTTTTGTAAGATTATTACCTTTACTTATTAAATCATACAATCCATTTTTTCTATCATTTATAGATTCTCTAGAAAAATTCATATAATATTCACAATCTCTAAAATAGCCATTTCTTGCATATTTTTCAACATTTATTGAACCTGTAAAAGTTAATGCTCCGATAAATAATGATCCACCTATAATTAAAGATATAAGTGTAATATTAGTCTTTTTTTTGCTTTTATAGAATTCAATTTTTCCTAAAGAACTTGGTGTTAAATTTCTACACAATTTATTTGAAGTATTAACCTTTTCATCATTTCCAGTATATCTTAAACCTTCTATTGGAGATACATTACTTGCTCTTTTGGCTGGTTTTGTTACAGATATAAAAACTGCTACTGTTCCTAAAACACTTGATACTATTGCTAATTTAAAAACATTTAAAATGTTCCATCCATTTGAACTTATAAAATATGAAATTATACTACCAATTATGATTCCTAAAGGTATTGCAATTTTACAGTACTCAAGTCCTTCTATTTTTATAAGTTTTTTTATTTGCTTTTTAGACATTCCAATAGCTCTTAATTGTGCATATTCTTTAACTTTAGAAGATACTGATAAATAAAATATACTATAAATTACAATTCCACCTATTATAAGAATTACAACACTTAACCCAATAAATGTTTGAAGCTCTGGCATATTTATAGAAAATGTATCAACAAATTTATTATTTGGATTTATATTTTTTCTTTCAATTCCATTTGTTTTTCCAATTTCATAAAAGAAATCTTTAATATATGTTGAACTTGGTATTTTCATATCTGGAGATACTTTTATTAAAGCATCAAGTGTACTGTTTTTAAATAATGTTCCTGATTCTGAATATTCTTTTGAAAATAATGCAGGGTAATATAGAGATTTTCCATAGTCAATAAACCCTGATATAATGAATTTTTCTCCTAATATTTCGATGCTTTCTCCTATATTTTCTTCTATTCCAAATTCTTTTGCTACCAATATATCTATAACAATCTCATTTTGTTTAATTGGAAAATTTCCTTTTAAAAGTTTATATGTACTCATTTCTTGAACTTCATAATCATAATATATAGGTTTAATTTTTATATTTCCAATTTCTTTTTCAAAACCACTTCTATATTCCATCACACAGCGTATATTTTGGTTAGATTTCAAACTGTTTATCTGCTCTTTGCTAACATCATAATATGCACAATCTTGCATTCCTTTTACAATTTCACGTTCATAAGTTTTGTAATTCAATGATGCAAGCCCAATTACCATAATAAAACAAATTGCTAAACTTATAGTTACTGTCATAAATATATTTTTTAATTTAGATTCTTTTAAAGAAGCTTTTGCAATATTATGAATTACTTGGTTATTGTTATTTTTTAATAAATTCATTTTTTAACTCACTCCTTCTAATAAATCTTTCCATCTTCAATTCTTATAATTCTATCTGCCATTTGGGCAATTTCTTCATTATGAGTAATCATAACTATTGTTTGATTAAAAGCTTTACTAGTATTTTTTAAAAGCCCAATTACTTCTAATGATGTCTTTGTATCAAGATTTCCAGTTGGTTCATCTGCTAGAATTATAGATGGCTTAGTTGAAATCGCTCTTGCTATTGCCACTCTTTGTTGCTGACCACCTGATAATTTATTAGGCATTGTTTTAATTTTCGAAGTTATTCCTAACAAATTAATAATTTCATTTATAAAATCTTTATCTATTTTATTTCCATCTAGTTGAATTGGAAGTACAATATTTTCATACACATTTAGCATTGGAACTAAATTATAATTTTGAAATATAAATCCTATCTGTCTTCTTCTGAATATTGTTAATTCTTCATCTGACATTTTAGAAATTTCATTTCCATCTATTTCAATTTTTCCATAACTTGGATTATCTAGGCCTCCAATCATATTAAGTAATGTAGATTTACCACTTCCTGAAGTTCCTACCACTGCTACAAATTCTCCTCTATTTATTTCTAGAGAAACTCCATCTAGAGCTTTTACTAAAGCTTCACCACTACCATAATACTTTTTTAATTCTTTTACTTTTAAAATACTTTCCATTTTCATTACCTCTCTTCCATGAATTAATAATATCATACTAATATTTCAAAAAAGTCTCAGTTCAAAAAAAGATTGTTTCAGTTTTGAAACAATCTTTTAAAGTGGCAAAAAAATTGAAAATTTGCTACCTTCATTTATTTTTGATTTTACTTTTATATATCCATTTTGAGCTTCAACAATTTTTTTGACTAAATATAGTCCAATTCCAACACCTTCAATATCCTTAACTTTTCTTTCTCTAAAAAATCTTTTAAATATATTATTTATATTTTCTTCATCAAAGCCAATTCCATTATCTATAATATCTATTTTTAAAAATGTTTCTAATTTTTCTAAATTAATAATAATTTTTCCATCTCTATTTGTATACTTTATTGCATTTTCAAGTAAATTACAAATTGCTTCTAAAGTCCATTTCTTATCATATTCTAATATGCAATCTTCCCCAATTATCTTAATTTCTATATTCTTATTTTCTGCTAAGATTTCAACTTGCTCTTTTGCTTGATTTATGCATTCCTTAATTTTTGCGCTTTGTTTATTTAAAACAATCATATTAGTTTCAAGTCTTGACATTTTAGTTAAAGAATTCATTAGAAATTCTAGCTTATCAACTTGATTTGATATAATATTTAAAAATTCATTCTCCTTGTCTTTTGATAAATCATTATTAATAATTGTATCACTATACATTCTAATATTTGAAATTGGAGTTTTTACCTGATGAGTAATATCAGATATCATCTGTTCTACTTCAAGTTTTGTTCTATTTGAATTTTCTGTTTTTCCCTTAATTACTTCACTTAACTTATATAATTTTGAATCTATTTTTGAATCTAAAGTTTCTTTATTAATATTATCTTTTTCATATTTTCCATTTATAAAGTTATCAATATTGTTTAACATTTTATTTGTAAATTTTAAATATTTATATCTGAAAAATAAATAAATTAACATTATAGAAATAATTAATATAATTACTTGTAACATTTTTTACTCCTCTAAAAACTTATAGCCTACACCATAAATTGTTTTTATATATTTATCATTTTCATCATCTAATTTTGAACGTAATCTACTAATATTAAGAGTTAGTGTATGTTCATCTACAAAATTTTCTTTATTGTCCCATAATTTCTCAAGTAATATTTCTCGTGTAAGTATCATATTTTTATTTTTAACAAAAATATTTAATAAATCAAATTCAGTTGGAGTTAAATAAATAATATTATTATTTTTCTTAATCATTCTATTATCAAAATCAATAATCAGATCTTTAATTTTAAAAGTATTATCTTGATTTCTATTACCTCTATTTAAAATAACATCGATTCTTTTTAATACAATTTTTATATTAAAGGGTTTTGTTATATAATCGTCTGCTCCGAATTTCAAATCCTTCTAAAATTTCTTCATCTAAATTATGTGCAGTTAGAAATATAAAAGGAATATTGTATTGCTCTTTAATTGTCTTAGCAAATTCAAAACCATTTCCATCTGGCAAATTTACATCTAGTAAAATTAAATCTATTTTATTTTGTTTTATAATTTCTTTTGCATCTTTTATACAATACGTGCTTAATGCTTTCCAATTATTATTTTGAATATTAAAACATATTCCTGCATTTAACATTTCATCATCTTCTATAACTAATATGCTAGACATTTTTTTCTCCTTTTATTTAGTTTAACTTTTAAAATCAATATCTAATTCTATAGGACAATGGTCACTTCCCATTATTTCTGGATGAACTTTAGCATCTATAATTTTTTCTTTTATTCTATCAGAGGTAATAAAATAATCTATTCTCCAACCTATATTTTTTTCTCTAGCTCTTCCCATATATGACCACCATGAATAACAATCAATTTTATCTGGATATTTATATCTAAAAGTGTCTACAAAACCTGAATTCAGCAAATTGGTCATTTTACCTCTTTCTTCATATGTGAATCCTGAATTTCCTACATTTGATTTAGCATTTTTTATATCTATTTCGTTATGTGCTACATTTAAATCTCCACAATATATAACTGGCTTTATTTTATCTAGTTCCACTAAGTATTCTCTAACTACATCTTCCCAAACCATTCTATATGGAAGTCTTTCTAATTCTCTTTTTGAATTTGGAGTATAACAATTTACTAAATAATAGTTTTCAAATTCTAAAGTAATTAGTCTCCCTTCATTGTCATGTTCTTCTATTCCTAATCCATACTTAACACTTATTGGCTCTTCTTTTGTAAAAATTGCAGTTCCTGAATATCCTTTCTTTTCTGCACTATTCCAATATTGATGATAACCTTCAAATATTGAATCCATAAATATATCTTTTTGTTCTAATTGCATTTTAGTTTCTTGCACACAAAATATATCTGCATCTATTTCATCAAAGAAATTTTTGAATCCTTTATTTACTACGGCTCTTAAGCCGTTAACATTCCAAGATATTAGTTTCATATTTCCTCCTACTTATTTAGAAATTAAATATTTAACAACTTCACCTGCAATTATTAAACCTGCAACTGATGGAACAAAAGATATACTTGCTGGTGATTGTTTTTTTCCTTCTTCTTTTTGTATTACTTTTACTGGCTCTTCTTTTGAATATACAACTTTTAGTTTTTTTATTCCTCTAGCTTTAAGTTCTTTTCTCATTACTTTAGCAAGTGGACATACTTCTGTTTTATAGATATCTGTTACTTCAAATCTAGTTGGATCTAGCTTATTTCCAGTTCCCATACTTGATATAATTGGAATATTTAATTTATTTGCACGCATTACAAGTTCAATTTTTGCTGTAACATTATCTATTGCATCTACAATATAATCTACTGTTTCATCTAATATTCCTTCACTTTCTGGCATAAAAAATTCTTCATAAATTTCTACTTCTGCATTTGGATTTATTTCAAGAATTCTTTGTTTGCAAACTTCAACTTTAGATTTTCCAACAGTTTTATGAGTAGCAATTATTTGCCTATTTAAATTAGTTATATCTACTTTATCTTTATCAACTAATACAAATTTTCCAACTCCTGCTCTTGCTAATCCTTCAACAACATAAGAACCTACTCCTCCAATTCCAAATATTTCTACTTTTGATTTATTTAATTTCTCAATTTTTTCTTTACCAATTAATAATTCTGTTCTTGAAAATTGTTCCATCTTTTTTCACCTCTAGTAATATTTATATCAGAAAAGCAGATAACTTTCAATTATCTGCTTTACATTTATCAATTAATTTGTGAAAAAGTCTAATATATTCATTCCCGCATCTGTTACTGATTTATAAATTTCTGTATATCCACATTTAGTGCAACTTACTGTAATAAATCTTTTATTTTGAACATCAAATATTTTAGCAAAATTTCCTCCAGTTGCTTGAAATTGATCTTTTTCATATTCAGTATTTCCACATTTTACACATTTCCAATCTGACATAATAAATTCCTCCTCTATGTAATTATACTACTATTATATCAAAATTCATATTAATAATTTATTAACTTAGAATCTTTTATTTCTAAAATTTATATTTTTTAAAATATATTGTCGTTATTGTTGACTTTTTATGTAAATTGTTTTATAATTTTGTATGCTAGGCATAATTTTTATGAAATTAATTTTAAATATTATATAAAGGAGTGTGAATTTTATTTAATGAATAGGGTAAAAAATCGCACAAAAGATGATTCAAAATCCCTAAAGATTATAAAAATTATTTTAATTATTTTAATAGTAACTATAACTTTACTATATATTACATGTAAACCAGTTTACAAAGTTGTTATAGCTGGAGAAACTGTTGGATTTGTTACTAATAAAGAAATTATTACACAAGAAATTGATAAATATTTAAATGAAACTAATGAAAATATAACACATAGAGAATTAAATGTTTCTCCTGAATATAAATTCCAACTTATAAGAAAGGATATAAAAACAGATGAAGCTTCTGTTTTATCAATTGTCAAAAATAATGTAACTACAACTTATAAAGCTTACTCTGTAAACTTTAATGGAGAACAAAAAGCTATTATTGCAAATCAAGAAGAAGCCACTAATTTAATAAATGAAATTAAGTCTGACCTTAATGATGAAATTGAATTAAACTTTGATATTGTTGAAGTTTATTCTGATGAATTAAATGTATCTAGTGAAGATGTTGCAAAACAGTCTTTAAATGAAGTTAAAATAGAAAAAGTTTCAGAATATGAAAAGAAAAAGGCTGAAGAAAAAGCTGCAAGAGAAAAAGCAGAAGCTGAGCGTAGAGCCAAAGAAGCTGCTGCTATTACTCCTAATACTTGGAGATTAGAAATTCCTAAGATTGGTTTAAGAGGAAATATTGCAGAAGGAACAGATCCAAATGTTTTAGAACATCTAATAGGTCATTTTTCTGAAACAGTAGCTGATAATGGTAATGTTGGGCTTGCTGCACATAATGCTGGGCATAGCGCTAATTACTTTGCCAATATAAAAAACTTAGGAGCTGGTGATTTAATTTATTATATACATGGTGGAGTAAAGAAAACATATTCTGTTGTTTCAAAAGATATAATAAGTGTTTACGATTGGAGTAAACTAGGAACAACAGCAGATGAAAGAGTAACTCTAATAACTTGTGTAGACGGTGATACTGAAATAAGGTTATGTGTTCAAGCTGTAAGAGTAGATTAATATAAAAGAAGTATTATATTCAAAATATAATACTTCTCTTTTTTTGTTATTCATATAGAATTTTATCTTTATATTTTTCAAGTGGCTCTTCTATTTCTTTAAGAGTATCCTGCACATAGTTATACGTATATGTTGACAAACTGTGACTGCCATCATATTCCGATGTTATATCATAATATTCTATTAAACAATCATTATTAAGTTTAATTTTTATAATATATTCATCTGAAGATGCTCTGATTTCACGATTTATAATAGAAACATAGTACACTCTTGGATTTAAAGAAGATAATAAAATTTCTTTAAAACTTGAAGGAATTGCTGACAAGGTATTTTCTCTTATTATGTTTTCTGATTTATCAAAATATTCTTCTTCATTATCTATTCTATCTTTGTTATCTTGATATTCAAACATTTCTGTATCTTTATCATAAATTAAACTATATGATGTTTTTTTGTCTTTATCTATAAGTTCTATACTATATGAATCATAATTTAATTCCCCATTTTTATAATCTTGTTTTCTACTTAAAACTCCAGATGTTTGTTCTATTTTATTTCCAAATTTATAGGTACGCCAAAATGATCTTGTTACTGGATTATAGTCACTAGTATTCCTAAAACCTAGTGACATATAATAATTTTCTTCTGAAAAACTATTAGCTATTAAGTAAAATCTATAAAAAGCTATAAATTTATACATGCAAATTAGTAAATATATTAATAATATTACTAAAAACACTTTTAATATAATTTTTATTTTATGCTTTTTATTCTTAGTTGGAACTTTTGGATTTAGTTCCATATTTTCTACTTCATCATCTAACAAATATTCATAAGTTACATTAAATTTTTTAACTATTTCTTGAATTTTATCTATGTCTGGTTTTGATTCATCATTCTCCCATTTAGAAACAGCTTGTCTTGATACATTTATTTCATTACCAAACTCTTCTTGTGAAAGACCTTTTTCTTTCCTTAGTTTGATTATTTTCTCACTTAACTTCATTTGTATCACCTTCCTTTCAATTTAATTATGACTTGCAATTCATAATTAAATTATACTAAAATTTTAGGTTCTATTCTACCATTTTCACCTTGATATCTGTCAACTAAACCTTACATTTTTCAATTTTACTTAAATTTAGTATATTTACTAACATCTAGTTTGTGTGATAATAATTCTTGCAAATTATTTTTTCTTATTAGTTCTTCTTTTTGAGATTTTGATAAGGTCTTTTTTATATGATATTCCAATTTTGAAGCTGATACTCTGTCTTCTGCTATCCAAGCACTTTCGATTTTCTTTACACTATGATTTAAAGTATATTTTGCACATTTTTTGTCTTTAGTAATGTGTTCTTGAAATCTTCTTTCTAAGTCTGTAGTTATACCTGTATATAAAGAGTTATCTTCACATCTTAACATATAAACATAATACATTTTTTTACTCCTTTTATACAGGTATAATAACATATTTTATATTTTTTATCTATACTACTTATTTAGTAAAATCTATAATTTCTAAATTATTAATTTTAGCTGTATTATCATCTTGATTTGGAATTTCTAAGTTAACTATCTCTCCTACTTTTTCGGTTACACATCCAAATAATAGTGTAAATTCTATATTATTTAAATTATCTAAAGACATTTTGTGTAAGTTAAGACCAGCTACTCTATCTATATTTCTAGAAAAAATAATTTTATTTTCTTTGCTATTAACTCCTTTAATTTCTTCTTCTACAGGGAAGATATAATTCATATCTTCATTTTTTTCTCTAATTAGTATTCTCCATTCATCACCTAAAGATCCAATTTCATTATAATAAAATACAATATTTTCATCATCTGCATCTATTTTTTCAATTGTAAATGTTCCACCTAAGCCACTTTTTGCAGAATATTTTGCATCTCCTACTTTTACTGAATACCATGTAGCTTTATTATACATTTCTTTCTCTTCTGTTTCACCGTTTTCATTTACTTTTCTATCTTCAAAAATTCTACTTTTTATAGGAGTTACTTTTATTTTATTACTGTTATTTTCTGAACTTATTAATATTATATAGTTTTCTTCTTGTATTATTTTATCAGTTTCTTTAATTTCATATTCTGGCTTTTCTTTCAAATTTCCATTCTCATTTACATATATTTTCTTACCAGCTGTACTTCCATCATAAATAATTTTTGATATAGAATTATCATTCTCATCTGTAACTAAAAAGCTATTATATTGCATTGGATTTTCATTGTATTCCTTATATGTTATATCTTCAACTATCTTTTTAGCTGTTATAAATGTCTGAAATTTAGTATTAGCAATTTTTTCAATAATAACCTTTGTATGACTATCAATTTTTTGTTCGGATATTACTGTTTCCTCTTCATTTCCTTTTAATTCAACTTCAGTTTTTATAGTTTTTCCTATTTTTATAGCTTCATTGTCCCCACTTTCAAATCCATAGATTGTTCCAGAAGAAATCTCATCTATTGCTATTTCTAAATTCAAATTATTTTTATTTACATCCATTATATTTATTATTTGTGTGTATGCATATTCATTTTCAGAAATTTTGTCAACATATTCATTAACATTTGTGATTTCTTTTGAATTTACAGAAACTTTTTCTTCAACCTTTAAGTCGTATCCTAGTCCTTCAACGTATTCTATTGGTTTTGTCATCTTTTCCAAGGCTTTATCTTTTAATTTAATTTTATACTCAGCAATAATATACGCTTTATCTCCTGCCATGCTTTCCAAAGTTATATCACAATATTCATTTTCTATTGATTTATTTATTTCAACTATACTATTTTCATAATTTTCACTTAATTTTAGAAATCCCATTTTTTCCATATTTAAGTTTCCACTTATTCCAGCATATGCTGTTGCACTTAACGTTCCAACAATAAATACTGTAGCTACTTTTTGTAAGCTAATTAGTTTATGTTTCTTTTTTGGTTTTAAAGCTTCAAAATTAGCTTCAATACCACTATTTTTTGAATTTTCATATTTTAAATAAATTGAATCTTTAAAATATTTTCTTTTTTCTTCTATATTTTTATTCATTATAGCAATCAGCCTCCTTCATTAATATTTGTTTTAATTTTCTTCTTCCTCTATAAATCAAACTTTTCACTTGAGATAAAGACATATTTAATATTTTAGAAATTTCTTTATATGATAATTCTTCTATATCTACCAAATATATCAATTGATTCTGTGGATTTGGCAGTTTATCTATTGCAGATTTTAATTTTTCATTTTTCTCTTTTTTAAAAACAATGTCTTCTATTTCCTCTTCTGTAAAAAGATATTCATTATCTTGCAAATATGAAATTTTGCTTTCTTTTTTTATATAGTTTATTGCTCGACTTTTTGCAATTATATAAAGATATGTCTTCAGTGAATATTTAAAATCATATTTTTCTTTATTCATAAGAATATAAACAAAAACATCTTGTGCTAAATCTTCTGCTACATCTATTCTTTTAACAAATCTATAAATAAAGTAAATAATTTTTTCCATGTATTTGTCCACTATATATTCAAAAGATTCTTTATCTCCGCTTAAGAACTTCTTATATAGTTTTTTATCTTCCTCCATTTTTTCCTCCCTTTGAATATAAGATCTTAATTCTAATTATAATACAATTTTGAAATAACAAAAGTTGCAGTTTATTTTTCAAATTTATTTTTTTCTTTATTATTAATTAACATTTTCTATATATATTTTGGTATGGGTACTCCAAGCTTTGAACAATTTTCTAATAAAGATATTAGTTCTATAAAACATACATAAATTAAAAAATTAAGAAAAGATAACGGATATACTCAAGAAGAGTTAGCTAATCTACTACAATTACAGTCCAAATCAAGTATAGCTAAGATTCTAATTATACCCAATCTGAAATAGCTAATTTTTAGTTCTTGATATAGATATGAGTGAATATACATACCCTAATCAAAAACAAATTGAACATATAAAGCAATTTGCTAAATTTATTTTAAAAGATAATAAAAAGAAAAATAAATACACAAAAAAGTCTCACTAATATTAGCGAGACTTTTTTATTCAACCATTTTACTAAAATTCACAATTCTTTGGTGTTCTTGGGAAAGGAATAACATCACGAATATTTTGCATACCTGTAATGTACATTATTAATCTTTCAAATCCAAGACCAAATCCAGAGTGAGGAACACTTCCATATTTTCTTAAATCTAAATACCACCAATAGTCTTGTTCATCCATATTTAAATCTTTTATTTTGTTTTTTAAAATTTCTAAACTATCTTCTCTTTGGCTACCACCAATTATTTCTCCAATTCCTGGTGCTAAAAGATCAGCTGCTGCAACAGTTTTTCCATCTGGATTTAATTTCATGTAAAATGCTTTTATTTCTGCTGGATAATCTGTTACAAATACTGGTTTTTTGAATATTTGTTCACTTAAATATCTTTCATGTTCTGTTTGAAGGTCTGTTCCCCAAGATACTTTATATTCAAATTTATCATTTACTTTTTCTAATTCTTTTATAGCATCTGTATAAGAAATTCTACCAAATTCTGAATTTACTAAATTATGAAGTCTTTCAAGTAATGTTTTATCTATAAAATTATTGAAGAATTCCATTTCTTCTGGACAGTTCTCTAATACATAATTTATAACATATTTTAGCATGTTTTCTGCTAAATCCATATCATCTTTTAAATCTGCAAAACAAATTTCAGGTTCTATCATCCAAAATTCTGCTGCATGTTTTACAGTATTTGAATTTTCAGCTCTGAATGTTGGTCCAAATGTATAAACATTTCTAAATGCAAACGCATATGTTTCTACATTAAGTTGTCCACTAACTGTAAGATGTGCTGGTTTTCCAAAAAAATCTTTTGAAAAATCTACTGTTCCATCTTCTAGTTTATCCACATTTTGTAAATCAAATGTGTTTAAATTAAACATTTCTCCTGCACCTTCTGCATCACTTCCTGTGATTATTGGTGTATGAACATATACAAAATTGTTTTCTTGAAAAAACTTGTGTATTGCATATGAAGCAGCTGAACGAACTCTAAATACTGCATTAAATGTATTTGTTCTAGGTCTTAAATGAGCTATTGTTCTTAAATATTCCATTGAATGTCTTTTCTTTTGTAATGGATATTCTGAATCTGAAAGTGCAATAACTTCAACACTTTTTGCTTTTACTTCAAATGGTTGTTTTGCATTTTCTGTTTTTACTAAATCTCCAACTACTGTAATTGATGAGCTTAATGTTAATTTGCAAATTTCATCAAAATTGCTTAATGTATTATCAAAAACAATTTGTAAATTTTTGAAAAATGACCCATCATTAATTTCTATAAACCCAAATGTTTTAGAATCTCTAACTGTTCTAACCCATCCAGATACTTTTATTTCTTTTGAATAATAATTTTCTGATTTTCTATATAAATCTTTAATTATAACACTTTCCATAAGTATTCCTCCACTATTAATCTTGAAACATTATATAAGAATATTTATAAATTTTCAATACTATTTGTTAAATACAAATCTTTCTGTTTCTTCTACAAATTCGAATCCGACTTTTTCATACACACTTTTTGCTGCTTCATTTGTTGATAAAACATGTAAAGCAATATAGCTATATCCGTCTTCCAATAGTTTTTTTGATAATGCATATATACATTTTTTACCATATCCTTTTCCTCTAAACTCTTTTGGAGAAATAACAGCACCAATTGTGCATCCATTTATTTGTTTTCTAACAGTTACTGCATGACAAAAAATGTTTTTTTCATTTATATCTGTTAAAATAAATAATCCCTTTTTAAAATAAATATTTGCAATTCTTAAAGCTTCTTCATCTGAACAAGCCTCAACTCCAGATATATCTGTATGAATATCTTTAACAATTTGACTCATTTTTCCCATATCTGCATTTTCAGAATTTAACTTAATTAATTTTTCATTTTCTTCTAAAAAATGTTCCTGTTTTAATTTTTTTAATGCTAAAGTATATACCATACTATTTTCAACAATCGTTTTTTGAGTTTTTTTACTATAAGATTCAGCTATTATTGATGAACATTTTTTATCTCCAAATATTTGATTTAAATTAATATTCAAATCTATAATATTATCTGTTAAAAATTCTATTTCTTCTATTGATATGCATCCAGTAGGGCAATAATAAAGCAATCCTTGCTTATCATCATCTGCTAAAAATATAATTTTTACTTCATTATCGTTTTCAATTCTTCCAAGAAACCACTTATTAACTTTTTCATCATTATGCTCAAGAACAATTCCTAACATAAGCTCATTTTTGGCTTCTTCTTTTAATAGAATTTCTAGATTTTCATTTAAAAAATCTTTTTTACTTTCATATTTTACAAACTTCATTTAAATACCATACAGTAAATTTATTATACTCTTCCTTTCTTTATTATTATGCTTGATCTATCCATAAACGATATTTACCACAGTGGCTACACTTAAATAAATACCCTGTCATACTTCCTTCTTTTTCAAGACATTCCTTTATATCTTCTAACAGATTTCTGTTTTTATTCTCACATACATAATTTTTTAATACTTCATCTGTTATTCCTAATTCGTCTAATTCTTCTATTCCTACTCTTCCTAGGTATTCACAATAATCATCACAACAAGCAAGCCAATATTCACCTTGCCATGAAATATATCCTGGTGTTCTATGAAATAGTTCATCTTTCTTTTTAGGATCAGTTACTTCTTCTGCATCTTGTATAAATTCTGCATTAAACTTTTTAGCAGCATCACCATTTGCTACACATTCTAGACAAATACAATCAACATCACTTCTACTATAAATGTTTTCAATGTATGCTTCCACTTCTTTTCCACAACATTGACATATTTCTTCTTGGAAAATTACAACATCATCCTTGCTTAAGTTTGGATGATACTTAAATCTTGGTAATAATTTAATTATATTATTATCAGATTTTTTGTTTATTTTCATACTATTTGAATTACCTTTTATTAACTTAGCAATATATTTATGGTCACTTCTAAATACATCATTAATCTTGATATTATATATAGTATCTTCAATTATAAATTCAGGTTTCATAGTAACTGATGAAACTAACATTTCATATAATTTTCCTACATCTGTCTCAAAATTATTTTCTTCAATGAAATCTTCAATTGCTTTATCTTGTGAAGATGTTCCACTTGAAAAGAAATTCCAATCCTCATAACTTTCTTCAAAATTGTTTTTATTATCAAGATCTTGTCTCGCAAAATAATGTATTAATGATTTACATGTTAAAAGCAAGTTAAAAAACTCTCTAACGTTCTTTGATATAATTCCACAAAGTTGAGCATTTCTCTCCCCCGCTATATAAGCCACATATTCATCATTGACTAATATAAAAATTCCATTTCTACTATCACATCCAAATGGATAGATTTTATAATTGCATTTTCTATCTTTTAATAAACAATTTATTTTTTCTTCTAGTACATTTTCCTTTTCAAAATAAAAATCGCACTCTTCACAAATTGCATCTTGTAATATTTTATTTTCAAATATTTGATTTTTAAAATGTTCTAACCTTTCTATTTCTGTCATATTAAATTTTCTCCTAATTTTAAAAATAGTCTGATATATATGGAACATCTTGTCCAATAGAATTCTCTAGCATTTCAATAATTTTCTTATCAGCTTTTATTCTGCCAATTTTATATAAATATTCTGGTCTTTTATATCCCATAAGCATTGTAGTCATTGTTTGTATACTGATTTCATCATCACAATGCTCAGAAATTTTTTCAGCAGTAGCTTTCCCATTTTTATCTATAGTAAGGCAAAAATTTCCTTGATTTTCTTCTAGCATTGGATCTGTAAGAATAAACTTCCAAGTTCTAGTTTCTAAATCACTTTTTTTGAAATTATATTCTTTTATAAATTCTATAAAATCTACAATTCTTGCCATATAATATGGTGAAATAACCTCTTTTATACTTGAATCTTCTAATAAAAATGATAATTTTTCATCAGTATACGTATTCCCTTCAACTTTATCTATCATTGAAAAATGTGCTGATACAAAGTTCCATAATCCAACACGAGCTTCCTCATTATTAAATATCATATCTTTAATATGAAATACTTCATCTGCAATCCAATATATAATATATCCATCTGGCTCATTGTTTTTATTATAATATATGGCAGCCATCATATCATCTGGATCCCATAACCAGTACTCATTCCAAGCTAAATCATCTCTAAGTATTGCGCCATGTGTATGCATAGCAAATTTGGTATAAGTTTCTTTTAATTCTTCACCATCATATTTTACACGTCTTACATCTCCTGCCACTTGATGATTTTTGGGTAATTGATAATCTGCAATTTCATATGTTATTTTATTAGAAATTATCTCCCAACCTTTCCTTCTATAATATGGAATTGAATATGGAAATAAATATGTTATATATTGTCCTCTTTGTTTCATCTTCCTTAAAGCTGTTTCTAATAGTTTATGCATTAAACCTTGATTTGAATATTCTGGATAAGTTCCAACTCCTGTAAGTCCACCCATACAATATGTTTTACCATAAATTCTTACTTGCATAGGATAAACAGCTACTTGCGATACAAGAGTATCATTATCGAACCAACCTATAACATCTGCTCTTTTAAATGTTGGAAATTTAGCTCTAATAATTTCTTTTTCTTCCCAATCAATTGAGCTTAGTTCTTGGTCTGTTACCTGAAAAACATATCTTAAAAGAGCGTTGTATTGTTCCATATATTCGTTTCCAACTTCTTTCATTTTAAGGTTTTTCTTATTCATTATAAAATTTTCCTTTCTTAATATATCTTGTAATAAATTTTTTATTTATATTAATATTAGAATAATATCATACATCTTTGATGAATACAATAAATACGTTATATATTATAAATTCTTCTATATATATGATATAATAATTTATAAATTAAATTATTTTAAAAAAGTATTGACTTTTTCAACTTATCGAGTTATAATAATCGATGTCTGTAAAAGATATCGAGGTGTAGCGCAGTTGGTAGCGCGCGTGGTTTGGGACCATGAGGTCGCAGGTTCGATCCCTGTCACCTCGACCATAAAAATACTGAAAACAGCGGTTTTCAGTATTTTTTGTTTTTATTCAAAATTATTTAGTAGTATCTCAAAATGCCTAGAAATAGGCATTTTATCATTTGAGATTATTTAAAGTTATTTAGACCAATACAGCGTTACAGAGTTTTTGTTAGATTTATTGTTAGACTTGTCAAAAAAACTGTCTAACAAAAACTAAATCTATGTAATCACTGAGTATAAAGGAGTACGTGGATTTTTATTAGAATTATTGTTAGACAATAGTATTTAAAATTATATGTAATTATTTAAGAACATAAAAAGGGAAGTATTTATTACTTCCCAAATTATATTAACTTTATTCTCTCATTGATTCAATCATTAATTTGTTTGACAAATTATAGCCATAAGCAAAAGCTTTTTTTCTTTCTAAATCAATTAAATCTGCCTCTTTAGATAAGTACTCATCAAATATTTGATAATCTTCTTTAGATATAGTGTTTTTAAGTAATTCATCAATTCCGTTAATTTCATTCCACAAAGTATCTATTTTGTCGTCATTTTCTATATCATCAACAATCATTTCTTGTAAATTATCGTACAAATCTTCTATTTTACTTTTATTCATTTTTCACAACCTTTCATTATTTATTTTCTTACATTCTCCCAAAAGTTTTGAACTATACTTTTAAGCCTTTCTATTGGGAAATCAAATAAAATATGAACACACTCGAAAGTTTTATTTATAAAATTCTTTAATGTTTGAACTTCGCTTTTTAGTTTTAAATTTTCTCGCTTTAATTCTTGATTTTCTCTTTGTAGTCTTTCTGTTTTAAACATTGTTTCATCAACTATATTCTTAATTTTAGTATATCTTTTAGCAACAGTATTAAATTTTCTAATAACTCTTTTATAATTATCTTTTAATATTTCAACATTATCTGTTATTACTTCTTGCTCTAAATTATTTGTTTCTTTAAACATTTCTTGAACTTCATAGTTTGTAACTTTCTTTAATTTTTCTATTGGTATATGTTCATTTTCTTCTTTGTTTCCACGTTCTAAGTCAAAGCCCGACTTAATCATATATGAATAAAAATTATCTTGTAAAATCTTATAACTATTTTTACCTTTCCAAAACTCTGAACAGGAGATTTTATCGATTATTTTTCCACTTTTTGAATCTTTTTTGTGGACAACTGGTATAAAAACTAGATGTAAATGTGGTGTGTTTTCGTCATTATGAATTTTTGCAGAAAGTATGTATTTTTCCCCTAAATCTTTATAATTCTTCACAAATTCAAAAGCAGTTTTAAAATATCTTTTTGTTTCTTCTTCACCAATATTCTCAAAGAATTCTTTATCAGAAGTAATGATATACTCACAAGCTACATTACTATTTTTCTTAATCCACCCCTGTAAATTATTTTCTTCTTTTATCTTTCTAAATGCTTTACTATATGGCATATTACAATTCTTTAAAGAATAATTATTTATTGCTTTTTCTTTAGTAATATCTTTATTTGAATAATTGGTATTTTTTCTTTCATTATGTCTATAAATTCCGTTTAAATTATTTATTGTGTACTTTGCATTTCGTATAATAGCATAGCTCACACTTTAAAAACCTACCTTTCTTTACTATTGGATTTATAATATCTTGTTACCATAGCAATAGATTCTTGTATTGAGTTGTCTAATACTTCGCCTAAAGGTGAACATTTAACCAATCATGATAAAATTCGCTTAAAATGTCTTTTTGTTTTAATAAAGCACTAACTTCTAATGGGTATAATTCCATACTTTTTAAACTATCTTTTATTTCTTCCTTTACAGTTATTTCATAAGCACTATTTAATATTTCTTGAGGGGATTTTGTTTTTGTATTTTCACAAAAATTTGTAAACTCCTTATCTAGTTTTTTGTCTAGGCTGTTCTTTTCTTCTAATTGTTTTATATCTGCTTTTATAATATTATTATATTTTTTATCTATTGTAATTCCATTCTTCAATTTTTCAATCAGTTCTATTTTTTGCTTTGGTAATTCAATTATTCCTTCTTCATTTGCTTTTAATAATTTATCTAAATCTTGTATAGATATGTTATTACTCATATTTTTATTTTCCTTTCATTTATAAGTAAGCCTTCGTAGCTTTACTTATATTATAATTCTTATTATTCAGTCTAATTACTCGTTAGCATTTTCATGCTCTAACATACAGAGAAACAAAGTTTCTCTGTATGATTAAGGGAACAAACTTCCCTTAATAAACCCTTTTCAAGATTATTTAAAATTATTTAAAAATCTTGATTTAGGAAACCTCTGTCGGTTTCCCAAACCCTTCCACTATATTTATAGAATTGATTAAATACAATTTAAACAATTTTATAAATTTATCTTTCTTCATGCATTTCATAAAAATTCGTATTTTTTCCTTTGCATATTCCGTCTATAAATGCCTCGATTTCATTCCAAGTTTTAAAGCACCTTTTATCGTCAATAGCATACCAATCTTTACTAGTATTATTTTTATCAACAATAGCTATTGCTTTGTTATAGGTGTAATCACTTGATATTGTCAGTAATAATAATTGCTTATCACTATCTGAAAGCATATATGTATTTAATCCATCTATTCTTTGTTTTATATCTGATTTATTCATGCTAATTGTCGCTCTCCTTTATTTTTTCTATTAAAAAATTGTTCTAAAATATATTCTGTTTGTATTAGCGTTGCAGTTTTTTCATAATCCTCATCATAATCAAAGTCTGCATCTCTTTGAGATAATTGTTTTAAAATTTTTACGTTTTCTTCATATTCAGGAAATGATATAACTCCAGTTCTTAATTGTTCATGTTCAATTAAATAGATTTCTTTTAAAATTCTTTTTCTTCTATTAAAGTAATCTTCTGAAAAATAAATATCATCTTCAATTATATTTGGTATATTTTTTCTAATAATCTCATTATCTTTATAGTAATTATTAACTTTTTCAAGTTCATCTTCTTTATATTTATTAAATACAGAAGTATAAATATTTAAAGTAACTGAAACATCTTTATGTCCCATTAACCTTTGAATTGCAACAGCTCTCATTCCAGCTTCAACACATCTAGTGCCATAAGTATGTCTTAAGCTATGTGTTGATATTCCTGTAATGTCTAATTCAGATAATCTCTTTTTAAGAATTCTGTTTACATTTCTATTATCTACATAACTACCTTTAGGACTAATAAATAACTGATGATCCTTTTGATTTTTTGAAATTTCCATTTGTTGTATTATAGAATTTCTTATAAATTCTGGAATAGGCACTTCTCGTATGCCTGCATAAGTTTTTGTAGTGTTTCCCATTGTTACTTTTCCGTCTTTATCAACTGTTAATGTTTTATTTACTCTAATTAAATTTTTTCTTAAATCTATATCACTACTTTTTAAAGCTAGAGCTTCTCCAACACGAAGTCCTGTATACATTTGAATTAGATATACATTTTTATATGGTTCTTCCTCAATTTGTCTATCTAATAAATAATCTGTAAATGTTTTTTGTTCTTCAATAGTCATTGCTCGAACTTCTTTATCAGCTTTTGTGCTTTTGGGTTTAATTACATCTAGCATTGGATTTTTAGTAATATAACCTTTATTCATTGCTAAAGTATAACTTTGAGTAAATTGTTCCATTAACTTTTTTATATAAGAATTACTATAATCTTTTAATGAATTTATATATGTTTGAATATCATTACTTGTGATATCTTCTATTTTTTTATTAGCTATATCGTTTTTTTCTATAATCTGTATTGTTTTCAATACTCTTGCATATTGATTTTCAGATATTGAATTCATATCTAATTTTCTTTGAACATTTGCCCTCATCAATTGACTTAAAGGAATTCCATTATTTTTAATAAAAATTTCATTTCCTTTTTGACATTCTAAAGAACTTAAAAATTGCTTGCCTTCTTCTTCATTTTGTACAGTCTTTTGTTTTCGAACTTCTTTATGTGTTTCAGTATCAGTTATATAATAAGCAACAAACCATTTCTTTTTACTTTTATTAAAGAAAACGCTACCTGTTTTACTTCCTTTTGGTCTACCCAATAAAAACTCCTATGTTCTTTTTTGCATTTTCCAAATCATATAAGATAGAAGCATTATTTGATTACTTTTTCCAACATTGATTGAAGGGAAGTCATCTCGTTGAAATAACCTATATGCTATTGACCTACATATATGTAAATCTTGCATAACAACTTCTACACCAATCATTCTAAAAGGATTTTTTAGTTTTCTAATACTTTCAATTGCCATAAAATCTTGAGGAGTTAAAGGATTACGAACATTTATATTTATTTTTTTATCTTCTGTATTTTGAATTTCATCTATCATTTTATTATTTAATTCTTCCATGATTTATCTCCTCCCACACTAATTTTTAATGCTTTCTATAAACTTCAAAATTACTGTTTGAATAGATAAAATCATTTTTAAAGTTTCATCATTCAAATTTTTATTATCTTCTTTAGATAACTTTAAAGGTATATTTATATCTTTTAAGAATTTGAATTTACTAGAAGGTAAATCATTATAATTAAAACTTGACTTTTCTAAAAAAGTTACATATTCAACAGCTTGTGCTTTAGATATTGATTTAAAATCTTTATCTTCTTTGTAAACTATAATAATGTTTCCTTTTATTGTTTCAGGTATATTTAAAAATTCTCTTGTAATCGATATGTTAGGTTTTAAATTATCTCTATTTTTCCTACAAACAATAACTATATCTTTATATGGTATTTCTTCAATTTTACCGTCCTATTATTTCTTCAAATTCAGATATATCATTTTTTATCTTTTGAAGTGCTGGTGATTTTCCAACTTCTTTATAAACAACTATAATTTCATTAGTTTTCATCAGTATCACCACTTTCACTATTTAGATTTATTAGATATATTTTGTATGCAAAATCATCTAAATATTGCTTATTTTTAGGGTCGTCCAAACTTATTACATCTTTAGTAAATAAATTATCAGACTTTTTTAATTTTTTCTTTTTATCATTTGTTGTTGGTTTTGATATTTTTCTCATTTTTAAATCTCCTAAAATATATTTAGGTTACCGGTAGCCTAGATAGGCTTAAGCTTGATTTAATGATACAACGATTTTAAAACTTAAAACGTAAATGATTAGATAAAGTTAGTTAAAAGCATAAATGATTAAAAATGATTAAATTTTTGATTTACAAAAACCTTTGAATGTCTTGAAATATAAGAAAAAGCGAACGCAAAATTTAATTTTTACGTTCGCTAATAAAAACGACTTTTAAGATTTTAAAAAATCTATTTTTTAAATATATCTAAATACAAAGCATAATTCTTTTTCAAATCTTGTAATTCGCTATCTGTTGGTTTTAATGCTTCAAACATTTCGTCAGTAAATTCTATATCTTTTTTGCTAAAATAACATTTTCTTATACTAGGCTCATATTGAGCATTAGTTCCAAAGTATGCACCTAACATTAGCTCATCTGTGCCATAGCATACTCTAATAACCATTTCGCATATATCTAATCTCATTTGATTAGGTTTATAATTTTCGTAAGATAGAAATGCAACCATATCATCAGCTAACATATAACCAGTAGAATAAATTGATTTATCATGAGAATTTACAAAGTCTACTTCAATTCTATCTGCTTTTTCTCTAATTTTTATAATCCATTTATCCTTATTAAACTTTTTGGTATTAGGATTATATGCGTTAAAATAAACATATAAAGTATCTGTTCCAAAAGGATTTTTTACATTCTTTTTATTAGAAAAAGCATGATTTCTATTGAATAAATCTGATTCGTATATGCCTAACTCATCACAAATTATATTTATTTCTTCTGCATTAGGTAATAACTCTCCACTTTCAAATCTACAAATTGTTGCTCTGCTCTTATTTATTAAATCTGCAAGATTTTGTTGACTTAATCCTTTTTCATTTCTATATTTTCTTATATTTTCTCCAAATATTTTTGCATCAAAATTTGACATATAAACCTCCAATATTTCCATACAAAATATATAATAAAAACACTAATATTATTATAACATTATTTGACATATTTTGCAATTTAAAAGAAACAGCTTTACCGCTTAACGACTGCGATACATTGATTATTAACGTAAAATATGCTATAATATAAATATATTAACCTATTTATAGGTAGATTTTCAATTTCTTATGAATATCTGCCCAAGCAATGCTTGATTGTATACATTAGTAAAAGTCGAGCATTGAGGGCTCGATTATTTATAAGAATTCCGCCGAATTGGGATTCATAATGTATACAGTATAAATAGAGACTTCAGGAAAGGTAGGATCCCAACAATGAAATTCTCAAGAGAAATGTGCCCACGGAAGTGGCGGATGTTAATCCAAGTGGGGAAAACATTTTTCCCCATTCTTTATTTACAAATTATAAAAAGTTATATATAATAAATTGGTAATTATTCTAAATGCCTCAATCATTTAGATAATTATAAAGTTTTAAAAGCAATTTTAAAACGAGGAAAGGTACGAATTGTTGGGATCCTGTACCTTTCTTTTTTTGTTGCACAGAGTGCACTATTTTGTTAATTTCTTAAAATTTAGCCAATTTTCTAACATTTCAAAGTATTTTTAATGTAAAAATCGCAAATTTGTTGCACTGTATGCACATTTTGTTGCATATAGTGCAATTTTTTATTTTTTGAAGAGTTTACATAATTTTGATATACTTTATTTAAAGTTATAGAAAGGTATGTAAAAATATGAATGAAGTTAGTCAAAAATTAAGTCCAACACAAATTTTACAAATTACTAATACTTTACGAACTATTGGACTAAAAAGCTCTCATATAGGAACAAAATTGATAAATAAATCTATTCAATACATTTTAATAAACAATTTTGACTTCTTTACTCTTGAAGAAATTTACAGCTATTTACACAGTATCTATAACTTTAATGAAAGAACAATAAAAAGTAATATAAATAATGCTATTACAAATAGAGATATAAAAAAATCAAAAGATAATTTTCAAAAAGTGTTCAACTATGAATATGATTCGTATACTTTTGAGCCTAAATCATTTTTAGAAGAAGTAAGTCGAATTATATATATGTCATAAAGTGGTATTTTTTAATTAAAGTTTATGTTATAATACTCTTAAACAAATAGTAATTTGTAAGGAGGATATACAATGAAAGATATAATCGAATTTGCTAATAGAGAAGAATTTAGAAATTGGTTATATGAAAATTGTTTATTAAAAGATGGTGTTTGGCTTTTATTTAGAAAATCTGGAGAGCCAAAAACAATAAAAGCAAATGAAGCACTTGAAGAAGCACTATGCTTTGGATGGATTGATGGGCAAATGCAAAGTATTGATGATAAAACTTATAAAAAATATTTTTCTATGCGTAGAGATAACAGTAAATGGTCTGAAAAAAACAAAGCATTGACAAAAAGCCTTGAGGAACGAGGACTTATGACTGAATATGGTAGAAAGAAAATAGAAGAAGCAAAAAATAATGGGCAATGGAATGCTCCAAAATCTATGGAAATAACAGAAAAACATATTTTAGAGTTATCTACTATATTAAAAGAATATGAACTTGCTTATACAAATTTTCAGTCAATGTCTCCATCAGTAAAGAAAACTTATGCTAAAGCCTATTTTGATGCCAAGACTGATGATGGAAGAAAAAAAAGAATTGCTTGGATGGTAAATAGACTTAATAAAAATCTTAAACCAATGTAGTAAATAACAAATTACAATAAGTAGGGAAAATAAAATGTTGTAGAGGAGAAATTTATATATGAATAAAACAGCATGGATATTTTCATATAAACTAAAAAAGGGTATAAGTGAAGAACAATTTATAGAATTAACGCAAAAATTACATGATGAAATTATTTCTAAAGCAAAAGGATTTATTTCTTGGGAACATTACTTACAAGGTGATATATGGACTGATTTTGTTCTTTGGGAAACGGAAGAAGATGCAAATAATGCAACAACAATTGGGAAAGGTAAAGAAGTAAC
>CASYFC010000015.1 GCA_949482135.1 uncultured Clostridia bacterium
TCTCCAAGTAAAGAGCTCTTTTTATTTAGTGTCCACTATATGGGGTTCACTTCATAATATCACTCTTTTTTATATTGTTATTCTATGTATTATCATTTTTTTCTAAAATTTTTAAAATTTCTTCTGATAGTGTTGTTATTACAGGAACTGATACAGCATTTCCAGCTTGTTTATATAACTGAGAATCAGGATATTTTTTTCCTTTAAAATCTTCAGGTAAATTATATCCATTTCCAACAGGAAAGCCTTGTAATTTAAATGTTTCCGTTGGTGTTAATTTTCTTATACCATCACTTACCTTAATTAGAGGTACATTATGACCACCTGTTCCCATATTAGCTGTTAAGGTTGGACAAACTCCACTTTTATTTTTTCTTACATACATGCCTCTACGACATTGATAAAATTGATACATCTCATCTATCTGTTCATCTAAATTTATTCTATTTTCTTTTTCTGAGCTTTTAAATTCATCAAGTGAAACAAAATAATTTGGATATTTTTCCTTTGTATAATAATACCTTTCAGCATTTTCTTTAGTCAGATCATAATTAATTAATTCTCTTATATTACTAATTCTTTCCTCAGAAGTTTTGGTCTTATATAAATTAGAAAGTACATCTTGATTAAATACATTAAATAGTTCGATATCTTTTTCATTAGATAATCCAATTATATAAATTCTTTCTCTATTTTGAGGCAAATCTGAATATTCCATTGTATTTAATACCTTTTCAAATATTTTATATCCACATTCCTCTAATTTTTGTTTTATAACCTTATAAGTTTTACCACCATCATGAGCTTGTAAATTCTTCACATTTTCAAGAAATAGAACCCTTGGCTTATAGAATTTTTCTTCTAACATTTTTATTAGATCTATAATATTTAAGAATAAATTTCCTCTTTCATCTTCAAATCCTTTTTGCTCTCCTGCTATACTAAATGCTTGGCAAGGAAATCCTCCATTTAAGATATCTATAGGTTCTTTTAATATAACTTCATGAAGTTCTTCATAATATTTTCTTTCTTCGGAATCTGTAGCTATTTCAGGGTGTAATACTAATTTTATATCACCTTGCAATAATTTATGTTCAAAATTATTTTTATATGTGGCACAAGCATATTCATCTATCTCATTTGCCCATAATAATCTATAACAAGCATTTTTACTTTTTGCATTTTGAAAACCTAGACAAATTCCTCCAACTCCTGCAAATAAACTACCAACTTTATATTCTTTCATATCGCACCTCTTTTCATTATATGTATATCATATTTTTTAGAAAAACGCAAACCCTAGCATTGCATTTAGTATTTTTTTCTACAAATATTTTCTTCATCTATTACTTTAAAATTATTTTCCAATATTTCTCCTGTAAATTTTATATTACTTTTTATATAGTTATCTAAATCAGTAAAATTATCTAAATAATAATAAGACTCTGGAATTATAAATTTTTTTAAATCCTTTCTTAAATCACATAAAGGTATTTCCGTCGTCATCTTAAATTTATTTATTGGCATTGCATATTTATAATTTCTTGATATATAATCATCTATTCTTTGACTTACTTCAATATTATCCTTATACTTTTCTTTCCAATCTGTTAAATTAATTCTTTTATCAAATTCAATATATCCTACAATTTTTTGAACTGGTTTACTAATATATAAATAAGCATTTATAGGTTCAGTGTAAAATTGATGTCTATATTCAAATATCTTTTGCCCACTTCTTATCAAATCAAATATTTCTGATTTTAAACTTAATAACATTGTACGCATTTTTTACCTCGATAAATATATAAAAAATCTATAATATTATATATCATAAAATTTGTTTTTTTTCCATAAATCTACTGTTATTTGTAGAAAAATATTCACTATTTTTTTATATCAAACACATGTTTTTGTCAATAGTTTTTTAATTTTTTCGAAAAAACTCATCATATATATAACCTGCTTCTATATATTTTCTGTTAGTTTCATTTTATAATTTTCTAGCAATTCTAAATGCTTTTGTTTAAAAATATTCTTACACATCCATTTAACACCTTCATGCGAAATTACTACTTTCTCATCTACATATAATTTATAAACTTCCAGTCCTTCTTTGCACATTTTTCTTATTTTATCCTACTCCACAAAATTATACGTCTCATCTGGGTCCTCAAAACCACTCAAATTATAATAGCTATCAGGAACTTCACCAACAATAACAGCCTCAGTAAGAAGAACTTCTGTACTAACATCTTTGCCAAAAGTATCAAGTGGAGTCAAAATGCCCACTCTAGCATCAATATCCAAATAAATCTTGTGATGAGTTTGATTGATTCCAATAGATTGAAAATCTGTTCTAGTAGTAGCATTTATATTTCCAGCACTCTCAAGTTCAACTTCAAATCTAGGTTCAAAATTTTTCAGAGCACTAATTCCACTTACACTTCCCATGTTTATAAAAACACTAATTCTAGGAATTCCATCAAACTGCTTTTGTATGTTTGAAACAATTTTCGTAACTATATCATTAATGCATATTGAATCAGCTTTTATAAAAGCAATTTTTCCATTTTGATCCTTTTCCACAGAAATCAAATTGTCATAAGAATAATTTCTCATAACTTTGTTAACCTCTTCATTAATTATTTTTACTCCTTTTGATGAAGCTGCAGTTTCACAAGTTGCCTTAAATACTGGATATGCAGCTTTCAAAAAAAGTCCTACTGATATAATTATAGTTGCAAACATGATTAATAAAATAGCTTTAACACTATTTAGCTCTCTAAAATTCGGAAGTCTTATCTTTTTTCTTGAATATAAATTCCCTTTCATTAATTTTTCCTTTCTTTTTGTATAGAAGTTATCTTGTGTGTAAATTGCTTACTATAGAATATTAATAGAAATTATATTATTCATATCCAGTTCCTAGTTCAAGCTAATTTTCATAGAACGCCTAATATAAATTTTATGGCACCCTTCCAAGAACAAGCTTGAACTCTTTCCATAAAATTTATTAAGCCGTTCTAATTCAAATTACTTTCAAGGCGAAACTTACATTCACAATATAATTTCTATTAATATTTCTAATATAAGAAAAAATACTCACAAGATTATTTCTATACAAAAAAGACGGTTTCCCGTCTTTTTATCTCATTATATATAATCTCTGTCCAACATCAATTTTGTTTGAATCTTCTAAATTGTTTAGCTTAACAATGTCTGACATGCATACTTTAAATTTTTTCGCAATTTTCCAAATTGAATCTCCTGGTTTTACAAAATACATAAACATCTTATAATCATTTTCCTCTTCTAGTGGAGTTACTTCTATGTTATCCATAATGCTTATTTTCTTGAAGCTACTGTCCACTTGTTTTGCAAAAATTTCAACTTCACAATCCACATTTTCGTTGCTAACTGTGAATTGTTTTCTGCTTATACTAAATTCAATGTTTGTTTCTTGACCTTCAAATTTTACCATGAATGGTAAATTAATGTTTTTTACATTTAATCCATTTCTGTTATCTGCTTCATAATAAAAATCAAGTTTTAATTCACATTCGTAATTAGTGTAATTTCCTGCTTTTGCTGTGCTTACAACATTTACTCTGTGATTTACATCTAAAATGTTTAATACATCTTCTACTAAAACTCTTTCATTCATGTTCACAGTTTGTGTTACTTGCTGTCTTGCAATTTCTACTTGAATGTCTTTTCTTGTAAAATCAATATTGTTTCTAACTCCATACATATCTTCTACAATTTCCAAACTTCTTGTTTGATATGCTTCACAATTAACTTCAAACTCTACTTGACAGCTTATTGAATGCATCTCTTTTGAGTTCACTTTAAAAAGTGTGTTTCTTATTGAATAACTAATGTCACAAATATCATTGTCTGTAATACCATTTATATCTATAAAACTCATTATTGGAATTTCACTACTAGCAACACCTATTTTGTTGTCTTCTGTTAAGAAGATAATTTTTACATCTGCATCAGCTTTTGCAAGTACCTTATTATAACTTATTTTGTTTTCTAAGTTTTTTACTTGTATATCTGTTTTTAATATTTCAGCAATATCAAAAGAATTATCTACTGATATATCTTCTTTTATTGATGTTTTTGTTTTACTTGCTTCTATCAAAGACTTTATGTCACAATTTTCTTTTAATACTTCGACATTATCTATTGCATCTAAAGCTGTTGGAATTTCTACCTCTTCTTTTTCATATGCTTCTGCTTGAATTCTTACTTTTCCTGATATTGATATTTTTCTCTCATTTAATACTTTTGCTTCTATTGTTTCTATTAAAACTTCATGTTTTACATATGATGTTTCTTTTACACTACTTGCTTCCATACTTTCTGAAAATGTTAATGTGTTTTGAATACTTCTTGTATCTCCATTGTCTGCTAAATACACAATATATGTATCTAAATTTCCGTCTAATCTAACTCTACCAGTATTTATATCTTCTTTATAAACATATCCTATTCCATTTGTATTTATAATACTAACAATGTCTGGTTTGATGTCTGGAACTATAATGTCTCCAGTTACCTCAATTGTTTTGGTTTCGCTGAATAATCTTTTATTGATAACTACTACGTTTTTCTCCATAAAAAAATCCTCCTTAAATCTTCTCTTTTTAACATTTATATGCAGAGGATTTTATAAAAGAACAAATATGTTTAATTTTCTTTTTTGAATTTATAAAATCAAAAAAGAACCCTTATTTTATACTGCTCAATATTTTGACAATATATTTTAAGGGTTCATTTAAATTTATACATTTTCTGTTGTTGTAATTGTAGCCGCATGAGCTCTTGGTTTCTTTACTTCAAGTTGTGGTTGTACTAGTGGCTCATATGCTTCTCCGTTGTACATACTAACTTCTACAGATCTTGTAAAAAGATCTGTATAATTATAAGATCCAACTCTGTCAGCATTATCAAATCTTACTCTAAAATAACTTTGATATACATTTTCAATTGTTGCTGATTTTTCTTGTGGCTTGCTTCTCTTTCCTGGTGACTCTTTTATTATAATTTTTTGTCCTATGTTTTCTCCAATATTTTTTCTTAAGTCTGCAATTTCAGATCTGTAAATTCCCATTTTATAATCACCTACATCTTTCGCTTTGATGTATTTTTTATATCACAGGAGTGTCTAAAAGTCAAAAGTTCTTAGGTTAGAACAATAACTCGTAATCGTTGAAAACAAAGAAGTATAGACTTTAAAGCAGTCTTTTTATCTTTTAAATTACACTTTTATTTCATTTTTGTAACATTGTTTTGAAATGCCTATTTTTCGCTCACTATAGATTTTAAAACACATTTCTTTTTCTGTCATCTTGTATGTGACTATATTTTAATTTAGTTGCCATGCCTCCTCTTATATGTCTTTCTGCTTTGTTTTTGTCAAGAACTTTTCTTACCTCCATAGCTAATGCATAATTTATATTTAATAACCTTTGACTAACATCTTTATGTATGCTACTTTTACTTATTCCAAATTTCTTCGCAGCACCTCTTACAGTATCTTCTGTTTCAATTATGTATTGTGCAACTTTTACCGCACGTTCTTCTATAGATAAATTTCTCATAATAAAGAAAACCTCCAAATGAATACTTTTTTTAAAGTGTATTCACTTGAAGGTTGTATTAGAACTCTTGACATTTTACTTTTATATTGTGTTTTAATACTCTTCTATTTTTACTAATATTTTTTCTTCTTCTCCATATAATTTTTCGACATCTAATTTTGTGATTTGATTGTCATCTTTAAATGCCATAGTGTTTAAAGCATCTAATATAATTTTTACAATATTGTCTATATCTGGTTTTTTGGTTGGAGATATATTCCCTTTTAACATTTCTTCACTATTTTTTTTACTTGTACTTTTTGGAATTTTAAATTGAGCTATAATTTTTACTGAAACTCTATTTTCTAAAGGTATATATCTTGGATATTTTACTTTAAAATATTGTTTTATTAACATTTCATAATCTTTTGTATTTGTTGGTGTGTAAGCTTTTGATGTATAAGTATTTACTCTTGGTCTTGCTTTTCCTTTTATATCTCCTATAACTTCAAATTCGTATACCATAATCTATCCTTTTATTAATAATTTAATTTTTCCATTTTTAGCTTCTAATTTTGCATGTCCTCCAATTGGAAATGTAAATATTGGTGTTGTATGTCCAAAATCAGCTCCTGCTATTACTGGAATATTTTTTAGTTCTGGTTTATTTTTAATTAATTTTATCCATTTTTCTTTTGTCATTTGACAACCTTTTTGATTTCTTCCTAAAATAATTGCTTTTATATTTTTGAATTCTTTTGTATGAATTAATGATTGTAAATCTCTATCAAAAGTTGTTAAATATGCATTTCCTGCCATACCATCATCTTCTAAGAATAATACTTTTCCTTCAATGTTTGGCATATAACTGCTTCCTTGTAATAAATTTAATGTGCAAAGATTTCCGCCAATAATATCCCCTTCTGATGTTCCTTCATTAATTATATACATTCCTTCATTTTGGATGAATTCTCTATTTTCTTGATCTATAAACCAAGCATCATCACTCCACTCTTTTGAACTTTCAATTTCAAATTCCTCTTCTTGGAAAAACATTTTCTTAAAATAATCAAGTTCATATTCAAATCCTTTTAGCATTCCAAAACTTGAATAATGTGGTCCTGAATATGTTACTAAACCTGTTTTTGCATGAATTGCATTTGATAGTGCTGTTATATCTGAAAATCCACAAAAGATTTTTGGATTTTGCTTAATTGATTCATAATCTATAAAATCTAAAATTTGATTAGAGTTAAATCCGCCTATTACTGTTAAAATTGCCTTTACATTTTTATCTCTAAATGCTTCATTTAAATCTTCTACTCTATGTTCTACAGATGTGCATAAATAGTCTTCATCTGCTTCCATTACATATTTTCCAAATGTAACTTTTAGTCCTAAAGCTTCTAACCTTTCTGTTGCTATTTTTTTGCAATCTTCTCCTAATATCACCATACTTCTAGATGGTGCAATAATTCTAACTTCATCTCCTGATTTTAACTTTTCTGGTATCATAAAATCACTCCTTTACTTTGCTTATTATAACATTAACATCTAAAAAATCCAATAGGAATGAAGTTTTAAACTTCATTCCTATTGGATTTTATATTTTGGCTAATTTGCAACAAACTGAACTTATCGCTAAAAGTACAATATATACAAATACAATTCCTGCTCCTGTTGGCATATTTAAGAAAAATGATACCAATATTCCAATTAAGAAGCATAATACTGATGTTAAAACAGACATTACTACTAATCCTTTAAAACTTGTTGTAAATTTTTTTGCAATGATTGCTGGGAATACTATCAAACTTGAAATTAATAGTGTTCCCATCATTCTCATTCCTACAACAACTACTAGAGCTGTTATTAATGCTATTAAAAATTGATATAATGATACATTTATTCCACATGATTTTGCATATTTTTCATCAAAAGTTATTAAAAATAATCTATTATAAAACACTATGTATATTGCAATTGAAAGTATTGTAAGCACTATACTTAAAATAACATCAGATTTTGTCATTGTTAATATACTTCCGAACATATAATTATAACTATCTGTTCCAAATCCACTTGTAAATGATGTTATTATTACTCCCAAGGCTAATGCTCCTGTTGCAACAAGTGCAATTATAATATCTGCTGATTCTCCTTTTCTTTGGCTTATAAACATTATTACTATTGCTGCAATTATTACTATTGGTATTGAAAATGCAATTGGTGAAACTCCTATTGCAACTGCTAAACAGATTGCTGCAAATCCAACCTCTCCAAGCCCATGACCTATCATTGAATAATTTTTGAGTGTAAGTATTACTCCTATTAAAGCTGCTGAAAAAGATATTGCTATTCCACAAAGAATAGCTCTTTGCATAAATGTGTAAGATAACAAATTTAATATTTCCGCCATTTTTTAAAATCCTTTCCAACCTTCAATATTTCCATCATATTTAACTGTTTTTGCTAAAGATATTATTCTAGGTTTTATCTCATTTATTTCGTCTAAATCATGTGTTGCCATTATTATTGTCATTTTATTTTCTTTATTTTCATATTCTAATATTTTATAAAGTTCTTTTGTTATATTGTAGTCAAGTCCAGTTGCTGGTTCATCTAATATTAAAAGCTTAGGCTCTCTAATTAATGCTCTTGCTATTAATACTCTTTGTTTTTGACCTCCAGATAAATCTCCTACTCTTTTATATTGAAGGTCTTCTATTTTTAATTTCTTTATTATTTCTTTATAAAGTTCTTTATCTTTTTTTGTATAAAACGGAAGTTTATTATGTTTTTGTACACCAGACATAATTATTTCTTTTGATGTTGCAGGAAAATCTAAATCTTTTAAGTTTGTTTGTGATAAATAAGATACCTCGTCTAATGAAATATTTACACTTACTTTTCCTTCATCAGGTTTTAATAGTCCTACAATTGTTTTTACTAATGTACTTTTTCCTGAACCATTTTCACCTACTAAACAAACATATTCTCCCTCTTCAATTTTAAAATTGATATCATCAAGAGCAATATGATTTGAGTATGAAACTTTTAATTTTTCTACTTCTAATATGGTCATTTTATTTTAATCCTTTTTCTAAATTTTCTATATTTTTATTCATTAATGATACATAAGTATCCTCTTCTGGGTTTCCATTATGAATTGAATATAATACTAGTGACTCTGCTTCAGTTTCTTCTGCTATCATTTTTGCAACAGTTCCAACACTTAATTCTTCATAGTAAACTGCAGATATTTTATGATTATTTATATAATCAATAACTGATTTTACTTTTGTGATACTAGGATCTTCTCCTTCACCACAATTTGTATATACAGTTACAAAGTCTAGTCCATATTCTTCAACAAGATAGCTATAGGCAAATTCTCCTCCAACTGCAATTTCTTTTCTTTCTGAATTTTCTATAATTTCTCTTAATCTCCTATCTGTTTCCAATATTTTATTTTTATATTCTGTGGCATTTTTAGTATAGTATTCTGAATTTTCTGGATCTAAATTGCAAAGTTCTTCTAATATATTATTAAGCATAATTATCGCATTTCGTGGATTTAACCATATATGCCCATCATATATTTCTTCATGCTCACTATGACCATGTTCATCATGTTCTTCATAAGCAATTTCTGAATTAATATGATTTTCTTCAAATTCTTCTATTGTTATTAATTCTATACTTTTAGAAATATCTACAGCCTTACATTCTGTTTCTTCTATACTTGATACAATTTTTTCTGTCCATGGTTCCAAAGCTGTTCCAGTATATAAAAATATATCTGAATTATTTAAAATTGCTACCATATCTTTTGCTGTTGGTTCATAATGATGTGTTTCAACTCCTGATTTTAATAGCAATTTCACATTTGCCTTATCTCCTACAATTTGTTTTGCAAAATCATATTGTGGAAATAATGTTGCTACTATCTGTAGTTTTGTATTATCTTTTATTACTGATTCTGACTTAAAACAAACAACTATAACAGACATTACAATTATTAAAATTAAAAAGCTTATAAAAGCTGTTATTTTCTTTCTCATAAATTCCTCTTCTTTAAAATTTATATATTTATTTTACTATATAAATTTATTACAAATTTGGTTTAAAATTTATTTATTGCATATTATAGAATACTATATTTTAAAGGTTTTGTCAACTTTATGTAAATATAAAACTTTACATATTTAAACAAAAAGAAAGTAGAATTTTCTCCACTTTCTTAATATAGAATTATTACCTTGCATCATCATCTACTTGATAAATTTTTTGTTCAAGTATTGGTTCTTTTCCTTTATTTTTGTAATGAAATTTATATTGTTTCCTTTCTTCTTTTGGAATACTGTTATTTGTAAAAACATGATTTTCATCTTCAATTCCTACTATATATTCAGGTAACAAATAAGATGCTCCTCCAATTTCATCACTTCCCCAAAGTGGTATATTACTATTAGGATCCAAAGCTTTTTTTGGAATTAAAGCCATTACTCTAGATGAAGCTCCATTATATAGAAATCCACAAAAACCACATCTAGAAAATTCTCCATTAAAAGTATATTCCAAATCTCTATTTCCTTGTTCTTGATAAGTTGACTCCCTTTTTCCTTCAAAAAAAACATTGCTTAACTTTTCTTTTCCTGATTGAGAATTTGAATCAAATTTATGTTGTATTAACATATAATTTTCTGTACTATACAAATTTTCTAATGAAGTTCCATATTCAAAAGGTAATGTGCAATCATATTTAATGTAACTTTCTAAATTATTATTTTCTCCTACCATTCCATGTCCTTCACCACTGACACCTAAAAATGGTTTTTCCTGTGCCATATAGCTACTTAATAAACTATCTATTCCTCCTTTATCTTTTATAAGTGAGGCTGAAATCCTTATTCCTTCAAATAAATATTTTTGTGGTATTTTATATTTTCCACTTTCTGGTTGATTTGGACTTTCTATTTCTTGAATTACATTTTCATATGTCTGTATAGTTTTATCCATATCATCTCTATTAGTATCTTTAATCTTTTTCAATACTTCTTGTATATATTTTTTATATACTTCTGGATTATTGGTCTGATCTTCTAAAATTTTTAACGGATCTATACTTACTGCCTCAATCATGAATTCCTTTTTACCTTTTAATTCAGGATAATGTTGTAATAAATATTCTACAGATTTTGTAGGATCTTTCATAGTTTCACTAAGATCATCTAGTTCTTGTTTATCTTTTTCAACACTAGCATTATCTATTCTTCTAATTTCATCAAATATACCATGTATTTCTTCATATATCTCATTGTCTCTATTATCTAATTCATTATATTGCGCTTCTAACGTTTGTCCTTCTAAATATTTTACATGTCTAAATGTTTTATTAAAAAAATCTGTAATCCTTTTTATAATAGAATTTTTAGGTTTAGAAAAATTTAATTCTTCTAGTTGCTTTTCAACTTCACTTCGTTCTGCTTCTAGCATTCTACGTTTTTCTTCTAAACTCGTTTTTTTATAAAATAAAGAATTTTTCTCTTTGGATTCTTTTACTTTTTGCATTAGCTCTTCTATCATAGAACTTTCCTTTCACTTTAGTATTATAAAAATTTTAGTTTAATTCAACTTGGAAAACATCTTTGCTAGTATTTGATATACTGTTGCTTGAATTAGTTGTTGAAGATTTTGTTGTTGTATTAGTTACTGTTGCATTAACATTTATAATATTGTTATTACTTATATCAGAATTGTCATTCACAACATTTGAATTATTTTCATCACTATTATTAGCATTAGTATTATTTTCATTAGTAGTAATATTATTACTAAAACTATCAAAATCATAGTAACCAGCTAAGAAGTTTCTTATTGCTAATGTTACTCCTGTTGGATTAGAAAGTTGTAACATTTGATCGTCACCTTTTATAACATTTATACCTTGAATTTTACTGTTAGTAATTACTCCTTGTGCCAAGTCAACTAGATTTACTTTAGAATCTCCACTGTTTTTTGCATATTCATAAATATCTTTTTTCTCACTTGATAGGATTTGTAAAACAGGCAAATGGCTTGGGTAAGTATAATCTTTCATTTGTTTTATATTTTCTTCTAATTTATTAATTTCTCTTACCATTGTTCTAGTTAAATAAGCACTTCCAATTCTATTTCTATACACAGAAATTTCTTCTTTTGTATAATTATTTGTTAATTCTTTCATTTTATCTATATAAAAAGTCTTTGGTGACACATAACTTAAAATTCTCTCAAAACCTGTTAATTCCCATATTGATGTTAAATTAACATTTGATATTCTATCTCTTATCTTGTTCATACGATAATAATCATTATATTCCGCTGGATAAACACTATCTATTGAAATTATTGATGATACTAATTCAGGATATTTTTGTTGAAAGCGCATTGCATAAATACTTGATGTATCTGCTGCAATTAATGTATATGGTCCTGATATTTGTCTATAGTCTAATAATTTTATTATTTCCTCTACTATAACATCATTAAGCCTTTCATGTTTACTCATAGACATGCTAAATCCGTATCCAAAATATTCAACTACAACAACTCTATATGAATCTTTTAAACTATCTACTATTGTTTTATATTGTGTTACAGGTGATTGAGAACCAAACTCTGGAAGAATAACTACTGTTGGTCCTTGTCCAACTTCATAATAATTCATGAATTTTTTTTCATCTTCGTATATTGGAGTTAAAGTTTTATATTCGCCTTGATATCTAGATGATATCTCACTTATTTTTATTACATTATGCATAATAACAAGAGCAAAAATAACTATTAAAATCTTTAATCCCCATGCAACTAAAAAATCTTTTATTATGTCTAATACACCAAATATTTTTAAAAATATTTTATTTACCATTTTCTTTTGTCTCCTTAATTTGAAATAACATATTGAGATGAATAAACATTTCCTAAAATAACTGCTTCAACAGAAATACTTGTTTTTAATGTTTTATCAACAATAATTTTAAATGATTCTACATTATTACATATTTTAATATTATTTAGATAAATTATATTACCTGTTTTTATAAATGTATTTGTTGTTCCATCATCATTTTCAAAAGTAATATAATAGCTTAAATTATCATCATCTACCAATCCATAACTTTTTATTTTTACATCATTCTGTTTCACTACTTTTAAAAAATATAAATTTAAGTTTGTATATTCTGAATTAATTGACACAATTCGAGTAAAATCTGTTAAATTTTTATAAAAGTAATTTAGTACTAAACCAACTATACAAATAATAATATAAAAAAGTATCACAAATGAAATTAAAGCTTTTAAAATTTTAGTTTCTGAATTCATCTTATTTACACTCTTTATTTTTTGTAAAAGTTTATAATATGCAATTATAAACTTCATTTTTCTTTAAAAAATATATCATATATTATTTTTTTTATCAATATAAAAAAAGAACTTTACTCAAAGTAAAGTTCTCTTTAAATTATATACTCGTGAAATTAAACTATTTTAATTCAACTGTAGCTCCAGCTTCTACAAATTTTGCTTTCATAGCTTCTGCTTCTTCTTTAGCTACACCTTCTTTAATTGTTTTAGGAGCTCCATCAACTAATTCTTTAGCTTCTTTTAATCCTAATCCTGTAACTTCTCTAACTACTTTAATAACAGCTATTTTGTTTCCACCAGCTTCTGTTAAAACAACATCAAAGTCTGATTTTTCAGCTGCTGCTTCTGCTCCAGCTCCTGCTGCAGGTGCTGCAACTGCTGCTGCAGTTACTCCATATTTTTCTTCAATTCCTTTTACTAATTCTGATAATTCAACTACTGTTAAGCTATCGATTTCTTCTAACATTTTATCTGTTTTTTCACTCATTTTTAAATCCTCCTATATATTTTTATTTATTTCGATAGATTCTACTATCATATTTTTAAGTGAATTTGTAAGTTTTTACTTACTATAAAATTTTATTTATCAAAAGATTATTCTTCTGATTCTTTTTTAACTCTAACTGCATCAAGTGTAGCAGCAAGTTTTGAAACGTTTGCAAGTAAGCATCCAGCCAATTTTGCAATAAGTTCTTCTCTTGATGGTAATTGTGCAAGAGTTGTTAATTCTTCTACTGTAGAAGCTTTTCCTTCTAATACTCCACCTTTGATTGTGTAGTAATCATTTGCTTTAGCAAATTTGTAAATTGCTTTTAAAGCTGGTAAGTATTCTTCTTGAGCTATAATAACTGCTGTTGGTCCTTCTAATGCTTCGTCCAATGATTCGATTCCACATTCTTTTAAGGCTCTTCTTGTAATGTTATTTTTGATTACAGAATATTCTGCACCAATTTCTCTAACACTTTTTCTTAAAACAGTATCATCAGCTACGTTAATTCCTCTATAGTCTACTAAAAGGACTAAACTAGCATCTTTCATTTTTTCAGCTAATTTTTTTACTTCCTCTTCTTTTGCTTTAATTATTTTTTCACTAGCCAATTTAATTTCACCTCCACTATATATATATAATTTTAATTTACTTAAATAAAAAGTCTCTTTGATACCTAATACTCCTAGGTAATCAAAGAGACTTATATCCGCTCTTAAATCACCTCGGTAGGATTTACTTTTGAACCTACTGTCTTAGGTATTTATATTATTAAAATTTAAACTTCTTAATTATTTTTGATTGATGTAAACGCTAGGTCCCATTGTTGTTGTTAAATAAACACTTTTTACATATTGTCCTTTAGCAACAGCTGGTTTAGCTTTGATTATTGCATCAATAATTGTTTGATAGTTTTCAACTAATTTTTCAGCGCCAAATGAAACTTTACCAATTCCTAAGTGGATAATATTTGTTTTATCTAGTCTGTATTCAACTTTACCTGATTTGATTTCAGAAATAGCTTTTGTAACATCCATTGTTACTGTTCCTGATTTAGGGTTTGGCATTAATCCTTTTGGTCCTAAAACTTTACCAAGTCTACCAATTACACCCATCATATCTGGTGTAGCTACGATAACATCATATTCAAACCAGTTTTCTTTTTCGATTTTTGGAACTAATTCTTCAGCTCCTACGAAATCTGCTCCAGCAGCTTCAGCTTCTTTAGCTTTATCTCCTTTTGCAAATACTAAAACTCTTAATGATTTACCTGTACCATGAGGTAATACAACAGTACCTCTAACTTGTTGATCAGCATGTTTAGAATCAACACCTAATTTAACGTGTAATTCAACTGTTTCATCAAATTTTGGTTTTGGCATTTTTTCAATAATTTCTAAAGCTTCTTTAGCTTCATACATCTTTGAGCTGTCTACTAATTTAGCAGCTTCTTGATATCTTTTTCCTTTTTTCATTTTTTCCTCCCGTGGTATTAACGAATAAAAATAATTTATTCTCCCAAATTTAATATATTATAAAATAAAATTTTATAAACTAGTCTACAACTACAACACCCATAGATCTTGCTGTTCCAGCAACCATGCTCATTGCAGCTTCTATAGATGCAGCATTTAAATCTTCCATTTTTTGTTCAGCTATTGCTCTAACTTGATCTTTAGTTATTTTAGCAACTTTATCTTTGTTAGGTTTTCCTGAACCACTTTTGATTCCTAAAGCTTTCTTTATAAGAACAGCTACTGGTGGAACTTTAGTAACAAATGTGAATGATTTATCTTTGTATACAGAAATAACAACTGGTATTATCATTCCTGGTTGGTTAGCTGTTCTATCATTGAATTCTTTAACGAATTGCATGATATTAACACCACTTGAACCTAATGCTGGACCTACTGGTGGAGCTGGTGTAGCTTTACCTGCTTCTATTTGTAATTTAATAACATTTACAACTTCTTTCTCTGCCATTTTGTTTAGCACCTCCTTCTAATTAACTTTTTGAACTTGAGAAAATTCTAATTCTACTGGAGTTTCTCTTCCAAACATAGAAACTAGAACTTTTACTTTTTGTTTTTCTTTATTTATTTCTTGAACAGTTCCAACAAATCCTTCTAATGGACCATTAACAACTTGTACGTTGTCGTTTACTCCATAATCAATGTTTACTGGAACTTCATCAAATCCCATATTTCTTATTTCACTATCAGTTAGTGGAATAGGATCAGTTCCTGAACCAACAAATCCTGTAACACCTCTAGTATTTCTTACGATATACCAAGATTCTTCTGTTACAATCATTTTTACTAGAACATAACCTGGAAAAACTTTCTTTAAGTTAGTTTTTCTTTTTCCATCTTTTATTTCAACTTGTTCTTCCATAGGAACAACTATGTTGAAAAAGAAATCTTCTAATTCTCTATTTCTAATTGTTTTTTCTAAGTCTGTTTTTACTTTATTTTCATAACCAGAATATGTATGAACAACATACCACTTTGGCTCTAATTTATTCTCTTCTTGAGACATATTTTAGCCTCCCTTTATATTTCGTTTATTAGCATTCTCGTTACTAATTATTTCCTTCTACAGAACTTACATTTTCATCAGGATTTTCTACAGTATTTTGCTCTTCTGTATTTTCTGATGGTGTTTGATTTTCAGTAGATTCTTCTTCAGTTCCAGCTGTATTAGTAGTATCTATATTTTGAAGTTCATCTGAATTGTTTTCTTCACTTGAGCTAGATGTAACTATGGCTTTTAGTTTTTCTACACCAAATTTATTTGCATTCTCAAATACTAAATCAAGAACAAAAACAATTACTGCTATTACTATAACAATAGAAAGAACTGCTACAGTGTTGTTTACTAATTGTTTTCTTGTAGGCCAACTAACTCTTTTTAATTCTGCTTTAAACTCTTTGAAAAATTTCTTATTATCTTTTTTTTCTTTTTTATTTTCTTTTTTTGCTTCTTTAGCCATATTAACTCCTCCTAATAAGGTTTTATCTTATTTTGTTTCTTTATGAGTTGTACGTTTTTTGCAGAATTTGCAATATTTAACTACTTCAAGTCTTTCAGTATTATTTCTTTTATTTTTTGATGTCATATAGTTTCTTCTTTTACATTCTGTACATTCTAGAATAATATTCTCTCTTGGACCTTTTGCTGCCATTTCTTTACACCTCCGTTTTGCTTATAAATGAAGCCTAAATTTTTTTATATTTTATATTTTAACGATGTGATTGCATGTATTTTCTAAATACATGCTTATATAATTTATCACAAAAAGTAAGATATGTCAACTGTTTTATTAGATTTTTATTAAAGTTTTAAACGAAAATCTAAAGCAAAACATGGGAGCTTTTATACTCCCATATTTTGCTTTCATTATTCAGTTTTTAATAGTTTTCTTTACCCTTTTAAAATCCTTTTGATTAGTTCACCATTAGGATCCTCGTCAGGGGTTGGAATGATATCAAATATACTTATGTGCCTACTAGCCAACCTATTTCCCCAATGTTTTGCAATCCTGTCTTCTAAAGACTTAATCTCCGCATCGCAAATCTTAATCCATTTTTCATTATCTTCAGTAATATGCTGTCTACGCTCTTTTGCACATTTCAACATATACCGAAGCTCACCAATGGAATCGATTGCGTAATTGCGAACTATTGCATACATTCCAATTACAAGTGCTACCAGAGAAATTGCCAGTGCAAAAAATTGATAAACTGTCATTCTTGACTCCTCCATACTTTAAACTATTTCGACGAGTTACAATTGAATCATATTTTATATCCTGATTCTTAGATATATAACTAATTAATTATAACATTTTTATCATATTATGTCAATTTACCATTAAATTAAACTATACTTTCGTATTTAATATATTCTACTATTGCCTTTTATTATATTTGTTTTTTCTATTTCCTTTATTTGTTTTCTTTTCTACTGAATATCCAAATTTTCCAATCTTCTTTCCTAATGTATAATATCCTCCATTAGCATATGCTATTAAATTACATCTAGAAATATCAAATGCTCCATTATCATCCATATACTGTTCATCTGCATCTATTGACAAAACTTCTGCAAGAAACATTGTATGACTACCAAAGTTTTTTTCCTCAATAACTTTACATTCAACTGAAACTGGACTTTCCTTTATTAGAGGTGCACTTACAAATTCTGCTTTTTCCTTAGTTAAATTCATTTCTTTAAATTTATCAAATTTTGCTCCACTTCTAACTCCACACCAATCAGTTGCATAAGCAAGTTTTTCTGTTGTTAAATTAATAACAAATTCTCCAGTCTCCTTAATTAAATTATATGAATATCTCTCAGGTCTTACAGATATATATACTCTTGCTGGATTTGTATTTATAATTCCAGTCCAAGCAACAGTTAATATATTCGATTTTTCCATATTACCACAACTAACAAGTACTGCTGGTATTGGATATATAAAAGTACCTGATTTCCAAATTTTTTTTGACATTTAATTTCTCCTTTATATATATTAAAATATGTAACAGATGGAATGTAAAATTCCATCTGCTACACTATAAACATTATTTAATTTTCAGTTCAAATATGAAGTGCAAAATATCGTCTCTTGTAAGAGTAATACTTGTAAGTTTTAAAAAGTTAACTGGTATACCATATTTTTGGAAACGTTTAGATCCTTCAATTCTAGAAATAACTCGTTTTTTTATCTCTGCCAGATTTTCTTCTATGTATTGTTTTTTATCTCGTTCCCAATCATGAATAATACATACATCAACATAGATAAAATCAAATGTTTTTGTATTTTTATTACCATATTCTCTTTGAATACTGGGAATACATATTTTAGTAATAAATCTGTCAAGTCCTATAGGTAATTCCTTTCTCTCATTTGGTTCCAAAGTTTCAAGATATTCAAAGAATTTAGAAATCGTATCCCCTTCTTTTAAACTTGTAATAGCTCTTGATACAATTCTTGGAGATATTCCTTTAAAATCTGGTTTATAAAGATTATATGCCCTATATTGGTAATCATAAGTAGGTATAATTCCATACATACCCTTTCTATAGAGATCTTCCAGTGGTTCACAGCAATATACGCCTTCTGAGTTAAAAAAATAACCTTTTTCTTTTCTTGCTCTTAAAAGATTATTTGGCAAACTCCGACGATAATATAATCTTATTTCAGAACTAATCTTCATATCAAAATTCCTCCGTAAAATTATTTTAAAGGTTACTTAAACTTACAAATTTTTATACAAGTTACATATATAAATTCACAATGATAATATTATAACACGTTTTTCTAATAATTACAAACTATTTTATATATCTTTACTTTCTATCCTTCCAGTCATAATATTTTATTAAGTATTCCCAACATCCTTCTTTATCTGTTATTTCTTCATAATTATTTTTTATTTTTTTGATAATATCATTTTTGTCTATCCATTTTACTTCTGAAACTTCTTCTTTCTGTAATTTTAATCTTGTCAGATCTAAATCTTTGTTTACTATGTAATATTCATTAAAGTGTTTATTTATTATATCTCCCTTATTATTAGTTGAAATAGAAGAGCCTAAAAATGTCATCTCATTCTTATTAAGTTCAATACCTAATTCTTCTTTTGCTTCTCTTATAATTGCTTCAAATCCAAATTCTCCTGCAAGAACATGTCCACCTGCAGTTACATCCCACATATTAGGCCACATTCTTTTGTTTTGACTTCTTCTTTGTAATAAAACTTGATTTTTAGAATTAATTATAAAAACAACAACAGCTTTATGCCACAATCCTTCCTTATGACATTTTTCTCTACTTTCAGCTTTTCCTGTAAAATTTCCTTTTTCATTTAAAACATCAAAAAATTCTTCCATTATACTCTCCTTCTATTTAATATAATTAATACTATTAAATATACCTTGTATTTTCGTTTCTATCAATAATATTATGTGCATGTTTCATCTCTTCAGGAGTATTTATATATATAATTTTATATTTTCCAGAAGTAGTATTTTTTATATAATCATGATGTATTTCTAACATATGAATTAGTCCCCAATATAACCATTTACCATTTATATTTTCAACTAAAAAATTTCTAACAGGAGGTCTATGATATACTCTAATATTAGGCTTATCATTAAATTCAAATATTCTATCTGCAAAATCCTCTGCTTTATATGGTTTTAGCTTATGTTTTTCATAATCTAATTCTTCCGGAAAGCCTTGCTCTCTTGTTATCTGTAAAGTATCATTTGTTTCTATATATGATCCCATAATATCCCTCTCTTCTATTTTTATTTTATATAATATCACTTAATTTTAAATCTTTATTTCCAATATATACATCTCTATTTCCCTCTAAACTATGACATTTTATTATTGTATAATTTTCATAATGATATTCTGTAGTTCCACCATCTTTATACACTACTGTATCAATTTTTTCATCTCTTTCATCTTGATTTGCTTTTGTGATAATTTCTTCCATTGTTATCATATTTTCTAATAAAGCTTCTTTCAAGGAATAATCTTTACTATTAATCCTAATATTTACATTCCCATCATATACATAAACATTATAACTGTATTTATCTGTTTCATTCTTATCTATAATTTTATATGCTGATTTTCTTCCATCTTCGAATTACTATTTATATAACGTTAGAATATCACAATACTATCTATATTTTCAATATTAGTTATAAAAATTGTTTTGAAATTATCTCGATAACTTCAAAACATATAATTAAAAGTTGAACCAACTCCTTCAAGCATCGAACTTATTATTTTAAAGTTTTATAATAGGTCATTATTCTTGTTTACAATAGAAAAAAATAAAAGAACTACTTTTAGTAGTTCTTTTATTTTGGCTCCTCTTGTTGGACTCGAACCAACGACCTATCGGTTAACAGCCGAGCGCTCTACCAACTGAGCTAAAGAGGAATATAAATCTGGCGACGTCCTATTTTCCCAACAAGGTAACTCGTAAGTATCTTCGGCAC
>CASYFC010000016.1 GCA_949482135.1 uncultured Clostridia bacterium
TCTTCCACTGGTGGATTTTCTGGTGGGTATTCTGGTGGCTTCTCTTTTTCATTTGTAAATGCTTTTATACAAACATCTGCTGTAGACATATCAATTCCTCCAACAGAAAGCGTTGATAATTTTCTCCAAGAATTTCCGTTTGCTGAAAAATAACTTCTATTTTCTGAAGATACATTTCCAAATGCTGTACCACTTACTTTTGCTTCAACTTGGAAAGAAAAATCTTCATTTTGATTGTATTGTTTCACAACAATTGCAAATTCATCAGAAGTTAGTTCTGTTTGCTTAACCTTTATTCTATGATATCCTGGTGCTAAAGTAGCTTGTGATTCTCCAATCTTTATCATATCATCTAGTTTCATATCTGTACCAGTTGGATTTACATATATTTCAACCTTAGAATATTTAGATAATGTAACACCAACATCATTTAATAAATCATTTTTGGAATTATCTCTTTTAAAAGTAGCGCCATAATATCCTGTTGACATTCCTTTAGCAGTTACTTGGAAAATTCCACCATAAAAATCATGTTGATAAATTTTATCATAATCTACTTTACTAGAAGATTGAATTCCATATATTTCACTCTCTATAAAGAAATCTTCATATGAAATATAAATATATCCATGATCAAAATTTTCACTTCCATAAGAATTTAGAATTAAGTATGCACCATCTTCTGATGGTCTACAACCATCTTTGAAATTTCTTTTTGAATAATTATCATCCCATCCAACTATAGTTATTGCATGATCTCTTCTTTCAGAAGTACTATTACAATTATAAGATGTTGCTTTAAAAATATTATTTATATCATAATATTTGCTCTGATTAGCAGCAGTTATTGACGTTATCGCTCCTTTAGTAACTAAATGTTCTTTTATAATGTTTCGTGCAGCATTTAAACTATCTTTAGTATATTCTTTTCCAGAAGCATCTGTATATTTTACAGATACTGTATTTCCTTTTTCATCTTTTGTATACTGCTTATTTATTGTTGGTAATGTTATATAATCTGTAACTATTGTATCAACTTTTTTATCAATTTCAGATATACTGATTTTATTTTCATTATCTTCAAAAGGCATGTCTTCTTCAAGAATAGCTCCTGTACCATTAACTAGATAGCCATTAGCAACAACTGGCAATCCTCCATTACCTAATTCTCTGTTGTATGCAATGGGATTAATTCCATCTGTAAATGTTCTAGTAGTAGAGTAATCCATATGCCTCTCAGAAAAGTTCAGTAAATTCCTTGTGTTATTACTGATGGCGATATTGGTTTCTAAAGATTTTAATGCTGAAAAAGCCCAACACTCTGTTGTTGTTCCTTGATTTTCCACTCTTAAGTTTAATTTTGAATTTAAGCTATAGTTTGGCAGTGAAATTGCAGCTGCAACATTTTCTAGATTATTTTTAGTATTACCTAATAATAGCGAAACAACTCGTGGAGTTTCTGTAGTAAAGTTATATTCTTCTAGAATTTCTTCTGGTACTTCTCCAAATACTGTTTGTGGCATAAAACTCTCTAGTCTTTCTTCTGTAGGCAAATTTATCCATTCTTTGTATTCATCAGAAATCATAGCTTCAAATTCAGTAGCAAATGTTTTTCTTGAAAACATTATTCCTAGTGCAAAAGTAGAAATACATATTGCCTTTAATATTTTTTTTGTATTTTTTTCGCTTTTCAAATTATATATCACCATCTTTCAAGCATTATAAATTAATATATAATAAGTATAGATATTATTTTTTTTCAAATCAACCCCACTTTAATCCAAAATACACTTTTGATAATACATTCAGGTTCTTTTTGCTTATGGGAAGCACACTTCACATAGTTTTAGTATAACCATATATTAAATTTTATTAACATTAGTGAAGTAATAAAATTGTAATATTCTTTTAATATCACTGATATGTTTATTTGTTTTTTTTATTGTATAATAATATATATACTAAAGATTTAAGGAGTTTTGGATGAGTATAAATTCAACATTAAAAAAGGAAGGTATTACAGTAATACGTGAATTAGATACAATGCAAATAAATTCTATTGCTTCAAATATTTCTGAGAAGTTAGTTGCTACTTTTCCAGAACATAATTTAAATAAAAGTGATTTATTTATTTCAATCTGTAGATTAAATATGTATATTGCAGATATGCCTAATGATATGGCTATGGCAAAGTATTTTTACAAAAATAATTCTATTTACTTTAGTAAAGATATGAATCTTCAAGATTTAAGTGCTTTAGCATTTCATGAATGTTTACATTACATACAAACTTATACTAACACTCGTGGTAAATTATTACGTTTAGGGTTATACAATTTGGAAACTACTCCTTGTACAGGAATGGCTTTAAATGAAGCTGCTGTTCAGCTTATGGCTGCTACTACTATGGGACTTGAATTAGATAGCGTTAAATATTACAATATGGAACTTACTACTGAAAGTCCAGATTATTATCCACTTCAAACAGCATTGCTAAATGAAATGATCTATTTTACTGGATCTTATCCATTATTCTATAGTACTTTATATTGTAATGATGTATTTAAAAATACATTTATAGCAAAATCAAATATTAGAGCTTACACAAAAATAGAAAAAAATTTTGATTTGATTTTCGAATATGAAACAAAATTATCTAAAGAAATATATAAACAATCATTATGTTCAGAAGATATAAAAGATTTTAAAAAGCTTAAAAGAATCAATTCTAGAATTGATGATATTAAAAAAATTATTTTAGAAAAAACAATTGAAACACAAAATGTGATATTGGACAGTTGCTTTAATTCTGAATTAAATTCAATAAAAACACTGGATGATATTAAAGCATTTCAATATAAATTATATAATTTCAAGCATTTAATTATATCTACAAAAGATTATAATTATTATACCGAATTTTATGTTACTATGATGGCTAAAGCAGAGGAAAAAAAGGAATTTATTTTAAAATTCGGAAATATTTCTTCTTTAGATTGTATTACAAATGAATTAGATTTTTTAGAAGAGAAAAAATTTGGATTCCAATTTTTTAAACAATTATTTGGCAAATTAAAATTACTAGTTGAAGAAGGAATACGTAATAAGGAAATCAATTAGAAGAACCTGTTAATATTACATTAACAGGTTCTTTTCTTTGGATTTTGCTTTTACAAGCTCTAAATCATTCCAAAAATCTATTTTTTTACTATCATCTCTAAGTAGAGCGGCTGGATGAAATGTAGGCATATATAATATCCCCCTTTTTTCTATCCACTTTCCTCTAGAAGCTGTTATTCCATAGTTATCACCTAAAATATTTTTTAAAGCAACACTGCCAAGTAAAACTATAATCTTAGGTTTAACTAAAACAACTTGATTTCTTAAATAATTAAGACAAGCTGTTGCTTCTTCTTTCTCTGGATTTCTGTTATTTGGTGGTCTACATTTAACAATATTTGCAATATATATTTTTTCTCTAGAAATACCTAATCCTTGAAATGCTTGATTCATTAATTTCCCAGCTTTTCCTACAAATGGTTCTCCTTCTCTATCTTCATCAGCTCCTGGTCCTTCACCTATGAGCATAATATCAGCATTTTCATTTCCAACACCAAACACTGTATTAGTTCTATTTTTACATAAATTGCATTTAGTGCATTTTTTTACTTCATCATTTATTTCATTTAATGTTTCATACATTTTTTTCACATCCTATTTATAAACTAATTATACTTGTTGCTAATCTAAAATCTTTTCCTTCTACTCTATAGGAATTAATTTTATCTGAATTACATACACTGCAAATATCACAATCTATAATATTTTCATCATTTAATCCAATTTCTCTTAATAGTAATCTATTTATAAAAACTGTATCTATAAAATATTTTTGCTTATTATCTATAATTCTTCCTTTTTCAATAAATTTACTTGTTTGTCCTGTAAATGAAAATATATTTTCACATAAGTCTTTCACATCTTCATCTACTTCAAAATGACATTTTCTTATACTTGGACTAATAAAACAATATATATCTTCTGGATTACAATTATAGTTTGTTATCAATTTAATCACTGCTTTTTCTCCTATTTTTTGAAATGTACCTTTCCAACCAGAATGAACATTCGCAATAACTTGTTTTATTGGATCATAAAACAACAATAATATACAATCTGCATTGGTTGTAGTTAGAGCAATTCCCTTTTTATTTGTTATTAGTCCATCAGTAGCTACTAGTTCCTCTTTTTTCAAAATTTTATCTATACATTTAATATTACTTGTATGATTTTGTAATGGTTTTACTAATGTATTGACATCTATTCCAATTGCTTCGTAAATCTTAGAATAACATTCCTCTTCTTCTTTTGAGCCACTTCTAAAATTTATGTTTTCTCCCTTTAAAGTATATGCATGTTTTATTCCCATATCAAGTAGCTTCTTAAATTGTATATATTCTATACCTTTATACTCTTTGCAAATTATTTTTTCATTACTATTAATCAATCTTTTCCTCCTAATGAATAAACACTCTTGGTACTCTATTTGATATTGTACACATCATTTCATAATTCATCGTACCAGCAACTTCTGCAACTTCTTCTAATGTTATATTTTTATTATCCCAAATGTAGACTTCATCTCCGACACATACATTTTCTACATCTGTAACATCTACCATGAATCCATCCATGCAAACACTTCCAATTATTGGTAATATATGTCCTTTTATAAATACATGGCCTTTATTGGAAAGAGATCTTTTGAGCCCATCTGCATATCCTATTGGAATTGTTGCAACTTTAGTTTTTCTCTTTGTTATAAAAGTTCTTGAATAACCTATAGATGCTCCTTCATCTAATTCTTTTAAAAATGTAATTTTTGATTTTAATTTACATACTGGTTTTATATCTATCTTTTCTTTTGCACCATTAAATGGCTCATATCCATACATAATCATTCCAGGTCTTACTAAATTATAAGAATTTTCTGCAAAATTTAAAATTCCATTTGAAGCATTACAATGAATATATTTTATTTCTCCTAAAAGTTCTTTTGCTTTTTTTACAGAATTTTCAAAATAATATAATTGCTTTTTTGTATATTCTTCATCTGAGTCAGCTGAAGATAAATGTGTATAAATCCCTTCTATTTTTACATTTTTGTAATTATTAACTTTTTTAATGTACTCATCTACTCTTTTAGGATTTATACCTGTTCTTCCCATTCCTGTTCCAATTTCAATGTGAACCTTTACAGAATCATTTATTTTTCCAAGTTCGTCAGCAAAACTATCAGAGCTAATTCCGATAGTAATATTATATTTTACTATTTTTTCGATTTCTTCTTTATATGCTTGATTTAGTACAAATATTTCTTTTTTATATCCTTGTATTCTAAGCTCTACTGCTTCATCCACAGTAGCAACTGCAACTATATCAAACTTATTTATTTCTTCATTAACCTTATTTATATACGTTCCATAAGCATTTGCCTTTATTACAGGCATTAACTTTACATCTTCTCCAACATATTTTTTTATTTCATTTATATTGTGTTCAAATGCTTTTAAATCTACTTCCATCACTGTAGGTCTTGTAATTTCCAAAAAATCATCTCCCATTATACAAAATTATATTCATTATCTTTTATATTAGTATTAAACATACAAATTGTCTTATACTTACAATAGTCGCATCCTGTTTTCTTTTTATAATTATACGGCTTTATATCAATTTTTCCTTTTAAAATTTCATAAGAAATTTGTTTTATAATATCTTTAACTTGAAGTTGTAATTCATTAAAATCTTTTTTACTAATTACACTCGATTTTTTTTCACTTATTTGTCCATCTTTACTTATATAAACAGGAATAATATCTGATAAACCTGTTTGCAGTTTTTTATCCATTATTCGTATAACTGAAATATCTGCTAAAATTAATCCTTTCATTTTAAAATTACTTCTAATTTTGTTTTCAATTTCTTCATCTGAAAGATTTTTAGCATTTTTTACTATGTTATCTATCAATCCCATGTATAATATTCCACTTGGATCAAAATCTGTTTGTTCACATAGTGCGTCTAAGTATGTTATAAGTTGAATTTGCAGACCAAACATAACTTGATTTATATCTAAGTCTTTACTAGAAGATTTATAATCTATTATTCTAACATACTGATTATTTCCTATTTGAGCAGTATCTGCTCTATCTATCTTTCCTGTTATTTCAACTTTTCTTCCATCAACTTCCAAGGTTATTGTTTTAAATTTTCCTGTATTTGAAAATTCAATTTCATTTCCAAAAATTGAAAAATCACTATATTTTAAAGAATAAACAATATAACAAATTGATTTATATACTACTTTTTTTAGTCTTCTAGTTAGTAGTCTAAATTTAGCTGAACTAGAAAAAATATAATATCTACTAGTTTCAAGTAATTGACTAATAATTTTATTAACTATTTTTAAAATTTCATCATCAGTAATTTCTTTTAAGTTTAAGTTTTTATCACTTATTTCTTTAAAAAAATTATCAATAACTTCATGCATAAAAGAACCTGTATCAATTGCTTGTATTTTTAATTCTTCTTTTTCTCTAAGTTTTAAACCATATGTAAGATGAAATGAAAATGGACATTTTCTATAACTTTCAAGCCTTGATACACTTGTTTTTAAACATCCATTATACATTTTTTCTATATTCTCAGATGAAATATCTTGAGCTTTATTTGTATAATATATTCCAGATATAGCTCTTTTAAACCTATTTCTGTCTTTTTTATAAAAATATCTTAAAACACATTCCCATTCAGGAGAGATTTCCTTTCCTTCAAGAAATTCTTTATAAACATTTAAAGCCTCTTCAAAAGTTGCTTTACTATTTGATATTAAATATCTTTTCTCTATAACATCACTTTCAATACAAATCTTAGGAAAAATTCTATTTATTTTTTTTATTAAAATTGATGGTCTAATTGATGTTCCTTCTTTATCTGATGATGAATATGATAAAAATATTTTTTCTTCTGGAGTAGTCAATGTTCTATATATATTAAATTGTTCTTCATATAAACTATCTTTAGAATTTTTTGCAAGCTCAATTCCAGAACTTAATAAAATATCTCTATCATTATCATTTAGGTATCCTTCCATTTTATTAACTTTAGGAAAAGTACCATCATTAATTCCAATTACAAAAACTACTCTTAGCTTATAACTTCTTGTTCTTTCTGTATCTCCAAAAGTAACTTGATCTTGGGTTGCTGGTATTTTACCAAGTTCACAAGAATTAAGCCCAACTTGTAATAACTCTTTATATTTTTCATAAGTAGTTTTTTCGTCTTTAAATACTATTGCTATATCTTCTAAAACACTAATCAGTAGTTTATAACTAGTATTATATTCATTTGATATTTCAATATTATTATACTTTTTTAATTTTAAATCTAGAATTTCATTAATTCTATTATCTATTAAAAATTTATAAATTTCTTTTGTTATCTGTGTAGCAGTCCTATTTGATGAAATATTATTTTTAAACTCAACTAATGGTTCTACAATTTCTCTTCTTAAAGTTTCTAATTTTTCTTGCTTATCATTAATTTGCTCATATTCAAATTTTTTTAGCCATTTATTACCTTTTATTCCCCATTTAATACAATAGTTCTCTAATAAATATATATCTTCATTTTCTATACCTAACAAACCTATTTTTAAATAATTAAATACAGATTCATACGACCAATTTTTAGCAAATATATCTAGCATTGCCAAAATAAATTTGATTAAAATATTTTGGTTTAACTCTTTTTTCTCATCAACAAATAGAGGTATATCATATTTATTAAATATAGCTTTTGCATCTTCAGAATATTTATCTAAATCTTCTGAAATAATTCCAATTTCGCTATACCTATATCCACAATTTTTAACCAAACTGTGAATTCTTTGTGCAACATATTCCATTTCTGAATACGGATTACTTGCCAAAAAGATTTTAATATTTTCTGTATTTTCTAGATATTTCTTATTAGAGTTATATAAGTTTTTCTCTAGAAATTTTAGCTCATTATTTTTAAATCTATGAGTTTCGTCTAATATAATTTCATTATATTTCGCACCATTTCTATACCCAATTTCTATAAGTTTATTTGCATATTTTTTGTTAAAATAATATATATCATTTTCTTTTGGAATTGTACTTTCTAAAGTATCAGTTGCAACTCCTACTGTAATCTCTTCTGCTTTTTTTATCAATTTTTCAAAAATATTATATTCTTGAGGAGTAAATCCTAGGAATTCATCAATATAAATTAGTGTATTATCAAACATAGTAGTCTTATCTAAATTTTGACACAAAACTGTTAAATCATCATTTTCATCAATAAAATTATTTGATAACTTTTCTTCATATTTTTCATACAAATTAATTATATCATCCAGTTTCAGTCTAGTATAATTTTCTTCAATACTCGCCTGTTTTAAATCATCTACTCCTATATTATGTTTTTTTAATTCTGTAAACATTCTATTTACAATATCTATATTTTTTTCTGACTTTCCTAAAAAGTTTAGATTCGTTTTTTCTTTAGAAATTAAATCAAAAATTAGCATATCTTTTCCAGCTTTTGAAAGGTGGCAAGATATGCCACCCACTTCATTTGCTACACGATATGCCATTCTGCTTAATGTTAATATTTCAGTATCAATTAGACAATTCTTTTTAGAAATTTCAAAAAGTTTTTTTTCTGCTGAAAGATTACATTGTTCTGGAACTATAAGAAAGATCTTGCTTTTTCCAATCTTTTTAGAAATATCTTTATAAATATATTCACTTTTCCCTGTTCCACTTCTACCATAAACTATATTTAATTTCATAGATTTTCCTTTTATTTATAATTTAATACACTTAAAGTTGGATATTTAAAATTAGCTTCTCCTACTATATTTCCATCTTCAAAATGATCTTCAAAAAACTTATTTGATCCATTTAAGTAATATTCATATTTTGATTCTTGTTTTTTAGCTTCAGATAAATATCCAGGACCTGTTATTACTGGGTCATCCCAAGTAACATCTATTGCATACCATTGTTCATCTATTTGAACATAATTCCAAGCATGGCTTTCAGCTTTTCCTTCACTGTTCTTTCCTATACCACAAGCTATTATGCATGGAATGTTTAAATCATCCATAATATATTTAAAACTTCTAGCATAGCCTTCACATACAGATTTCTTATCTATTAATGTTCCATATACATTATAAATATTTTCTCCTGCTTCTAAATCGTATTCTGTATTATCTACTAAATAATCATGCACTATCTTTATTTTTTCTACTGTATTTTTATTTTGGCACTGATTAATTAAATTATTTTTTTCTTGTTCGATCATATTTATAGCACTTGTTACTACTTGTTCAGTTGGGAACGCTTTTGATAAATAACTCTCTTCATTTGGTCCTATAGTAACTTCATATTTTTTAGAAAAAGCTCTTGTTGTAACTTCTGTTAATAAATATAATTTTGTAACATCTAAATAAAATAAGTCTGGATTATCAAATGTTAATGCATTTATAGCAAGTTGGAATGAATCTTTTAATATAACATCTCCACCTTCTTGATGTAATAACTCATCAAAAGTTAATCCAAAATCTGCTGTATACATTCCTGTTTTTAAACTTTCTAAATTTGAATTTAATTTATCATAAATTATTTTTGCATATTCATCTAATTGCTCATAATAGAAATTTTGTGGTGTAGTACCTTCATCCATTTCTACATTTTCTTGATATTTTTGCTGCTCTTCAAGTTGAGCCCAAAATTCAGTGCTTTCTGCCGAATTTGCATAAGTTTCTTTTTCAGCACTTATAGTTTTTCTAGGCCTTTTTTCTATAGTTTTTTCTTCTGGATTAACATTCTCCATTATATTAGAATTTGAAGCTATAACTTCTATTTTTGAATAGAACATTGATACTAAACTATACTTTTCTGGTATTTGAACTATTTCAAATACATCCAAACAAAAATATAGTGTAACACAAAATATTACTATACTAAATATTAATAATGTAATCGTAAACAGATTACTTATAAATTTCTTCATACTTTTCTCCTAAGCACTTGTTTCTCTTTTCCAATAAAAAAGATATTGTTGTGCAAGTCCAGACAAATCTCCAAACTTCTCTTCTGCAAGTTTTTGCAATTCTTTTTTATTGACTTTTTCTTCATCTTCATTATGAATATACAAATCGTTCATAACTCTTCTTACCCAAACATCAATTGGAAACACATCCAGTCTTTTAAGTCCAAATAGTAAAATACAATCAGCTACCTTAGGTCCTACTCCATCAAGTTTTAATAATTCTTCTCTCATTAAATTAGTGTTTTCTAATTTTTCTATTTTTTCTAAATCAACTTCTTTTTCTAATATCATTTTTGTTGTATTATAAATTCTTTTATCTCTAAAACCCAATCCTAAATTTCTTAAATCTTGAACAGATGCTTTAGAAAGTGCTTCTGGTGTTGGAAATTTATAATATTCTGCTCCATTAAATTTAATTTTTTCGCCATAAGCAATAGACATTCTCTCAATAATCTTCTTTATTCTCGGAATATTATTATTTGCTGAAATTATAAATGAAATGATACATTCCCATAAATCTTGTCTTAAAATTCTAATACCTTCTCCAAATTTAATACTTTCAAATAGATATTGGTCTATATTTGATAGTTTGTCTTTATATTTTGAATAATTAGTGTTTAAATCGAAATAATAATTAATAGTACTTTCAAAATCTTTATCTGATTCTCCTGAAAACACTATTTGGTTATTATGTTGTTCAACTTTAATTACTGCGTCTTTAATCACACCTACATAACTTCCATCTTCTTGTTTATTCCATCTAAAACATTGACCACAATCAAATATATCTTCCATTTTGAATGATTCTTGATTTTTTATAATATATTTTTTCACGTTAGTATTGCCTTTCATTTTACAATCTATCACTTGTATTTTATTATATTTTGAATAAATAATCAATAGAATTTTAAACCATATAATTAGTATTCAAATGCATACTAATTGCATGTATCTGTTTGCATACATGTTAGAATTAATTATATTAAAGTAATAAGAGGTATAAAATGTATTTAAAACGTCTTAAAGATTTAAGAGAAGATAATGATTTAACTCAAGAAAACATATCTGAAATCCTAAAAATTTCCAGACCACAATATAGTTTATATGAAACTGGAAAAAGGGACATTCCCGTAGATTTATTAACTACTTTAGCAAAATATTATAAAACAAGTATTGATTATATCGTTGGATTAACAGATACTTTTGAAAAATATCCTGAATCAAAACAAAAATAAAAATAATGTCGAAATACCTAATTGTAAAATTCTCCTTTAGAATATATAATTTTATATATATTTTAAAGGAGAATTTTTATATGTATAAAAGAATTAAAGAATTAAGATTAGAAAATAATATAACTCAAGAAGAGTTATCTAGAAAGTTAGAAATTTCCCGAATATCATATTCTCTTTACGAGTCTTCAAAAAGAAAAGTTCCATTAAAAATATTAATGAAACTTGCAAAAGAATATAATACTAGTATTGATTATATAGTGGGAAATACAGATAAAAAATCTCGTAATTAAGAATTTTTAAAACCTAGACCATATACTTCTCTAGCATCTGTAATAATTATAAATGAATTTGGGTCAACTTTTTTAGATAATAATTTTATTTTATCTACCCCTCTTCTTTTTGTAACACACATTATTATCATCTTATTTTTCTTACTAAAACTTCCTCTTCCATAAATAGCTGTAGCACCTTTATTTGCATCTAAATTGATTGCTTCTAATATTTCCTCTGATTTATCTGAAACAATATAAATTAATTTACAAAAATTTATCCCTTCAAACACAATGTCAAGCATTTTACCTACAATAAATATTGTTATTGCAGAATATAAACCAATTTCAATTTCTCTAAATGTAATAATATTACCTAAAACTACTAATATATCAACAATCATTATGATATTACTCATTTTTATATTACTATTAAAATCTTGAATTATATATGCAACTAAGTCCGTTCCACCTGTTGAACTATTCACTTTCAAAACAAGAGCTAAACCAATTCCAATTAGTATTCCACCATATAAGCAAGACAAAAATCTATCAGTAGTAAATACTTCAAAATTCTCAAAAATATCAATAAATTTTGAATATAAGAATGTAGCTACAATTGTTTTAACTATAAACATTCTTCCTAATTTGAAATATCCTATAAAAAATAGTGGAATATTTAATATTAATATGGTTGTTCCCATTTGAATATGAAACAAATAATAAATAATTGTTGCAATACCAGCAAATCCTCCACTAGATAGTTGATTAGGAAGTAAAAATTCAGAGGTTCCAAAAGCTGCAAGTATGCAACCAATTGCTATTAAAATAAATTCAAAAAAAATTTTAAAAACACTCATACTAATAGTATCAGTGTTTTTCTTTTTTTTATACTATATGTTTTATTTTTTTCTTTTAGATTCTACTGTTTCTTTATCATCTATAAAATCCTTAAATTTTTTAGAAACTTCAATATCAATTTTTTCTAGAGGTTGCTTTATATCTTGTTTTACTTCGACATCTAAATCATACATTTCTTTAATTTTATCAATATTCTCTCTTTTATATCCAACAACATTATTAACATTTTGAGGATTTACAGTTATAATAATTTCTTTTGCTTTTGTATTCAATTTCTTTATTTTTTGAATAATAGTATCATAATAAATTGCCGATTCTACTAATTGTCTAAATGTTTCGTGATATGGACCTGCAACAACTTCACTTCTACTATTTGTTGGAGAACAAATAGTATCTGTATTTTGCAACCCTATACGGATTATATCAATTTTCTTTTTACCAAACAAATAACACAACTCTTTACATCTTTCAACAGCTTGATTCACTGTTAATGGTTCATAATTTCCAGACTTATACTCAGTTTCTAGCTCTGTATCTTTTATAACAAGCACTGGATAAATTCTTATCATTTTTGGTTTTAATCTTATTAAATCATTTGCTGTTTTCAAATCATCTTGAAAAGAACTCTCTGGTAATCCAACCATCATTTGATGACCCAAATTGAAACCAAATCTTCTAATTAATTTAGATGCATTTATAACATCTTGATATGTATGACCTCTCTTACAGTTACTTAAAACATAATCGTTTGTTGATTGAACACCAAGTTCAATTGTTTTTACTTTATATTTTTTTAATCTTTTCAAAATAACACGATTAATATAATCTGGTCTTGTTGAAATTCGAATTCCATCTATACTTTTATTTTTTACATATTCATATGCTGTAGAAAGTAACTTTTCTTGAATTTCAACATCAATTCCAGTAAAACTTCCTCCATAAAAAGCAACTTCAATATAAGAATTTTTCTCTTTAAAATTTTTAAGATAAAATTCAATTGTATCTCTTACATCATTCTCTGTTACGTTTTTTAACTGACCACTAATTTTTCTCTGATTGCAAAAAATACAATCATTTGGGCATCCTAAATGTGGTACAAATATTGGTATAATATATTGTCTTTTATTTTTCACCTTATATACCTCCAGCTTCTAGAATATCAATTGCTTTTCTTGCTGCTTCCATTTCAGCAGCTTTTTTACTTCTTCCACTACCGATTAGCTAAAGTTTTTCCATTAAATTTTACTTCTGCAGTAAATAATTTATTATGATCTGGGCCTTCTTCTTTAATAATATTATATTGTATAAGAACTTCACCATTCACTTGTAGCTTTTCTTGCAAGACCGTTTTATAATCTTTAATTCCTACGTTTTTACTTGCAAATTCTACTGTATCTTTAATATTATCAATAATAAATCTTTTAGCAGTATATATATCTTGAGAATCAAGATATATAGCTGCAATTATTGCTTCAACCGTATCTGCTAAGATGGCTTTTTTATTATCTTTACTTGCTCTTTCACTTTTTCCTAAATATAAGAAATCACTAAAATTATGCTTTAGAGCAATTTGGTATAAATTATCTTCACATACACTATAAGCTCTAACTTTAGTCATTTCTCCTTCTGATAGGTTATCATAGTTCTCAAATAAGTATTCACTACTAATAAACTCTAAAATACTATCTCCTAAATATTCAAGTCTTTCATAACTTTTAACCTTATGCTCATAAGCATATGACGTATGTGTTAGTGCTGTTTTCAAAAGATTTATATTTTGAAAGTTATAACCAATTTCTTTTTGCAATTTATCTAAATTAGTCTCCACTTTTTTCACCTCCTTATATACTGATTTATTTTATCATTATTTATTATTATTTACAAGTCAAAAATTTTTATGAAAAAAGAAAGGCAACTTATTTGCCTTTCTTTTTTATTATTTTAATTATTAAACATTTTCTTTGATATATTCTACAACATCTCCTACAGTAACAACTTTTTCTGCATCTGCATCTGGGATTTCAATATCAAATTCTTCTTCTAAAGCCATTACTAATTCAACTATATCTAAAGAATCAGCTCCTAAATCATCTATAAAAGATGCTTCCATTGTTACTGAAGTTTCAGCTACACCAAGTTGTTCAACAATAATTTCTTTTATTTTTTCAAAAACTTCCTCAGTACTCATATATATTATACCTCCTTTTTAATATTCACAAAAATTATACTCTAGTTTTATTATATGTTATATAAATTGTCAAGTATTTTTTATTGTTTTTCAAATTCTTCTTTCATTTTTTCTACTGCACCACTTTTAACAAAGTTCTCTGCCTGTTTTAGAGTAAAGTAAAATAAGTATTCATCACTACTTCCATGGGCTTTAACAACTGGTTTTTTTACTCCCAAAAATAATGCTCCACCATATTCTTTATAATCCATTGTTTTAGCAAATTTCTTGATTGCTGGCAAACAAGGTATTGCACCTAAAGTTGTAAGTATATTTCTTTTTAAACTTTCTGTTAAATTCCTTTTTACAAGTTTTCCAAGTCCTTCAGTTGTTTTTAAAAATACATTACCTGTAAATCCATCTGTAATAACACTATCAACTTCACCAGAAAAACAATCTCTTCCTTCTACATTTCCTATAAAGTTAATTCCATATTCTTCACTATGCTCTTTAAGTAAGTTATATGTTTCTTTTACTAAATCATTACCTTTTGTTTCCTCAGTTCCTATATTTAATAATCCAACTTTTGGATTTTTAATTCCAAAAGTATTTTTTAGATATATTGTAGACATTTGAGCAAATTGAACTAAATTTAAAGGTTTGCAATTAGTATTCGCGCCAGCATCCATAAGCATAAAACTTTTTTTATAAGCTGGCAATATTGGAGCTATTGCTGGTCTATCGATTCCTTTTATTCTTCCAACAAGCAGTGTTGCTCCTGTTAATAAAGCACCCGAATTTCCTGCTGAAATGAATACATCTCCTTCACCTTCTTTTAGCATTTTGAATCCTACTACCATAGATGAATCTTTTTTATGCTTTATTGCAACTGTTGGAGTATCTTCCATTTCAATTGTCTCTGTAGTATGCTTGATTGTAATTTTATTTGTTATCTCAGAAATATTATCTTTACCATAAAATTCTTTTATTTTTGAATTTATTATTTCTTCATTACCAATTAAAACAATTTCTGACTCTATTTCTTTTTCTGCTCTTACTGCTCCCTTGATTGCTGCATCTGGTGCATTATCTCCTCCCATTGCATCAAGTAATATCTTCACTATTTTATCCCCCTATCTACTGGACATTAATATTTTATTTGCTTTATTCGAAAAAATCAATACTTTTTTTATAATTTGACCATTAAGTCAGAATAATAATTAATTTTTTCTTAATATTTATATTTTATATGAAAAAATATGTATTGTAAATAGATTATTAAACAAAAAAAGACTTTCAAGAGAATTTCTTGAAAGCCCTTATTTTCTATATATTATTCAATAATATCAGAAACTACACCAGAACCAACTGTTCTACCACCTTCACGGATAGCGAATCTTAGTCCTTTTTCAATAGCGATTGGTGTAATTAATTCGATTGTCATTGAAACGTTATCACCTGG
>CASYFC010000017.1 GCA_949482135.1 uncultured Clostridia bacterium
ATCTCTTAAATTCATCATACATAGCCTTACTTATATCTAAAGTCATATTCTTTTCTATAATACCATTACCCGAAGCTCCTCCATCAGTACCTCCATGTCCCGCATCAATTACTATTCTTAAAGCCATATAAATCACCTCTAGTGTAGTATAAAAAAAGAACACAAATATTCTCTTTAGTTAGGAGCAGATGGAGATATTTTTCTACTAAGAGTACTATATTATTATTTGTTTAATCTAATTTGATATTAGTATTATTCTTATATTTTTTTTCTTATTGTGTGAACTCATTTGCACCAAACTATTTATAGTCATCATTTGCTAACTTCCAAATAGTCCATAATAAATGCTTTCCTTTTATACAAAAAAATTCATATTTCTATGAAGACTTAGTGTTTCATAAACTTATATATAAATTTTGCTATTGCATAATCTCTTTTATATTCCTTATCAAACACTATATACAGATGCTTATCAAATTCATTTAGAACGTTTTCTAAATATATTTTTTGTTGTCCTTTTAAATAGTTCAATTCTTCGTCAGAAAAAAAATCAATATGATTGTAATGAATATTATCACGTATTTTTCTATTCAAAGAATAGAAATTTTTATTTATTTTTAATTCATTTTCTTTAAAAATTTTTTGAACTACCATAATTTTTCTTTTTTTACTATCTTCCCAAAATCCTTCAATTATAATTGCTTTAACCTTTGTCCAAAGCCTTTTAGAGTCAAACTTAAATTTTCCTACTTCAAATGAAATATCCATATCCAATAATTGCTCTATAAATATTGCTGATTTTACCAAACCATATTTTTGTAAAATATATAATTTTTCATCATCACTTATATTTGAATTTCTAAACATTCTATAACAAGAATAAGATTTTCTCTCTATACCTGCTGTAGAAAATTTTAGTACATAGTCATCAATTATATCTTTAAGTGTAGCTTCTATACTTGGATACAAATCAGGAAATAATATTTCGATCCATCTATATGGTGTAGCTATTATACCATCATATAATTCAAAATTTTCTTCTTTATTGGCGTTCCAATTTCTAAAATTAACATCTAGTAATGTATTATTTTTATCAACATGCAAATAAATATCAAATATATAATTTTTAAAGTCTATTCCCATCTCTTTCGTAATAAGATTTGTATTATCAGATTTCTTATTATGAATATATTTTAAATTATACATTCTATAATCACTAATTTCTTTTTTAGTTATTTTTCTTTTTCCACTAAGACCTCCTTGATTAGCTTTTAGTGTTTCATCACAAAAAATAGAAGAAAAAAATAGTAAAAATGATGTTAATAATTCTTTTACTCCATAGTCTGTTATTCTTCTTTTAATTTCTAAAATAAATCCCAACCAAAATGCATCATTTAAAATTTCTGTATTAACTCTAATATACTGTTCTTTCTCATCTTCTGCCATTAGATCACCCATTTCTTATATTAATTATACCATTTAAAAGATGCTTTACTACCAAAGCTCCATAAGTTTCTTGTATTTATTTTCTTCATATCAATCATTTTATTTTGATATTTTTCTGTATTCTCTATGCTACACATAAATTACTACTATTAATGCCACATAAAACATGTCTAGTGTGAAAAAGAACACTAATGTTCTTTTTGGTTAGATATAATCAGATATAACTTACATATAGCTATAGTCAATATGTGGAGTTTTATAAATATTTTTGTCATTAATATGTAATTCTAAAACATCATATTGTTTTATATTTTTATTTTTGTAAACTACTTCTTAATTGCTAAAATTAAATTTTCAATATAATAAGCTTCTTTCTCAACATAATATTTAGTTTGTTATTCTTTATTTATCCCTTTTTATTTAAGATACTATTAAGACTAGTAAGTCACTATATCATCATTTAGAATATATCCCTTTTTAGTAAAAATTATATTGAATTCATTTAAAACAATCACTATAATAAGTATAATTAATTATAAAAAAATTTAAATAATAATAGAAGTATTATATATTTTAAAAAGGAATATACATCTTAAATTTTACACTTTCTCCATTTATAACCACTTTGTTCCAATATTTTATAAGATTATCTCTATTTAATTCAATAGCTCTCAAAGCTCTTTTTGTCATTTTGGGATTCTTAAATGTTTTTTTATCCATTGGCGTTAAAGTAATTAGATTAACTCTAAATTCTATTTCACCATGTTTAACATGTATATGTGGTTCATGATGGATATCCTTTTCATTCAAATGAAAGAAAAAGTGAATTCCCCGGTTATATCCAACGTCGCCGCCAATTGGAGGATCAATCATTATTTTATATCTTTTTTTCCCAAAATCAAATTGCTTTTTTAATTTTTTTATAGAATAATCATAGTATTTATCTTCTAATCTTTCATCAAAAAGCTTATATAGTTTAGGAAAATAATTTTCCCATAATATTTTACTCAATCCCTCAAAATAAACAGAGTGATTATCTTCTCCATATACTCCAAACATGATTTTTGAAAAAATATCATTTAAAGTTTCATAATCATAATATTCTATATCAACACTTTTAATATTCTCTATTATGTGATCATTCTTATAAAAATAAATAATTACTTTAAATTTTAAATACTGCATAAATATTCTCCTTTTGACTATTTTTAATTAGCAAATCCAATCATAATTTCAGAAAACTATGAACAGTTATACAAGCCAAATCTTAATCACAAAATATGTGTCACTGCCTCCATCACTTGCTACATTTGTATAAGTGACTTCTTACTCCAACTTTATAGCATAGAGTATCAAATATTGATTCTGTCTCCAAGTCTTATAAGTTCTCACACATAATTAAATTATATTTCTCAATCACACATAAAAATAACTCATATATTACTTATTTCTGCTTTAAATATTTCTACATCAACCATAATTTTCTTATTAAAATCATCATAATCTATTATAAAGAAATTAGGTTTATCATTGCCTATATTATAAACTCGATAAATATAGTAATTTTCTTTAAGATTATCCATTTGTTCTTTTTCGTTTTTACTTATAAAAAAGGGACTATTAGCACTACCATCTGTGGTTTTTACCTCAATATAAATTTTTCTAATATTTCCTTCTTTATCTATATCAAATGATTCAATATCATATCCCTTAGAATCATCAATATTAGCTATCCATTTAACATCATGAGCTAAATCATCACGTCCAATTTTTCTTAATCTATCCCTCTCATAATCTAAGACAAGCATCTCACCAGCTACTCCTGTTTCAATACTCTTTTTAGCTTTCTTTATATAATCAATTTTTCTAACTCGCTTATCACTAATTCTAGTTTCTGTTCTTTTCTTGCGTCCAGAAGGGAAATCAACTCTTTCCAATGTTCTTACAATAGCACTATCTTCTCCACTAGACTCTATTAATTGTTTTTCTATCTCTTGTCGCTCTTCTTCGTCTATTACATATGTATCAAAATTATTTACAATATCATCAACCAATTGATCATAATCTACCTCAGAATAGCTATCAGCTAATTGTTTATAAATATTTTTCATTAGAGTTAAATCATTTAATAACTCTTCTTCAGTATAATTATTTTTATCATAATACTTAGAAATAATGGTTGAAACTTCATAACCACATGCTAAATCTCCATCGCCACTTAAAGCAATTCTATCCAAAGAAAAATCATAACAATTAATTAAAGTCTGAAAATATCTTGATACTCTAAAAGCATAATCATACTTATTTCTTTTATATTTCTTAAATGCCGTATAGCCTTGCGTCAAAGTTAAATAAAATCCAGACATATCTTTTTTAAATAAATATCCAATATAAAATCCTCTGCTAGCAGAATTAGTAATTCTTTTATCGAAAATGCACGCCCATGGGATAAAACTTCTATTTCCATTTCCTACAGAAGCTTTTATCTTATAATTTTCTTTAGGAAAAATATTATACAAATACTCTGGAAGCTCATTTATAAATTTTTCGTGGTATTTTGCATCAGCATTTATCTTTTTTGAATCATCTAATAAATACTCATTTAATAAAACATCAAATTTTTCCTTCATAATATTACATACTCCTTACGTATTCAGCGAGAGGTATATCCGCTGGAGCTAATTTATAAGACAAAATATCTTTTTTATCTATCCATTTATATTCCGAATGAGCATGTAAGGAAAAATCACCGCTTTCATACTCACATTTATATAATCTAAGATCTATCGTTTTAGTAGGATATTCACATATATTATTAATTAAAAATTTCTTAGCAATTATTTTTAATTCAAATTCTTCCAGTATTTCTCTTTCGATAGCTTGAATCTCATCTTCTTCATTTTCCACTTTACCTCCAGGAAACTCCCAGTATCCAATCAAATCAGAATCCCCAGTAGATCTCCTTGCTATCAAAACTTTATCATCTTTTTCTATTAATGCTGCAACTACTTTTATCACTACTAATCACCAATTAAATTATAACATTTTTAACAAAATAAGTATATCAATACCACAAAATATTACCTACGAAATCAGAAGCAGCTTAAGAGAAAAATAATAAAATAATATTAAAGAGATTTAGTATTACCAATTAGAGAAAATCTCATTTTTTACATTTATCAAAATCCTTTATATTTCTAGTGTAAAAACATTAGAATAATTTACACATTTAATAGCCTGCATCCAATATTTCCTTAATATCCTCGTTTATTTCATACTCCTGATCAAAAAAATTATATCTTCCATTCTCAGCTATTAAAAATAATTTTTCTTTTGCTCGTGAACAAATTACAAACAATAATCTTTTAGAGTCTTCTCGAGCAGTACCACGATTAATAGACTGCCAATGGGGTATAAGTCCTTCAAGAAGGCCAAAAGCTATGACAGCTCTATATTCCTCTCCCTTGACACTATGTGCAGTAGATATAACTATTCCCTCCTTACTACGTAAAGTTCGTTCAAGAGCTAATCTATCATCTTCTAAGCCAAATTTTTCATAAGTATCTATTCTTGATTCTGTTTCTTCCATAAATTCATCTATTTTACTTTGAAAAATATTTATAACTCCAAGTAAGTTAAAAAAATTATATAGACTATTTTTTAAATAATCTGTTCCTATAACATCGCATGTTCTGCTATTTAAAATTAATTTCAAAAATTCATAATTATCAATATCAGGATTTATACAATATTCATCAGATAATTGTTTTCGAATTTCTCCTACTATAAATAGAATTCTAGTTTTGTTAACAAAAGAATATTTTGTTAATAAGAGCTTGCACAATTTGTAAATTATATTATTTTCATCCTTCTTTAACGGTAGAACACTGGGAGCATCAAACTTATTATTGGGTAATTCTCGTCTCAATTGGTTAGAAAAATTATATAAATAAGTCCACTGGGGAGCTAAAATACATATTTCTTCATCTTGAATTCCTTCTTTATTTAAATCAATTATTAAATCTCGCACCTTAGAAACCAAATCATCTTTATGCAAGGTATCTATAATACTAATTTCCGGATTTTTATAATCTGCAACTCCAGACTTCATATCAAAATCATATAAAGCAAATCTTCTATAGAAATCTATAACATCTTGATGACTGCGAAAACAACAGTCAAGCTGTTTTTGTGTAAAAGTGGTTTCAAATAAAGATTCTAATTCAGTCTTACTTTTTACTACTCCGCCCATGCTTGTATATATAGCCTGGTTTGGATCGCCTACTATAAATATTTTAATTTTTTTTCTTTTTTTGCATATCAAACTTAATATTTGATACTGTAATTCTTGTGTATCTTGATATTCATCTATACACAATACAGAAATTAAGCTAGCTAACTGGTTTGAAATCATATTGTTATTATTTAATATTTTATACGTTTCATACAATATATAATTAAAATCTATCATTCGCATATCTAATAATTCTTTATAATATTCTTCAACATAAGATGAATTATATTTTTCCTTAACTTTGCCAAAGACATCCAAGGTGTAATCAATATAATTGTCATTTTTCAATCCATATTTTGTTAATAATTTTTCTTTTAAATCCTTTGAATCCTTTTCTCCTATGATAGTAAATGGTCTAGATAATGTTTCAGAAAATCTGCTATATTTTCTAATAACAAAATCCAAGCAAAATTTGTGAATTGTTCCAATCCAAATATTATTCGGTATGGTTCCCAATTGATTAAATATTCTTTCTCTCATTTCATCAACAGCTCTATTAGTATAAGTTATAGCAACTATTAATCTGGAGTCATTTTCATCATATTCATAAAGAATTTTATTTGTCAAAGTTCTTGTCTTTCCACTTCCAGGAATTGCAATTAACAGAACATTACTTGGTTCTTCAATAGCCTCAGTTTGCTTTTTACTTAATTTTTGAAGCAAATACTTATTATGCATCTCTCAACTCCTTGATATATAAAATAAAGTCATCCGTAATATTTTCTTCATCAATTCCAACGCTTTCGCAATACAATAAGACGATTTGATTATAAACATTTTTATCATATATATCAGACGGAAAGAAGTTTTTCAAAGAATCTTTTATATACTCCGGAATTTTAAATTCATCAATAAATTTTTTTCCTTTTTCTCGCAACCATTCTATAAAATCTAAAGCAAGCCATCCCTTACCTAAACGTTCTGCAACCAAAAGTATTCTTTTGTATCTCTCTTTCATATCTACACTAGTTTCAAATTTCTCATATATTTTCTCATCCTTATACACATTTCTGTCTTTTATATATTGCAAGAACATATTTAAATTATTTGAATATAATTCAATCTCAAATGTATAATCATTGGTATATATTTTTACATATTTATTATTTTTATGCATTTCAAATAGTGCATCTAAACGGTTTTTACTCAATTGTTCTGCTCTTTTTTCTTTACCATCAAAATCTTTATCTAAGTCCGTTAAAATAGAGCACTTTTTTCTTAATCTAGACTCATCAAAAATTTTTGATATTTTTTCAAAAAAACAATTATCCATAGGAATTAAGCTTATGCCATACGAATTCAAATCAAGGTTGTACTTAAGTTTCAATATGTTAGAAATAAAAATTAATTCAGCATCTCCTTCAACTAATATAATACTTTTTGAAAATAAAATTGGTAATCTCACCGAGTCCAGATATCTCTCCAAATACTTAACTTCCAATTCATCTAGACCATTTGAGGGATTATATATTTCACAACTTTTATTATCCTTTTTTCCAATAACTATCATAGAAGATATATTACATGACTCCGATATATGAACCGAATGCGTTGATAGCAATATTTGCGTGTTAGTCGTTTTCCTAATACCTGTGAAAAAAGTTTGCTGTAAGTGCTTATGTAAATGAGATTCTGGTTCTTCTATTATTAATATATTAAATAATTTTCTTGTGTGTCCTTTAGCATAAGTATTCTGAAGCATCTTTAAAGCAAAATATAAAACATTATTTTCGCCTAAACTTTTATTATATAAATCAATTGAATGATTATTTTCAATTCCTTTTAAAGAAAAATATTTAATAATATTACTTTTTTCCTCAGGTATCGAAACGTCCAAACGCATATTGCCAGAAAAAGAAGATCCTACTGTACTATTCATCATCAAATAAATATCATTAGCCAACTGAGTAAAATTATCTATTTTTCCCAATTTATCATTAATCAAATCAAAATTTGTTTTTATTGATTTCCATTCTAATTCATCTATTTCTTCTGCAACATTAGATAATATTTTTTCAAAAAAGTTACCTTCTTTTACGAGTTCCAAGTTTACATCTCTAATTGCAGGAATAAAGGTAACATTTATTAGTTTAGTTAAATCTGAATCTCCTTTATCTCCAATTAAGGCTGTATCCTCTTGAATATCATCGGGAGAAGGGAAAATACAATTCCAAAAATCGCCAACCATTTCATAATATTTATCATCATTTAAAAAGTCAAAAATAGATCCAACTGTTTTTTTTACCTCATAATCATTTTTTACGTCAATATCATTTATAAATTCTTCTATTATCTTCCTTTTAATATCCTTTTCCTCATTAGGAGAATTAATAAAATCACACGACAAATTATATAAAGTATTTCTTATTATCTTATTTGGTCTAAATATTAAAGAATAAGTGGCTGAATTATTTACATCAGGATTTAAAGCAACAGCCTCTGGGACATCATCTGTATTAGGAATGTCATTAAAAGTTGCGCTAATAATTATCCAATGTCCCTTAAAATCGGACAATTCATAAGAAAAATCATTTTCATCCAAACTATGTCTACTATACTTATCTAATAATTGTTTTATCGCATAAAACAAATTTGTCTTACCAACACCATTTTCACCAATGATTGTAGTTATGTCCTTTTTTATATCAATAGAACTTTTAAAAAAATTTCTATAGTTTCTAATTTTCAAATTACTAATGTACATATTACTTATTCCTCATCAAAGAATTAATTATTTGATAAATTATCAACGAATTCTTTCATTTCCTTAACTTTTGAATTATAATCATCTACCAGCTCAAATATTATATTAATAAGATTCTCTTCAGCTTCGCTTTTATCATTTAAAGTGTCATTTATCTCAATTTGTTTTGAAAGATTTTGATTTAACAAAAAGTTTATTAAACCGCTAAAATTTATTTCTTTATCAAAAGAATAGCTTTCAATTTCTGATTTTTCACTCATCAATATAACATTTTTTTCTTTTCTAATCAGTTCCATATTCATCATATCCTATAACATTTCCAAATTTTTTGTTTCTATTTGAAAAACTAGGACGACCTCCTTCTAAAATATTTATTAATTTTTCCTTATCTTCATACTTTTCTATCAAATAATTAGTATACTTTATGCCATCATTATTTTCTACATATATATAATTAAATGCGTCTCCATAAACAGCGACTGACGGATTATGTGTAACAAAAATCAATTGTTTTATTTGCTTTTTTTCTTTAATATTAGGAACCAAGTAATTGCTTATATAATCATTATCAATATTATCTTCTGGTTGATCTAAAATCAATATTTTTTCTTCTAAGTCAAATAACATATCTAAATATGCAACACTCATTGTTCCCGGAGAAGAATTTGTCAAATTTACTAAATTCTTGTTTTCTACATGTTTCTTTAAGTCATGCAACGTTTTAACGCTATTTTTATAATCTATAGCATCATTTTTTATCTCATAAAATTCCTTTTTAGGTTTAAATGCATCTCCGGCAAGATACTTTCGTAATTCATCAACTACAGTTTTGAAACTGCCATTTAACTTTTTGTTTGATTCTCCCTTAACATAATTATCTAAATCATACATAGAAGAACCTCTATATATGGTTTTCAATATTTTTTCTTCTATTTGATTTTTTAAATCACCCGGAATGTCGTAACAAGTTACAAATAAATATTTACCTTTTTTTGCTATTTCTACAGGAGGATTATCAATACTAAAATTATTTACTAATTTTTTAAATTTTTCTAAATATAGCTGTATTAATAAATTTTCTTTTAATAAATTGACTGCATTACGAATATCTTTCATATTTTGATTAAAAGTAATTTGATTACTAGTTAAACCAGAATTAAACTCTTGAATTCTAGAATTATGCTTTTCCAATAAATCATTGTATTTAGAAATCAAAGCTAAATAATACATTTTATTATCATTAATTTCTTTTTGTTGTTTTTTTAATAGTGACACATCAAGTTTTAAATCTCTAATATTATCAATTAAGTCATCATATTCTCCTAATATTTTTTGAAAATTTGCTTTAGCCTTTATCTCATTAAGAAGATTATGAGTATTATAATTGAAATTACTAGTCTTTTTTATAGATAAAATATTAGAAGTCAAAGTTTTATAATCCAAATTATAGGGTTTAATATTTTCGCCAATTTTAACTATTTTATTTAAAACAGTCAAATCTAAACTTTTTATATCTAAAAAATAAGCAGAAATAGATTTTTGGGCCTTAGATGGATCTTCAAATATCTCCGTTATCTGAGCCTGTGTCAAAAATTCAACAGAATTTAAACTTCCCAAAGAAATATCAATATTTCCACGATTTTTTGCACAAATATCACTAATTTTCAAAGAAGAATATTTATTTATAGCCCCATCTTTTGCATCTTTTTCAGATAAATTTTTTAAAACAGATAGCAACAACGATTTGCCACTATTTCTCTTACCAACTATTGCATTTAAACCAGGAGAAAAAGAAATCGTGTTAAGAGATTCACCTATTTTAAAACTAACTTCTTTCAAAATGGTATCGGGAATTTCAATCACAGATTCAGTAGATTTAATAATTCTAGATTCTGGATCAAGAGTTGCCATCTCAAAAGCCGAAAAAGCATAATCTAAATTACCAAATATAAAATTATTAATCAGTGGATCATAAGGACTATTATTATGCCAATCAGAAAAAACAAAATAAGAAAAAAATGAGCCATATCTAAGAATATAATCATATATTATGTTCAATTCATCTGATAAAACTATTTTTGTATCTTTAATTTTTTCCAAAATTTTAGTTTCAATGTCCTCAATTTCTTCTTGAGTTTTTTCTTTTAATAATTCAGAATATTGCTTCGTCTTGAAAAAAAAGTTCTTTGCCCAATGATTATTACTACTATTTGTGAAATTGATTTTTACATCAAAAGCATTAAATATTTTATACATAGCATATTTATAAAATTCAGGAATATTACTTTTCGACATCTTATCAAACAAATGAGTGTCCAATAATCCACGACTCTTATCTCCGTGAGGAATTATAATCATCTTAGTTTTTAGTTCATAGAGGCTTCCTAAAATCTCGTCAAATCTTGGTTTAAGATTATTGCCATCAGAATCAACATATAACGATTTAACCGTTGTTTCTAATTTTTCTCTATCAACATCATCATCGAAATAAATACACACATGAATATAATTTTCCTTGTTTTCTTCTAAATCCACATAAACATCAAACTCAACACCATTAATTAATTTCATCGATAAATTATTATCAGATATGTACTTATCTAAAGAATCATAATAATCTTTCGAATAGTAATTATGGTCTGTAACACTAAAAATTTTTACGCCCTTACAAGAAATAGTATTTATAAATTCTTTGGCCGTCATCTTTCTCACTTTTTTAGAATCACCCTTTTTGGTTATTGCTGAACAATGAGAATGCATATGCATATCTAATAGTAACCATTCCTGTTCCATAATTCACCTCTTAAAATCAACTTCATCTAATTTAAGACAAAGTTGTATTCACTCCTCCCATACCATCATAATAACTAGACACACTAGAATCAAACTTAAATACTCCACCATAACCAGACGAAGCATAAGTATATTTTCTACTATTAGCTAAACTAATAGATTTCTTAGCATGTTGATAACTTGCATATACTTTAGTTCCTTTAGGTACATTAAAATCTAAAGTAAAGACATATTTAGCATCTGTAGTAGGTAGCTTAAATGTAGATGATATTCCATTCTTAGTATTATTTTTTTCTACTGGAGAAAATGCACTATTAGAATATGCCATACTTGATCCTTCAGCTTCAAGTACATTTGCAGTAGGAGAATATACTCCAATAAGATCATAACTTCTTACATTTGCTATGGTTAACCAAGATGCTTGAAATGACGCATAACATCTACTTGTACAAACATAAGATAATAGTAATTTTTTACTTGCCGACTGATATGTAACATCAGTTAAAGTTTGAATACCATTATTTTCATTGTACACAACTTTTTTTACTTTTTCTAACATAACACCCGCTTCTTTTAATCTTTGATAATTATCTACTGTCATAAATTTTTGATAACCATCATAGTAAAATTCACTAACAAAATCATATTCGCTTTTAGTAAATCTTACACCATTATCATTTTCATAATAAATTTCTTCATTTTCCAATGCTTTTACACTGAAACTAAAGAAACTAACTATTAGCAAAACACCCCATATTAATCTTTTCATTTTTTTAGTCATAGTACTTCCTCATTTCTAAATACACTATAACACACAAAATAAAAGAGGAGGTAATACATTTTATGTACACCTCCTCTAATTGTTTTTTTCAATTATATAATCTAAAACTTTTTTGAATTTTTCATAATGAACATTAAAGTTTTTGCAATCACCTTCAATACATTCGCCACTATGAATGCTTTTCATATATACACTTTTCCACTCATCATTAATATAATTTTCAAAAGAAAAGAAATTAACCTTATCAAAATTATAAATAAACTGATTCTTAAAACCACTTTCATTAAATATGATTTTTATACGATTTGAAAATATCAGAACATCATAGTCAACATTCTCATAAGTTATTATTTTTTCATCATTGCTTTTACTCAATATTTCTTTTACTTTTTGAATTTTTTCATCAAGAGAACTATTAGATAATTCTGTATTATTATCACTAACAGATTTTTCTATTTTTTTGTCCTTCTTTAGAAAGAAATCTATATTGGCATAATTTCTATCAAAAGTTAATTTATACTTTTCAACATCACTATTATAATAAACTATCTCAAAATACATATTATTTATAATCTTATCAAAGTTATTAAAATTAATATATTCCTCATATCCATAATAATCTATAAAATTGAATGAGGTTAACGTATTGCACTTAATTATATCTTTTCTTTCATCTTCCAACTCATAATAAATTGATACATTTTCAATATCGTCATCATTAATATTTGAATCAACATCTAAGTGAAAATAAATTCTATCTCTTGTCTTTGTTAACATACCATAAGTAATATTTAATTTATCTGTGTCCGTATGGATTGTATATACTTTAACTGAATTATAGAAATTATAAAAGAAATATCCCAAGAATAAAATTAACAATACCACGATAATATGTAATAATCTTTTTATATATCTAGATTTTTTCTGATGACTATTTAAAACTTCAAGTAATACTTCTTCTTTCTCTTCCTGATTATCTTCTGTAAATCTATGACCAGCAACTAATTCATCTAAAGATACATGAAATATCTCACTCAATAGAACTAAATTATTTGCTGAAACACCTGCTACACCAGATTCCCATCTACTAACAACCGAACTTGCTACAAATACCTTCTTAGCAAGTGCACCTTGTGATAAACCTTCTTTTTCTCTAAGCTCTTTTATAAAACTACCTATTCTTTTATTATCCATCTACTACATCACCTACTGCTAAAAAATATATAAAATTAATATCATAAATACCACCTATTAGGTGGTATTTCATATCATCTATTCATTTAATAATTTTTCATATTTCATTGCTAATTTAATTAAATAATTTTTCTTTTTTAATTTATCTAGCCATATATCTGGAATACTATCGTATCCATAAATTATTCCTGCCATAGATCCCGTAATTGCACCTATCGTATCTGTATCAACTCCAAGGTTAATTGATCCAATTATTGCTTGTTTAAAGTTCTCTGTATTTAATATTACCCATAAACTAGCTTCCAATGAATCTACAACAAATCCACTGCTATTTATCTCATCTAAAGAATACTCAGATATATCACTTTTTAAAATTCTATCAAACTCTTTAATTGTATCTTCTCTATAACTAGAATAATCTACTTGCTTTATCTCTTCATAGGCATCTATCTTATCTTTACCATCTAATAGACACATTACATATCTCACATAGATTAAACAAGCCATCTTACTTATCTCATGAGCATGTGTTAACGAAGACATATCATTAACTAAATTTATTATTTCATCATCACTTAGTTTTTTAAAATAGCAATAAAGGGCGATTGGTAGCATACGCATTAAAGACCCATTGCCATTACATTTTATATCTTCCATACCACATTCCAATGGTTCATATGAACCACTAGAATATTTAGCTAATGCATCAGAACAAGTTGCACCAACATCAAACATGGAACCTGTTGCTGTATATTTACCTACGGCAAACCAAGATAAGAAATTACTCATAATAGCTTTATAATTTATTTCTTTTTTTAACACGATGGCATCCATTGTTGCAATCGTCATCGAAGTATCATCTGACCAAGTTCCCTCAGGTTGATTATAAGTCCCATATCCTGTCATCATTGTAACTGGATTTTTAACTAAGATTTCTCTATCCGTATATTCAATAGGAACTCCCATCGCATCACCAATAGCAAATCCCAATAATCCATCTTTTATTTTACTCATTGTCTATCACTCCACAACATAAGTATTTCTAATACATCAATACGGACTTATTATACCATCTTACCATCACTTTATCCATAACAATTTTTAAATAGCACTAAAACTATTATTATATAAAAATAAAATTGAAGATTTTAATGAAATAGAAGGTGCAAAAAATATATTAGTGAAATCAATAACATACTTAAAAATCGCAATAGAGCATTTAAACAATCAGATGCAGAAGATACCTTGTGGTTAATTAAAAAATTTGACAATAAAGTAAAAATTACATTAAAATTAAATACACTTGATTCAAAATATTTCAAATATAAAAATACGATTATTCAAATGTAAATAATGAAACAAAACAGAATTGACTATTATTTGAAAAAAGGGAAGAATTATTGAAGAAAAAACAAAAATAAAGTATAATACTATTAGGAGAGGTGGAAAAATCTTGCGTCCACACACCTTTTGGGTCAAAAGAGATGAAGGAACAGCGAGTCCTTCCTCCTATTTATTTTTTATAAGTAGTAAATTGGGAATGAGTATGTCATTCCTTTTTTAGTAATTATAAGTAGCACTACGGTCTGTTATAATTATAAATCAACAAACAGACTTAGATTTTTTAATAATTAAAATTCCTAAATTACACAGGATCCTAAAACTTTCCTCCAAATATAAAAACATCACGATCAGTTATACAACTCCTAAATTACACAGGATCCTAAAACGCTCTTGATGGCAAATGTATTAAAGATGAGGTTATACAACTCCTAAATTACACAGGATCCTAAAACACAGACTTAGACATATACCATAACTCACAAGTTATACAACTCCTAAATTACACAGGATCCTAAAACAGTAGATACAA
>CASYFC010000018.1 GCA_949482135.1 uncultured Clostridia bacterium
ACTTCTTCGATTTCTTCAAATTCGTCGTCATCTGTTTCATCTTCGTCATCTAATCCTGGAAGCATTTCATCATCGTCTGTAAAATCATCTATTTCTTCAAAATCATCAGCCGCATTAAAGCTATTAAAATCTTCAAAGTCATCTAAATCATCAATTCTTGGTAATAAATCATCTTCAACTCCTGGTAATACTGTGTCTTCTATCTCTTCAAAATCTTCATTTTCTACTACCTTTTTTTCTACTTTTTTAATGACTTTATTTTTTGGTATTATTCTCTTTGGTTTTCCCATATTTTCATCATTTGAATTCACAATAATTACCTCCACATTCAAAATTGTAATAATAATTTTCAAAAATTTCCAACTACATAAAATATACCATCATATAATATCTAGTATTTTAATTTTATAACTAATTATTTATATTTACAATGTATTTAACATAAATGTAATAAAAGGTCGATATTAAATCGACCTTTATTTTTATAGTAAAAGTTAAACTTCCCTATAATTTTATTAGCCTGTTTTGCTAATAATTTCTTTTTTCATCTTTTTCATAATTTTCTTTTCTAAACGAGATATATAACTTTGAGATATTCCTAACATATCTGCAACCTCTTTTTGAGTCTTTTCTTTTCCTGTTCCACCTATACCAAACCTAAGTTGCATAATATATTTTTCTCTTTTATCTAACTTACTTATTGCTACTTTTAATAAAGACATATCAACTTCATCTTCTAAAGATTTTGATGTAATATCAATGTCTGTTCCTAAAATATCTGATAATAATAATTCATTTCCATCTCCATCTTTATTTAATGGTTCATCAATTGATATTTCGTTTTTAATTTTTGTATTTTTTCTAAGTTGCATTAAAATTTCATTTTCAATACATCTTGAAGCATATGTTGCAAGTTTTATATTTTTATCTACATTAAATGAATTTATTGCTTTCATTAATCCGATTGTTCCAATTGAGATTAAATCTTCAAAATCAATTCCAGTGTTTTCAAACTTTTTAGCAATGTATACAACTAATCTTAAATTTCTTTCTATTAAGATTTGTTTAGCACCTTTATCTTCTAACATAAGTTTTTGTAATAGTTTTTCTTCTTCTATAATATCTAATGGGGGTGGTAAAGTTTGATTTCCTCTTATATAAAAAACTGGAAATTTCTCAATATTGTCTCTGTAAAAATATTTACCTAAAATTTTTACAATTTTACCTTTTAATCTTTTAAACAGATTCATTTGTTTTTTCCTTTCCGATTAGATAGTATGTCTAATCCTATTAAACTTGTATACAAATTATTTTTAGATAACTTTCCATCATATATTCCTATTAAGACATCATTTCTGACGCATTCTTCTTCTGAATATATTTTTATATAATCAGGTTTAAATCCTATTAATAGTCCATTATCATTTCCTAATGACGAAAAAGGTATTAGATTCAATTTGTATGAATGTAAATTTTCTGATTCTAACCATTGACCATGTAATATAGATTGAATATTATCTAAAATATCCTTAGATATAATACTTTTCAAACTATCTTTTTCTACAATCACAACATCTTTCTTACTTATTGGCTCTTTTAATAAATTTCCTGTATCAATCATGGTTTTAATTTTTTCTATATTACCATTATAAAAAATTTCAATCTCACAAATAATAGATTTTTTACTAAAATTATTTTTCAATATTTTTGAGATTATAAAAAAAATCAAAAGCCCTAATATTCCTGATATTACTGCAATTTTTAATGGATACACTCCTACTAGATGATTACTTTTTATAATAATATTTTGAGGATTTATAAAAAATAATAACATAAATGCAATCCCACCAAAAGTAAAGGAAACTAGATAAAAGAACATTAATTGTTTCATTATTTTTCTTAAATTACATTTATTAAATGCAATTTTCATCATTATAATTGATATTACTATTTTCAATATAATTCCAGAAAACCAATTTATATTAACAATATAATTACAAATAGCAAATAATCCACCAATTAAACTCGCTATAAATATTCTTATCCATTTTATTTGTACTTTACCAATTATTGCTGTAGATATAATAATTATAGAATTTAAAAAAATATTTTCAAAAAGCACTATATCTAAATATATAGTCATTCTACTACCTTTCTTTTTTATAATACTAGTATTAATTTGTATATTTATTCTAACTTTTATTATTTAAAAATACTGTCATTTTGTAGAAGCAAAAAAAAGAAATAATCTACAAAATAAGATTATTTCTTTTATTTTTTTATATTAAAAAACGCAATTATCTATTTATTTCCTAGACCTTTATTCTTTCTTAAGAATGTTGGAATATCTAGGTCTCCATTTGAATCGCTTGTAGAGTTTGACATAGAAGAAATACTACTTCCTGTATTTCTTTTTCTCCAAGCATCTGCAACAATATTTTCATATTGAGAATTTTGTCTTCTATCTTCTTCTTTTTCAAAACCTGTAGCTATAACAGTGATTTGAATTTCATCTCCCATAGAGTCGTCTATAACAGTACCAAAGATTATGTTTGCTTCTGGATCTGCACTTCTTTGTACAAGTTCTGCAGCTGTATTTGCTTCATGTAATCCCATATCACTTCCACCAGTAATATTAATGATAATTCCTCTAGCACCTTCAATTGATGTTTCAAGTAATGGACTTTGAATTGCTTGTTTTGCAGCATCTTCTGCTCTATTTTCACCACTAGCGCATCCAATTCCCATATGAGCCATACCTTGATTTAACATAATTGTTCTAACATCTGCAAAATCTAGATTGATAACACCAGGAACAGAAATTAAATCTGATATACCTTGAACACCTTGTCTTAAAACATCATCAGCCATTCTGAAAGCTTCTATCATTGATGTTTTTCTATCTATAACTTGTAATAACTTATCATTTGGAATAACAACTAAAGTATCTACTTTACCTTTTAAACTTGCAACACCACGTTCTGCTTGTGCTAATCTTTTCTTTCCTTCAAAAGTAAATGGTTTTGTAACAACACCTATTGTTAATATTCCCATTTCTTTTGCTGTTGCTGCAACTATTGGAGCTGCTCCTGTACCTGTTCCTCCACCCATTCCGGCTGTAACAAATACCATATCTGCTCCTTTTAATACCTCTGCAATTTCAGCTTTTGATTCTTCTGCAGCTTGAGAACCAATATCAGGATTTGCACCTGCACCTAATCCTCTAGTTAATTTCTCACCAATTTGAATTTTTGAATTAGCTTTTGATTCATTTAATGTTTGTCTATCTGTGTTTACTGCTATAAACTCAACATTTCTAATTCCTGCTTCAATCATTCTGTTTACTGCATTGTTTCCAGCTCCTCCAACACCTATAACTTTAATTGTAGCTGTTCCATCCATCATGTAGCTTAAGTCATTATCATCCATAATCATAAGGTTTTTTTCCTCCTTTTAAACTATATATATTAAAAAATTAAAAACTTTATTTAAAACATTTTTCTAAGAATAGAAAAAGTCTCTTATTTTTTCCATAACTGTTTTTAGTAGATTTCTTTCTGTTTTTACTGAGATACTACTAGAAACTGTTTTTGCATATGGTCTTGCTGCTATATATCTAACTAAAGCATAACTTACTCTATAGGTTGATTTTACTGTACTCACTAATCTACCTGTAGAAATTTTAACTGGGATATTTAAAATTATTTTTCCTGCCATATCACTTTTATTTATATTGGTAATTCCTTCACCAGTCAAAATAACATTATTTATATTATTTTTTATGCCATGTGCTGTAATATCTTTGTTTATTAATGTAAATATTTCTTCAATTCTTGCTTCAATAATTTCAATTAAATCTGAACTTTTTATTGTCATGTTTTTTGAATCCATATCTCTACAAGTATTTAACACTATATTATTATCATTATCTATAAAAGATCTAAGTGCTAAGCCATACTGTCTTTTCAATTTATCAGCTTCTTCATTTGAGATATTTAGTACATATGCAATATCACTAGTAATATTATCTCCTCCTAAAGCAATTGTATTAGTATAAACAAAAGTTGAACCATTAAATACTCCTATTTCTGTATTTCCAGCTCCCATATCTATAATCATAATATTATCTGTTAATTCATTTGTATCTAATACTAAATTTCTTTCTGCTAAAGATGTTGGCACAACACCATCTATTTCAATACCAGCTTTTTTAAATACTGAAGTTAACTGTCTTATATATTCTCTTTCTGCTAATATAATTTGAGCTGTTAATGTAAAATGACTACTAAATTTTCCTACTGGATCATCTACTGCTTTACCATCTTCTAGGATAAATTTATCAGGTACTATATCTATTAAAACTTTATCTTCTGGTACTTCAATATCTCTGACTTGAATTATTGCTGAAGCAACATCTTTTATTGATATTCCAGCAAGTTTATCTTTTGCATCTTTTACGATACTGTTTTGAACTATTGTTATGTATTTTCCTGGTATAGTAGTATAAGCAGAATTTACTTGAATGTTTGCTATATCTTCAACTTCTGCTATTGTTCTAGCAATTGAACTACTTAGCTCGTCTTCATCAAGTATTTTACCTTTTTGAATTGCTTTGCATTTATTGCTTGTACTACAAATAATTTCTATTTGATTAAAATTATTTACTTCACCAACAAATGTACTAACTTTAGAGGTTCCAATATCAATACCAACAATTATATCCCCTATTGCCAAAGTTAACTCCCCCATTTTATTTTTTCTGTATAAGAACCAAAAAATTCTATGCGATAAGAATATTACATTTTGAACAAAAAGTCAAGTAAAAACGACATATTTTTGTAATTAAAATGTAATATTTTTGTTATCCTTGAATTTTTTCAATATAAATAAAAATATATACCAAATTTCTATGAAATTCAAGACATAAATTGACAAATTTAAGCTATTATTTATGCATTTAAATTGTAATTTCTATAACTAAATAACAATTTAAATGCATAAAAGAAACACTTAACAAATGTCAAGTGTTTCTTTCTTATTTTAATTTTCTGGAATTTTTACATCTTCATTATCTTTTATATCTTCATCATCATTTTCAAAATGTGTTTTATTTTTGTTTACTTCAATTTTATTAATCCATTTATCTATATAATGTCTTCTAATAATTGCAAGATTTGTAAACATTCTTCCAACAAAAACAACAATTGCTGCTAAATATATATCAACATTTAATTTTTCACCCAAATAAGTTAAAGCTATCGATAATATTGAATTTCCAAAAAAGCCTGATAAGAATATTTTTAAATCAAAATTTCCTCTTACAACAGAAGCAATTCCTCCAAATACGGTATCTAATGCTGCAATAATTGCAATTGATAGATAACTTGAATATGTATATGAAATAACTGGAGATGCCATTCCTATACAAGCTCCTATTATGCAACCAATAATTATAGAAATATATATCATAACTAATTTGCCTCCTCTTCTTTTTCTTTATATTCTTTAGAATATTTTAATGAAATTTCTCCATCATATTTTGGTATAACTATATTATCTTCAACTCTATAGTCTATTTTTATAGATACTTTTTCTCTATCTATATATCCACCTTTTATAGTTAATGCACTTTCTAAATATTTTTTATCACCAATTGCCTTTATTTCATAAGGACTTGCTGTTTTTACGTCATCTATTAAAATTATAGAACTATTAATTAGTGATATATATGAATTAGAAACAATTCTTTGTCCATTTATTGATATTGCTTCTGCTCCTGCATTTTTTAATTCGTTTACTAACTCAAGAAGCTGTTGGTAATCTACTGGTGAATCTAAATCTGAAAGAGTTATAACAATACCTTCTCCATGTACATCATAATACCCTAAATATGTTTCTGCTTCTTTTACTTCATCTGACAATAATTTAGTTGAATTAGCATCATTATTTAACTCATTTTTATACTCAGAAATCCTTAAGTCTCTTTCTTGAATTTCTTTATCTATCGCATCATATTTTTCTTTCCAATTTGCAAGTTCTGATCTAAGTTCTGTTTCTCTCATAGTTTCAATTGCCATAATGTCCGTTTCATCAACAGTTTTGAACTGTGTGAACATAAGCATTGTTAAAATTAGAGAAACACAACCTATTGAAATAGTCATTGTTATATTTTTATTCAAACTCTTCACCTCTATTCAGCATTTTGCGCATATTCTAATTTATAAATACCTTCATATTTTGGTATTATAATTGTTTCTTTGTCTACTTGTTCAACACTTACTTTTACTCCACCAGCTTCAAGCATTGATAAGTAATGTCCTTTCATCGTAAGAGAACCATACAATTGTGAAGGTAATCCTATAGCTTTTATAACAAATGGTACACCAATTTTCTCACCATTAACTGTTATTACATTTCCTATACAATTAAATGCTGTAGAATCTACTACTCTTTGATTGTTTACTGAAATTGCATCTGCTCCTGCATTTTTTAGAGAGTTTACTACATTCATTACATCTTGTGCATGAACAAGTGGATCTCCTCCAAAACTTCTAACTTCTCCATCTTTTAATGTTATAATAATACCTTTACCAATCAAGTCTGATTTTCCGAGCATCAAATTATATTTATCAAGTTTTCCACTTAATCCTTTTGCAGATTCATTAGAATTTGCAACTTGTTCTCTTAATCTTTCTAGCTCTTTTTCCTTTTTTTCTAGCTTTTCATAGGCATTCTCGTATTTTTCTTTCCATCTTAATACACTGTCTCTTAATTCATTTTCGGTTTGAGTTTTTCCAACTGTTGTAGGACTATTTTGTACAGTTTTTATTTGAGTAATTATTCCTGCTGTAAGAAAACAACACATTACACCTAAAATTATTACAATTTTTAGTTTATTATTATCTAACTTCATTAAATTTCCTTTCTATCCTATTTTTTCTTTAAAACGAATTTTTTCAGAATTTAAATCAATATCTAAAAATAGTTCTCCACTCATTCCTTCTGTTTTTTCTAAAATTGATTTTAAATATAGCATTCTAGTTTTTAAATCAGAATAATTTGAGCATTCTCCTAAGTATATTATTTTGGCTTTGCTTGCCATTTCAATAGAATAATTTTTTGAATTTGATATATCAATTTTTGTTATTAATTCATTTAGTTCATTTAATTTCGCACTATCATATATTTTTATTACAGTGTTCATTTTTTTTAAGTCTTCTACATTTATTCTATTTCCAGCCTTTATATTGCTCAAGTCTGTAGTAAATCCAACCAAAACTGGTAATTCTAATTTCTCATTAGATATTTCTAACATATACCCTTGATTATTAATGTAAACGTAGCTATCAGCAAACTGTAACATATATTTTGCTTCTCTTTCTTCTACTTCTATATTTACTGTACTTGGATATTTTCTTGAAACTTTTACATCCTCTATATAAGCATTTTCTTTTACATTTTCAACAATATTTCCTTTTTTAAAATTAAAAATATTTGTATATAATTCTAAAGATGATAAACTTATTATTTTTTCATCTGACAATTTTACATTTCCTGAAACATTAATTGTTTTAATATTAAATAAACTAGAACTAAACAACAATATTATTAGAAAAATTAAAAGTATGATAATTCCAATCATTTTTAATAGATTTTTTCTTGCTGTTCCTTTTTTACTAGTTTTTTTTGATTTATTAGTTTGTGATTTGGGATTATTATTTGATACTTTTTTACTAGACTTTGAATTAGAATTATTTGTAGATTTTTTCTTAGAATTTGACTTATTTGTTTTCTTTTTATTTTTATTAGAATCATTTTTTGGAGTTATTCCAATAATAATTTCATCATCTTCCAAACCTAATCACCCTCTTCTCGAATAATATCTGCACCTAATAATCTTAATTTTTTATCAAAATCTTCATATCCTCTAAGTAAATATTGTAATTTTTTTACTCTTGTTTTTCCTTTTGCAGAAAGACCTGCTATAACTAAAGCTGCTCCTCCTCTTAAATCTGTACTTTCTACATTTGCAGGATGAAGCTTTTTTACTCCTTTTATAACAAGAGTTTTCCCCTCTATTGTAGCTTTAGCTCCCATTCTTTTTATTTCTTGAATAAACTTAAATCTATTTTCAAAAATGTTTTCAGTAATAATTGATGTGCCTTTACTTATCGTAAGTAGTGTTGAAAAAATAGGTTGCAGATCTGTTGGAAATCCCGGATATGGCATTGTTTTAATATCTACTGCTTTCAATTTTTTTCCAGCAGATAAATATATTGATTTCTTATCTGTTATTATCTCACATCCGCATTCTCTAAGTTTTGCAACAACTGGTGCTATATGCTCAGGAACAACATCATTTACTTTAATTGTACCTCCTGTTATTGCTCCAGCAATTAAGAAAGTTCCTGCTTCTATTCTATCTGGCATTATTTTATAAGACACTTCTTTTAATCGTTCTACACCCTTTATTTTTATAATGTTTGTTCCTGCTCCATAAATTTTCGCTCCTGCTCTATTTAAGAAATTTGCTAAATCAACAATTTCTGGTTCCATTGCAGAATTATTTATTGTTATTTCATGATTTCCGAGTACAGAAGCTAACATTAAATTTTCTGTTGCTCCTACACTTGGAAAATCTAATTGTATATTTTTAGTTAATATTTTATCACATTTACATTCTATGTAACTACTATTTTCATTTATATTAACGCCGATTTTCTTAAAATTTTCGAGATGTAAATCTATAGGTCTAGCTCCTATATCACATCCTCCTGGATATGAAAATTCTACACTTTTGAATCTAGCAATAATTGCTCCTGCAATTATTACAGATGATCTAAGCTTTCTCATTAATTCGTCTGGTATCCTTGTTTTTGTCATATATTTAGAATTAATTAATACTTTATTTTTATCTCTTTTAATTTTACATCCTAATGTTTCTAAAATTTTAAGTGTTATTTTTACATCTTCAATATTAGGAACATTATATAATTTAGTTGTTTTACCACTTATAATAGTAGCTGCTAAAATAGGCAAACTTGCATTTTTAGAACCAGATATTGTAACTTCACCATGCAGTTTCTTCCCACCATTAATTATGTAATCATACATTATTTTGACCTCCTCATAATTTTATGTTACATATTATGAGGATTTTACATAAAGTGTTCTAACGTAATACTAATTTGTCTACTTTAGAATTAATATACTTTTCTAATTTTTCCATAAATATTTCTGGCTTTATTTCTTTTTTAGCAACCATTTCTAAACCTTTTTCCCAACTAGCTGTTAAATTTGGATTTAACATATCTGGAATTGATTTAAATACAATATCATATATAGCTTCCCCTTTCGGAGTTGGAGTTATTATTTGAGTTTTTGAATTAATTTCTATATATTTTATTCTTTCTAGTTTTTTTATTATTTCACCTCTAGTTGCAGAAGTTCCTATTCCTGCTCCTTTTATTTGCTCTCTTAAAGCTTCATCTTCTATTAGTTTTCCTGCATTTTCCATTGCTAGAACCATTCCGCCAGAATTATACCTAGAAGGTGGTGAGGTTTCTGAATCTTTTATTTCATAATTTAAAACTTTTATTTCTTGACCTTTTTTTAAATTTGATAAAATATTTAAATTTCCATCATCAGATTCATTTTTTAATCTATTTTTTAATACTTCTAGAAATCCTTGCTTTATGCAAACTTTTCCACTACTATTAAATTGCTCTCCTTCAATATCTATACTTAAATTTACTTTGTTATATTCAGCTGCTGGATAAAAAATTGCTATAAATCTTTTTACAATAAGTTTATAAACCTCTTTTTTTAAATCAGTTAGTTTATCATAATTTTCAAACCCTTGACCTGTTGGAATTATAGCATAGTGGTCTGTTATTTTACTATCATTAACATATTTCGTTTTTACTAAATTTGTGCTATATTTTTCATCAATCATTTTTTTTATATAGCAATTTATTTCTTCATCTTTAAAATTTTTAAATAATCCATTTAAGTTTTTTCCAATATCTTTTGCTATTGCTGTTGATAAAACTCTAGCATCCGTTCTTGGATAAGTAACTAATTTCTTCTCATATAATTCTTGAATAATTTCTAATGTTTCATCTGGCTTTATTTTAAAAACTTTTGTACATTCATTTTGTATTTCTGCTAAATTGAATAATAATGGTGCATTTTCTTTTTGCTTAGTTTTTTTAATCTCTGAAATAATTGCTTTTTTATTTTCTAAGCTTAGTATAAAATCTTTGCTGTCTGATTCTTTCTTAAAACCACTTTCGTTATATAATATTGGACTATTATATAATTTAGATTTTTCTGTAACTTTCCATTCTGCTTTAAATTGTGCTTCATCATTTCCAAAATTACCAATTACTTTATAGTATTTTGTTTTAACAAAATTTCTAATTTCCCTTTCTCTTGATACAACCATACCAAGCACACATGTCATAACTCTACCAACAGAAATAGAAACTTTATCTTCATTTAAATCTTTTGCAATTCTTCTTCCAAAAATTATTGATAACAATCTAGAAAAATTTATACCTATTAAATAATCTTCTTTTGCTCTTAAATATGCTGAATCTGATAAACTATCATATTCGGACATATCTTTAGCCTCTTTAATTCCTCTTTGTATTTCTTCTTCTGTTTGAGAATCAATCCAAACCCTTTTCATTTCTGCTTTAGGGTTTGGATTGGCCATCATAAATACTAATCTTTGTATATATTCTCCTTCTCTTCCAGAGTCTCCTGCATTATAAATTACTTCAATATCTTCTCTTTGCATTAATTTTTGTATAATGTTGAATTGATTTGCAACTGCTGGAATTATTTCATATTTCCATTCTTTTGGAATAAAAGGAAGAGTATCTAATCTCCAAAGCTTTAAATTTTCATCATATACTTCTGGATAGCTCATTGTTACTAAATGACCTACACACCAAGTTATAATCCAATCTTTATCCTCTATATATCCATTTTTTCTTTGAGAATTTAATTTTAATGCTTTTGCAAACTCCATTGCAACTGAAGGTTTTTCTGTTATTAATAATTTCATTTATATTGTCCTTATTTATCATTCATTTCTTTGTTAATTCTTTCAATTCTAATAAAAACTATTATTGCAACAATTATTACTGCAAATATTGCAATTGCTAATGTATCTTTAACACCTGTTTCTGGTATATTATCATTTAATACGTTTGTAGCATTAATATATGATTTTGATGCATTATTAGCTGTATTATTTGTAGTATTATTACTTGTATTGTTTTTAGCTGTGTTATTTGATATTGGAAGTATAGTAGCTGAATTTCCTGTATTTGATGTATTAGCAGTATTTCCTGATTCAGTTCCAACATGAATTGTTACAGAAATATTTGGAGCATCTATTTGTGTATCACTGTTTTGGGCCTTAATATCTGTAAATTCAACTATTCCTTCTTTACCTGTAACTTTTTCTTTTGTTTTTAATGTTATATTAAAAACAGATTCTTCTGATTTTACAAAGCTTTGTTTTGTTGATACTATTTTTCCTGTATCTTTTTCAAATGTAGAATTCCAACCATTTAGTCCTTCAACACTTGAATCTGTAATTTCTTCAAAAATGTCTTTATTATATTTTAAAGTTCCTGTAAGTGAATTTATACCATTATCACCAACATCTAAATTTGATACTTTAACTGTTACTGTGAATTCTGTTGATTCTGCAATTGTAGTATTGTTTGTTTCCATTGAAACAGTTAAACTTAATGCGCTAGCAATTGTAGCATATGTTATAACTAATAACATAATTATAGTAGTTAATTTTAAAATTTTCTTTTTCATTTGAACACTCCTTATATTTATAGTACGTATATTATACATTATGATATATTTTTTTTCAAACATTTTAAAGCATTTTCTTTACTTTTTTATAAAAATAAAACACGTAACTTTTTGTTACGTGTTTTTATTGTATTTTACTATTTTAATTCTTTATTAATTCTTTCTATTTTTATATAAAATACTATTGCTAATATTACTATTCCAACCATTAAGAAAGGCAAACTATCTTCAACTCCTGTATAAGGAATATCATCATCTGTTGTATTAGTTTGATTTACAAAAGATATACCTGTATTATTAGTTTTATTGTTTGCATTATTCGTAGTATTATTTGTTGTTGTATTTATAACTGGTATTGTATTTGTTTTAGTATTTCCAGTTTTGTTAGCTGTATTTCCAGAAGCTGTTCCAACCATAATTTTTGTAGAAATATCTGATGTAGAAATATCTGTATCGCTATTTGTACCAATTATATTATTAAATTGTATTAATCCTTCTTTTCCAGTAATTGCAGTTTTAGTTTTGAATGTAACATTAAAAACAGATTCTTCTGTTTTAACAAATGTTGTTTTTGTACATGTTACTTTTGAGCTATCACTAGCATATTGAGCGTTCCATCCATTTATTCCTTCAACGCTTGATTCATTAATAGTTTCAAAAACATCTTTATTATATTTTATATAACCACTAAGTCCATTTATACCATTAGGTCCAGCATCTAAGTTTGATACTTTAATTGTTACTGTAAACTCAGTTGCTTCAGGTATTGTGGTTGTATTTGTTTCCATTATTGCTGTAAAACTCAAAGCATTAACAATTGTAGAATATGTTATAACTAGCATTATCATTATAATAACAATCTTTAAAAACTTCTTTTTCATTTGAACACTCCTTTCCTTAAGTATAACTTTTAAGAATTTAAAAATCAAGTCCCTTTGTTTACTTTTGTATTACATTTTCATAACATGATTATATATAATTATATATGGTTATAAAAAATTATAAGTTGTGATATATCTGTTAGAGTTATTTCTCCATCAAAATTCATATCACATGCCTTTAATGAATATTGATCTTTTAAAATAAAGGCTTTACTTTCATTGTAATGAAGAATTAATTTAGAAATATCAGTTAAGGTTACTTTACCATCTTTATTAATATCCCCTCTAACAATTAAATTATAACTTTTTCCATTTGATAATTTCAATTTCATACCAGTTTTTATTAAATCATTATCATTAGTTACTTCTTTATCATCTTCTGTAAAAATATTCATTTTTAAGTTTGTTGTGATATTTTTTATAAATTTAGATTTTGTTGTTTCATGCACAATGTTAAATATATGTTCATCTTTAATAACATATTCTGAAGACTTAAATATATCTTCTTCTACTGGTGGGTCTTCTGGAGTTTCTACTGGTGGATTTTCCGGTGGATCTTTTGGTTCTTCCTCCGGTGGATCTTCTGGATCTTCCACTGGTGGATCTTCTGGATCTTCCACTGGTGGATTTTCTGGTGGGTATTCTGGTGGCTTCTCTTTTTCATTTG
>CASYFC010000019.1 GCA_949482135.1 uncultured Clostridia bacterium
AGTATATTATTTGACTTTCCTAAAGATAGACTAAAAAGATTAGTAAAAGATTTTGCAAGTAAAATGAAAGGAGAGCGATAGATAATGTTAGATAAAAAAACAATTAGAGATTTATATAATTATATGCAAGATGAATTGGACGAATATATTGTAAATAGTCCAAAATATAAGGAGATTTCTAAAAGATATGATGAAAAAGAAAACTTACTAAAGAAATTAATAGAAAAAGATGAATTTGCAATATTTGAAGATTTTGTAGATATATATACAGAATTAATTGGAGTTGAAGCAGAAGAAAGCTTTGTAAAAGGATTCTCACTAGCTAATAAGTACAGGGATGAGTCAATAAGATAGATAAAAAAGAAAACGACAAATGAGTCGTTTTCTTTTTTATTATGAATATTGTTCTTAAGTTGTAAAAAAGAGGATATAAAATGTCGGGATTAATAAAAAAATATATAGTATAATAAAGATAAGTAGAATATAGGAGATAAAGTAATATGAAGTCTAATAAACGTTGTAATATTGAAAATAATAAAAAAACAGAGCAAATATTTGATTTTATTGAAAAAAGTGTACCATATTATTTGATAGATTCAAAAACTGATATGTTAAATACGATTTTAAATTATATTGAAGAAAATTTAGTAGTAAACAATAAAGATGATAAAGATTATTTATTAGTTAAGGAAATAGCAAAAACTATGAACTTAAGTAGAAGTTTTTTGCAAGCTTTATTTAATACGGAATGTCCTATAACAATTCACGAGTATATTGTAAAAAGGAGAATGAGTTTAGCAAGCCATGATTTAATAGAAAGCAATGAAAAGATAATTAATATTGCTCAAAAATATGGTTATAATGCTGATAGCTTTAGAGTTACATTTAAAAAAGAATATGGTTTAACACCAAAAGAATATAGACAAAGAGGAATCTTACAAAAAGATTTTGAAAGATTCTACATAAAAAATATTGATTTAGATTCTTTAAATATCTTAAAAACTCATTGTTTAAATTGTGAATTTTGTATGAGTGATAATAATACTTTAGTCTGTGCTGGAAGAATTGAAGAATATAGTATGCCTATTGATAAAATGATAAAAGAATATCCTAATGGTTGTGAATGTTTTAATTATTCATTAAAAGCTTATATTGAAAATGAAAAGGAAAAAGAAAAGTTGATAGAGGAATTAATGAGAAATGTTAAATAAATATAAAAATATTACAATGTACGAATTAAACTTAATATTTTTAGAATCAAAATATCAACAAGTCGCTTATTCTACATATGGTTCATATCAAGATAAAGCTAAAGTTATAAATGAATACCTAGGAGATATAAAAGTAAAAGATGTTGATGATTTAATAATAGAAAAATTTTATAAATATATTAAAAATGATAAAAAGTGGAATTATTCAAGAAATATTTCAGATAGAACTGTCGATAATATAATGTACCATTTGGATACACTTTTAAAATTTTGGAACATAATTTCTATTTGTTTGTCTGAAAGAAGTTTTAATATAGATAAAAAAAATGAAGAAAAGGCAGATTTATTTGTAAGAGAAAAGCATAAACAATTTTTAGATATGGAAAATAGAAGAATAACAATTAAAATGTCTGAAATATTAGATATATCCAGATGAAGCATAGTGAAAGTTTGTAAAAGAATAATAGATAGTTAAGTGAATAAATGAAATCATAAAAGACTACTAATTGATAAGTAGTAGTTTTTATGATATTATTTGTAATAGACAAATAGTAATTTATTGTTAAGATTAAAAAAACATAAAATTTCGTAAAAAAAACAAATACTATGGAGGAGGGAATTATGAATAAAAAAGAATTATCAGAGGAACAGGCAAAAATAGAATATGAAAAAGGGTGCAAGGAAGCAGAAAAATTACTAGAAAATCCAGATAAATTAGAAGAGCTTCTTCAAAAATTAGAAAAAAAATTAAAAATTATTCCATTGGTAGGTAATACATTCTCAATAGTACCAACACTGATATCTTTAGTAAGAAGCTATGTGAAAAAAGAGTATACAGAAATTCCATTAGGTTCAATAGTTGGCATAATAAGTGCATTAATATATATACTAAGTCCAATTGATTTAATTCCTGATGGTGTGCCAGGTATAGGGTATTTAGATGATACAACAGTATTACTAATATGTTTAAAAGCAGGTGCAGAAGATGATATTAAAGAATATCAAAAGTGGAGAGATGATAACAATAAAAATATATGATTTCCTTGATAAATTATATATATGAAAGGAGAAAAAATGGGATTTTTAAGAAATTTTTTTAAATCAGATGAAGAATTAAAAAATGATTATGAAAAAGAAAGGCAAAAGTGGATAAAAGGAGGGGCTATAGAAGAAAATAAGTCAGGATTTGGTACGAAAAAAATGTACAAAATCAATAAAGAAATATCAAGAAGAACAGCTAAAAAATGGAAAAATGATCCAAGAAGAAATAAAGATCCAAATTTTAGATGGACAGATGCAAATCGTTGGGATAAAGATTAATAGAAATCTAGCAAAGAATAATAATTAAGTAAATTAAAAGTTATAGAATAAATAAAAATAGTAATCTGTTTAATTGATATAGTATAAAGGGAAAAAGAAATGAAACAATGTATAAAATGTGAAAAAAGTGGTATATTCTTAAAATTGTATAACGACAGAATATGTAAAAATTGTATAGATATTGGAATACGTAAAAGAAAAGCTTGGAACAGTACAGTTTTAATGAGTAGTAGAAGATTTTTAGGAAAATGTAAAAATGCAGATTCACAATTTAATAGAATGTGGAGTGCTATATCAGAAGCAGAAAAAGGTAATTACAATTATGCAATAGAAATATATAGAAAAATAATATTTGATGAAAAGCTAGGATTTCTAGGAGATTCACACTTAATGAAATTAATTGATTTTTGCTATAAGAATCAAAGATATGATGAAGCTTGGAAATATTTACAAGAATATAAAATGATGTATCCACATTTAATTTATAAAATAATAAATTATGAAATAAAAATATTAAAAAAAGAAAAGAAATATATTGAAGCAATTAGTTTTTTGCCAAGATTATACGTATATGATATTAATGGATTTTTTAAAGATAATTTTGATAATAAAGATAAATTTGAAAAAGAAGCAAGAATTATTTTAAAGAAAACAACTAGTAAAGAAATAGATGAAAATATAAAATATTTAGAATACCTTATTTCTAATTTTATAAATGATAAAGAATATGACATATTTATATTAAGTAATTATGTAAGAGTCTTTATAAAGGAAGCTAATCTAAAAAATTTATAAGAAATGATTTGCTTTAATTAGATAGTTAAATTATCTTCAAAAATTATCTGACATGTTTAAACATTTTTCATTTTTTGGATTTTTGCACATGAATTTTGCACACAAAAAACAAAGAAAGTTGATTTATTAGGCTTTTGGTACAGATAATTGGTGTAGGGGTCACCAACTTTGCTAGAAAAGTAAAACTTTTCTAGCTTTTTTTATTGCTTTTCAAAATGATATATTTGTTGATACAAAAGAGATTTAAAGATTTATTCGGTTTTTATTTATTTTTATTATTTTTTATTTTTGAGACTTTTGCACATATTTTTGCACAGTAATAATTTGTGAAAAAATCTTTGTAAGTATTATAATAAAAGGTTTTGCAAAATCAACAAGGTTGAATTTTGCACAGTAAGGTTGATTGATAAAACTTTTGAATATGTAAGTATATTATTTGACTTTCCTAAAGATAGACTAAAAAGATTAGTAAAAGATTTTGCAAGTAAAATGAAAGGAGAGCGATAGATAATGTTAGATAAAAAAACAATTAGAGATTTATATAATTATATGCAAGATGAATTGGACGAATATATTGTAAATAGTCCAAAATATAAGGAGATTTCTAAAAGATATGATGAAAAAGAAAACTTACTAAAGAAATTAATAGAAAAAGATGAATTTGCAATATTTGAAGATTTTGTAGATATATATACAGAATTAATTGGACTTGAGTCAGAAGAAAGCTTTGTAAAAGGATTCTCGCTAGCAAATAGGTATCGAGATGAATCGATAAGATAATAATATATAAAAGCAATCAATTGATAATTGGTCGCTTCTATGTTAATATTCTAATAGATAAGTAGTTTGTGGATATTAAAAAATAATCTCTATATTTTTATACAATAAAACTAAAGATTGTGAAACTTTTTTTTATTTGGTAGGTATGTATAATTGGAGGAGATAATTCATGAAAAATGATTTGGATATGGAATTATATGAAAAATATTTAAAAGGAGAAAAAGAAGCATTCGAATTATTATATTCAAAGTATAAAAATAAAATACAATATTTTATTTTTAATATTGTAAAAGATTATCAAAAAGCAGAAGATATAACACAGGAAGTATATATATATATACTGCAAAATAAAATGAAAGAAAATTATACTTTTAAATATTACATTTATTTAGTAGCTAAAAGCAGGGCACTTTCATATATAAATTGTGAAAAAAGAAGAGGTGAAATTGGTAATAAATATTTATTATTTGAAAATCAAGAAGTTGAAAAAGATGTATTAGAATTAATTACAAAAGAAGAAGATAAAAAAGAGTTAATGGAAGCTATAAATTTATTGGATGAAAAATATAGAAATGCAATATATTTAGTAAAAATTGAAGAACTATCTTATAAAGAAACAGCAAAAATATTAGGCAAGTCTGTTCCAAATGTAAAAAATTTTATTCATAGAGGAAAAAAAGAACTAAGAAAAATTCTAATACAAAAAGGTTCTATAGAAGTACATAAAGTTTCAAAAATAGGTATTATATTAATTTGTGCAGGAATATTTTTAAGTGGAATAACTTATGCTGGTGTTAAAGTATATAATGAATACATACAAAAGCAAGAGTCAATACATACAAGAGGCCTATTTGAAAATGGAGAGGGAAGAACTACATTTAAAGATGATTTAATGCAAAATGATATGACTTGGAATCATGATACAAGATTATATCATAGAGTAATAACAAATGAAGAGGAATATTTTATATATAAAAATAGAATTTCTCAATTACCAGATGTTAATTTTTCCGAAAATTTTATAGTTATTATTGCAAATGAAAATACCCGTGATATTAGTGAAATCGATTTAATAATATCTAGTGTTATATCAGATGAAACAGCAATGCATATTGTTATGGAGCAAAAAGAAAACCCAGATTATTTTTGTGAAAATAATGTATGGTTTGCAGTTGTAGAGAATTCTCAATTAAGAGAAAATGTAGACATAACTATCGAGATTCCTAAAATATATAATGAAGAATGGACAGAAATTGAAAAGATATCAGGTGATTATAGTGTTTCCCAAGCTATAAAAGATGGATGTGTTGTAGTAGAATTTAAAAATAGTAAGAATAAGGTAATATCAAAAAATCCAAATGCTATAGATGAGTTTTTAGAAAAATCTCAAAAAGGAGAAGATTCTTTTATTAGAATTTATTATAAACCAGAATTCGAACTTGAAATAGAGATTAGAGATGTTAATTTCAGAAATGGTTTATATTATTTAGATACAAGAAGAATTAATGATACTCAAGTTAGACATAGTAACTTTAAATATTTAGAAAAAAACGATGAAAAAGATTGGATTAGATATTATTTTACTAATGGTGAAGAATTAATTAAGAGAAATGGATTACAAAAAAATACAAAATCACTTATATCTATAGATAAATATTAGAAATATGAGGTAATAATGAAGAAATTAAACATTAAAGTGGAGCGTGTGAATGAAAAAATTAGTAACAATTTTAAAAAGAATATTACAAAGTATTTGTATAATAATAATAATTATTATTATTGTAGCCCCCATTTTGATATATATACTAAATGATAGAGTAGCAAATAATACTAAGAAAGAATTATTAAATGTAAAATTACCTAATAATACAGAGATTGTTGATTCAATATCAATTGCTGGAAAACTTACAGGGAATGGAAATGGAATGCAATATTTGGGAGCTATTTTAGTAAAAACAGATTTATCTGAAGAAGAACTAAAAAAATATTATAATCAATATAAAAAAGATGAATTTAGCTTTTTAGTGGAAAAACAAAATTCTAAAAAACTAAAAATGATTGACAATGGAAGTTACTGGTTTGAAAAATACAATGAAAACGATAGAGAAAAATACTTTACAATTTATTCTTGGGGGGAATCCAAAAAGGAATTACTTACTGAATTTGATTTAAGGGGCCATTAACATGTGTAATTGAAAGAAAACATTGAACATTAAAGTGGAGTGTGAATGAAAAAATTAGTATCAATTTTAAAAGGAATATTTAAAAGTATTTTTATTATAATAATTATTCTTATTTTGATATTTGTATATATTACAAAATTTAGAATTACAGATGTTACAGAATTTATAAATGAAAAAAATAAATATAAAATTTTATTTCAAGCAGTTGGTGAACCAGAATGGCCTTTTGGAAGAACAAAAGTAAAAGTAACATTGCTTAATTCAAATAATATAAAGATAAAGTCATTTAATGAATATATAAGTGATGATGGAGCTGTTGCAAGTAAATATAATATAAATGTTAATTGGTATGATGATTATGTAGAAGTTACGTTAAAAGGTGAAGAACAGGAAGATGATATACATATATTAAAATATAATTTTTGGGGCAACTTGATAAATAAGAGTAAAAAAGTAAATAAAAAATTAGATAACAATAATTATACAGCAACTAATACTATTGTTAGTAATAATGATAGTGCTGATAATCCAAATAAAAATACAATGAAAGAAAATGATATATTGTATGAAAAAATATTTGATGAAAAAAACAAAATAAGAATAGTATATAAAGGTTCTGTATTAGGACAAAAATCTATAATAGAAATAGAAAAATCTAATGACAATGGTAATACGTGGGTAAATCAACTAGAAATGTATGATGGATTCTTACAAATTCATAATGGTTCAAAATTTGTATTTATAGATAAAAATATTGGTTTTATTAATGATCCTGGATTAGCAGGAACTAATAATGAACATATGGCATTATTAGTTACAGTAGATGGTGGAAAAACATTTGTAGAAGCCAATATTATTCATCCAGATATTATTACAGAAGAAAATTTACTTGTTATTGATGTACCGTATATTGAGAATGATTTATTAAAAATAAAGTGTTATACAATCAATTATAATAAAACTCCTAAAGAAACATATTATGAATTTTATAGTAAAGATAAAGGGATAAACTGGAATTATATTGAAGATGAATAAATATAAAACTTTGATAAAGATATTGTAGTGAAAAAAAATAGAAGGGGAAAAAATTATGATTGTATGGATTATATTAGTAATATGAATAATAATTGTACCAATTATATTAATAATATCCAAAAGAAACTTAGATAGTATGAGAGTATTATTTTTAGCACAATTATATAATTTTATAGTTGGTTTTTCATTATGGATAATATTGTTTATAATTATGGTTGTTAATTTTGGAATTTTAAAATGTGGAAATGTATTATTTCTTTTATTAATATTTTCGGCTTTTCTTACATTATTAATACCTGTAAATATGCATATTACTAGAAGGAAGAATATAGATGTTGGGAGATATGTTATTTTATCAATTTTAATAGTTGCACTTGGAGCAATTATTAATGTTATTATTAGTAATATTATAAATGAAGTAATATGATATGAGAATAATTAGAAATGTAATTATAATATCTATATTAATTATCGAATTAGTTGAATAATAAATTATGAAAGTTTATAAATTTTATAGACAAATTTATAAGAATATTATAGAATAATTGCCATAGGAAATGATTGAATAAACAGATGTGGTTTTGCCACCAATTTTTACGAGTTTTCGTTGGAGAGGTGGTGATGTTTATGGTTAAAGTGATACTATTTTTTATAATATCATTTATGTTATCTTTAACATTAAACGTTGCCTTGACAGCAGTTCTGTATAAGAACTGGGTTGATAAGCAACTA
>CASYFC010000020.1 GCA_949482135.1 uncultured Clostridia bacterium
AAATTAAAAAATATAACTACATTAACAAAGATAGTGATGATTAAATTACAATTTGCTGAAATGTTAAAACTCTTTGACAAACTTCCAAAAAACTTTGGTAGATATGTTAAATGTTAATAGTATATAATTTTTGTGAAAGGAGAAAATGAAATGAATTTAGGCAATAAAATCTTACAATTAAGAAAGAAAAATGGACTTTCACAGGAGCAACTAGGGGAAAAAGTAGAAGTTACAAGACAAACTATTTCTAACTGGGAATTAGGAGAAACAGCACCTAACCCAGAACAATTAAAAAAATTATCAAAAGCATTTAATGTTAGCATTGATGAAATTTTGGATAATGAGTCAAAGGAGTTTTTAATGAACAAAATAAGTAATACAGAACGATTAGCAGGAATGATAATTAAAATATTAAAAGTAATAGGAATTATATTTATTGGCTATATTATATTTATGATAGTCGCAGTAATAGGGATAGGAATATATACATTATCTCCAGGAAATTCTAATGTGGAAGGTAGTGCTACTACGATATGTTCTATTGATAATAAAAAGTATCAAATAGAATTTGGTACAAATAATTATTTTAAATGTGATATTTGTTCTAAAGAAATGTCAGATGAAATAAAGAAAATTGTAGATTTTAATAATATTGATAGCTCGATGACGAATGTCGAAAATTATTTTAAATCAAAAAATGGAAGTTGTGAATAAATTACAATTTTTAGAACAAATCGTATTTATGACTTGTTCTTTTTTGATATAATTGGAGAAAGAAAAATCGGAATTTATTGAGGAGGAATATCTATGAAAGAAATTCTAAAATTAGATAATGTAAAAAAATATTATGGTGATAGTAATAATATTACTAAAGCAGTTGATGGTATTACTTTTAAAATCAATGAAGGAGAATTTGTTGCTATTATGGGAGCATCAGGTTCTGGAAAAACAACTCTTTTAAATGTTATATCAACTATTGATAAGGCAACATCAGGACAAATTTTCGTAGGTAGTACAGATATAACTCAAATAAAGGAAAAAGAAGTTGCAGACTTTAGAAAGAATAATTTAGGATTTATTTTTCAAGATTTTAATTTATTAGATACGCTAAATATTGAAGAAAACATATCTTTATCTTTAATAATTAATAGAGAAAATAAAAATGATATTGATTCTAAAGTAAGAGATCTAGCAAAAAAATTAGGTATTGAAGATATTTTGCAAAAATTTCCTTATGAAGTATCAGGAGGACAAAAACAAAGATGTGCTTGTGCAAGAGCTTTGATATGTAATCCTAAATTAATACTTGCAGATGAGCCAACAGGGGCATTGGACTCTAAATCATCTAAAATGTTACTTGAAACAATGAATGAACTGAATGAGAAATTAAAAGCAACGATTTTAATGGTAACGCACGATACTTTTAGTGCCAGTTTTTGTAAAAGAGTTTTATTTTTAAAAGATGGAAAATTATTTAATGAAATTTTAAGAGAAAATAAATCAAGAAAAGAATTTTTTAATGAAATACTTGATGTTCTTACACTTCTTGGAGGAGATGTAGAAAATGTTAAGTAAATTAGCTAAAATGAATGCAAAAAGAAGTATTAAGAATTATGTAATATATCTAATTACTGTAATATTGTCTTTTTCGTTTATGTTTGCATTTAATTTAATAAGTAATTCAAAAGAAGTTTTAGAATTAAGCAGTACAATGGCAAATTTTAAAGTTGCTATGTATTTTACAAGTGCTATTGTAATTTTTATTGTAGGTTTTTTGATTAATTATACAACAAAATTTATGTTTCAAAAGAGAAGTAAAGAATTTGGTACATACGAATTATTAGGTATTAAAAAAAATAAAATAACTCAAATGTTTATTTTAGAAAACATTATATTGGGATTCTTCGCTTTCATTTTTTCAATTCCAATAGGAATATTGTTTAGTATAATAATGTCTAGCATTATTATGAATATTTTTGAATTACCCCATTTGATTAAGATGGATTTTGGATTGTATCCAATTTTATTATCTGGTCTATATATTATATTTATTTATTTTTTTGTTTTATTTCTTTCTAGAAGAAGAATTAAAAAAATGAGTATTTATAATTTGCTTTATTTTGAAAAACAAAATGAAAAGTTGATTCATAAAAATAAAAAACATAGAAATTTCTATTTTATAATTTCATTATTTCTAGGTATATTATCTCTAATTCTTTTTGATATGCAGTTTAATGATATTAGTGATGAACCATCATTTGCGATTATATTATTATGTATATTCTTAATAATCTTTAGTATTTATGGAGTAACGACTACTTTATCAGATTTTATTTTAAATTATGTTTTAAAAAGAAGAAATATAAAATATAAGGGAAATAATTTATTTATTGCAAGAACCTTTTCTTCTAAAGTAAAAAGCATGAGTTTTACTTTAGGAACAATAACAGTTTTAATTACTTTAACATTTGTAGTATTAAATCTTTCCAATTTATTTAAAGGTGTTTTTGAGTATCAAATGGATACAACTTGCCCTTATGATATTGCAATAGAATTGAATCCTGAAGAGGTTGATAAATTTGTAACCTTTATAGATGAAGATTATACAATAAATGAACAATATGTTTATAATGGTTATGATCAGAATGATAGTATTAAAAAAGCTTTAGGTTTGACTAGACCAACTAGTGTAATTAAACTAAACGATTTTAATAAATTATTGGAAATGAGAGGAAAACCAACAATTACCTTAAAAGACAATGAATATTATTTAAATATTATGAAAGAATTAAAAAATGATTTAGAAAATTCTCCAGAACTAAAAGAAATAACTTTATCAAATGGTATTACTTTGAAACAAAAAGAAATTTCAAGTGATGGATATACATTTGCCTGGGGAATTGGATATGGATATATAGTTGTTGTTCCTGATTCGGCAGTAGAAAATTTAGATATTGTTGAAACGCATTTAATTATTAATACTAAAGAAAAAACAACTGAAGAATTTGCTAGAAAATTGACTGATTTCTATGATCCAAAATTATCTGGCTTTTCTATTGGAAATATTAAAGTAAGAGGAGAAATAGAGGCTTCAAATAAGGGCTTTATAACAATAACATCATTTATCTGTTTTTATCTAGCTTTAATATTTATAGCAGTAGTTGGAACAATTTTAGCAATTCAATCATTAAGTGATTCTACCAAGTATAAATATCGTTATCAAGTATTAAGTAAATTAGGTGTTGGAGATAATGAACTTTACAAAATTGTGTTTAAACAATTAATTATATACTTTATATTCCCAGTTGTTTATCCAA
>CASYFC010000021.1 GCA_949482135.1 uncultured Clostridia bacterium
AGTAAGTGGCACTCCTATGTGATTATTGTAATTTTCCCTTGTTTTTGCTATTTTATATTTTTTTTCAAGAACTGATGCTATCATTTCTTTTGTTGTTGTTTTTCCCACGCTTCCAGTAATTCCAACAACAGGAATAGAATATAATTCTCTTTTATATTTTGCTAAATTTTGTATTGCCTTTATGGTGTCTTTTACTTTTATAATTGTTTTATCTTTATAGGTTTGAAGGATTTCTTCTGCTATTTCATATTCTGTAATACAACCTATTGCTCCTTTTTCAAAGGCTTCTATGATATATTTTGTACCATCACTACCATCTTCTGGTTTAATAGAAATAAACATTTCTCCTTTTTGTATTTCTCTTGTATCACTACAAAATTTACTTATATACTGCTCTATTCCCCTTGTTTTGATTTCACCATTACATTCTTTTGCCATTGTTTCTATCTCTATTTCATTTTTCTTCATTCATTTTCCCCTTTTTTATTTTATTAAGTGATATTCATTTTTGTTCTTATTTTATACTATTTTTTTGTATTTTTAAATAGTTTTTATGAATATATTTTATTTTTCTTCTTGAATTTTCAAAGAGTAGGGTATCTATCATTTCTAAGATTCCCACAAGTGTTTTTCTTCCTGCTTCATCAAATACTTGTCTCAAATCTCTGCTAAACATACTTATTTCATTAGCTTTTATGCTTTTTTCTAAACTTTTTTCTAAAAAATCCTTGTTTTCTATGATTGTTTGTATTATTCTATTATTGATAACATTAATCCTATTATTAGGAATAGTAAGAATTCTAGTCGAGTAAACACATTCCACTTCTTATAATATTTAATTATTGTAAGAAGCTTGTGCTCCTCACAAAACCGTACTTGCGATTTTCCCGCATACGGCTTTTCATAATAATCATTCAAATTGCCATAAGCTATGATATATCTTGGGCGTTGCTATTGGATTATATTGTAGTATTTTATTGTATTTCTCCCAAGTTATATATCCTTTTTGACTTCTTCTTGATAGCCACTTTTTAAGTTCATACCTTACATATTGTCTAAATTTTATCATCCATTGTACATTGTCACTTATTCCATAATATCTGTACATTCCTACTAGTTTTATATTAAGTTTCTTTATTAAATATGGTGTTGGATAAATGTAGACTTTCTCTTTTAGCCATTGTTTAACACTTTCCTTCTTCGCTCTTGACTTCTTTGCACTTGTATGATGTATTAACTTATATAGCCCTTTTCTACTTTTGCCATTCCTATGTGTAAATCCAAGAAATTCAAACGTCTCTTTGCTTTTCGTGTTTCTTCCAAATGGTATGATTTTGCTTTTATCTTCTGCTAATTGTAAGTCAAATTTACTTGTTCTTTCTTTTAGTGCTTTGTAGAACTTTTCTGCTTCTGATTTATATTGAAAACAACACACAAAGTCATCTGCATATCTTATTAGAAAAGCTTTACCCTTGCATTGTGCTTTTACAACCTTTCCAAACCATAAGTCTAGTACATAATGAAGGTATACATTTGCTAAAATCGGTGATATTAGTCCCCCTTGTGGTGTTCCTTTATCACTTTCACACTGTTGCATATCTTCCATAATGCCAGCCTTTAGAAATCTTGAAATATATCTTATGAATGTTTTATCTTTTATTGTATATTCTAAAAACTTTATTAACCACTCATGATTTACGTTATTAAAGAAGCCTTTTATATCCGCATCTACTATGTAATTAACGTTTTCCCACATTATTATTCTGTCTAGTTCCTTTAGTGCTTTATGACAGTCTCTATTTGGTCTAAATCCATATGAACAGTCTAGAAATATATTTTCATATATATTTCTTAATATTTCTGCCATTGCTCCTTGAACTATTTTATCTTCGTATGCTGGTATTCCTAATGGTCTCAGTTCATTACTACCTACTTTGGGTATATATGTTCTTCTTACTGCTTTGGGCTTGTATGACATTGTTTTCATATTGGTTAATAGTTTATCTATATTGTCATTTATATTTCTTTGATAATCATATTTGGTTATTTTGTCAATTCCAGTAGCTTTATTTCCTAGTTGTTTTCTGTGTTGTTTTAATAATGTATCTTTATTTATGTATTGCATTAAACCTTGAACATTTCCATATTTCTTATATTGCAATTCTATCTTTCTAAATCCGCTTTCCAACCTTTTACCACCTCCCGTGTGTAGTTGTTAGATTTATCAAGGAAATTATTATGCTAGTCCCTTCGCTCCACAGGCATTACTTGCTTCATCGCTACTATGAACTAGTCCGACTTCTTATGAACCATCTATATAGCCTCAGTTTTTACACTTCTTTAATTACCATTACAGGCTAGCTATATATACTCTTTCGAGAACTCATAAGACCTCCCGGGTACACTTAGAATATCAATGTAGAACTCGCCATACCCTATGACCCCGACAGAAACCATATATTCTTGCCATATCGAATATATGTTATTGCTTGCTACCTCTATGAACAGTATCAGCTTCTGTATATCGTGTTAACGAGGCTCAATAGTTTCACGCTTTCGCATTACGGCTCGAACTCTCTCTGATTTACGCTTAAACCTGACCTCACGGCTTCGGCTCCAAAATCTCGATACTAGTTGTTGGCTAGACTTTACTAGGTCGGCTTCCCACCGACTATATCCTAAGCGCCGAACCGGCGCACCATAG
>CASYFC010000022.1 GCA_949482135.1 uncultured Clostridia bacterium
TTTATCATTTTTTCATCACAACCAATTTTTCTTAAAATAGTATATCTTTGTTTATTATCTGAACTATCTGTTAGTTGTTTTAATGCTAGGATAGCTGAACTTGCAATTAGGAATATTACCCCTAAATAAATTGCTATAAATGTTACTATTGTTGCTATTCCTACACTTCCTTCCATAATTCTTGTTTTAGTAAGTCCATCTAAATCTATTCCTTTTTTGTTTAAACTTTGTATAAATGCTGAATCATCTTTTGAAAATAGCTCTTCAATTTTTTCCTTTCCTTCTTTTGTATCATCATTGTAATCAGCTGCTAAAAGATACATTTCTTTCATATCTTCTGTTAAAGGACAATTATCTGGTACTAATATTATTCCTGTATTAGTATGACTTGTTGACATTACTATAAATCCACTTTTACACTCATTATATTTTGATTTATATTGTTTTCCTGCGATTGTTAAAGAATTGTTTCCATCTACTAATACTTCATTTCTTACTTCTTCCATACTTGTAAAATCACAAAGCATAATATATTCATCATCTTTTAGTTCATATTGCTCTATACCATATAATTTTGCTATTTTATTATAATCAGATATTTTTACAATTTCTTCTGCTGTATCATACGCAAGCATAGGAAATTTTGCTTTTATCTTTTCTAGTTTATTTCCAAAAAAATCATTCCAAGTTAAGTCATTGCTTACATAGATTGGTATTTCTACCATATCTTTTAATACATTCATATCTAATCCATTATTTTTTAATGTTTCTTTAATAGAATGTCTTGAATCTTCTCTTTGTGTTTCAGTTGTTTTTACTTCTCTTCCGTATTTCATATAACTTTCTGGTAAATTAGCAGTTTTATACAAGTTTAAGTCTACTGGTGTCATTTCTACTAATTCTCTTCCCATTGTGTTTCTCAACGATAAACTTGAAGAAAGTATTGATATTGTCATAAATAACATTAAACATATAACACTCATGCTTGCTACCATTGTGTTGATTTTATTGTTAATTTGCCTTAATACAAACATATTTGTACCTTTTAAATATGTGTTTTTCATTTTTTGAACAATCTGTATAATAAAACCTGATAAAGACCAGAAAATTAATACTGTACTAACTATTCCCATAAGTATTGGTGGTAATAGTTTATCAAATGTACTTAAACTACTGCTGTCCACTGTTACTTTCCAATAAGCATAACCTAACATTGCTCCTGCAACAATAAATACTAATATGCAAAGAAATGGATTTTTTATTTTTACTTTTTCATTTTTCTTTTGTGCATTTAATAAATTGATTAGTTTATATTTTGAAACAGTAAATGTATTAAAGAGCATAACTAGCACATACATTACTGCAAAATAAATGCAAGTTTTTATACAAGCATCTTGTGAAAATACAAACTGAAATTCACTCATATCTGCTTCAAACATTTTTGCAACTAATACTGACATAAATTGTGATGCAAATATACCTACAACTATTCCTATGACAAGTGAAATGATTCCAACAAATATTGTTTCCATTAGTATAATTTTTGATATTTGTCTTCTTCCCATTCCAAGAGACATATAAATTCCAAATTCTTTTTTCCTTCGGTTAATTAAGAAATTATTAGCATATACAATTAGCAATCCTAATATAACTGCTACAAATACCGATACAAAACCAAGCATCGAAATCATCATTTTTATTATATCTCTTTGTGATTGTGATACTTGTAGCATTGCTTGTTGACTATCTATTGAATTGAACATATAGAAAATTGCTACACCTAATACTAATGTTAAAAAATAGATAGCATAGTCTTTTATACTTTTTTTCATATTATTCCAAGATAACTTAAATAACATCGTTCAAA